>JAEYPP010000016.1 GCA_023410575.1 Bacillota bacterium | reverse complement strand
AGTTTACAATCCGAAGACCTTCTTCCTTCACGCGGCGTCGCTGCATCAGGCTTGCGCCCATTGTGCAATATTCCCCACTGCTGCCTCCCGTAGGAGTTTGGGCCGTGTCTCAGTCCCAATGTGGCCGTTCACCCTCTCAGGCCGGCTATGGATCGTCGCCTTGGTGGGCTGTTATCTCACCAACTAGCTAATCCAACGCGGGTCCATCCTATGCCGATATAATCTTTACTATAATAATCATGCGATTATCCATAGTTTATGCGGTATTAGCGTTCGTTTCCAAACGTTATCCCCCTGCATAGGGCAGGTTACCCACGCGTTACTCACCCGTCCGCCACTCAGTCAACTCTTTGAGCAAGCTCTTAAAGTTGCTTCGTTCGACTTGCATGTGTTAAGCACGCCGCCAGCGTTCATCCTGAGCCAGGATCAAACTCTCATATTAAAATTTAAAAGACAAAATTTTAATCATGAATTAAAGTTTTTAACGAAGTTAAAAACTGATACCGATTGACCTTCGGTCAAGCGGGTACCTTCATATTTTTAATCCTATCAGAACAATTAGCTGACAAATTTTGCTTTCGCAAAATTACTAAGTTTGCCTTAATTGTCATCTTTGATTCCGTTTACTGATTCTATATTACGATTTTTAGGATAAAATCGTAATATAGGAGTTGTTTTTAAGCCATACGACTTAAAACAGTTCTATTCGTTAGCCTCTTGTCTTGCAAGCAAGACTTTACTAACTTGCCTAGTCTATAGACTAGGAATTCTCAACGAATTTCAAGGTTGTTTCACTGTTCAGTTTTCAATGTTCAACAACTCATTTCATACTTTGAGTCGTTTGCTGTCAACAGCTTCGTTAGTATATCATGCTTTCTTTTTGTTGTCAAGAACTTTTTCAAAGTTTTTTGAATTATTTCATCTTTTCAAACAATTATCAGCTCGAATACTCTAACACATTACTACACACTTGTCAACCCTTTGTTTAAAAGGTTTATTTACTTCCGAAATTGTATTTGCAATTTAATTTTTTTCAAGTAGCTCAGCCAGCATATCATGTTTCTCTTTTACTGTCAAAAATATTTTCTAAGTTAATTGAATTAATTATTCTATTCTGACAATTTGATAATAAAGCCATCCCGTACAACGTTTTATACTTGTCAAGGCTTATTGTTCAAGCTATTTCACAAAATATAAATTGTATATACAATTTATATTCAGTGCCAAGCAACTTACTCAGTATATCACCATAATTAACGCAAGTCAATTGTAAAATTTAAAAAACGAATAGATTTTTATTCCTATTCTTGCAATATAATTCTGAAGTTACAAAATGTAAAATCATCATATTTATAGAGAAACCAATTACCCATCCGCAAACACAAAAGTAGGTGAGTGATAGCAAAGAGCAGATAAATAAATTTCAAATTCATCTGCTTGGTTACCAACTCACCATTACGTTATTTCTTTATATACTTTTCCTAATTCCACTTAACACGATAAGATAACCACTACTTTTGATTGATATAATTAATTAGTCCATCCGCTTTCATAATATTTTGCATGAATTCTGGGAACGCCTGACCTACATATTGTGTCCCCTTTGTGATGTCATAAATAATTCCACTATCAAAATCAATCTCAACTTCATCACCGGCCTCAATTTCCCTTGCAGCTTGAGGACACTCAATAATTGGTAAACCAATATTAATTGAATTGCGATAAAATATTCTTGCGAATGTCTCAGCAATTACACAGCTAATTCCCGAAGCCTTGATTGCGATTGGCGCATGCTCTCGAGACGAGCCACATCCAAAATTCTTATTAGCGACGATGATATCGCCTTTTTTCACGCGTTTAACAAAGTCCTTATCAATATCCTCCATACAATTCTTCGCTAATTCCGCTGGATCAGAAGAATTTAAATATCTAGCAGGGATAATTACATCTGTATCTACATTATCACCATATTTATGAACAATACCATGTGCTCTCATTATCTTTCCCCTTTCTACAGTCCCAATTCAGATGGTTCGCTAATCTTTCCTGTCACAGCACTTGCTGCTGCCACAGCAGGGCTTGCGAGATAGACTTCTGATTCAACATGCCCCATACGACCCACGAAATTTCGATTTGTAGTGGAAACAGCACGTTCTCCCGCAGCAAGAATACCCATATGACCACCTAAGCAAGGTCCACAAGTTGGAGTACTTACAACTGCACCCGCTTTAATAAACGTTTGTATCAAACCTTCTTCAATTGCTTGAAGATATATCGACTGAGTAGCAGGGAAGATAATAGCTCTTATCCCCTTCGCTACTTTTCTGCCTTCTAATACAGCTGCTGCTGCACGTAAATCATCAATCCTTCCATTCGTACAAGATCCAATCACAACTTGATCGATCTTAACATCTCCAGCCTCTTTCACTGTTTTTGTGTTCTCTGGTAGATGAGGAAACGCCACTGTTGGTTCTAACGCAGACAAATCAATTGTATAAGTCTCATCATACACTGCATCTTCATCTGCTTCATATATTTTATATGGTTTTGTTGAGTGTTCCTTCATATAAGAGATCGTCTTCTCATCTACAGGAAAAATTCCATTTTTTGCTCCCGCTTCAATCGCCATATTAGCAACTGTAAATCGGTCATCCATTGAAAGAGACGCAACTCCATCTCCGGTAAACTCCATCGATTTATAAAGTGCTCCATCTACGCCAATCATTCCAATTATATGTAAAATAAGATCTTTGCCACTAACCCACTTCTTAAGTTTTCCTGTTAAAACAAATTTTATCGCAGAAGGTACCTTAAACCAGGCTTTACCTGTAATCATTCCTGCTCCCATATCAGTGCTACCAACACCTGTTGAAAATGCTCCGAGAGCTCCATAAGTACAAGTATGCGAATCTGCGCCAATACATGTTTCACCTGCAACAATTAATCCTTTTTCAGGTAATAAAGCATGTTCAATTCCCATCTCACCTATCTCGAAATAATTCGTAATATCATGAGCTTTGGCAAATTCACGAACACATTTACAATGTTCTGCTGATTTAATATCTTTATTTGGTGTAAAATGATCTGGCACCAAAGCAATTTTATTTTTATCGAAAACTGTTTTCTTAGTTAAACGCTCTACTTCATGGATTGCAACTGGCCCTGTTATATCATTAGCTAGAACCATATCCAAATCTGCTTCAATTAACTGCCCCGCTGTAACTTTTTCAAGTCCAGCATGAGCAGCTAAAATTTTCTGCGTCATAGTCATTCCCATAATAATTTCCTCCTAATTACATAAAGATAATATTTACAAATATAAGGTATATCATGAAGAACAAAAATGATAAAAGGAACCAAACCAATGGAAACTTATCAAATTTTTGAGTAAATGTATTTGTTTGCTGACTAACTATTCTTTTAAAAAATGATACCATACCCATCGCAAACGTTCCCGTATACAAAAGCGGTACAGCAAAAACTAATACATTGGCACCTGCAGTTAATATATTAGTTATAAATTGCGGCATATTCATAGCCTCGCCATTAGCAGCACCAAATAGACTCAAGAAAAAAAATACAACGGCTAACATTACACTAATTGATAAGTTTTTAATATACTTTTCCATTCATACCTCCAGATAAGCAAGCCGAAACAATAAGTAAGTAGGCCTACTATAGTTTAGTATTTCTATCATATCATACTTCGACAATTTTTGCACTTAAAACACTTTATAATTCAGCGACAATTGCATCTCCCATTTCAATTGTCCCAACTAATTGACAACCTTCTGACATAATGTCTATCGTACGAATACCTTGATCTAATACTTTCTTTACTGCTGTCTCAATTGCATTAGCTTCCTCTATCAAGTCAAAAGAGTAACGTAGCATCATTGAAGCTGACAGAATTGTAGCAATTGGATTAGCCTTATTTTGCCCAGCAATATCAGGTGCTGAACCGTGACTTGGCTCATATAATCCTAACTTTGATTCACCAAGACTTGCCGAAGCAAGCATACCAATGGAACCAGTTACCATACTAGCTTCATCTGAAAGAATGTCTCCGAACATGTTTTCTGTTAGAATAACATCAAACTGTTTCGGATCTTTTACTAATTGCATTGCACAATTATCAACCAACATATCTGACAATTCAACCTCAGGATACTCGTTTGCCACCTCTTTTACAACCTGTCTCCAAAGTCTTGATGTATCAAGTACATTCGCCTTATCAACACTGCATACCTTTCTATTCCGTTTCATAGCAACATCAAATGCCCAACGAGCAATACGACGTATTTCGTTTTCATCATATGGCATTGTATCAATAGCTTTTCTTACGCCATTTTCAACTGTTGTTTTTCGTTCTCCAAAATAAACTCCACCTGTGAGTTCGCGCACAACAACAAAATCAAAACCTTCACCAATAATATCATCTTTCAGTGGGCATGCATCCTTTAACTGTTTAAATAAAACTGCAGGACGTAGGTTACAGAATAATCCCAACTCCTTACGAATTGCTAAAAGTCCTGCCTCCGGTCTTAGATGTGGAGGTAGACTATACCAATTTGACTTACCAACATTACCACCAACTGCACCAAGTAGTACTGAATCACTTGCCTTAGCAACAACTAACGCCTCCTGCGTTAGTGGAACACCTGTTGCATCAATGGATGCACCTCCCATGAGTACTTCTGTGTAAGTGAATTCATGGCCATACTTTTTACCTACCATATTAAGAACTTTTTTGGCTTCTCTTACAATCTCCGGACCAATACCATCTCCCGGCATCAATGCTATCTTAAATTTCATATGTATCCGTCCTCTCTATTCTCAATAATTGATAAACATATAATATCACGATATGAGATATAATTAAAATACATAATATTAATACTTTATATAATCTAAATGCATATCACATACTCATATTTCATACACAGCGAGTAGTAAAGATTCCACCTTCTGTTAACATCACAAGTAATAAAGCTATACCTATTAATTCTTATTTGTAGTTGAAAAACATTCCATTTTATCGATGAATTTTTGTAAAGAATCCGAAATTGTACGATCCTTTTTATAAGCAAACCCCACTTCGCGTTTCGTAATCTCATTAGGAAGATCAATTTTAACTAGTAATTGATTGGATAGTTCTTCTTTCACGAACTCCTTAATAACACAAGCAATTCCCAATCCAGTTTTTGCAAACTCAATTAGTAAATCCATGCTGCTCACTTCTAAAACTTGCTCTGTACGAATACCATGAGCTACAAAATAATTGTCTATGTACATTCTTGTTATATTTTTTTCATCCAATAACATTAAATTACCCACTTCAAACATCTCGAGGTTTGATAACTTCCGACCCTCCCTGATATTTAGATTCTCTATATAGGTTGGACTTGAGATAAAAATGTCCTCAATTTCATCAAGCTTACGAAATTCTAGGTCTTTCATGTTATCAGGTTTTCCGATTAACCCAATATCCAATTTCCCATCTTCAATCAAAGCTAATGTTTGGAATGTAGATTGACACTGGATTGTAAATCGTATATGAGGATTTTCTTCAACAAAACTTTTTAGATAGGGAAGTAGTAAATATTTGCATAATGTAGTACTAACGCCAATTCGAATATGCCCAATACCAAGACGATAGATGCGTTTTATCGCATCCTCTCCTTCTTTTAAAGTATTAAAGGCTACTTTTGTATAACTATAGAGCTGTTTCCCCTCTTCGGTTAATTTTACTCCTCGTGAATTACGTGTAAACAACGGTACTGACATGTTTTGCTCTAATTTTGCAATTGCCTTACTAATAGCTGGTTGACTGATGTATAACTCTTTAGCCGCTAATGAAATGTTCTCAGTTTTAGCGACTGCATTAAAAATTCGGTATGCTGATAATGAAAAATCAACTTCCATATATTCCTCCTTATAAAATTACACGTTATCTCCATATTTCTTTGTAGGCTTCAAATGCAGTAGGCAAAGAATATACTTTATTAAGTTCTTCCTTACTAGCCCAAATAACATCATGAAATGGCATTTGATCTAGTTGATGTAATCGGATATAGTATCCTGTCATATGCCATTCTCGGTGTGAAAAAACATGCTTAGATTCCTTCATTCTTGTAACCATTTCATACTCCATATTCCATTGTACCATATTCTGTTGTACTTTGTCATGAGAATATATATGTGGTACATTTGGCAATTCCCATAATCCATGTAAGAGCCCTTTCTCGACTCGTTTTCGTATTGCAAATCTATCTTTATATTCAAACACAAAAATGGTTTTCTCTTCAATAACTCTAGATTTTTTCTTTGGTTTTACTGGTATCTGATCAGTCAATTCTTTGTGGAATGCCTCACATAAATGCATAACTGGACACTTTTCGCATAAAGGTTTCCCATTTGGTATACAGACCATAGCTCCAAGTTCCATCAAGGATTGATTAAAATCGCCAGGGCGATTGCTTGGCATAATCTCTAACAGATCTCGTTCTAGTTCTCGTTTCACTTTCTCTTTTGTAATATCATCGAAGCTTCCAGCGATTCGTTTTAATACTCTTAATACATTACCATCTACTGCTGGGACAGGTAATCCAAAGGCAATGGAACCTATTGCTCCTGCCGTATATGATCCAATGCCAGGTAAGCTTAATAATTTCTCATAGTTTGCAGGTAGCTCACCATTGTAATCGTTCATTATTATATTTGCTGCCTTTTTTAAACTTCGTGCTCGAGTATAGTAACCTAGGCCTTCCCAAAGCTTCATTAATCGATCATCATCTACCTCGGCTAATGCTTTTATGTCAGGCAATGCAGTTATAAAGCGATCAAAATACCCTTTCACAGCCTCAACTCTTGTCTGCTGTAACATAATTTCTGAAACCCAGACATAGTACGGTTTAGGTTCCTCTCTCCATGCAAGTATTCTTGCATTCAGATCAAACCAGTCCAATAAGTATTCAATTGTTTCTGAATAATTGTAAATCATATTGACTCCTATCTTAAGAAAATCAGTAACAGACATACTATGCACGTCAAATGCAAGATTATTTTTTCTATTATACCATAATTAGAGCGACAGTCTGTAAGTTTTATTATGGAAATAGATGAGATAGATAATCAATTACTTAATAGAAAATTTTATTAAATTATGACTAACAATTGACGTAAATATATGATATTATTTATATAATAAGATCCTCGGGGGGGCGGTTTAATGTACAGTAGCAAAAATTCACAATTTACTCCTATATATTTGGCCAAAAAAAAGATTAATTCATGTGGTTTCTGTCTATGTTTATTAATCTTACTTTTTAGTGGCTGTAGTAAAAACAATTCCGTCGCTTCGTCAGACGATAATCCAATAATTCCCATAACAAAAATTGCTACTCCTACTGCTCTTCCAAAATATGAACCTTCCCCAACTGTCAAACCATCTGCCTCGGTAATGAATGATGAAGAACTGACAATACAGTCAGCCCAAGAAATTATAGAGGATAGAATTGATACACAAAAATATACAGTAAACTTATTAACAGAAGAACTTAAAATAGATTCGCAAAATTACATAGCATTTATCGCAAATAAAGATTCTACCCCTCAAGAACCAATTATTCTTGTTAATAAGTCTACTGGTATCGTCTCTTGTTTATCTTCCGAAGGAAAGAGTATTGCATTTAGTAACTTCCCAGCAACTATGAATCAACAGGATAATGATAATCTTTATAATTGGAGTGGAACATTTTATCGAAAGGATAATCATGATCGGCTTCTAGGAACAATGCAAATTGTACAAAATGATTCTTCTTCTTTCGAATTCTTTATATATTCATCTGATAGTGTTACTTCCTTGTCTCTTGCAGGGATTGGCCATATAGAAGGTAATTATGCAATATTTACAGATGAAGCCGAGCAAGAGATAATATTTAGTATAATCGACGATACAATCAATGTGTATGATAGTGAAGAAAACTTTTCATCCTCTGGATTATCGATTGGTGGAGATTATACTTTTCAGAGTTATGATATAGAGAATGATTATAAAATTGGCATCGACAAGGCTATTGAACTATTAAGCAGGCTCAATATGTATCAAACAAAACTTCCTGCTGAACTTTCAGAATATAAGCTTATTTCACAAGATTCACTAATTATTGTAAAAGATCGTATCTGCTATGTAATTGGTGCATATGCTTCTTTTGAAGATCGACAAGTATTAATGGCGACGTTCTATGTATCAATTGATGGTTCTGTTGTATTTGCTTATGACAATATTTCAAACGAACCCTATGCTATAATACCATTATTTCAATATTGATAAACTTATAGGAATAAGCACGAGTATAGATAAACTTTCTCGATAAAAAAAGACGATGGATTCTGCTATAAGAATTCTATCGTCTCCTTTTTTATTACCTTAGAACGATTCATTATTTGACAACACTTGAAAACAGCTGCCAACGAAGCTTAAAATACTTGCTCACACTCAGTAATGTTTTTTCTTCTTTCAATAACTCAAGCTTTAGGAAGGCTATCTCCTGTTGCTCAGTTTCTGTTGGTTCAAAATTATTGTAACGTAGTTTATGAAATACTGACTCCATTTTACGTAAACTATCCTCTTGATTAGGATATAAAGGACGAATGTAAGTCATATATGTAGAGAATGTTTCTGATATCTCTCTTTCCCGGTTACAATATTCAAACATATAAAGCATCTGCTTAATATCACTAAAGACTTTGCTCTCAATGCTACTTTTATTATAACGTTTCTTAAAATAACTAAATCTTAATCCAAAATAGATAGGTATTGATACTAAAATAAGAAGGAATACCAAACCTACAACAAGTCCAATACTTCTATAAGCTTTTTGACGATTTCGCATTTCAGCTTCTTGTCTCAATTGCTCGTCAATATACTCTGGTGCTCTCGTTGGTACCATATCAACTGGTGTAGCAGCAGAATCACTATAAACCCATGGCTGGTATCGTTGTGATTTATAGGAAGGTGTTGGTTCAAACGGAATCCATCCAATTCCTTCAATATAAGCTTCTACCCAAGCATGTGCATTACGATTATATGCAGAATACTCAAATCCATTAATATTTTCATCTGTTATGACACAAAACCCTTGTACATATCTAGTTGGAATATCTAAACAACGCGCCATCACTGCAAAAGCTGTAGCATAATAAGTACAATAACCCTCCTGCGTATTAAAAAGAAGAGAATCAATTAAATCTGTTCCTTCCAAAGGCTGCTCTGGTGACGTCGTATAGGTAAACGTATCAAAAAAATTTTCTAACGCAATTAACTTCTCGTAATCTGTTGTATAATCTTGTGTTACACTTACTGCTAAATCCCTAACTCGTTGTGGTAATCCATCATAGACCTTTGTATAATTTTCTCGAATATATTGAGATCTATTATAAAGTAGTTGCTCAAAGTTATCCTGTAGATTAAATTTTCTTAGTATAGGGTCTTGAGTTATAAATCCTGAAAAACCTTGAGCATATGGGCTATAATCACTTCTATAATGATACTGTCCTTGTTGTTCAACCAAATCATTAAAATATTTGCTACCAAGATTTAAGTTCATATAATTGACTTGATAAGAGGTCCCCTCCCCCTTGGCCTTGTTAAATCGCATATCTACTAGGGTATCACTATATTTATCTCCTGCCTTATCAGTCTGAATAGAAAAAACTTTTAAAGGATAAAATAATGATCTAGTATAAATATCTTGAAATGTAATATATAATTTATCTAAGGTAAAGATTGATTTCGGATTAATCGCTTCACCCGATCGGTATATTGCATACATTGTTTCACTATAATCATAGATATATTCCTTTTGATCATTCGGAATAGAATCCTTATCCAAATCATTACTCCATTTGCTTCCATCGAAACTATTTTTTACATTTCCCGTAAGATAAATATTATTACCTATATGGGTAGTCGATTTAATTTTAACAGCTTCACTATCACTTTCTTCTAGCGTACCACCAATGTTTCCATCTTCCGAATATCCCGTAAATGAAATTGCAAAATCAATACTTTCGGGATTATTTATAATATTGAAATCCGCAATTAATGTTTCAATCGTATCAGAGATGCTCTCGAAACATTGTCTTATAATCTTCCATCGTATTGGCTCCTGATTCATTGGGGTTACGAGAAGTACAATAAAAAATACCAGAAATAATGGTAACAAAAATGGCATTGGTTTCGCATCGGACTTTTTAACTTTTCCATAAAAAAATATGAGCTTTGTCTCCACAAACATTAGAGTAAAATAGGTTAAAAAACAACATATTCCAAGTTTTGATACATCAACTTGAATAAGAGTACATAAAATCATACAAGTAAGTAATATACCAGCAATTGTTATTCTAATACGGTATCTCTTAACTAAAATATTAAATATGATTGTAACTGTAAATATGGATAAACCACAAGTTAAAATAGAATACCATATCTTGTCTTCTGCTTTCTCATATAAAGCCTTAGTTAACCATTTTTGGTACTTTGCAAACTCAATCTTAAAAGAAAAGTCGACAGAATACAAAATTATACTTAACAAGATTACTAAAACTGCTATTATAATATAAGGTATTGCATTCTTTTTATTAATATCAAAGAGACGAACTAACACAACACTAACTAGGACAAAAAATACAAGAAAGAACTCATTCACATTAAAATGAAAATATGTATTAATACTTGTTATAAAGCCTACACACAGAAGCCAGACTAAGCAGCATGGGTAAGCATGTTTTCTCAATAATTCCTTCATACTTTTAATCTCCTTTGCTCTCTATATGACTTCTTTTATCTCCTGATTAAGAAAAATCTGCCTAAATGCAATCCGCTTATCCAATTTAGTGGTAAATTCATTAACACCATCACTACCAATATATATGATTGATATATCATTATCCAATTCAAGTGCGGCATAACACTCATAAAGTAGTTCGTTAGATATCGTGTGTGTAATGATAATATTTGCAGTCCGACTTGACGTAGCTCGACTGCTCTCTGATAAAACTCTGCCAATACCAATCTCCGAACGAAAACGAACAAACGTACATAGTTCAAATAATTGATCAAAATCTGCTTTTGATATAATGTGCATTGTCTTCAGACCATTATCATCAAACTTACAAGTCATTGGAATACTATTACGATAATAATATTCCGAGATTGCTAGTAACGTTTCAATGAGTTTATCCTCAATAATCATTCGGTTTAACTCACTTGTTTCATGCCTAGATAAATCAACATGTACAATAAGCTCTGTTTTCGGATCCTCCGTATATTTTCTAGTCATTAATTTCTGCTGTTTGGCAACTGATTTCCAATGAATCATCTTTCTCTCATCACCTGGAACATAATTTCGAATCTCAATATCTGGCACTTCTTGTGCTATCGGTATGACATTATTACGACTTCTACCTTCTACTTCAATCCCGATATTTAAACTATCAAGACGAACGATACGAGGAAGAACACGTACTGTAATTGGTGAAGGAGCCTCAAAGCGAACACGAAATAGATTTAGATAATCTTCAATATAAACATATTCTGCTCCAACTAAGTACTCACCTCGATAATGGCAACAAATTGAAGTATTCTGTTCAACTCGATCTCCAGGTAATAAACAATAGCTCTTATCAATATTCATATCATCCACGGTACTAAAATCATCACGAAATCTTACAAATAGATGCGTATAGGAAATGTAGTCTTCATTTGCTAATATAAATTTGTATGGAACATGCTCTTCTTTAACTACTGTTTTATGATCAATTATCTGATAGATTCTACATCGTAAGTAAACATAAAAAATATACATCAAAGACAGTATTGGAATTAACAAACTTCCAATAAATAAACCATAACTAATATAGCCTCCAAAAAAACTTACAAAGACTCCACATGCTATAATAATTAATGATACTATAATTCGATTTTTTTTCATATTGTCATCCTCTGTTATGAAAAATCACGTAATATTGGTATGGTAACCTTATTTAGTACATTCCTTAAAATCGATTCCGTTGAAATTTTATTAATCTTTGATTCCATTGATTGTAATAACCTGTGACATAATACAGGATATACTACTTTAATCACATCATCTGGAATTACAAACTCACGCTCTGCTAGATATGCAGTTGCTTGAGCTGCTCTTATGATAGCCAAGGTAGCTCTAGGACTAGCACCCAAGATTAAAGAATCTTCTTGACGTGTAGCATTGATTACATCTGTTATGTATGAAATCACATCATCGTGTACTTTGATCGATGCAACTTCTTTTTGCATTGCAACAATATCTTCTTTTTTCATAATTGGTTGCAAATGCTCAACTCTCTCCTCTTTAAGATACTTTTTAGCCATCAGACGTTCATTTTCAATAGAAGGATATCCAATCGTAATCTTCATTAAAAAACGATCCATTTGTGCTTCAGGTAAATGATAAGTTCCAACAAAATCAATTGGATTTTGTGTAGCAATAACCATAAATGGTGATTCCAATGGATAAATTACTCCATCCACTGTAATCTGTTTTTCTTCCATAGCTTCTAATAAACTGGCTTGAGTCTTTGGAGCTGTTCGATTAATCTCATCCGCTAATACGATATTGTGCATAGCTGCACCCTTTTGAAATTCAAATGCACCAGTTTTCATGTTATAAATTGATAAACCAGTAATATCACTTGGTAAAGTATCAGGTGTAAATTGAATTCGTCCAAAACTTAAATCTATTGATTTAGCTATTGCATTGGCTAGGGTCGTTTTCCCTACTCCTGGTACGTCTTCTAGTAGTAGATGACCACCCGCCAAAAGTGTTGTAACAGCAAAAATAACCTTATCCTCTTTACCAACTAAAACGGAATTAATCTGCTGAATTAGTCGATTTGCTAATGACACATATTCCATATTACTTCCTCCCATAGACTTGTACTTTAACCATTTTACATCTGTTATGTTATGTTTATTATATCCTATTACTGGAAGTTGTTCAATGTAAAAAAGCACTAAAAAGGTGGTTAATTATCACATACTGCCCAAATTTGTTATGCCAAATCTAACAATTGAGGGTCAGTTCATAATTAACCACCTTATGTGCTTATAACTAACTATTTTTCACTACTTTATCGTGTTGCACATCTAACTATGCTACTACTATTTCGTCAACAACATCATAATCTCATTGCTTCGCTCAACGAATTTTGTCATTGCCTCTGGAGACAATGGTTTATGACTAATCATTGCTAAGTCATATAACTGCTCACAAATCATAGCAGTCTTTTCTCCGGATTCATTCGCAAGTACGTACTGAACTAAGTCATTATTTGCATTAAGAACTAAAGTTTCAGAATTACCAAATACACTAGGATCCATTCCATACATATTGTACATCTTCATCATATCTTGCATTCTACGATTTTCTTCCGATAATGTAATCATAGAAGAAAGCTTTTCGTTCTTAAGTTTTACAACCTTAACATCTAATTTTTCATTCTTTAGCGTGTCTCGGAACAGTTTTGTTAAGCTGTCCTTTTGAGCTTCTAACTCTTTTTCATCTACTTTTTCCGTAAAGTTTTCATTAACATCTGCATCGATTCGAGCAAAATGAATCTTATCATCTGATTGTTCTAATTGAGTTATAAATGGAGAATCGATGTTATGAGTTAAAAGAACTGCATCCATACCAGCTTCTTTGAACATATTAATATATTGAGACTGCTGAATTGGATCGGTTACATAGTAAACTGTCGTCTTCTTAACTTCTTTCTCTTCTGACTTAGCTTCGTCCTTCGATTCTTGCTTTCCATCCTCTTTTACATCTTCTTTCGTTTCTGCTGCCTCTACCTTTTCTTCTTCTGGTTTGACTGCATCAACATACTCTTTTAACGTCAAGTACTTATTGTCTAGATTCTTAAATAGAATGAAGTCCTTCATCTTATCTCTAAATTTCTCATCTTTTAAGCAGCCAAACTTAATAAACGGACTAATATCATCCCAGTATTTCTCGTAAGATTCGCGCTCAACCTTGTACATACCAGCTAATTTATCTGCTACCTTCTTAGTAATGTAGTCAGAAATCTTCCTTACAAAGCCATCATTTTGTAATGCACTACGTGATACATTCAATGGTAAGTCAGGGCAATCGATAACACCTTTTAATAGTAGTAAAAATTCTGGAATAACTTCTTTAATATTGTCAGCAATAAATACCTGATTGCTATATAATTTAATTGTTCCTTCAATACTATCGTATTCTGTATTGATTTTTGGGAAGTACAAAATACCTTTTAAGTTAAATGGATAATCCATATTTAAATGAATCCAGAATAAAGGTTCTTTGTAATCATGGAATACCGTGCGATAAAACTCCTTGTAGTCCTCCTCTTTGCAGTCATTTGGATGTTTTGTCCACAATGGAGTCGGATTATTGACTGGTTTCGGCCCTTTCTTTTCTGTTGCTTCTTTTACCTTACCATCTTCCGTAACCTCAGCGTCTACAACCTCAGCATTTTCTTCTTCCTCTTCCTTAGCTTCTTCTACAGGAGCATTTGCATTCGTAAAAAAGATTGGAACTGGCATAAAAGAACAATATTTTTCAATAACTTCTTTTGCACGATACTCATTGGAGAATTCATAACTATCTTCATTTAAGTATAACGTAATCTTAGTACCACGCTCTGACTTCTCGCCTTCACCCATCTCGAAATCAGTACCTTCTTCAGATTCCCAAACAACTGGCTTTGCACCCTGTTGCCAAGATAGTGTTTCAATTTTAACTTTATGCGCAACCATAAATGCAGAATAAAAACCAAGTCCGAAGTGTCCGATAATTTGCTCTTCATTTGCCTTATCTTTATACTTTGTTAAGAAATCTTGTGCTCCAGAAAAAGCAATCTGGTTAATATACTCCTTTACTTCATCAGCTGTCATACCAATACCATTATCGATAAATGTAAGTGTCTTTTCTTCGGAATTTACAATAACCTCTACTTTTAATTCGTCGTTTTCAGGAATCGAGTATTCACCCATTACTTCTAGTTTCTTTAGTTTTGTAATTGCATCGCATGCATTCGAGATTAACTCACGGATGAAGATATCGTGGTCAGAATAAAGCCATTTCTTAATAATTGGGAAAATATTCTCGGAATTAATTGATAAACTACCTTTTTCCATACTCATGAACAACACTCCTTTTTCATATCTTTTACTTTAATATAATTTACTTTCTTATAACATTCACTCTTTTAATAACATTTATTACAGAAACCAAACTTATTTAGTTTTCTAATCACAATAAGATAATATTACGACTCTTCTCGTTTCTGAATAATACTATAATACTGTATCTGTGAAAAGTCAAGCAAAAATTAGCACTCATTCTTAATGAGTGCTAACAAAAGCTATAGGTGTTTATTTTCTATTCTTCCAAGAATGCTAATTCGTTCTTTTTCAAGAAAGACTTTACTTGTTCATCCCATACATGCTCAAGCGTTCTATCCAAAGTAAATTGAGTTAAACCTATTCCAGTAATAATGTACAACTTCGTATTCTCATATTTGATATGAAAATATAATCCACTAACTTCTTTCGCTTGCATCATTATGCCTGAATTGCGAATTATGCTTTCAACCTGTTCTCTTCCTAGTATAAGTGAAATATGAAATGAAAGAGGTGTTTTGCTACCTCTCACTAAGGAATAGACAATTGGCTTTACTTCGGACCATTTAGAATAAGTTCTTGCCCCCAATGTCTCAAGCTCCTGTGTAGAATAAAAGTCCAAATTTAGTTTACCACTAATCTGAAATCGATTAAAAGTATTCATCGTTAATTCAGATAATAAGAAATCATCAAAAACTGACTGAATTAACAATTTACCCATAAATGGTTTCACTTCTAATATCTGAAGTGCTCTCATACTCGTTCTCCCTTTCCTCCTATTCGATTGCTAATTGGATTAATTTTAATACGACAAGATGGATTGGATAAAATAAATAAAAAGCATATTTATAAGAAGGACCTTTTTCACCATTATATAAATGAATAAATGGTGCTGCAAGAATTGCCATAAACTGAATATCTCCACATAAAAATCCAGTTAAGAGAATAAAGATAATCAGAGTTACCCATTTACTTCGATAACCGAAATAAAATCCAATAATAACCAACACACCATAACCATACTCTAAGTAGCTACCATTGATTAGGATTAAGCTTACTGACGCTGCAATAATTACAATTGAAGAATACAAATTTGTGAAAAATCTAGCATTTTGCGAATTCATACCACCTTGTATCTTGTTTTTATAATTCTTTTGAATCCAATCAAGACAAGTAATTGCAATTAACCCTAAAAGTAATGTGAAGAAAATGTTCTGTCGAAAAAATATAAATTTAGGATCTGGAAAGCCCCACATAGCAAAGTCATAAGGAATCTCCGATATCAATGCAAATATTGCTAACCTCAGCATATACTTTTTCACATTCCTTGTGTGAAAAAATCCTTGTACAATTAAAAATGCAAACAGAGGAAATGCGATTCTACCAATGACACGTCCAATAACATAAAGAGTAATATCTCTCTCATAGCTTCCTATATCTAAATGAAATAAATATCCATAATCCTCTGGCACAAAAAGCACTGTAATATGATCGATTAACATAGTAATACAGGCAATTATTTTTAGTGTAAATGTACTCACGTGGTCTTCCTTTCTAATTAAGACTCTTTTTTCGGCACTTCTAATAACAATGCCATGCTTCTTTCCTCTAGAGCTAAACTTTTTGTCATTTTGATTTTTTCCTCTTCGATAAATCCTCTTGAGGTCACCATGCAAAGTTTCCATTCCTTCGTTCGATCAAGATGAGGCAAATCAAAAGAATGAGGTTCCCAATGCATATTACAGATAAGATAGCATGTACAATCTTTTTCTGTATGGTTCCTTACAGCATATTGACCACACAACATAATCCCAATGGTTCTGCTATAATTCGAATAATCAGGATACCAAGCCTTTATTCCATGAAATGAAACATCAGGTTTACCACATGAAATGTAATCCATACCACGTAGTTCCACCGGATTATGAAAAACAGGATGCTCTTTTCTTAATTGGATAAGATTCTTAACAAATTGCAACATGTCCTTTTGATTCATCTTTTTATTCCAATCCACCCAACCAATCTCATTATCCTGACAATAAGCATTGTTATTACCTAGCTGTGAGTTACCAAACTCATCCCCTGCTAATAACATAGGGGTTCCTTGACTTAAGAAGAGAGCAGTCAATGCATTATATTGCATCCTTGTTCTTAATTGATTGATTTTCTTTTTTCGAGTATTCCCTTCGATTCCACAATTCCAACTATAATTATAGTCTGTACCATCACTATTATTCTCACCATTACCTTCATTGTGCTTTACATCATAGGTATACAAATCATGTAATGTAAATCCATTATGGTCAGTAATATAATTAATAACTCCCTGCTTACTGCTATTTCTCTTAAATCGCTCAATGAATTTACCAACCTGTTCTTCGTCCGATTTTAAGAATCTTCTAACATCAACTAGGAATTCCTCGTTATATTCTGCAAGATTTTTATATAATGGTTCTATATCTTTTGCATAAATATTGGATACATTCCAACTAGTTGCAATGAGCTTAGTATTTGCTAGATATGGATCAGTCGCAATTAACTGTTCTATCGTATAGTCAGTATTAATTCTAAAACCGTCAATATGGTACTGTATAACCCATGTTCTAAGGCACTCAATGATAAACATTGGACTACAATCCTTCGGGAAATACATATCAAGAATTACTTCAATGGATGCATTATGCAATGCCTTCACCATTGTCTTAAACTCTTTAATACAATCTTTGGGATTCACTGCATAAGAGGCTTTTGGCGCATAATAATAGCTATCCGTTGTATAACCCCAATAATTAATCTTTGGTACATCTACATATCTCGCCTCTTGCGGTTGATATATACCTTTATTTACATAATTCGTTGTATATTTCGGAACTCCAAATAAGCGCTCATGTTGATTAATCAATTCATTAAATTCAATACATGGCATCAAGAATACAGCATTAATTCCAAGGTCTTTTAAATATGGAATTTTCTCGATTATGCCACAATACGTTCCTTTGTGGCGAACCCCAGATTTAGGATTCATAGTAAAACCTCTAACATGCAGTTTATATAGTATCAAATCGGAGTATGTGTATTTTGTTCTACTCTCATTGGACCAATCGAACTCCTCAAAATTCCATGTTCCATATAATTTTGCTTCTTTAAGTTGTTCACCAAATTTTTCTCTTCCAATAATACGATTTGCATATGGGTCAATAAATTCTTGATCCATAGCTTCATATAAATAACAATCACCCTTAATCTCATGGAATGGAATACTGATAAAAAATACACATCCAATTCGGTTGTCCTGCTTCATTACATATTGATTTGTTAACTTATTGGTCTTACTATCATATATCTTTAACGAACAGTCCTTTGCATTAGGAACTGATATAGTAAAATTTATCTTATCTTGTATTTTTGTTACGCCCATCGGCATTGGAAATTGTTGATTTCTAACTTTAGCCTTTGTCATCCACGATATCCTCCATTCCTATTAATGCCGAAGCACTCATCGTAACTACGGTTGCAATACACATCACAAAAGTGTACCAACACAAGAAACATTCAATCTTATTCTATCTTTAAGATACACATAAGTCAAGAAATTGAAAGTTAAATTTATGTTATAAAAAATGAAGGGCGATGGTATTTTTCGGAGTGCCTTACAAGTCCCACACGCACTTTGTGAGGCTTGTGAGAGTAGCACACCGAAGAAAATATACCTTCACCCTTCATTCTTTATTCATACTGCCCTTAGAAAATTTATTGCTTAAGCTTCTGTCTCTGGTTCGACTTCCACAACCATCTGTCTCTTACGAGCCATTTCATCGCTGTCTAAATATTCATCATACGTTGAAATCTTATCTATTAGTCCATTTGGTGTGATTTCCATAATACGATTAGCTATCGTTTGAACAAACTGATGATCTTGAGATGTAAATAAAGCAACACCAGGGAATTTAATCATACCATTATTTAATGCAGTGATGGATTCCATATCTAAATGGTTCGTAGGTTCATCCATAATTAGAACATTGGCTCCCATAATCATCATCTTAGAAAGCATAACACGTACACGCTCACCACCAGATAATACATTAACCTTCTTAACTCCATCTTCACCAGCAAATAACATTCTGCCCAAGAAACCACGTACATAGGTCACATCTTTTTCAGGAGAATATGGCATTAACCAATCAACGATGATTTCATCACCTGAAAATTCTTTTGTATTATCTTTTGGGAAGTATGCTTGAGTAGTCGTAATACCCCATTTATATTCGCCTTCATCTGGTTCTAATTCTCCAGCGAGAATCTTAAATAATGTCGTTGATGCTAACGTATTACTTCCTACAAAGGCAACCTTATCTTCACGGTTGATGATAAAAGATAAATTATCAAGAACCTTTACCCCATCAATTGTCTTACTTAAGTTTGTCACTGTTAACACTTCATTACCGATCTCACGATTAGGTCTAAAATCAATATATGGATACTTTCGGCTTGATGGACGAATCTCATCAAGTTCAATTTTCTCAAGTGCACGCTTTCTTGAAGTAGCTTGCTTGGACTTGGAAGCATTCGCAGAGAAACGACGAACAAATTCCTGTAACTCCTTAATCTTTTCTTCCTTTTTCTTATTGGCTTCCTTCATCTGTTTAATCATTAACTGAGAGGATTCATACCAGAAATCGTAATTACCTGCATATAACTGAATCTTAGCATAATCAATATCTGCTATGTTAGTACAAACTTTATTTAAGAAATAACGATCATGAGAAACTACAATAACTGTATTTTCAAAATTAATTAAGAACTCCTCTAACCAACGAATTGCTTCAAGATCAAGATGGTTTGTAGGCTCATCGAGTAACAGAATGTCTGGATTCCCGAATAATGCTTGTGCAAGAAGTACTTTCACTTTTTCTCCACCATTTAACTCGCTCATCTGCTTATAATGAAGGTCTGTCTCAATGCCAAGTCCGTTAAGTAAAGTAGCTGCATCCGACTCTGCTTCCCATCCATTTAAGGTTGCAAATTCACCCTCTAACTCACTTGCACGAATTCCATCTTCTTCTGTGAAGTCTTCCTTCGCATATATTGCATCCTTTTCCCTCATAATATCATAGAGGCGTTTATTCCCCATAATAACAGTATTTAAAACATCATAGGCATCATACTTAAAGTGATCCTGTTGTAAAAAGGATAATCTTTGTCCTGGAGTAATAATAATATCTCCTTTTGTAGGTTCAATCTGTCCTGAAAGGATTTTTAAGAAGGTAGATTTACCAGCGCCATTCGCACCAATTAAACCGTAACAATTACCTTCAGTAAATTTAATATTTACATCTTCAAATAAGGCTTTTTTCCCTAATCTTAATGTTACATTACTTGCTTGTATCATGTTAATACCTAGCCTTTCTATTCTGCTGCTTTCACACTATTTCATATTTTACCGTATATTTAGTATTTTGCAAGCACTTTTTACTGCAGTATACAAGCAATCCCATTCGACGCAGCATATTCAACTGCACTTGATCCCTTTGGAGTCTTTATAACTACATTACTTATCTGATCAAAAATCATCGAACCAAAGTATGAAACCGTATCCGGAATTACAATTTGTTCCAAATCAAAACATGAGTAGAAAGCCATGTCTGCAATCTCTTGTGTACCACTTGGTAAGATAATACTCTTGATCGATGTGCAAAAAGCAAAAGCCATTTCTCCAATAAAAGAAGCTGAATCTTTAAACTCAATCTTGTTAACGAAAGAGCAATTTGCAAATGCAGAATATCCAATTTCTTTTATCGGTCCTAGGAAAGTGATTGATGTTACCTTTTCACATCCACTAAAGGTGCCCTCTGCTACTATCTCTATTGCTTCAGGTATAACAATCTCTCTCAATGATGAGCAATTAGCAAATGCAAACGATTCTAATTCAATTAGTTGTTCTGGAATCTCAACGTCCAATAATATACAGCCCGCAAATGCTTCACTACCTATACTTCGTAAGCTATTTGGCAAAAACACATATTCAAGATTTTTACACATAGAAAAGGCTCCAGCTTCAATGGAAGCAACCCCTTCTTCAATATAACAAGCTTCATCCTTTCGTGCTGCAGGATATCGAATAATTGATGACTTATCTTTATTATAGAGTACACCATTTACTAAGCAATAATTCTCATTTTTACTAGATAAATCAATCTCTTCTAACTTAGAGCAGTTACCAAAAGCATTCATTCCTATCTCAGTTACAGTTTCTGGTATCGTTATCTTTTTTATATTCGTATTACCATAAAAGGCATAAGCATCAATACTTGTTACTCCATTCGGTATTACCACCTGGCTTACTTTGGCAGATTCCATTGCTCCGTTACCTATTGCTATCACTGACATCTTATCAATTGTGGTAGGAATAACTAAGATATCACTATTAACTTCTACAATCTCTGTAATTGTAATCTTATTATCCCGAATTTGAATACCCGCAACAGTACCCAAATCATCTATGTATGCTTTGCTGTTATTATCAAATATCCTTGAAGAATCGGAATTGTTCGACTGATCATCTGTTGCTGGTATCGAACCTATCTCAATGTTTTCTTCTGTCTCTTTTATATCTTCTGTAATGATAGGATCGACTAAAATTGCTGATCCCGTCTCAACTGTGGGCGAACCAATCTCCTCATTCCCTGCAATATCTAATTCGGTTTTATTTGGTTTTTCAGTCGGAATAAATACCTCATCTTGCGAAACGACTTGTGTTGGTGTTAACACATGCGTTACACTCTCCTCTAAGATAACTGGCTTTTCTCCTTTACTGCAAGCAGAACATATGAAAAGCGTAACCATTATTAATACTATCATATGCAATTTGTCCTTCATATTGTTTATCGTATCCTTTCGATATTAACTCATCACTTTGTTTATCACAGTCATAATTATTATGATTATAACACAACTCTTTCATAAAATGAAGAGAACAAAAGTTATCGGAATAGTAAAACCCAAAGGGGTTGTCGCAGTAAGGGGAGTATGAATAAGGAATGAAGGGCGATAGAATATTTTCGCTGTAGCACTACGCTCACAAGCCCCACAAAGTGCGTGTGGGGACTTGTAAGGCACTCCGAAAATACCATCGTCCTTCATTCTTTTATACAATACAATATTCAGTTAATGCGACAGCCTCATTAATCAATCACATTTAATGAAATTCATTATACTTCAAATAACAAATCTCCATAAGTAGGCACTGGCCATACTTCTTTATCTACCATAGTTTCTAACTCATCAATCGGCTTTCTAAGTTCTTGCATTGCCGTAAATACTTCATCTCTAAAGAAAATAGCCTGTTCTTCTCCCTCTTCTTTTAAAGCAGCTGTTTCTACAGCTTCTGTCAATTTTGAAAGAGCTACTTTTGCACTTGTTAAACGGGTAGAGACATTAGTTAATAATTCTGCCTGCACACTAATATCTGCAGAAGGTACTGCCATCTTTACTGCGTTGATGCTATTCGCTAGAGTTGTAGTAAACTTAATTACAGCAGGAAGATACAATTTGTGAGTCATTTCAATCATTGTCTTCGCTTCAATATTTATTGCTTTTGAATAAGATTCATAAAGAATTTCTTCACGAGATTTTAATTCTGTCTTTGTAAACACTCCATGCTTTGTAAATAACTTTATAGATTTATCTGTTACTAAAGAAGGCACTGCTGCTACCATTGAAGGCATGTTAGGTAATCCTCGGCGCTTTGCTTCTTCCACCCATTCTTCTGAATAACCATTTCCATTAAAGATAATTCTCTGATGCTCTGTTACTATTTTCTTAATTAAATCATGTACAGCTAAATCAAAATTTTCTGCCGTTTCAAGCTCATCAGCTATCTCAGAAAAGGCATCTGCAACAATTGTATTTAAGATAGTATTGGCATCTGCAACTGACATTGAAGAGCCTAGTGATCGAAATTCAAATTTATTACCAGTAAATGCAAATGGCGAAGTACGATTTCGATCTGTCGCATCCTTTCTAAACTCAGGAATTGTATGAACACCTGTCCTTAATCGTTCACCCTGCTTTGAACTTTTGGCTTCTCCTGTTTCAATCAACTGTGTTAACACATCTTCTAGTTGTTCTCCTAAAAAAATCGAAATAATCGCAGGAGGTGCTTCATTAGCACCTAATCTATGGTCATTGCCAGGGTTGGAAGCAGAAAGTCTTAATAAATCAGCATGTGTGTCAACTGCCTTTAAAATACCAGAGAGAATTAATAAAAACTGAATATTCTCATGAGGAGTTTTACCTGGATCTAATAAGTTCTTTCCAGTATTAGTTACAAGTGACCAGTTATCATGTTTTCCAGAACCATTCACTCCTGCAAATGGTTTTTCATGTAATAAACACGCCAACCCGTGTCGAATAGCAACCTTCTTCATAACATCCATTACTAACTGATTGTGGTCAGTTGCAATATTGGCAGTTGCATAAATAGGTGCTAATTCATGCTGTGCTGGTGCTACTTCATTATGCTGAGTTTTACATAATACACCTAGTTTCCATAACTCTGTGTTAATTTCTTTCATGAAAGAAGCAATTCGTTCTTTGATTGAACCAAAATAATGATCATCTAACTCCTGACCTTTTGGTGGCATTGCTCCAAATAAAGTACGTCCTGTAAATACTAAATCTTCTCTCTTTAAGTACTTTTCTCTGTCAATGATGAAGTATTCCTGCTCTGGTCCAACAGATACTGAAACACTTGTTACATTGTTATGTCCAAATAATTTACAAATCCGTACTGCCTGTTTGTTAATAGCCTCCATGGAGCGAAGTAAAGGAGTCTTTTTATCCAAAGCTTCTCCGGTATAAGAACAGAATGCTGTGGGAATACAAAGTGTAACACCTGCAGCATCCTCTTTTAGAAAAGCAGGTGAGGTACAATCCCATGCAGTATATCCTCTTGCTTCAAATGTTGCTCTCAAGCCACCAGATGGAAAAGAAGAAGCATCTGGTTCACCTTTAATCAACTCTTTTCCGGAAAACTCCATTAATATCTTTCCTGCTGGGGCAGGAGAAATAAATGAATCATGCTTTTCAGCAGTTACACCTGTCATTGGTTGGAACCAATGAGTATAATGAGTTGCTCCTCGCTCAATTGCCCAATCCTTCATAGCATTCGCAACAACTTCAGCAACTTGAGGGTCTAAGTCCTCACCATTCTCGATTGTTTTTTTCAACGCTGCAAAAGTTTTCTTTGGCAAGCGCTCGATCATTGCTGCTTCATTGAACACATCAATGCCGAAAATATCTGTTAATTTTTCTGCCATAAATATTTCTCCTTCCAAAGTTTATTATTCTTAGTTCTCCAGAAATCCTATGTAACTCCTCCATAAAACATTGATACCATTAAATCACATTATCTTTGAAATTACAACAAGGATTTATGACTTAAAGATGACTCACCTTACAAAAGCAAAAGGGCGTTCTCATATGAGAACACCCTTGCTCTTAGACTTATCTTTACTAATAAAATATCACTAATATTAGAATTTGTGAAGACTTTTTTTTCAAAATATAATTTTTTTCCTTATTTTACAAAAACAATCCGTTTATCAAAAAATATTTGTGCAATTTTTTCAACGCAACTGATTACTTTTGATCTACTGTAACATTAAGCTGCTGGAATGGTATTGTAAATCCCTTTTCATCAAACATATACTTGATTGTTTCGAGCAACTCGCATTTTGCTACAAAATAATCTTCTTTATTAACCCAAACACGCAACGCAATTTGAACCGCATTATCACCATAACCTGCTACAAACAAATCGACTGGCTGATCTTTTAGTATTTTCTCATTACTTTGACTTACTTTAAATAACTCTTCCTTTACGGCCCTTATATCATCATGGTATCCAATTGGTATCAGTAAATCTAATCGACGTGTTGGTTCATCCGTAACATTGACGATATTTGCATTGGCTAAGGAACCATTCGGAAAGACAATAACTTTATTGTCGATGGTAACTACCTTTGTATAGATTATGTCAATTGATAAAACTGTACCCTCTTTATCCCCAACAATAATGAAGTCTCCAATGTGAAATGGTTTTAAGATTAAGATTAAGACACCACCAGCAAAGTTAGATAAACTACCTTGTAGTGCTAAACCAATAGTTAAACCAGCAGAACCTATTAAAGCTACAAAAGAAGCCTCAGGCACACCTAATTTCATAAAAATAGCAATAAACAAGAGACTGTATAGAACTGCTTTTATCAAGGAAGTAACAAAATTAGCAGCACTTACTTCTGTATTGGCCCTTTCAAATGTACGCTTCACAATCTTCAGTATTACCTTGATCACTTTTTTCCCAATCAAGTAAATAATAATACATATAATTACATTAATGAAAAATTTGATTGCAAGAGGATAAAATCCATTCCACCATATGACAAATCGAGAAAGTTCCTTGGATTCCGATACTCCTCCTTGTACAATAGAAAGAATTGATAACATATTCATTCCATTACTCCTTCTAATAAAAACAACTTAGCTCATTTACTTTAGTTTCTTTGCAATTGCTTTTTCTTCCTGTTTGTATTCAAAAACTACCATCGAAAGAGGAGGTAAGCACATCCGTATAGCCTGTGCTTGTCCATCCACTGACTTATTAATGCTCTTCTTAATCTGTTTATTGACACGACCTGCACCACCAAATTTAATGTCATCACTATTAAAAATCTCTTTATACTTTCCTTTATATGGCACAGCAAGATAAAAATCGTCATAAACTACTGGTGTAAAATTAAGAACAACAATTAATTTCTCCTTTTTACCTCTTCGTTCAAAACTAATAATACTATGATCTGCATCCATTGAACTTATCCATTCAAAACCCTTTGGATCTTCATCTAATTCATATAAAGCTTTTCTCGTTTGATATAATTTATTCAGAGCACTTACATAAACTTGCATCTTCTGATGTTTTTCATCTTCTAGGAGGTTCCAACTTAATGATACATCCTCATTCCATTCAAGCTCTTGTGCAAATTCCTGTCCCATAAATAATAATTTTTTACCTGGATGTGTTGTCATAAAGCCATAGGCAGCACGAAGATTCGCATACTTATCTGTCTCATATCCTGGCATCTTATTAATCATAGAACACTTTCCATGTACTACTTCATCATGAGATAAAACTAAGATAAATCTTTCCGAATAAGCGTAAACCATGCTAAAGGTCAACGAACCATGACAGCTTTTACGAAACAGGGGATCTTGTTTCATATAATTAGTAAAGTCATTCATCCAACCCATGTTCCACTTATAGTCAAAACCCAAACCGCCCTGATTAAGGTCACCAGTAATCATAGGCCAAGCTGTAGATTCCTCTGCGATAACTATAGAACCATCCTTACGCTTATGTACGACAGAATTAATGTGCTTTAGCATCTCCATCGCTTCTAGATTCTGATTACCACCATACTCATTCGCAACCCATTCTCCATCGCTTTTTCCATAATCTAGATATAACATCGATGCAACTGCATCAATTCGGATACCATCGACATGATATTCGCTCAACCAAAACAATGCATTTGCAATAAGAAAGTTCGATACCTCTGGTCTTCCATAATTAAAAATTAATGTACCCCAGTGAGGATGTGCACCCTTTCTAGGATCCTGATGTTCATATAAGCAGGTACCATCAAAACTGCTTAGTCCATGAGAATCTCTCGGAAAATGCGCTGGAACCCAGTCTAAGATAATTCCAATTCCTTTTCTATGCATATAATCCACAAAGAATTTAAAGTCTTCTGGTGTACCATAGCGTGAAGTAACAGAATAGTAACCAGTTACTTGATATCCCCAAGACCCATCAAATGGATGTTCCATAATTGGCATTAATTCAATATGAGTATACCCCATCTGAATCACATAATCAGCTAACATAACAGCTAAATCGCGATAATTATAAAAACTTCCATTCTTTTCTTCTGGCTTTTTAAAAGAGCCAAGATGTACCTCATAAATTGACATTGGCTCACTTGAATAGTTCTTACTCTTTCTTTTCGCTAACCAATCTTGGTCCTTCCATACATAATCTGATGAATTCGATACAATCGATGCAGTATTCGGACGAAGTTCAGAATGAAATGCATACGGATCAGCTTTTAAAAATGTCAGCCCACCTTTTGACTTAATCTCAAATTTATAGATGTCACCCTTCTTAATACCAGGCAAAAAGAGTTCAAATACTCCTGAACTCCCCAAGCGACGCATTGGATGTTTTCTGCCATCCCACTGATTAAAATCACCTACAACACTAACTCTACTTGCATTTGGGGCCCAAACTGCAAACCTAGTTCCTGTAACTTTTCTTATCGTACAGATATGTGCACCTAAAACATTATATAGATTGTAATGAATTCCTCGATTAAATTTATCACAATCCTCTTGTTTAATTGTGCTATCAAAAGAATAAGGATCCACAATCTCTGATGTATTTCCATCCTCATAAGTGATACAGAATGTATAGTTAAAAATCGTCTTTTTCTCAATTAAAACAGAAAAAAAACCCTCATCCCTAACCTTTTGCATCAAAAATTCTTTCCCAGTTTTGCTATCTTTCAAGCGGATCTCTTTTGCATCTGGGATAAAAGTTTGTATTAATATCCCTGCTTCCGTCTTATGTGCTCCTAAGATGTTATGTGGGCAATCATGTTCCGAGTAAATGATTGCCTCTATTCCTGGCCAATCCATAAGCTGGTTTAGCGTTTCATTCATAGGCTATGCCCCCCTAAGTTATTCCCAATACCATAGGTCCCTTCCAGTTTCTTCAGGCGTACCTTCTGGTTTAGGCATATATTTTTTAAATATTCTTTCAACTAAAAATGAGTTGATGTAACAACACAACGACGGTGCTATAAAAATCAACAGAGGTATTAAGTAAACACCAATAAGAAACGCTAATAAAATAACTGTTAAGATCAAGGAGGTTGGAAAATGCTTTATTGATATAATAAAAGACGTTTTAAATAAACCCTTAAAATTAAGTGTAAAGCGGGATAAAACCGGAAATGTAAATAGAAAAATAAATACCACAATTGTTGTAACTGCAATAAAACCTGCAAACAACAATTCTCCTATAGTCTCACCTTCTAATCTCTTAACATTCGCAAAATTAAAATCTACATAGAGCACATAAGCCAACACTAAAAATATAATCGTTGAGATTGATCCAAGTCGTAAGTTATCCTTAAACGAGCGAAAAAACTCTCTTGTAACATATCCTCGATCTCTACGAATTGTTTTTACAATTGTGTAATACATTGCTGTAGTGGCAGGTCCAATTGTTATGATTGGGATACAGCATATTAGCCATAAGATACTTAGATAAAGCATATCACATACCTTTCCCATAAAAGTGAAAAACCCATTTTCCAGATTAAATATATTTCCCATCTTATCCTCCTATAACTTTAGTAATCTAGTTTTTCGATAAAAAGCAATTTAATCTCATTAGATTCATGAGATCTTAATAGAGTTCTGCTAATCACCTTCATCGATTACTTCAAGTGCTTAATCACAAGCAATTAGCTGCTCAATTGTAGTTTTCTGAATTAGTTATCTTATGCGTGGCTTATATGTTCTTAAATGGATGACCAATTACTCCCATATTTTTATCAAGGAATACTCTTGGTTTCTCATCTTATAACCGTCCATAATCATATAAACGGTATGTAATATCATTCCTCTTGGTTTTAAGTAAGAATGAACCTCTGTTAAATCGCACGTAATAGCTTTTTTCAGTTGCATTTCCTATTATAACATCATTATCTTTTTTTTCAAAGTGCTAAAGGCTATATTTTATATACATTTTATATTCTTTGACTAATTATTCATCGCTTAATTATGTAGAATTCGACAACCCTAATAATAGAAAATCACTCCTTTACTGAGTGATAGATAAGTGCTATAATTATGAGAAATTTTAATCCAGGCAATTCATGATTAAAGCGAAAGGGCGGAAATAATGATTACAGAACAAGTGAATGGGATTGAGCTTAAGCTACTTACGGATGAAGAAGTATTTTCTCCAAAGGGTATTGATCTTGGAACAAAGGCTATGCTTTCCTATGTTGAATTAGATAAAGAGGATAAAGTACTAGACCTTGGTTGTGGATATGGTATTGTTGGAATTTGGGTAGCTAAACAAATTGGTTCTGAGCATGTTACAATGTGTGATATTAATGTAAAAGCTATTGAGTGTTCCAGTATGAATGCAATAGAGAATGGAGTACAAGAAAATCTAACAATTGTTAAAAGTGATGGTTTAGAGAAAATTACTGATAATGATTACTCAACTATCTTATCCAATCCCCCTTATCATGTTGACTTTTCAGTACCGAAACAGTTTATTGAACAAGGATATCGTAAATTAAAGCCAGGTGGTAAACTATATATGGTAGTAAAACGAAAAGATTGGTATCAAAACAAACTTACCTCAGTTTTTGGTGGGGTGACAGTTCATGAAAAAGATGGTTATTATGTCTTTATAGCCGAGAAACGCAAAAAAAAGATAATAGAAAAGCAAAAAAATGAGAACAAACTTTCAAAAAAGCTAAGTCGAAAATATAAGAAGTAAGAAAAGTGAACTCACAGTCAATTTTCCAACATAGAAAAACCCCCCTAGGCCAATTTTGGTTAAAGACACCAGGGGGTTTCTTTAGTTCTTTTTCTTACTCATACTTTTTTATATCTAACTTTCGTAGAACTTCTTCCAATTTCACAATATCAATCGGTTTAGCTGCATAGGCATCACATCCAACATCAAATGCGTTTCGCACAAACGATGTCTCAGCTAATGCAGTAGTCATGATTATCTTCGATCGTCTCTCATGCGCTATGCCTTTTTGTACCTCATAATCCCTAATATTCTTTAGTACTTTTACACCATCTACCTTTGGCATCATAATATCAAGACATATAAGCTCATAAGGTTTTTCTTCTTTTACTGATATCAAAAAAGCATCCAGGGCTTCAAGACCATCAACTACCAAATCACACTCTCCATATTGTGAAAGGAACTTAAATAAAAATTTACGGCTTGTTAAATCATCTTCAGCAATTAGTATTCTCATACTCATATTCTCCTTTCATTTGTTATTTCATTAATTACGAACGCAGTCCTTCGATTACATTTAATCATTGATGATCTTTTAATATATCAAAAGCTGTTATAATAAGTAAAACAATTCTCCTAACTTCATCGAAATCTCTTCGTCTTGAAGCCAGCTCAATCTTAAAAGCCAAGTCCTTTATACCGAGTGCATCAATCTCAATGGAAATATTTTTTATTTCATGTGCTATATTTTCAACAGTTTCAAATTCACCATTTTCCAAGGCTGTCACCATTCGATCTATGAGCTTAGGAATCTCCTCAAATGATTTTTCTACATCTTTATTCATTGATTCTGACTTTGTTACTATATTTCTCAATATAATCTCGTCATCCGATTCTTCATTGTTACCTTCCGGTCTGCATGTAACGAACCAATTCGGATCTTCAATAAATCTATCAATCGTATAATATAATTCTTCCATTTGAATTGGTTTGGAAATATATCCATCCATCCCAAGTCTTAATAATCTCTCCATATCTCCATGCAATGCATACGCAGTAAGAGCAACAATAGGTGTATGTTTACAGTTTATTCCTTCTTTGTCTTTGATTCGTCGAGTAGCTTCAATTCCATTCATTTCAGGCATTTGGATATCCATTAATATGATATCATATTTTCCAACCTCATAAATCATTAAAGCTTCTTTTCCATTGTTTGCAGTATCCACGACATACCCTTTTTGGCAAAGCATTTTTAATATTACCTTTTGATTAACAACATCATCTTCAACCAAAAGTATTTTTTTGGCCTTTTGGGATTTCTTTGACTTTGTAACGATTTGCGTTTGACTTTCTTTTAGCTTAGATTGTCTTCCGATTTTAAATTTCAAGTTAAAGTAAAAAACACTACCCTTGCCTTTTTCACTTTTTACTCCAATATGACCTCCCATCATCTCAACCAGACTTTTTGTTATTACAAGACCAAGACCTGTTCCACCATATTTCTTTGTTACATAATCCTCTACTTGGCTAAAGCTTCGAAACAGTTTCCCAATATCTTCCTTGGCAATTCCAATCCCAGTATCAGATACCTTAAACTTCAAATCAGCATAGTCCTTTACAATCTTACTATTTACAGTAATTGCAATTCTTCCTCTTTCCGTAAATTTATATGCATTACTAATTAGGTTATTCAGTATCTGTCGTAGTCTTATAGGGTCTCCGATTAGATAGCGAGGAAGATTAGAAGGAAGAGTATAGGTTAAATCAATTCCTTTACTTTCAACTTTTGATGAATACATTTTAACTATTTCTTCAATGATCTCCCTTATATTAAATGTTACACTATCAATGGACAACTTTCCAGCTTCCATTTTAGAAAAATCTAAAATGTCATTAATAATCCTCAACAGAGAATTCGCACATGCTTTTGCAGTTACTAGATTGTCCTTTTGTTCAGGGTTCAATTTTGTTAATAGTGTTAGATCCACCATTCCTATCATACCATTAATCGGTGTACGTATCTCATGGCTCATATTTGCTAAAAACTCACTTTTGGCTTTATTGGCTGCTTCTGCTGTTTCTTTTGCTTTAATCAAATGGAACTTTGATTGCTTTATATGAGTTATATCTGTAATGATTGTTACTATTTCATTCTCCCTTGGACAGTAAATTGCTATAGAAAGCCATTTATTATGTGGCTTTGAAAATTGTTCTTCAACAGTTACACATTCCCCTCGCTTAAGTTCGTTTGAATTCTGACGTATTTTTTCAACTATCTCACCTATACTCTGTTGAAAAATTTCAGTAAATTTCATGCCGATAATTTCATTTATATGTAGATTAAAAAGCTTACAAAATGCCTCATTTGCTTCTGATATCTGTAAATCTTTTAGTTCCTGTTCTTCGTCATAAATTTCTTCATAATACGCATAACCACTTTGCATGTTCATAAACAAAGAACGATATTTCGTTTGACTCTCATAAAAATTAATTTCTGCTTTCTTACGCTCAGTAATATCTCTTACAACACTAAACAGAATTTCTTTCTCATCCTTTATTGCCCCTTGTGAGCTTACTTCTACTGGAAAAGTTGTACCATCTTTTCTACGATGTAATGCTTCAAAGAAAATACCCTTTTGACTGGCTATTTTCATTTGGCGATTCGTATAATGCCAATCCCCCCGAATATCACGTATATTCATAGAACACAACTCATCATTAGTATAGCCATATGCCTTCGCTGCTGCTTTATTCGCTTCAATAATTTTACCGTCTAAATCAAGAAAAAATATAATATCTCTTGCTTTATCAATAATCTTACGATATCTCTTTAAGTCTTCTTCCATTTCCTTTCGATCGTTTATATCATAAACTGATCCTATATAGCCCACAAAGATACCATCGGGATCATAGTAAGGTACACCAACGAGTAAACACCATCGATAATTCCCATCGTGTCGAAGCATTCGTAATTCCATCTGAAGAGATCCTTTTTTTTGTATGGCATTTGTTCGCATCGTAATATACTTATCTAAATCTTCGGGATGAATCACATTACTCCAACCATATCTCATGGACTCTTCTCTTGATCTACCAGTATAGTTAGACCATACTTTATTAACATAATTACACTCTAGATTTTCATCTGTCTTCCAAACTAAGGAGGGAATCTGGTCTAGTATACTGTAACAATAATCATTGGTTTTCATGACCTCTAGCTCACGTCTTTTACTCTCTGTAATATCTAGAACTGTAAGTACTACATTTCTTTTTTCCTTATTTATAAAAGGAGTTATGCTCGCTCGAAACCATAGTTCTTTTTTTACACCATTCTCCATTAATGTCTTAGTTATTTCAACATTATCAGTGACCTGACCATGGTGTATCGCTAAAATAACAGCTTTTCTTAGTATGCAGCTCGGACAATCGTTACTATGATCATTTTCAAACTCATCGCCTGGATTTTGTGTACACTGACAATCATCTCTAATATTTCTTCCAATGATCTGTTGTCTATTTTTATTAATGTAATGTAATGCCACTTCATTTATTTTAATAATGTTAGCATTCTCATCTAACATTACCATTCCTACTGGTGCATAGTTAAAAATCGCCTGTAAGTTTTCTTTTTCATTGATATGTTCTTTTTCTAAATATTTAAGTCTTGTGATATCACGAAGGACTATAACAGTACCGATAATTGAATTATCCGCTTTCTTAATCGGAGAACAGGTTGCCGAAACATACTTTCTTGTATTGTCCTTAGTTATGATAGTAGTATCATGCTCTAAACCTGTAACCTCATCATTATCGATTGCCTTTTTTACAGGACTTATTATAGGTCTACCAGATCCAGCATGAACAAAGACAAAGGTTTGATCAAAGTCTTTTCCTATCACCTCATTCATATTAAAACCGATAATTTCTTCCGCCTTATTATTAATATAGACAATTTTTCCACTTAAGTCAGTAGAAATAATTCCGTCTCCTATACAAGATAAGATGGCAGTTGGATGCTCTAAATTTTCATCCAATAATAAGCTTTTTTGCATTATTAATCTCTCCATTATTATATTTTGATAGGTTGTGTTTTAACATTTACCGTACCATGTGCTACATCTAGATACAAGGTACGACTTATGTATCCGCTAGTTTCATCAGTTATATAGGAAAGTCTCATTTCTAATAGTATCTTTTTAACCATTGCTACATTTTTTTGCCCTATTTTAAATACATCATTATGAATTGAATCAGCACCACCATAAAGACCTATTATAAGTTCCTCCATCTTACAACCATAATCCTTATACATAGCGTTTATCATAGCTGGTAATCCAGTGACCGCATAATAACTTGGTCGAGTCGTTAAGTCAGGAGCCTTTGGTGGCAATGGTAGTGCTATATGAATCATCCCTGCTACCCCTTTTGCATAACTATATGCGGTGACTGCCACACATGATGCGAGCGCGTAGGTTGAAATACAGTCCTCGCTATTATTTGATATTATAAATTCACCAATTCCCACGATACGTTCCATATCTCTCACTTCTCAAATAGAGAGTATAAAATATTAGGTATGTTGCCTAATGAAGTTTGTCTCTCTACTGCTCCAATATTATAAGCCACCTTTGGCATACCGTAAACTACAGAGGTTTCTTCGTCCTGTCCAATCGTTTTTGCCCCATTACGTCTCATAGCTAGAAGCCCTTTCGCTCCGTCATAACCAATCCCCGTTAAAATTACACCTATTGCGTTTTCCTTAGCTTCCTTGGCAACAGATTCAAATAAAACATCGACAGATGGGCAATGACCATTTATCTTATCTCCTTCAAAGCACTCAGCCCTATATCTATTACCAATTTTCTTAATTCTCATATGTAAATCACCAGGCGCTATCAGTACCTTTCCAACTTCAACATAGTCACCAGTTTTTGCTTCCTTAACCTCTAGGCTTGTAGAAGTGTTAAGTCGCTCTGCAAACATACGAGAAAATACAGGTGGTATATGCTGTACAATAACAATCCCAGGTGAATTTGAAGGCAATTTTTTTAAGATATTAAATATCGCCTCGGTTCCACCAGTTGATGCTCCTATCGCAACTAACTTCTCAGCTACATGACTCAGACTATTTTCAAACCCTGGAGTAATACTATTCGTATTTGATTTAATTATCTTAGCAATGGATGCCACCTTTACCTTGGTAATCAATTCGATAATAAAATTTTCAACGCTCTTAACTTCCTTAATATCAGGTTTTGTAACAAAATCAACAGCTCCTGCATTCATAGCATCAAACACTGTTGAGCTTATCGCACTTACGACAATAACTGGTAACGGATATTGTGGAAGCAAGCGTTTTATAAACTCAATACCATTCATTTTCGGCATTTCAACATCACATGTCATGACATCAGGCCTATACTTAATTATCTTATCTCTTGCGTCGAAGGGGTCATTTGCAACTGCAACAACATCAATATTCACATCAGAGGAAAGCCCTTTCGATAATACTTCTCTAAATATCAGACTATCGTCAACAATCAAAACTCTAATTTTTCTTTGCATTTCCATAATCACACCTCATCCTATATACTGACTATGAATAAAACTTTTTATTCCTTTCTATATACAGACGGAATGATATACTTAAATAATGACTCATCTCGATTAATTGTTTCCGAATGTCCAATAAACAAATAACCTCCATATTCTAACGATTCATAGAATTTATTAATCAGATCGCATTTTGTCTGATTATCATAATAAATCATTACATTCCGACAAAAGATTACTTGGAATTTACGTTTGAACGGAAAGTGTTTTTCCATTAAATTAAATTTTCTATATATAACTTCATTCCTTATTCGATCAACTAGAATGGATTTTTCATTGTCAATTTTTTTAAAGTAATCTAGTTTCCATGATACTGGTAACGATGCAATCTCCTCATTCGCATAAATCCCTTTTATTGCTTGATCAAGAACCTTACTTGAGATATCAGTCGCTAATATCTTAGTATCCCACCACACTTTCTTTTTCCCAAGAAATTCATCTATAATCATTGCAAGAGTATATGGTTCTTCACCAGATGAGCAACCTGCACTCCAGATTCGTAGATCTCTATCCTTTAAAGTATCTTCCAATATAGGGAGTACACTATCTCTAAAATAATAAAAATGATTCGGTTCTCTCATAAAAAAAGTATGGTTAGTTGTTATTTTGTTTAATAATGTACGTACTGCCTCTCCTGTTTTATCTGACAATATATAGTTATAGTAATCGGTAAAGTTGTCAAAACCATGCTGTAATAATACATTATGAAGCCTCCCTGATATCAAGGTTTTCTTTTCTTCTTTTAAGTAAATTCCATAATTGGCTTGAATGTATGTTGCTAACTGGCTATATTCACGATTCGTAATGGCTATCATAAGTTTCACCTTCCACTGTCTAAAATTATTTTTCCTATATACCACAAATTACCGTATCAGAAAGACGTTAACAATTCTAATCTAATACGGTAATTTGTGGATATCCATAAGCCTTAACAACACTACAGCTAGTTATGTAAAACTAATATAGAAATAGAATACGTTAAAACTTAGTATTTTCCAAACTCCGCATCACTTAATGCTATAGTATGTTTCGGTACTTGAGCTTCTACATTTTCGTTTGCCCTACTGTTTACATTTTTCTTCTTATTGGACATCTTTTGAAGCATAGCAAGAACCTCTGGATTTAGCTCTTCACTCCTTTGAGACGCCCTTATATTTCTTAGTTTGAATTTACTAACCATATCTTTTAGAAGTTCAGCTTGACTTGAAAGCTCTTCACTTGCTGCAGCACTTTCCTCAGAAGTTGCAGAATTTGTCTGAACTACATCCGATACCTGCATGATACCTTGATTGATTTGACCAATACCCGAAGCCTGCTCATTGGAAGCTGTTGCAATATCATTAACGAGAACGGCTACCTTTTCAATTTGATTTACAATTTCATCTAGTGAAACGGCAGTATCTTTTGCAATCTTTGTTCCACTCTCCGCTTTCTTTATAGAGCCTTCTATCATATCTGTTGTTTCTTTTGCCGCATTAGCTGAACGAGCTGCGAGCGTTCTGACTTCTTCAGCTACAACTGCAAAACCTTTTCCATGTTGACCTGCTCTAGCCGCTTCAACTGCAGCATTGAGTGCAAGAATGTTAGTCTGAAATGCTATATCATCAATTACTTTTATAATCTTAGATATATTACTTGACGACTCGTTTATTTCTTCCATTGCCTTTAACATTTCCTTCATTTGAACATTGCCTTGCATTGCATTAGTTTTCGCTGTTCTAGCCAAATCATTTGCTTGGTTAGCATTCCCGGCATTTAGCTTAGTTTGAGAAGATATTTCTTCTAAGGATGCCGTCAACTCTTCGATCGAACTAGCTTGTTCTGTAGCTCCTTGTGAAAGTGCCATGCTTGAGTCTGATACCTGTCGTGCTCCAGTTGAGACCTGTTCCGACGCAGAATTTATATTTGACATAACATCATTAAGGTTATCCGTCATCCTCATAAATGCATTCCCAAGTACTCCAACCTCATCCTTGGAATCAATATCGATTGACACATCCAAATTACCATCAGCTATCTTATCGGCAACACCTACTAGCTTATTTAATTGTTTACTTATCATATTTGCAACAATTAGACCAAGAGAGATTGCAAGTACTATACCTACTATAATAACACAAATCATAATTAATGTCTGGTTAGCAAAATTATCAGCATTTTCCTGTACTGTGAGCTCTGCTTGATTTGTATTGTAACTTTCTAACTTTTGTAAAGCATCATCAGCATTTGTTCTTGCTTGAGTTACCTTATCAAGCATCGCCAATGCCTCATCATATTGTTGATTTTCTATCATCTTCAGATTTTCATCACGAACGTCTCTATATACTGCAAGCATGTCAATAACATCATTATATAAACTTCTATTTTCATTATCCTGCCCAATCGTCTTCTCATATTCAGCTAAAAGTTCATTATTATTTAAAATAACTTTATCAATGTTATCCTTTCTTTCAATGAATTTCTCTGGATCTCTCTCATAAATAGCTAATACCTGATTAGCACGAACATCCTGCAAGGCGATTTGAATATCTTTCAGGTGTTGCGTCGGAATAAAATTATTGTTATACATACTTTCGCTTCTTTGATTAATCGTATTCATATTACTAACACCAACTACACCTACAATGCCTGTTAAGACTGCAAGAATTATAAAACAACTAATAAGTTTTGAACGAATCTTCATATTATAGAACCACCTCATAATTCACCCTCCTATAAATATTTTATCAATCATCACATTACCTCGATTATATTCTCTAGTACATCATCCGATAGAAGTTTTTCACAGTCCAGCAATAACTTGACATCACTCCCTATTTTCCCTATTTTTCTGACATACCTATTATTGATTCCCTTATTCAATTGTGGTGGTTCAACAATATCTTGCTCCAAAATTGTAAGAACCTCCGAGACTCTATCTACTACAAGACCAATTGATATATTTTTTATATCTACTACGATTACACAAGTTCTATCATTGTATTCTTTCGGTTCCTTTTTAAAACGAATTCTTACATCCATAATTGGTATGATTTTTCCTCTTAAATTAATGATACCTTTTACATACTCTGGTAGCTCTGGAATTTCAGTAATTTCTTGAATACCAATGATCTCTGTAACATATTTTATCTCTATCCCATAGCTTTCTTTATCCAAGGAGAAGGTCAAGAATCGTCCCTTTTGTGTATCTTCTTCTCTCTCAATAGATAAATCAGTACTATTGTCCATAGTTCCATCTCCTTTCTTGACAAATTTTTTATCTGTACATTCTAATAATTAATTAGACCTGCAACATCAAGTATCAAGCTAATTCTACCATCTCCTAATAAAGTGCAACCAGATAAGCCTTTCACTTTTTTGAACTTTTGAATATACTCAGGTAATACTTTTACAACTACCTGCTGCTGTCCTAAAAGCTCGTCAGCAAAAATGCAAAGAGTTTTATCCTCTTGTTCCACCATGATAATAATTCCGTTCGTAAATTCCTTGACACAAGTACTTACCTTGTACAATTTGTGTAACCTTAATATCGAATAACATTCTCCCCTTACCATAATCATCTCGTTTCCATCTGGGTCAATTATAAGGTCCTTTTCCTTTGGCCTTAAGGATTCTTTAATTGAAATTGTCGGAATCGTATAACAGGAGTTTCCAACTTTAATATTCATCCCATCAATAATTGCTAAGGTAAGTGGAATCTTCAAAGTAATTGTTGTACCTTTGTTGCTAACACTATCAACTGATATCGAACCACCGATCATCTCAATGTTCTTTGATACTACATCCATCCCTACTCCACGACCTGAGTATTCAGATACCGTATCGTTGGTAGAAAATCCCGGTAATAGTATGAGATTGAATATCTCCTTATCAGACATTTCGTCCTCATTCTTATAAAGCAAACCACTCTTTCTTGCCTTATTAAGAATTTTATCTTTATCAAGACCTCTACCGTCATCTTTCACAATAATTAAAACATCGCTTCCTGCATTTTTGGCTTCTATGGTTATTGTACCAGTTTTATTTTTACTCAATGATATTCGATCCTCAGTTGCTTCAATTCCATGATCAAGTGCATTCCTTACTAGATGCATCAGTGGATCGGAGATATGTTCAATAATATTCTTATCCACCTCGGTTTCCTCACCGATTATCTCAAGTTCAACCTCCTTTCCAAGTTTTTTACACATATCTCTAACGATTCTATGCATTTTAAAAAAAGTAGCAGATAATGGGACCATTCGAATCGACATGACTAAGTCTTGTATTTCATTCGTTATTTTACTTAACTGCCTTGAAGCCTTCTGAAAATTGTCCAGTTCGAGTCCTTGTAAGTCTGGATTCTGAATAACCATTGCTTCAGCAATCACCATCTCGCCAACTAAATCCATTAACTTGTCCAATTTAGGTACATTAACACTGATAATACTCTGTGCTGTCGAAGCCGCTTGTTTTTCTTTATCAATATCTATATTGTCTGTTTTATGTAATTCAGGAATTTTGATAGGGTTACTTAGCGTGATATTTAATTCCTCAGTAATCGGTTGCTTTTTGTCACTTAATTGTTGATACTCATCATCATTTTCTAATTGTATTAAGTTCAAGTCTCTGAGAAATATCGTTTGCATAAAGAATTCATGTAAATCTTCATAGGTTTTGTCAGATTTAAAATATATTAAAAAACCCTGTTGTCGTATAATCTCAGTACTATTATCATTATCAATAATATCCTCTGGGAAGAAATAGAAATCAGTCGTAATATCTTTTAGATTATGAATAATTGTATAAGCACGAATATTCTCCATTTCACAGCCTTCCTCAAAGAATATGAGGACTTTGTAAGTATTACTATAAACTGTTGTTATGCTTTTATCCTGCCTCACATAATATTGCTGTTTTTTAACTGATTTCTTTGGTTTCTCAGAAGTTGGGCTATTATTCTCCTTTCTTAACGTAATCAAAAACTCCTTTAACGTCTCTAATAAGCTAGCAGGATTGTCAACTAATTCCTCACCGATTTTTATTTTGTCCACTTCAACCTTGATATAATCGATACCTTCTAGTAAGAAATCAGATAGTTTTGAACAGTCGATACACTTTGGTTTCTCTTCTCTCAGATAATAAAATATGTCTTCCATGGCATGTGAAAGAGTAGAGATATCAGTAAACATCATCATAGCGGAGGAACCTTTTATTGTATGCATAATTCGAAATATTTCATTGATTGCGTCTGGAGTAAAACAACTTCCTCTTTCACTTGTTAAAATTATCTGCTCCAGTTGCTCAATTAATTGTGTTGTTTCAAATATGAACATATCAAGCATAGGTTCGCTTGAGTATTGATCCGACATTGGTTCACCTCCTTGTACTGGCTTTAGATTGCAAGAACTTTATTAATTGTTTTAATTAATTGCTCATCCTTGAAAGGTTTTACTATAAACGATTTTGCACCATGAATTACAGCTTCTCTTACCATAGCTTCTTGTCCCATAGCCGATACCATTACAACTTTAGCGCTTGCATCTTTTTTTATAATAGCTTTTAGTGCCTCAAGCCCTGTCATTTCTGGCATGGTTATGTCTAATGTGACTATGTCAGGCCGTAACTCTATAAATTTTTGTATGCCTTCTAATCCATTTGCAGCTTCGCCAACTACTTGAAAACCACTTTTCTCAAGTGTTGTTTTAATCGCCAATCTCATAAACGCAGCATCATCAACAATAAGAATCTTTTTCATACATACCTCCATCTTTAAAAATAATCTACAAATACGAGACACCACTTGATTCATTTCACTTATTTAGTACTCAATAATAAGTCTCGTTCCGTAAAAATCTTAAATACTAAATGAAGCTAAGAGTGTTCTGATTGTTGAAAGAGTTTTTTGCTTAAGCGGGAAATTTCTTCCATTTAGTCTCCACAAGAGAGAAATCTCTCGGCTACTACCACAAATTAGTTCTGTTATGCTATCACTATCTAGATCAGATTGCAACTCACCAACTTTTTGAGCATCCTCTACCAGACTCTTAACAAACTGAAAATGATTGGTTACTATGGATTTTACTTTGACTTCCAATTCAGGTTCGTACCTAAAAACGTCCATTAATTGCATAATTGATGTGATAGCTGGGTAATTCTCATAGTACTCAACAGATGAACTTATAAGAAATAGTATTGCTTCTAAAGGTCCAATATTTTTTAATCTAGTTGTCAAAAAAATATCTTCATCGAATTGAGTAAAATAATCTAAGACTGCACTAAGCAACTCATTCTTACTTTTAAAATGTCTAAATATTGTAGCTTCTGACACACCTTGCCTTTTAGCTATTTCTCTTGTTGATAAACCCTGAATTCCTAATTCGTCTAGTATTTCAATTGTAGTTATTATTAGCCGATCTCTTCTGTGCAAAATGTTATTTCTCATATTACTCTCCTACCGTAGTGATCACTTACATACATTATATGTGGTAAATTGTTCCTTGTCAATGATTTCTAGTCTTTTTTTGTAAAAATATAAGTTATTACATCTAATTTTCTAATAAAATGGCGAAAAAAAGAGAATTGAGTCCTCAAAAGTACAGGACTCAATCCTCTTTTCAATCGATTAATTATTGAAATTGTGAAGAGTAAAGCTCGTAATAGAAACCTTTTTTCTTCATCAGTTGTTGATGTGTACCCTGTTCAACAATGTTTCCTTGATCAACAACTAATATACTATCTGCATTTTGAATCGTAGATAAGCGGTGTGCAATCACAAAGCATGTTTTATTCGCCATTAAATTACGCATTGCCTTCTGAATTTGTATTTCTGTTCTCGTATCAACATTGGATGTCGCTTCATCTAGTATAAGCATCTTAGCCTCTAATAACATTGCTCTAGCAATCGTTAAGAGTTGTTTTTGTCCCTTTGAGATATTTGTTCCCTCATCACTTAAAATCGTTCGATAGCCTTTGGGAAGCTTTTCAATAAATGAATGAATTTTCGCCGCTTTTGCAACTCTCACAACATCCTCCATTGTTGCATCTGGCTTTCCATAAGCAATATTTTCAAAAATTGTACCTGTAAACAACCAAGTATCCTGTAATACCATAGCATATGCTTTTCTAAGACTTTTACGAGTCATCGTTCGATTTTCAGCTCCATCAACATAGATTTCACCATCGTCAACATCATAGAAACGCATTAATAGATTGATAATTGTTGTTTTTCCTGCACCTGTAGGTCCGACAATTGCTATTAGGTTACCTTGCTTTGCTTGCAAAGACAGATGTTTTATTATTGTTTTATCCTTCGAATATCCAAATGAGACATCCTTGATATCAACATTACCAATAACATTGGTTAATTCTATTGCTCCATAGATATCTTCTGTTTCCACTGGCTCCTCTAGTACTTTAAAGATTCGTTCAGCAGCGGCTAAAGCTGATTGCAACTCACTGATGATATTTGCTATCTCATTAATTGGGCCAGAAAATTTTCTAGAGTATAAAACAAAAGATGAAATATCACCTAAAGTCAATCTTTGATACAAGTATAGGACTGCTCCTACAACCGTTACCAAAGTAAGAGATACGTTATTAATAAAAATGACATTAGGCCCAACAATACTTGATATAAAGTCAGCTTCATAGTAGGCATCCACCGCTTCCTTATTCATAGCATCAAAACGCTGAATCATGACATCTTCTTTCGTATATGCAGCAATCGTCTTCTGACCGCTTACCATTTCCTCCACACAACCATTAAGCTCACCAAGCTTCTCTGAACGCTTTTTAAATAAAGGTCTTGTTCTTTTTGCCATTTGCTTTGTATATATAAATGACATCGGGAGAGTGATAAGCATAACTAGCACTAAACTTGGTGATATCATAAGCATCATAGCAAATGACCCAATGATTGTAATCAAACTCGCAACAATCTGAACTAAATCTGTCGACATGGAAGTATTAATCACATCTATATCATATGAAATTCGACTAATAATATCGCCTGATTTGTTTCGGTCAAAATATCCCACTGGAAGTTCCATTAATCTAGAAAAAACATCATTTCTCATTTTTCTTACTATCTTTTGTGATAGATTTAGCATAAGAACTGATAGGACATATGACAAAATTGAAGATAATACGTAAAAACCTATCATAATCACTGCATAATAAAGTACTTTATTCATTTGCACTGCGTTTAATCCTGGAGTAATGAAATCAATCGCTTTTCCAGATAACATAGGACCAATAAGAGCAAATATATTACTTGCCATTGCAAGTAATATTGCTAGAAAAAGTAAAATCCAATAATATCTAAGATAAGACCATAGACCAATTAATACTTTCCTCATATTTTGGGGTTTATCTGTTTTTTTTGTTACCTTTTGCTTTATGGGTTGCATACTCATTACGTAACACCTCCCATCTGTGACTCAAAAATCTCACGATAAATACTACAGTTATCAAGTAATTCTTCATGTGTACCATATCCGATTGCTTCACCATCTTCTAGCACAAGAACTCGATCCATATGCATAACTGAGCTGACCCTTTGTGCAATTGTTATGACAGTAGTACCGGGAAAGTCATTTCTTATATACTCTCTTAACTTAGCGTCTGTCCTATAATCAAGGGCAGATGAGGAATCATCCAATATTAAAATTGGAGGATAGTTCGCTAATGCTCGTGCAATTAATATACGCTGTTTTTGTCCCCCACTTAAATTCGCTCCCTTAGCTGATGCAATAAATTCATACGTATCTTCCTTTTCTTGTATAAATTCATCTGCGCATGCTCTTTTGGCAGCTTGTTTTACCTCCTCCTTTGATAGGTCTCGCCCAAATGATATATTTTCATAAAGCGATTTGGCAAAAATCACATCATTTTGAAATACTGTGCCAAACATTCCACGTAATGTTTCTAAAGGATATGTTTTAATACTTCTTCCACCAATCTTTATTGATCCGCAATTAACATCATAAAATCTCATCAATAGATTAACGATTGTCGTTTTTCCACTACCAGTTGAACCGATGATCCCAAGAGACTCTCCTTTTTTTAATTGGAAGGAAACGTCTTTTATACAGTATTTATCCTCTTCCTTAGAATAGGAAAATGATACATTATTAAATTCAATAAAGTAAGTTGATTGATAAATGTCTTGTGTTAAATTATCGGAAACCTCCTGCCCTGTAGTTTCATGTTCTGACATGTTCTTACTTATAATTTCTCGGCTGGAAACAAAGTCTTTTACAATATCCTGCTCAATAATTAAATCTTTCTCTGTCTCTAACAATTCTCTTATACGTTTAGCTGAAGCCCCTGCCTTTGAATAGACAACAAAGAGACGATTCATCATCATCATAGCATTCAAAATCATCGTAAAATAGGATAAAAATGCAATAATTTTACCTGGTTGCATCTGTCCTGCATTTACACGATAGGCACCGACAATAACTACTACTGCCAGACCAACATTAAGCAATAAGTTCATTAGTGGGCTAGAAAGAGCCATTACCATACCAGCTCTCATCTCGCTTCTAGAAACATCATCACTATTTTGTGAAAAACGCTTTTTTTCATGCTCTGTTTTCGATAATGCTTTTATTACTCTGATTCCACTAATTGCTTCTCGAATCGTTTGTATCATAACATCCATATTATGCTGCGTTGCAGTATACATTGGGATTCCTTTTTTCGAGACATAATAAATTACTAGTGCTAATAAAGGCAATGTTGCTACTAATACGAGTGTCAATGCCCAATCGAGTGTTGATGTAAGTACGATACCTCCGATTAATATAATGGGAGCTCGTACTCCAAAACGTTGCATCATACCTATCATTAGATGAATATTATAAGAATCTGATGTAATTCTAGATATTAATGACGGTATCGTAAACTGATCTACTTGTGCTCCAGATAAGTAACAGATTTTTTCAAAAGAATCATGTCTTAATCTTTTTGTTGTATCTCTAGCAACCTTGGATGCCATACGATTTGCGATTATGTTAAATATTCTCGCTATAAAGGCTAATAAAAACATGATACATCCCCATACAACAACGTAAAGAATATTACCGTGTAAAATAACATCATCAAGAATATAAGCTAATACCCAAGGTAATCCTAGATCAGCGAGTGTCCCAAGAATCTTAATTATTAACCCACCTAACATTCTAAAATAATATGGTTTTAAATACTGGAAAATGCATTTCATAAAATATAACCCTCAATGTTTTATCTTATTACAATATTGTACTAATTTCCTAAAATATATGTCTTTTAAGTAATTTTTTATCACTTAATTAAAGTGTGACATAAAAGAATGAAGGGCGAAAATATACCATCGCCTTCATTCTTTATTCATACTGCCCTTAGTTCGACAGCCCCATATAAAATAAGAGACGGTTACACTGCGCATTTCCACACACAGTGTAACCGTCTGATTATCTAATCTTCACGGAAAACAATTGTTCCGTCCTCTGCATTCATGCTTTCGATAATTGCAAGTGATTCAAGATGAATTCCCATCTCACGAATGATCTCGCCACCAGATTGAAATCCTTTTTCGATCACAATTCCGATACCTTGAACACTCGCACCTGCACTAATAGCTAAATCAATTAATCCAACTAAGGCGCAACCATTTGCTAAAAAATCATCAATGATTAAAACTTTATCATTTGGACTTAGAAATTTCTTCGATACAATTACATCATATGTTTTCTTATGGGTAAATGATTCAATCTTTGTGGAATAAACATCACCATCAATATTGATACTCTGTGCTTTTTTCGCAAAGACTACTGGAACATGAAAGTATTGTGCTACGATGCATGCAATCCCTATGCCAGATGCCTCAATTGTTAGTATCTTATTGATCTGTTCTTTTTCAAACAAACGCTTGAATTCCTTACCAATCTCATTGTATAGCTCAATATCCATTTGGTGGTTTAAGAAAGAATCAACTTTAAGTACATTACCTGCTTTTACTGTACCGTCTTTTCTAATTCTGTCTTTTAACAGTTGCATATGAATTCCCTTTCTTGTGCTTTTGTATAGCCAATAGACAATAAAGACTGTCTATCGTTATGTAACTAGAGAACGCGAACTTTTAATACTCCATCGATTGCTTCTAATTCTTTTACAAATCGATCCTGAGCATCCTCACAAATATCTAGTACTGTATAAGCAAAATCACCCTTACTCTTATTTGCCATATTTTCAATATTGATATTATCAGATGAAAATACCTTTGTAAATTGTGTAAGCATATTAGGTTTATTCTTATGACAAATCGTAATACGTGCCTTAGTCTGGCAAACACCAGCATCTAAACTTGGGTAGTTAACTGAATTTGTAATATTACCATTTTCAATATAGTCCTTAATTTCCTTTACTGCCATCTTTGCACAGTTATCTTCGGATTCTTCTGTGGATGCACCAAGATGAGGAATTGCAATAACACCTTCCATTCCAGCTGTTTTTTCATTAGGGAAATCTGTTACATATTTTGCAACTTTACCTGATTTTAATGCTTCCTCCATTGCATCGTCATCTACCAATAGATCACGAGCAAAGTTAAGAATAACAACTCCATCCTTCATGATTGCAATTGTATCTTTATTAATCATTTTCTTTGTATCATCAAGCAATGGAACATGAACGGTAATAAAATCACACTCTCTAAAGATTTCTTCTCTTGTCTTTACATACTTTATTTCTCGAGATAGATTCCATGCATGTTCAACGGAGATATATGGGTCACATCCGTAAACTTCCATTCCAAGACGTTTTGCTGCATTCGCAACTAATACACCAATTGCCCCAAGACCGATTACACCAAGTTTTTTACCTTCAATCTCTTTTCCAGCAAATTTAGCTTTACCTTTTTCAACAAGTTTTGCAACTGCTTCATCATCCGCTACTGTTTTTACCCAGTTAATACCACCAACGATATCTCTTGATGCTAAAAGCATACCTGCTATAACTAATTCTTTTACACCGTTTGCATTCGCGCCTGGTGTATTAAAAACAACAATACCTTTTTCAGCACATTTATCAAGAGGAATGTTATTAACACCTGCACCTGCTCTTGCAATTGCTTTTAAATTTGTAGAAAACTCTAAATCATGCATTGCTGCACTACGAACTAGGACAGCATCTGCCTCATCCATAGTATCAACCTTTGTATACTTCTCATCAAATATGTCCAAGCCGATTGCTGCAATCGGATTCAAACAATTATATTTTATCATGGCTTTTCTCCTTTCAAAGCATTTATGCGTTCTTAGCTTCAAATTCCTTCATGAATTCAACAAGCTTTTCAACACCTTCAATTGGCATAGCATTATAGATACTTGCTCTCATACCGCCAACAGATCTATGACCTTTTAAGCTTTCTAAACCAGCTGCTTTTGCTTCTTTAACAAATTTAGCATCTAACTCTTCGTTACCAGTTACAAAAGGTACGTTCATTAAAGAACGATCTTCTTTTCTTACAGTACCTTTAAATAATTTGCTTTGATCTAAGAAATCATACAAGATTTTAGCTTTCTTCTCATTATGTTCCTTCATTGCCTGAAGGCCACCCATCTTCTTGATCCACTTGAATACTTTGCCGCAGATATAGATACCATATGCTGGTGGTGTATTATAAAGAGATTGATTATCATCATGAATTTTATATTTAAACATTGTTGGTGTACCTGGAAGTGTGTCTTCGGTAATTAAATCTTCACGAATAATTACAATAACAACACCTGCAGGTCCGATGTTTTTTTGAACACCACCATAGATAACACCATATTTTGAAACATCCACTGGCTCGGATAAGAAGCAGGAGGAAACATCCGCAACTAATGTTTTACCCTTTGTATTTGGTAATGTCTTATATTTAGTTCCATAAATAGTATTGTTTTCACATATGTACACATAATCTGCATCCTCACTAATTGGAAGATCAGAACAGTCTGGAATATAAGAGAATGTCTTATCAGCGGAAGAAGCAATTGCATTAGCCTTTCCATAAATCTGTGCCTCTTGGTAAGCTTTTTTAGCCCATTGTCCAGTAATAATATAGTCGGCAACTTTATTCTTCATCAAGTTCATAGGTATCATCGCGAATTGAGAAGAAGCACCACCTTGTAAGAATAATACTTTGTAGTTATCAGGAATGTTCATTAATTCACGTAAATCTTTTTCTGCTGTTTGAATAATTTGTTCATAAGCCTTAGATCGATGGCTCATCTCCATTACGGACATACCTGTACCGTTATAATCAAGCATTTCATCTGCTGCTTCCTTCAATACCTCTACAGGTAACATCGCTGGTCCTGCCGAAAAATTATAAACTCTTCCCATTTTAAATCCTCCTTAATTCTTCCATATTCATTATCTTACCAAAGCGCCTTATTACACTATGGCGCTTTAATACACTACATTATAAGACTTTGTCAAATACTAGTCAATGATTTTATATAAAAAGGAATAATTAGCATATTTTATGACATTTTCTCTGATTTGAATTGATAAAAATCGTTAGAAGAAAAGTGATTCCTCTTCCTTCTAACGATTTATTCACCAAATGTTTAACAATCAACTTAATCTATCCACAAAATGTTACTTTGATTCACAGACTCTAGTCCTCTGAATTGATAATAATCATTTCCTTCGCATACGGTAATGTCTTGATCCAGTCACATAACGTATGCCATTCTGCGAGCTTATGATTCTTTCTAGCATGATAAATGTTTCCTAATGTTTCATAATTTAAGGTACAAGTACGCATCTGATTATAGCTAGAAGGTAATAACTGAATCAAATCATACCAAAGCGATTTATCCTTTGATTCATTATATTTTATGCGGACGCTCTCTAGGTATTCAATGAACTTTTCAAACTGTACTAAAGACTCAGATGTCATATGGTCATGACTAAAGTCACTTAACTCAAATGGTTTACTATGAATTTTATGCATCGTGCTTGTCGAGTTAGCTACTGTCGCTACTTTATACGTATCATATTCCTTCCACCAGTAAAGAGGTGCCGTAATATCGACACTCACCATAATCTGTCGGATAAATTTACGATGATCACTTCCTGCCTGGCATAATCTCTTTGCTAATGATAAATCATTTTCACCGAGTATATAGTTATGATTTTCATCGTAGTAGCTATCCATTTTAGCCCAGCTATTCATAGGATTTCGTGCACCCCTAATTGCATTATCCATATTCATAACACATCCATGGTTTACTTCTAACATCTTAGTACCTCCCTTTTAATTTGTATCTTCTATTGATATCGTTTGCATATACTTGTCCATTGCATCAGCTACTAACTTAGAGTAATGTACCGCTTCAACTACGGTTTTGGCGCCATTTACCACATCACCTGAGGCAAAAATACCTGGACGGGAAGTTTCTCCTGTTTCACTTGTCACAATCAAACCTTTATTATTTACATTAATCCCTTTCGTTGTTGAAACAATCTTATCCTTTGGCCCTTGACTAATCGCTATAATAATAGATTCTGCCGGATAAAGTTTAGCACTATTTGGCTCAGGAACCATAGTACCATCCTCTGTCCAAGTTACATTTTGCATAATAGGTCCTTTTTCTGTTAACTCAACGCTTGATTTACATGTTTCAAATCTTACGCCATCTATTTTCGCATATTCTACCTCATTCAAACTCGCACGAATCGTGTCACTGTGAGAATAAACGGTAACTTCCCTTACCCCTTTTCGAAGTGCTGTTCTAGCAACATCCATTGCGGAATTACCTGCACCAATAACAGCAAGTGATTTACCTAAGTCATAAGAGTCAGGATTTACAAGATAATCAATTGCGTAATGAACATTACCAAGTGTTTCACCTTTCAATCGAAGCGTATTTGGTCTCCATACACCAGTACCGATAAATACTGCTAAATATCCATCTCGAAATAAGTCATCAATACCGATTGCTCCACCTATTGTAGTATTGGGACGAATCTTTATACCTAAGTCTAACATTTTCTTCTTATAATTATCAAGTATTGTTTTTGGCAATCGAAATTCTGGGATACCATAACGTAAAACACCGCCAATTTTTTCCCTTGTTTCAAAGACTGTTACATCATATCCTTTCTTAGCTAATATAATCGAGATTGTAAGTCCAGCTGGTCCTGAACCGATAACTGCAGCACGTTTATGCTTTCTTTCTTCACGTTTAAGCACCATCTGGTCAAAATAAGTTGTAGATATATAATTCTCAATACTACTGATATGCACCGGCATCCCCTTTTTCCCAAGAATACAATGACCTTCACACTGTTTTTCATGGTCGCAAACAAGGGAACAAACCATAGACAACGGATTATTATTAAATAACATCTCTCCTGCCTTGGAAATACCACCATTTAAGAGTTCTTGAATCATTGTTGGGATTGGTGTACTGATTGGGCAACCAGTCATACATAATGGTTTTTTACAATTTAAACAACGTTTTGCTTCATATACTACATGATCAGCCATGTTAATATGTCTCCTCTCAAGTTGTCCGATACGCATTAATGCGGATCGATGTCATGCAGAATTAATTATACCGAATATAGATCAAAATACAACAATCGTTAATTTATTATCGAACATTGTAGCCTAATTCTTCGTTAGAAAATCTCCTACTATATCATCTGCCAGTTCATTCAGTCTTGCAATGGAAAAATCCTTTCCTCGGTAATTTTTTAAAATGTAATGCTTCTTTGCCATTTGCTCGCTGTAATCCGATAATTTATATACACTTAAATGACTATCCACTCCACGTTCATAGTGTGTAACGATTGGTGTTAAAGAGGCTGTATTAATGTAAGTCCCAGATTGATCCTTCATAATTGATACATTTGCAATTCCTCCAAGCATTCGGTCAGTATAGTCCATCGTAGAGACGTAATTACCCAGGGAATAATATACTAACATCTTATGGCCAGTTGAACTTATAACCCACTCCACTGGCTGTAAAACATGAGGATGGGTTCCAATGACTAAGTCAACTCCCTGTTCTGCAAAAAAACTTGTCCACTTTTCTTGAAATTTATTTTGCTTGTATACATATTCTGCACCCCAATGTGGGAATACAATAACAAAATCAGCTAACTCCTTTGCTTTTTTAATATCACGTTTCAAAAGCTTTTCATCAAATGCATTAATCATAAATAATTTATTGTTAGGAATTGGAATTCCATTGGTTCCATACGTACAATTTAACATTGCAATACGTATGCCATTTTTTTCGACTACTGAGATAATCTGATTACTCTCAAGAGAGTCATGTATACCTACTACCGTAATTTCAGGGTAGTCGCTCCAATAGGAAAGTGTATTCTTAAGTCCTTCAATACCCATATCCATGACATGATTCGTTGCATGTAATACAACATCAAAACCTGCCTTGCGTACAGCATCCCCTACTTGAGTTGGTGAGTTAAATCTAGGATATCCAGAATATCCCATCTCTTTGGTTCCAAAGATTGTTTCTTGATTAATAATAGCAAGATCTGCTTGTTCAAATTCTGTTGCTAAATTATTAAATAAATGATCATAGTTATAAGTTCCATCGTCCTGTAGTCCACTTTGTATCACTTTTTTATGTATAAGGTTATCCCCTACAGCCATTAGCTTCACTTCGGAAAGTATTGGTGTCGGTGTTATAGTTGGTGTTGGCGATATAGTTGGTGTTGGCGATATAGATATAGTTAGTGTGGGAGTTGGAGTTGATATAGCGAAAGGTTTTAAGATTGGAATAGACGGTTGTAAAAATTGTGTCGGTGTAATTTCTGCAAATACTTGCTCTGAATCCTCATATACTTTTTGTCCGCAACTTGCGATACCAATTAAAAATAAAAAAAGCATAAGCAATATTATCGCTTTTGCTATTCTCCTCATAACCTCTCCTCCATATACTTTTCCATTTTTTAACATTTTACAATATTTGGGAATAACTGTCAAGTTTGTAATAATTCACTTTTGCTACTTACAGAGATATCCATTGAAAAAAAACACTTAATTTTATATAGTAATACTGATATATGTGTAACAGACCTATGAATGGAGACAAAAATGGTTAAGAAAAAAAGAATACTTATGCTAACAACTGGTGGAACCATTGCCTCTTTATCGAGCAAAGAAGGTCTTGCACCGGGACTTGCCGGTTTTGATTTACAAAAGAGAGTGAATTATTTACTGTATGATTGTTATGATGTAACAGTGAAAGATATATTGCATCTTGATAGTTCCAATATTCAACCAGAAGAATGGATTTACATTGGTCAACACGTCTATGATAATGCCACTAGTTATGATGGCATTGTAATCACTCATGGTACTGACACAATGGCATATACTGCTTCCATCCTTTCTTTTATGCTACGCAATATTCCAATTCCTGTAGTGTTAACAGGTTCACAGCTGCCTTTAACTAATCCTCTTACGGATGCATATGATAATTTACGATACGCCTTTGCAATGGCTGCCTCTAATGTTCCTGGTATCTTTCTATCTTTTAACCGAAAAATAATTCTCGGATGCCGAGCTGTTAAAGTTAGGACTACGGGATTCGATGCCTTTGAAAGCGTTAATTATCCTTTGATTGGTTTTGTTGATTCCAAGGGGTTAAATATAAATAAAGAGGCAATCGTTAAGTCAGATGGACCATTTGAATATCAATCTACCCTTAATACGAATGTATTTCTAATTAAGCTAACACCTGGCCTCAATCCACAAATTTTTGATATGTTAATTGCGATGAATTACAAGGGAGTTGTAATTGAGGCGTTCGGTTCTGGAGGATTTCATTTTGTTAACCGTAACTTGATTGAAAAACTAAAAGAATTAGTAAAGCAAAATATATCTGTCGTTGTATCTAGTCAATGCTTATACGAGCGAAGTGATTTATCGATCTACCAAGCTGGTCAATTAGCTTTAAAGGAAGGGGTAATTCCTGCCTATGATATGACAACAGAATCTGCAATTACAAAACTTAGTTGGGCTTTGGGACAGACAAATGATATGGAAGAAATACGACATATCTTTAAGACAAATTATGTCGGTGAAATCTCTTAGGGTATACAATTGATTTTACCTTGCATATACTAGATTAAGTGCTGTCTTTGGCACCACACAATATGGGTTACTATTGACAGTTTTTACTGTCTATAGTACACTAACTTTATGCGAGTCCGAAGCATACCTATTGGGAGGTACCCAAGACAGAAATGTCTTCCTTTCTTTAATGAGGATAAAATTAGCGCCATGCACCTTCGACGGACGGAGATTTATTTAGAAGGTTAACGAGGTAGAGAGTTATCGAATATTCGGCGGATGCTCTCTCGTGATGTTTGAACACGTAATGTACTGAAAAAATCACAGGTAACTGTACCACAACAGCAGTACAATCAGACGATTTGCACTTTTGACAACTAAATAAGAAAAGGAGAATCGTTATGTGTGGAATTATTGGATTTACCGGTTACTTAAATTCGGCCGAAGTGTTATTACAAGGGCTCGGAGAATTAGAGTATCGCGGCTATGACAGTGCAGGTATTGCATGTTTTACGGAGAATGGAATTGAGGTTATCAAAGAAGTGGGAAAGGTAGCCGCATTAAAAGAAAAAGTTCCAGAAAGTTTTCATGCTACATGCGGAATTGGACACACAAGATGGGCAACTCATGGTGGTGTATCAAAAGAGAATGCTCATCCACATCAATTTGGAAAAGTAACCTTAATTCACAATGGCATCATTGAAAATTATCATGAACTAGAAAAAGAATTAGCTCTCACTGGGCGTTATCCTGTATCACAGACAGATACAGAAATTGCAGCTATGTTACTTGATAGCCTATATGAAGGAGATGCCCACAAATCAATCAAAGATGCTGTTGCACGATTAGAAGGTGCTTATGCTTTCCTCATCATGTTCGAAGATGAGCCTGAGATTATCTACTGTATCCGAAAAGGTAGCCCATTAGTAGCTTGTCAAACAGAGCAAGGTAGTATAATTGCTTCTGACATGGTTGCATTATTGCGTTACTCGAAGGATTATTTTGTGTTGCCTGAATTTCAAATTGCTAAATTGACAAAAACGTCAATCACAGTAACTGATCTGGACGGAGATATCATTGCACCAGAGATGTTATCTGTTACTTGGGACACCTTGGCAGCGCAAAAAAATGGTTTTAAACACTATATGAAAAAAGAGATTTTTGAACAGCCTGAAGCACTCTTACGTACAATTTCACCAAGAATTCATCGAAGCTTACGTGCAGACGGATATGAACTAATGTTACCAGACTTTAGTACAGATAATATAAGCGATAATATATTCGAAGGAGTTAATCGAATCATCATCACAGCTTGTGGTACTGCTATGCACGCTGGGCTTATGGGCAAGGCTTTATTGGAACGCTTGTTACGTATTCCTGTCACTGTTGATATTGCATCAGAATTTCGATATCAAGATCCTATTATGGATAAAGGAACACTCGTTATTACAGTTTCACAATCTGGAGAAACAGCCGATACACTTGCTGCTCTTAGACTTGCTAAATCAGCTGGTTCAAAAACCTTATCCATTGTCAATGTAAAAGGCTCCTCCATTGCTCGTGAAAGTGACTATGTGTTCTATACTCATGCTGGTCCAGAAATAGCCGTTGCTAGTACGAAAGCTTATACTGCACAATTATCTGCGTTCTATATGATTGCTTTTCGCTTTGCACTTGTTAAGAATAAGATTACACAAGAACAGTGCTCAGAATATATGCATCTGTTATTAGATACAATTCCTTCGATTGAGGAAGTATTAAAACAAACTGACAGTATCAAGGAAATAAGCAAAAGTCTAGTTACTGCAGAGAATTTATTCTTTATTGGACGTGGCTTAGATTCTGCACTTGCTTGTGAGGGTTCCATTAAATTAAAGGAAATCACCTACATTCATTCCGAAGCTTATGCTGCTGGCGAGCTAAAACATGGTACACTTTCTCTTATTACTGAAAATGTTCCTGTAATCGCATTAGCAACTCAAAGTGGTGTACTTTCTAAGATGATATCTAATATGAAGGAAGTCCGCGCAAGAGGTGCAATGGTAATCTGCGTTACAACGGAAGATGCAATGATTGAAAGTAATATCTATGATGAAAAAATCATTATTCCAACTACTGCTGACATCTTTGCACCATTTTCAGCTGCCGTTGTATTACAATTAATTGCATACTACACTTCAGTGGCACGTGGACTTGATGTGGATCAGCCACGTAACCTAGCAAAATCAGTAACTGTAGAGTAAAGTAAGAGAAGATGAAATAAACAAAACATTTCACAAAGAGACCTTAGAAAAAGAAGAATATCTCAATGTCATAAGACAACAGAGATTGACTATCCTTTCTAAGGTCTTTTTCTTTATCCTTTCATCAAAAAATTTAATACCTGATTAATACCATTTTTTAGTTGGAAGTATTATAATCTTTTTTACACATACTAATGGAACTAAAGGAGATTCTATGAAACGTTTTTTAGCAATGTCTCGTACGAAACGAATATTTGTTAGCATATTATTAGTGATCTTAGTTTATTTAGTTTACGTAATTATCTGTGCTACACTTCCATTTATGGGAAGTCCTGACGTAAACCAAGAGTATAAAAACAATTTTAACATCAATAGTTTTTTCTCAGATACCGTAGGTATTGATCGCGCAACTGTGGTTGAAACCAGTCAGGATGCTTTAGATGTTCGATTACATATGATTGAACAAGCAGATGAAGAGATTGCTATTTCTTCCTTCTCTATTAAAGCTGACCAAAGCTGTCAGGAAATCGCAGCTGTCATTTTAGCTGCTGCTAATCGTGGTGTTAAAATTAAGATTATTGTTGATGGTCTTACTGGTTTCATTGATATGAAAGACGATCCAATCTACTATGTGCTTGGAACACATCCTAATATAGAAATTCGCTATTACAATATGGTAAATCTGTTAAAACCATGGACTATCAATGGCAGATTACATGATAAGTATTTTTTAATCGACCATAAACTGTTACTACTAGGCGGACGCAATATTTCAGATTACTTTTTAGGAGAATACAATCTGGATGCCTTAAGTTATGACCGTGATATTCTTGTATATAATACTGCTTTTGAATCTAAGAGTAATACCCAGAGCGTAATATTTAAGACATGGGACTATTTTAATACAATCTGGGAATGTGAATATAGTGAAACCGTTTTTAATTCTGTTAGTAGTAAAAAAACGGTTTCAGAAGCAGAGATTAAGTTAGAAAATCTATACTCTACCCTTAAACTAGAACGAGCAGATATATTAGCTTCAATTGATTATTCAACAATTACTGTTCCTACGAATAAAATTACTTTGATTACAAATCCAATTCATATTATGACCAAACAGCCATACGTCTGGTACAATTTAACTCAATTAATGAGAAATGCAAAAGAGCGCATTGATATACAAACTCCATATGCTGTTTTAAATGATGATATGTATAAAGAGTTAAGCACGATCAGCAAACTTGTTCCACAATTTGATATGCTATTGAATTCACGTGCAGGTGGCGATAATTTTTGCGCCTCCTCTGATTATACATTCAATCAGAAGAAAATTCTTAAGACAGGTATCAAGCTGCATGAATTCCAAGGGGAATATTCCATGCACGACAAGTCACTTTTAATTGATCATGATATTGCAATCATTGGGTCCTATAATCTAGATATGAGAAGTACGTATCTCGATACGGAGGTAATGCTTGTTGTAAATGGAATAGAATTTAATCAGCAGTTGGAATCATATTATGAACAAATGAAAGCTCAATCACTTCCTGTTAAAAGCGATGGCAGTTATGGAGAAAATGACGATGTCATAGCTTTGCCTATGAGTACTGGAAAGAAGATGCTATTGGGGATCTCTTCTGTTTTCTTTCAACTATTCCGCTATCTACTATAATGGTATATTTCTACCTTGCTAAAAGAAGGAGCTGAATGATGTATTTTCGGGGTGCCTTACAAGTCCACATGCCCTTTGTGGGCTTGTGAGCTTAGCGCTACAGCGAAAATATACCATTCAGTTCCTTCTTTGCAAAGACTTCTAACCTCGAATAGTTTTTAAGTCTTCAATTGAGAATTCATAATTTTTATTGCAGAAATGGCAGTTCACCTCAATAGGTTTACCATCTTGAATCATTTCATCAATATCTTTTTTATCAATACTGATTAATGCCTTTTCCACACGCTCCTTACTACAATTACAACTAAACTTAGTTGGTATTGTATCTAAGATTTCAACACCGAAATCACCTAATACATGTTCTAATATCACCTCAGGTGTCATACCTTGATCTAACATTGAAGTAATAGAATGGATTTCGGCAATTTTTTGCTCTAATTTTGCAATAACTTCTTCTTCGGCGAATGGTAAAAGCTGAATGATAAAGCCTCCTGCACAGCGAACCGTATTATCTTTATTCATCAAAACTCCGAGTGCTACGCAAGAAGGTACCTGTTCCGATGATGCAAAATAGTAAGTTAAATCTTCTGCAATTTCACCAGTCTGCAAATCTACTTGCCCTACATAAGGATCCTTTAGCCCCATATCCCTGATCACGCTAAGAACGCCTATATCAAGAGCTTTACCGACATCTAATTTCCCCTCCTTACTAGGAGGTAAACTCACCTGTGGCTGATATGCAAAACCTTTTACATTTGCCTTGGAATCGGCAGTTACTGTTAACCCTTTAATTGGTCCACTACAGTTAATTTTTAAAGTAAGTAAATCATTCTCACCCTTCATCATACTTCCCATCATTGCACCACCCATCAATAGACGGCCTAATGCTGCTGTTACGACTGGGCTTGTATTATGAGCCACCCTCGCGAATTCTACTAATTCTCTTCCTGTACATGCAAACGCACGAATCTGATTGTTCGCAGCAGTTGCTCTAACAATATAATCTGACATCTTATTACCTCTTATCTGTATAATACTTATTTTCTTGCTTCTTTTCTCGTGCTATAAAATAAACGCGCTCACTGTTTTCATTTGGAGGATTTTTTGTACATGCATCATAAGCAGTTACATATTCCATTCCAGCCTCATTGATTAGTTTGATTATTTCTTCTACTTCATATGCCCTTTGATAATGAGTTTCTTCAAACCGCTCAAAAAGCGAAGTTGGCATTTCCTCATCCTCGTCATCAAACTCCAAATCAACTTTTTTATAGATTGTAATATCATATTGGTTTATTTTTTCTTCTGTATTATAGTAATTTTCCCAAATAAAACTCGCATCCTCACGATTCTCTGCAATCGTTGTATCACCTAAAATATCTCGATATTTATGAACCGTGTTCATATCAAAGATAAATACACCATTCGAATCAAGATAATTATTCACGAGCTCAAATACACGCTTTAAATCATTAGAACTTGTAATATAATTCATACTGTCACAGATACTGATAACTGCTGCTACGGTACCGTATAATTCAAATTCTCTCATATCTTGATTTAGATAAAGTATCTGATCATAGGAAAACCCCTCCTCCATGCCCTTTTCTCTGGCAATCTCTAGCATATCATCAGAATAATCAATTCCAATCATATCAAACCCTTTTCTTGCAAGTCTTCGTGTCATACTACCTGTGCCACATCCAAGATCAAGGATTAGATCATTATTCTCAACACCATATTCTTTTAGTAAATCAGTCAGATATTCGGTCCATTCATCATATGGTACATTATCCATAAACTCATCATACACATTTGCAAATCCAGTATAAGCTTCCATAAAAACCTCTTTCTAACGATTCATGTAAATGTACACAAATTCTTGTAATATTTTCTCTTATCATTGTATCACATTCCGTCAACCTTATCCTATTGTACTAGATAAAACTGAACGAAAAGAATGAGCTTGATTGTATTTGTGGTCTTACATTTATCGACACTAGAGAATATATACAATCAGGCTCATTCTTATTTAACTTTTAAATAACTAATATTCTAAAAAACATCCTTTAATGCAGGATATAACGTTCTAAATTTCTGATAAAGTACCTCATATTTTTGGGCATACTCTTTTGTTGGTTCAATGGAATCTGTTACTTTCACTAATTTGTCAGTTGCTTCTTCTACGGAAGCAAACTCACCACAACCAACTGCCGCTAATATTGCAGCACCATATCCTGGACCTTCTTCACAAGCGACTTTTTCCACAGTAACATTCATAATATTGGCCATTAATTCACACCAAAGCTTACTCTTTGCACCACCACCAGTAATGCGGATACGATCAATTTTAATACCAAAGGATCGAGCGATCTCAACCGCATCACGTAATGCATAAGATACACCTTCTAATACAGCTTGTGTCATCTGTCCTCTCGATGTATCCATTGTCATCCCAATAAAAGCACCCTTTGCATATGGATTATTGTGAGGAGTTCTCTCACCTGATAAATAAGGTAAGAAAAATACTTTATTCTCACCAAATCCGATAAACTTATCTTGCTCTGCTGCATGATCCGTTGTGCCAAGAATGTTCTCCATCCACCATCTGTTAGCACTTGCTGCACTTAACATACATCCTAAGAAATGATATTTTCCATTGGCATGAGCAAAACTATGTAATGCATTCTTATCATCTACAGCAAAATCATTAGAAGCAATAAATACTGTTCCTGAAGTTCCTAAAGATACACTACACATACCATGTGCTAATGTACCTGTTCCAACTGCACCAGCTGCATTATCACCTGCACCTGCAACTACCTTAACATTAGTTGTTAAGCCTAGTTCATCTGCTGCAACTTCTGTCAGATTACCAACTACTTGATAACTTTCATATACTTTAGCTAACTGCTCCTCTTTGATTCCGACAATATCAATCATCTCTTTAGACCAGCATTTGTGTTCAACATCAAATAAAACCATACCAGAAGCATCGGAAACATCAGTAGCATGAATATTCGTAAACTTATAAATAAGATAATCTTTAGGTAACATAATCTTCTTAATCTTAGCAAAGATTTCAGGCTCATTTTCTTTTACCCATAATAACTTAGGTGCAGTAAAACCAGTCAAAGCCATATTGCCAGTATACTTAGAAATCTTATCTTGACCAATTGTCTTATTGAGATAATCACATTCCTTTTGAGTTCTTCCATCATTCCAAAGAATAGCTGGACGTAATACTTCATCATTCTCGTCCAAGATAACAAGACCATGCATCTGACCGCCGAAACTAATACCGCCCACTTGTTCTTTATCAATATCTTTCATCAATTCTTTCATTCCAACTACTGTTTGTTCATACCAATCCGTAGGGTTCTGTTCGGACCATAATTCCTTTGGAAAACTGATTGGATATTCTTTTGATAATACCTTGATAATCTTACCTGTATTCTCCATCAATACGAGTTTGACAGATGAAGTTCCTAAATCGATCCCTATGTAATACATATGCAATCTCCTTTTACCTAAATAAATTAGTTTTATAACTAAACTATATCACATCTAGCATAAAAAAGCAATTATTTACGTTCAGATTTGATTATGCTATAATGGGATTCAGTTAAGGCTTAAAACCAAAAAATATATGGAAGGATTGGTCGAAAAATGGTTTTAGGAAGTAAAGAACTGATTCGCGATATGAACAGTAAACTAGTATTAGAAACAATTATTCATTGTAATCCAATATCAAGAGCAAATATTAGCAAAAAACTTGGGTTAACCAAAGCAACCATCTCAGCAATTGTACAAGATCTTATTAATTCGAAATTAGTGCAAGAAATTGGCAGTGATGATACCTCACTTGGCCGTAAACCTATATTACTCAGCTTTAATCAAAAAGCTGCTTTTTCTATCTGTATTGATATTGGCGTTTCAGTACTCTCCTGTATGATTAGCGACCTCCTAGGAGAGAACCGAAGTATAAAGCAAATAAAGACGCCTAATCAAAAAGACATCGTCAAAACTCTGATTGAGCTAATCGAGTCAATGGAAGATAGTTATGAAAAGCTTCCTTATGGACTAATTGGTATTACACTAGGAATTCATGGTGTCACCTATGAAAATGAGATATTATTTACCCCTTATTATGATTTAATTGGAATTAACTTACGTCAACAGCTGTCTGATTATTTTAGCGTTCCTATTTTTCTTGAAAATGAAGCTAATTTATCTGCTCTTGGAGAGCGAGCTTATCTATCAAATCACTATAATAGCTTAGCTAATATCAGTATCCACACTGGTGTTGGCCTTGGAGTCATCCTTAATAATGAGCTATTTAATGGGAATAATGGACATGCTGGAGAACTTGGTCATACGATTGTTGAAATGAATGGTCGCCTGTGCCCTTGTGGCAATTATGGCTGCCTTGAGCAATATACTTCAGAACGAGCTCTATTATTAGAATATTCGAATATGACAGAAAAAAAAGATGTTACCTGGGATGACTTCATAGAAGCCTGTACCTCACAGGAGAACGAAGCATTAGAATTATTAGATCAGTTTGTATCTTATATGTGCATTTGTATTAATAATCTTTTAAACTCCTTAAGTCCAGAGATCATAATCATCAATAGTTCTTTAACAAACCATTTTCCATGGTTAATTAGTCGAATTAACAACGGACTTACAAGTAAAGTTTTAACGAAAGTTCCAATTATCCCTTCCTTAAGAAGAGATTCCTCCATTTTACTTGGAGGAATCAGTGTCGCAGTTCGAAACTTCTTAGGAGTAAAAAATATTCTATTTCATGATTAAGATTTTTTCTTTGGAGAACGATTGCAAATATACGGGATTGCCTTCTTATGCACCTTAACGTTGGCAATCCTTGTTGTTCCACCATACTCACCATCGAGTGACCATGGCATGTCGATATCAGAGTAGACCTTAACTTCACTTACTCTTCGATAATAAAAGTATTTTCCGGAAAGATCATTTTTTAACAAGTCATTAATAATGTTGCTGATCTCTAATAAATTATGCGGTCTACGTATCATAATTAACTCAAATAAACCATCATTTAATAAAACTCTTTTCCCTGTAATTCCACGAAAACCTGCTATAGAATTAGAATTTGCAATCATGCCAACAATAAAATCGTCCTCTTCTACTTCATTGTCATGTTCAACTCTAAGATGTAAAGACTTAATTCCGTGAAGTCGTGTTACTCCACCTAAAATATATGCTATTCTCCCAAGCACATTTTTGGCATTCTGAGGAGTATCATAGGAAACATCAGCAAACAGTCCAAACGCTGCAGTGTATGTAAAGAAATTATCATTAATTCGCCCTACATCGCAAAGCATCGTTGTTCCTTTTATCATAATTTCAGCTGCTTTTATCATATCCTTTGGGATGTGTAAACTATAACCAAAATCATTGGTTGTACCGGATGGTATATAACCAACCGGTATAGAAGCTTCACATTCCATAAGACCGCCAACTACTTCATTCAATGTTCCATCACCACCGGAACAGATAATGGCACTACATTCACCCTTCTTAACATACTCAATTACCTTTACACGAGCATCCAGTCTTTGTCTTGTTGGATAAACAATTAATTCACAATCAGATTTTGAAAACACCTCTAAAATTTGTGAAAGTCTAGTTCTTATTTTACCGCGACCAGCATTTGGATTGTAGATAAACAGCAATTTCTTTTTCATTACAAGCTTCCCCTTTTATTTCGTTCTTGTTCTTTCTTCTTTCTTGTCATTATACCACCGATTCTTCCCGTTTCTTTCGCAGATAAGGAGCCCCAACCACTCTCAAGAACCCGATCGAATAAGCCAAGTTCTTTTGCTATCTCATATTTCATCATTTCCTCAGGTTTCACTTTATCCATATCAATCGTTTTTTTTGCTTTTACCATACTACACACTCCTTATTTTCTTGCACTATACATAAAATGTCAATATCTTTTTCATTACAAGCATATAGAGTGTTTCCTTAATCTTTTGTTTTTAAACAAGGCCTATACTTTTTTGCAATGCAAAGGAGTAAATCACCTTTTCTTTTACAGGCCTGTTATGCATTCGTTCAATGGCTAATGCATAGTATTCCAATTGTTTATGATAGCGACTAACAAGAAGTTCTTCTTCTCCTTCACTTACTCGGTCTGTTTTATAATCAAGTAAAACAAAACCGTCTTCCTCCTCAAAAAAAACATCAATTACTCCCTGAATTAAAACGATATCATCACCTTCATAACTATCTTTGATTCGATTTGCCTCAATTCCAAGAACAAACTGTTGCTCTTTGAATAATTTATTATTCTCCTGGGCTTTTCTCATTCTGTCACATATCGTAGACTGGAAAAATGGTACTAATTGCTTAAGCGATATATTCTTTATACTATGTTCCTCAAGAATACTACTCTGAACTAATTGCTCTACCAGTTGCTTTAAATCTTCATATGTCCTTATCTTTGTAAATGTTGCACATTCCATAATTTTATGAACAATCGTACCTTTATCGGCACCTTTTAGCTCTACTTCTTTCTTTAAAAAGTTTGGTATCGTCGGTTCACCTTGAATGAATGCTGTTGTTTCTTCTTGAATTTCTTTTAAGACTGCACTCACTTCTTCCTCTATATCAGAGCCCAACTTTTTCAACTCACTAACCGTTGTTTTAATTGGTAAATTCACTTGTTTCTTGTATGGATACTCATAAGCTATCCTACTTTCTAATTCTTGTTTTAATGCTTTATTTTTCATCGATTGAAACTTCTTCGCAGATAGTTGCTCTTCCTTTTTCGAAAGTTCAATCTGTTTATCCTCTTCCATCATCTCAAGCTGTGTTAGCAAGATAGTTTCCAATGTAATCGTATCATCTTCTAGAGAGGCTGGTCCAACTAAAGAGAAATAATTCGTTGCCTTTGTTAGAGTTTGGAACATCATTTGGTTGTCAGCTAACAATCTCGCTTGTTGCCACTTTTGAAGTTCTTTTTGTGCATCCTTAACCGTCCCAATCATAATCACTTTCTCTTTTGCACGTGTTAATGCTACATATAGAATTCTTAGTTCCTCTCCGAGATTATCTAACACTAGTTTTCCTTGAATCGCGCGTTTCATTAGTGTAGGAATCTTTGTTCTCGTCTCAACATCGATGCATTCTGGACCAATTCCGTAGTCTGGATGGAATACAATCTTTTCTCTAGCATCCATATTATTAAATGACTTCCCCATTCCTCCAAGAAAAACAACTGGGAATTCTAGTCCTTTGCTTTTATGAATACTCATAATGCGAACTGCATTATCATTTTCACCAACACTAGAAGCTTCTCCATAATCGATTTCATACTTAAGCAAACGCTCTACATAACGAATAAATTGAAATAAGCCATGATAACTACTTTGCTCAAAAGTAATCGCATGCTGAATTAACATATTTAGATTACTACGCCTTACTTCACCAGCTGGCATTGCATAAACATACAAATCATATCCTGTTACTTGATAAATCTCTTGGATTAACTCATGAACACTTAGAAAAGTACTTTTTTCACGCAAAGCATCATACATTTCAAAGAATGATGTCAGTTTATCTGCCAACTCCTGATGATCTACGCTAACACATAATCTTGCAGCCTCATACAAAGAGTACTTTTTATTTTCAGTTTTACTAGGCCCAACTAGAGTTCTTACCATTCCTAATTCGTTCGAGCTAAGTTTGCCTATTGGTGAATAAAGCACTGCCATCATAGGAATGTCTTGTTTTGGATTATCAAGGATACGTAAAAAATTTAAAATGGTCTTAACTTCTAAGGTTTGGAAATAACCAGTCTGAGTATCCGAAAAACAAGGGATTCCTTCTGCTAGTAACTGCTCCACAAATGTCTCTGACCAATTTGACATTGTTCGAAGTAAAATTACAATATCGCTATACTTTAAATTCCTTAATGTCCCACTACTTGCAACTTGAAAATCCTCGTTTATTAACCGCTTGATTCTAGCAGCAATTGCTCTTGCTTCAATTTCACGGCTTGTCAACTCAAGTGTTTGTGAGTCCTCTTGGGATAGCTCAAGATCATCCATATTCATGTCAATCATAAGTATTTCTGTCTGATTGACCTTTGCTCTTTCTTGTTCTGGAAAACTTGCACCCGTATATAAAGCAACTTTATCTGTGTACTCAATTCCACCAAGTGACTCCCTCATAATCTTATAAAAGATATGATTTACGGAGGTTAAAACCTCATCGCGACTACGAAAATTCATACTCAACTCAATCTTTTGCGCTTTGGAATCATCGTCTGAATAAGTATTATACTTTTCCATAAAAAGTTCTGGACGTGCTAAACGGAATTTATAAATACTTTGTTTTACGTCACCAACCATAAATAAATTCGGTTGACCTGCTCTCTCTCTTGAGATGCTAGTTAAGATAAATTCCTGAACAAGGTTACTATCCTGGTATTCATCAATCATAATTTCTTCAAATTGCTCACTTAAATCAATGGCAGCTGGAGTAGGAGAAATCCCACCATCACGATGATCTACTAAGATTTGCAACGCAAAATGTTCAAGATCAGAAAAATCTACAAGATTTGCTTCCTCTTTTGCACTTCGTAGCTTAATAAGAAAACTCTGTACTAAATCTACTAAGATTGTCATTGGTTTAGCGACTTTTGTCATATCACTAATCATTTCTTCAGGTGTTTGATAAAAATAATCATCGGCTAAATCTTTTAAGATTTCCTTACACTGATTTCGTAAACTTTTTACCAACTCTTTTTTATCTTCATCGACATCGGGCACTTTCTTGGTTGATAATCTTGCGAAAGTAATCGGATTTAATGCTTTATGATATTCTTCATAAGTATTGATATTGTATAAAGAATCTAATAACTCTTGATCTGACATTAATGCCTGAATGTATGCTTCTGGGCCATTTGGACTAGCGCATAGTTTAAGAGCCTCTGTATTAATATTTCTGGCATCCATAAGCAATAACTTAATCTGATGAAGTAAATCCTTCATCCACTCGGTCTGATTCAGTTCTGCCATTGTTGAGATTTGAAAATCTTCCACTCGCTTTATAAGCCATTCTTCTGGATATGGATAACTCATGGAGAATTGATATAATTTTAATATCAAATCCTCGATTGGTGCATCCGATTTAGAAGCAGAATAACACTCAATAAAGTTTAAAAAATCTTCATCTCCCTCTTCATATCGCTCTTCTAGCAGTTCTTGAATGACATCAGATCTTAAAAGCGTAAGTTCCGCTTCATCTGCAATTCGAAAGGAAGGGTCTAAATCAATCGTATGAAAGTAATTGCGAATCACATAAAGACAAAAACTATCAATCGTTGTAATCTGCGCATTATAAAGAAGAGTCATCTGTTTTTGTAGATGTGTATTATCAGGTTCTTCTAATACTTTCTTCTCAATTGCTTTTCCAATTCGTTCTCTCATCTCACTCGCAGCCGCTTTTGTAAATGTTACGATTAATAACTGGTCAATATTAATCGGATTCTCCTTTGCCATTATCTTTTCAAGAATTCTTTCTACTAAAACAGCCGTCTTACCTGAACCTGCTGCCGCGGACACAAGGATATTGCGATTTCTCAAATCAATAACTTTCTTTTGTTGTGTCGTCCACGTCATGTTCGCCATCATCCTCATCTCCCTTCTCCTTTAATAAATCCCATATCTCATCGTTCGTTAATGATTTTAGCTTACGATAACGGTACCCGTCTATTTTGCAGTCAAACCCGCATACAGAACTAAATTTACAATAACTGCAGGCATCCTTATTCTTACTCTTATATGGATTGTGAAATACATCTCCCTCCATAATCTTTAAAGAGAATGTATGCATCAAGTCCGTAATATATTTTTGTAACTGTTGAAATTGGTCGATTGTTGCAAGAGAAGATCTCTTCGTAAATTCTCCTTCTTTGCTTGTCTCAACTGGAATCACACTCGATTTTACGCTCTTAGAAAGTGCTCCGTCAACAGAACTTAGATTGCTATCAATGAAAGATACGACCTTCTTGTCCGCATTTGCAAGGCCATTCATTCGAAGTTTCTTATCGATATCTTCTTCTACATGATCCGATTTTTCAACAATTGGGTCATCCAGATTATAATAAAATACACCTGCAGGTATAATCTCTTTTTCTGGATTTTTCTCCTTCATAAGCTCCATTGCCGCACTTAAATAAACTCCCAGCTGTAACTGCAAGCCATAATACAAACTCATTAAGTCAAAGGAAGTACTGCCTGATTTATAATCGATTACTTTTACATATAATTTTTTCTCTTCTTCATAGATATCAACTCGATCGATACGACCATGAAGATTCAGATAACGGTCTGCATGGGCGAAAAACTGCTCATATAGCATAGGCTCAAATCTACCAGCTTGTAATTGTTTTGCTAATATTTCCACAGTCTTTAGTAAAATTCTTTCAACTCTTTTAATCAAATATGCATTCCGTTTAGAACTCTCTAAAATACCGTTTCCATAATCAGTTACTGCTTCTACTACGCTCTCTCTCCCTAACGAAACTTCAATTTCTTTCGGCATGTTATGCCAGTTGTATTGTGTAGCCGTCAATTTTTTAGAAAAGAGTTCCAGCGCTTCATGAAAAATATTACCGATATCAGGAATCGATACTTGATATTCTTTTCGTTCCTCCAGATTTAAGCCATACTCCAAAAAGTGAGCAAATGCACATGCAGCGTATCGCTCCATTCTCGTAACAGAACCTACTAATAACTCTGAGTATAACTTCTTTGCAACGATGGCAGATAACCCTGTCTCCTTATTATGATAAAATACTCCATCCAAGATATAGGATAAAGGTGCACGAGCCTTTAATTTCCCATCTAGATATAGTTGATATAGTTCATAGAATAAGTCATTCGTTTCCTCTTCTTCGTAATCTCTTAGCTGCTCAATTAGATAATCAAAACCATTATCGGTATTTAAAATTTTATCTAAGTCTCGATTTATATCCCCTGTTCTTGCATCCGCATTGATTGTAATTACATTCGGAAACAACTTTTGAATCTTACCGATTAGATAAGAAGTTCGCATAGCTTTTCCTGTTGCATCAATCTTAGCAAAGGACAAATAAAGCTTATTTTGTGGCTTTGTTAAATTCAAGTATAAATAAAATTCCGTTGTATACGCATTCTGTCGTTTTGTTGGTGAAAGCTCAATTGCATGATCTGCAAAAAGTTGTCGATCCATATCTGATAGAATTCCACCACCTGGGTTCGCCTTCGGGACAATTCCATCATTTACACCAACAAAAAACAATGCCTTGATATCTTTTAAACGTGTTCGTTCAATATCTCCAACAAGAATCTGATCCACACTAGGAGGAATTAAACCTACCTTTGCTTCCTTTAATCCCGTCTCAAGAATATCCTTAAATTCTTTAAGAATCAGAATATCCTCCCCTAACAATTCAACAATACGATCAAATAACTCTAGAACAAGACGGTACACTTGCTCATATTCTTTTGCCAATTGAAGATTTTCATCCGATGGTTTTGCTTTAAACTCGTCTGCTGTTTTCTGTAACTGCTCCTCGCAGTTATAAAACACCATTATGTCATACAATGCAATAATCTTATCTCTAACTGTTGCATCTTTTTTATTTAATACATCATACAATGGTCTTAAATCATGAACTAGTTGTTCTCTTAACTGATTGATTTGTTCAAAATCGATCGCATAATTGGTTCGATAAGTCCTTGTCCACTCTTTATCATACATGGCAATTCCACGTATTCCTTGTGCGATCACATAGTTGTCCAGCGCAGATAAAGCTTCAAAATCTGCATTTACAAGCTTACATTTTAAAAATCTCATAACTCCTTCATAAGAAAAGTTATGCTCCACTACTTCGATTGCCGCACGTACAAATTCAACCAAAGGATTTGTTAATATATTCTTTTTCATATCAACAAAACAAGGAATCTCTACTTGAGTCAACTCTTGTTTTACAAATTTAGCATATCCTTCGACATCGCCTGTAACAATTGCAATATCTTTATACCTATACCCCTCTTCTCGAATAAGTCTTAAAATCTCAACTACCGTATATTTTACTTCCTCTTTCGCTGTTTTTGCTGTTGTTATTGTAATATCCTCTTGCTCACCATCAAAGGTTTTGTAAGGATAACGAAAGATATTATGCTCTAGATGTGCTAAGGCTTTTGACTTTCGATATCGGAATGGTACTTCCTCTTTGGAACTTGGAAAGATATTTGGCATTACTTCTACATCATTCTCATCCGCTATTTTTGTTAACTTTTCAATTGTTTGAGAGCTCAGATAAAATAACTCGTGCTCTTTTAATTGTCGATTTTCCTCTCTTGCATCTAACGTAATAGTAACGTATACCTTTTTAGCAATCTTTAATAAGTATGATAGTAATTTATACTGAGAAGGAGTAAATCCAGTAAATCCATCCAAACAGATGATACTATCCTTCACAATCTTTGATTTTTCAATAACTTCACAAAGGACATCTAATATCTCCTCTGCATTAATATATCGATCTCGTAAAAAGCCTTCGTAAGCACGATAGATTGTTATGATATCTTTTATCTTATTTGACAGAAGTTTCTTATCCCTTGCAACTTCCATCATCCTTTCGAGCTCTGTACTATGGATAGAATACTGTAATAATTCGGAAATCATTGATTTCATCTCATCAATAAAACCTTGCTTTTTAACATTAGCACCAAATAATACTAGATCATTCTTCTTTTCCATAACGACCTTCTTAACGATCATACTTTTTCCTGTATCCTCAAGTACTAAACGATTGTTACCACCAACTTCATCAAATACATGGTAGGCCAAACGCATAAAACTTAAGATATCAATATTCATAATTCCTTTATTCGGATGCATGTTTACCAAATCCTTCTGTGTTTGGAGGGTAAACTGCTCAGGAACAAGAATCAGATAATTCGTATTTGGATTCTTAATTGACTCCTTTATTATCGTATCATATACAAAATGTGTCTTTCCTGCTCCCGAACTACCCAAGATAAATTGTAAAGCCATCTACATCCTCCCCACTCTAAAGAAATACAGTATTCGCCATATTTCAATTTATATTTCTCTTTCTATGATAGAAGTTTATCTGCCTCAAAAGTCCTCAGCCACAAGCGAACCCTCCACAGTGGTGTGACTCTACCAATAATTATACACTAAGAATACGATTCCTTACATTATTATTTTCTTACAATCATATTTTATAAAGAAGCATAATAAACTGTATAAAGCATATTGGGAGGATAAAAAGATGTCAAACACAAAAATAGTTGTTATTAAGCTAAAGCAAATCATATATGGGGTCATTTTTGCTGCTCTTGGTATTATCTTAGTTATTCTATTAATCACCCTATTCAAATCTGGAAAAAGTAAATCAACAGATGTAAGTGATGTTGCAAAATATACACCAGGAAAGTACACTTCCGTGGTTACTTTAAATGATACCAACCTTAATCTTGAAGTTGTCGTAGATGAAAATCACATAAGCTCAGTTGAGATTGTAAATATCGATGATTCCATTACAACTATGTATCCATTGATAGAACCATCCATTAATGATATTGCAGAACAGCTATGTAATGATGTCGATATTGCCTCTATTGAAATCTCGGACGACAGTAAATTCACACAGACACTTTTATTAGATGCTGTAAAGCAGACACTCGCAAAAGCGTCTGTTGTTCCAACAAAAGAATAGTACATACAAAGTATATTCCTCTATTATCATACCTATCTCATTTTCGTAAAATAGGGCTGTTGTAGAACAAAATCTAGAATGGAAGGTTAGCCTATAAAACCTTTATCAGATTATATTCTCCAACAGCCCTATTTTGCCGTCTTAGATTTTAATTGTCTCCAGATCTTTCTTCCATATACTCCAGCTAGCATCACTTGGCATACGAAGGTCTCCACGTGGAGATAATGCTACAGAACCAACTTTTGGTCCATCTGGAAGACAGGAACGTTTAAATTGCTGTGAGAAAAACCTACGATAAAATATTGTCTCCCACTTTAAAATAGTATCCTTTGAATAATCATTAGAGAAAGCATATACAGCTAATCGGAATATTTTAGATGGCAGATATCCATATCTCATCATGTAATAAAGAAAGAAATCATGTAATTCATAAGGACCTACAATATCTTCTGTCTTTTGACTAATCTCACCTTGCTTTGGTGGTAATAATTCAGGACTCACTGGAGTATCTAATATATCGAGTAATACATCTTTTAACTCTTTTGATTTTGCTTCCTCTGCAAAATACGTAACCAGGTAACGAACTAACGTCTTTGGAACAGAAGAATTAACCCCATACATTGACATGTGGTCTCCATTATAAGTAGCCCACCCAAGCGCCAATTCTGACATATCTCCAGTTCCAATTACAATACCGTTACATCCATTTGCGATATCCATTAATACTTGTGTTCGCTCTCTCGCCTGTGAATTTTCATAAGTAACATCATGTACATTAACATCATGTCCAATATCGCTCATATGCAATAAGACCGATTCATTAATTGGTATTTCTAGTAACGTTGTATTTAATTCTTTTACTAAAGTGACTGCATTTTGATAAGTGCGATCTGTTGTCCCAAAACATGGCATTGTAACTGCAATGATATCTTCATGATTAAGCTTTAATATATCAAATGCCTTTATAGTTACAAGAAGTGCTAATGTTGAATCTAATCCACCTGAGATTCCTATCACTACATTTTTACATCTGATATGTTCTAATCTCTTTTTCAGCCCCATTGCCTGAATCATGATAATTTCATTGCAACGTTTTTTTCGTTCCATATGATTGCCTGGAACAAATGGAGCCTTTGCTATGTGACGAGTTAATTTTACCTTTTCGTCAACTTTCTCAAAGCAAAACGGTATTCTTACATAATTATCTGAATTGATAATAAAGGTCGACATACGTCTTCGCTCACTTACTAGTTTTGATAAATCTAGTTCTGTAACTATCATCTCATTTATAAACCGTTTTGATTCAGCAACTATGGTACCATTCTCTGCTATTAAATTATGTCCTGAGAAAACCAAATCTGTTGTCGATTCACCATCACCCGCGCTCGCATATAAATAACCACAGATTAATCGTCCTGATTGATTTTTTACTAAATCTTTCCGATAAGCATCTTTGCCAGTATTCTCATCACCAGCAGAAAGATTTGCAATTACTGTCGCTCCAGCCATACTAAGTCCACCACTTGGTGGCTGAGGTACCCATAAATCCTCACAGATTTCAACTCCTAATATGAAATCTCTCAGCTGCTCATTGACAAATAATAAATTGGCACCAAACATTACTTTTTGCCCAAACATTGTAATTTCCTCTGGATTTGGATTCCCTTTTTGGAAATGACGTGCTTCATAAAACTCAGAGTAATTTGGTAAGTGTTGTTTAGGAACTATTCCTAGCAACTTTCCATTACACATTACAGCACCAACATTATATAGCTTAGAATCTTTCATCATCGGTAAGCCAACTAAAATAACCATATCAAGTCCACTAGAAGCATGCACTATTCTTTCCAAAGAATTGATTGCTGCAATCTCCAGTGCATCCTGTAAAAATAAATCGTTGCAAGTATATCCAGTAATACAAAGCTCAGGGAATACTAATAGTTTCACCTTTTTTTGATATGCTTTTTTTATAGTATCGATGATTTGATTGGTATTGTACTCACAATCAGCTACTTTAATGTGAGTTGTTGCTGCTGCAACTTTTAAAAATCCATCTCTCATTAATTTCAAACCTTTCGAATATAGTTGTCAAGAAATCTATTAACACTGCCTTATTATATCACAACTATTGATATTTAACACCCACCTTTTTTGATTCACTTTGTTTTGATTGATCTTTCATTGCCATTACTTAAGTGCACTGCTATAATACTTTTATTACAGTTTATAAGGAGACTTTATGAGTAATACACAATATGAGCAATGTGATCTATGCTGTAGACACTGTAAAGTTAACCGCAATCAAGGGGAATTAGGGTTCTGTGGTATGGATGCTTCTGTCTATGCAGCCAGAGCTGCTCTTCATTTTTGGGAAGAACCATGCATTAGTGGTGAAACAGGATCAGGGACTGTATTTTTTAGTGGTTGTTCTCTTCAATGCGTATTCTGCCAAAATCATGATATAGCAATAGCAAGGACAGGTATGAAGATTAGCCAACAACGCCTCACAGAGATTTTTCTTGAATTGCAAGCAAAAGGAGCCCTAAACATTAATCTTGTAACTCCAACTCACTACGTACCTCAAATCATTGATGCTCTACGTACAGCAAAAAATGAGGGCTTAACTTTACCTATTGTATATAATACAGGATCTTATGATACGGTCGAAACCATTCAAAGTCTGGAAGGACTAATCGATATTTATTTACCTGACTTAAAATATTACAGTAGTGAGCTGAGTACTAGGTACAGTAAAGCTCCTGATTATTTTGATTGTGCATCCAAGGCAATTAGGGAGATGTATCGACAAGTAGGTCCACCACAATTTAAAAGGGGACAGATGATGAAAGGAATGATTGTACGTCATCTCGCACTGCCGAATGCTTTACATGATTCAAAGAAAGTACTAAAATATTTATGGGAAACATATGAAGACCAAATATATGTAAGCATTATGAATCAGTATACACCTCGACAAGTAGTAGAAAAATATCCGGAAATCAATCGTAAACTTACCAAACGAGAATATGACAAATTAGTCGATTACGCATTGGACTTAGGATACAGCAATGCATTCATTCAAGAAGGAGAGACCGCATTAGAAAGTTTTATCCCAAGTTTTACGTATGAAGGCATTAAAAAAGACAGCTAATGCTGTCTTTTATCTCATGTTATACCCCAAAATGCCGGTTCTTGTATTTTGACTCCTAGCCAGGCTAGGTGGGTAACCGCAAATAAGTTTCTGTCTTCCACTGCAAATTGGAGGCTTGACATCCGCTTAATAATGTAGGAATCCCTTTTAAAGTATTGTAGGTTCAAAATAACAAGAGTTATCGAACATTCCAGGTTGTTCTGTTAAGAATATTATAATATATTTGTCAGACAATTTCAAGTATTTTTGCAAGGAATATATATGTTGATCTTATATATATTGAATTTATTGTCTAAATAAGTCTATTGTCCCAATTCTTCCACAGTTACACTCTTAAACGAAAAAATAAATTCTGTTCCAGTACCAACCTCGCTTTTGACTTCAATTGTACCATTATGCTTTAATGCAATTTGTTTTGCTATTGCTAGTCCAAGACCAGAGCCTTTTGCATTTTGACGCAATTTCGATTTATAAAATTTTTCAAAGATATTATCTAGCTCTTCTTTAGCTATACCAATACCTTCATCTCTAATTGATACTATTAATCTTTCCCCTTTTTTAATTGAAATATAGATAGAAGATTTTTCATGTGAAAACTTAATCGCATTGTCACATATTACCAAAAACATTTGTCTCATACGATCATAGTCACCATACATTAGGCAAACTTCATCATCATAGGTAAGATTTATTTTAATCTTCTTTTCATCGCCTAATTGTCTAACAACACGTACTACATCTTCAATAATCTGAACTAAATTGACTGGTTCCTTTTCAACAACAAAGTCTGGATTTTGCATCTTTGATAATATTAATAAGTCACCAACTAAACGTTCCATACTCTTACATTCAAGGAGCATCTTTTCATAGTACTGCTGTCTATTCTCATCACTTGTAACAACTCCATCAACCAAACTCTCAGTATAAGCTCGAACTACTGTAATTGGTGTACGAAGTTCATGGGAAACATTTGCAAAAAAATCTAGTCGCATCTGCTCCAGATTATTACGTACTCTTTCATTTTCCAATAATCGATCCGTCAAGAAATCGATAGTTTTTGCTAAATCTCCAATCTCATCTTTTCGATTTATTCCAGTCTTCGTCTCATATTTTTGACTTGCTAATTCTAATGCTGTATGGCGCATCTTTAAAATAGGTCTCGATAACTGATTAGCGAATAAAATCGCCAAAACAAAAGATACAAATAGAGCAATAAGTGCACTAAGTAATATCATTGTTCTTGTACTATCAATTGATTCTGTGAGACTATCCAACTCTGCTATGATCAATATAGCTCCACAAACTTCACCAGTACTACCTAAAACTGGAACACCAACAGTAATAATGTCATAACCATGAACATCACTATAGCTTGTTGCAGTTGTCTTCTCACCACGAAAAGCTCCCTTAATGACTTTACTGTATTCTTTACTCGATAGCAAATAATTAATTTCCATGGTTACCATTCTATCATCCATCGGCTCCTTCGCATCTGGATTAGCTACGGCCCAAGTTTCATCCAGACCCATATCTTTTAAGTCATTCAAATACTTCAAGCTACTGCTATACTCTTTATTTACAATAAAATCAGTAAATTCCTTTGCAACAGTTTCCCCCTGTTTCATTAAACGATTACGAAAACTATTTACTATACTCTTTTCACTTAAATTATTAAAAATTATTCCAAGAATCAAAGCGAATAAAACAACCATAATCGCATAGTTAACGTAAACCTTAAAGAACAAACGATTCCACGGCCTTACCTTCCTGTTATCAACCATGACATTTATCCTTTCACTCGTTAAGTTCGAACTTATATCCAACACCCCATATTGTCTTTATCGACCACTTAGGATGATTTACATTATCAAGTTTTGCGCGCAGACGTTTAATATGTGAATCGACTGTTCGACTGTCTCCAAAATAATCAAATCCCCATAAACTATCTAACAGATTATCTCTGGTAAATACTTTGTTTGGATTACCTGCAAGCGTCCACATTGTCTCAATTTCTTTCTTTGTCAAGGATATCTTAGTGCCATTAATATGTAATGTATACTCATCCAAATTAATTTCTAAATCTTCTACCTTGAGCATATTGGCAGACGATTCTTTATCCTTGTCTTTGTCCTTTTTTGTCATTCTTCGTAGTACTGCACGAACCCGAGCCATAACTTCACTTGGACTAAATGGTTTTACAATATAATCATCTGCACCAATATCAAGCCCCATTATTTTTTCAAAGTCTTCACCACGTGCGGTAATTAAAATGACAGGTACATCGGATTTTGTCCGTATCTTACGACAAACCTCGTAACCATCTTCTTTTGGCATCATAACATCTAATAATACTACGGATGGATTATATTGTCGAAACATCTGGAACGCTTCTTCTCCATCAGAAGCAATAATCGGTTCTAATTCTTCTTTTCTAGCGTAGGCAGCTAATACATCGGTGATGTCAGGATTATCATCGGCGATTAATATATATTGCATTGATACTACCTCCATTTAAATTATATATCACTAATCACTTTATTCTCAATATTATTACACAATTCTCCAACTATACCTATAATTATATTGAAAACATCTAGTAAAAACAAGTAGTTTAACAAATAAAAAATAATTTTTTTCTTACTAAATAATTAATATTTTTTTTGCATCTGCCACTTTTCTGACAAAAACATGTTATATAATGGCATTGAATAAACAAAGAATAGATGGAGGACATAACTATGAGTTATTCCAGATTGAAGAGGATATTAATAATCCTTGGTCTTATGGTTTTCTTTGTATTGTTCCTGCCCGCTACAGATAATTTAATAGTTGCACAAGCAAAAGATATTACATCACCAGAAGAACCAGTTATTTTGCCTGAGATAAAGTTAAATGTTAAAAGCAAGGAACTTGTAAAGGGGAAATCTTATAATCTCAAGGTTTATAATACAACAGAGATACAAACAATATCATATAAATCTAGTGATTCTACCATTGTATCTGTTAGTGATACAGGTACTGTCAAAGGACTTGATATTGGTACTGCAACAATTTATGTAACAATTAAAGAGGATTTCAAGACAATTACTACGCTTCAATGTGAGATTACGGTTGGTGTTCCTGCATTTTCCATACGTCTAACACAAAGCAATATCATTCTTGTAGTTGGCCAAAAAACAACATTAAAAGTTTTAGTAGCTCCATATAATACAGTAGAAGTTGCACGTTTTACTAGTTTAGATTCCGACACAGTATCAATTAGTACTGGTGGACGTATCACAGCCAAAGCTGTTGGTAGCACATATGTTTATGGATTAATTGATAATGGTTGTTATAGCAAATGTAAAGTGTCCGTTATTGATGAGACAACTTATGATATTTTAAAAGAGGCTGGATACTCTGATTTGTCAACAATAACAGATATCGATGATGTTTTACTTGAAATTACTAATGGTAGTACAGCAAAGATCTCAACAGACAGTGAGACTAATAATTCTACCAATAAATTAAAAGATGAAGCTAGTTCAACAAAATAAAATAGAACAAAGTACTTAAGCATCCTTTGTGAAGTGAACCCCTTTCATTAGACATAACAAGTCTAATGAAAGGGGTTAATTTTATGCCAAGAAAGTTAGTTGATCTGTTAGAAACGAGAATCGAGGTTGTAAGTGTTACGCAGAAGGAAAAATGAGTGCAAAACGAGCCTGATAGTATATTTTCTAAGTGTCTTACTAGTCCACATGCTCTTTGTGTACTTGTGCACATAGCCCCACCTAGAATATATACCATCAGGCTCGTTCTTTTATATTATACTAAAATCACTAACACTCGATACTCCCTTTATTATGATTTGGATAGAACCTTGAATGAAGTTTCTGGACCGTATCCATATCGATTGTATGCGAAGATAGATACGTCAGTATCTTCTGTGATTGCTGGTATCTGAATTACAAAAGTTCCATCCTCTTTGACAATTCCGGAATAATTGGTACCGTTCACTCTTGCGTAAACCGCCGTCTTAGTGAGCTTTAATGTAGGTTCCTTTTCTGAGTTGATCAGGAATAATTCCACTTTACCAGTAATCTGAATTGCACCATTCTTAACTGATTTAGCTGCTAAAGAAGTAGGAGCATCAGGTGCTTTCTTTTTAACTACTTTAGATAATCTCTTGCTATTGGTTGTTACATTTTGAGCGTACATTGAAATTTTTGTACCAGATGGTAACCGATCAAACTCAACGATGTGCACATAACCATTATTCGCTTTATTGTATGTTCCTCGCTCTGATACATAATATGGAGTACCATCTATATCAACAAACAACTTGCAATTTTCCTTCGTTACAACCTTAATAAACTTTACTGAATTGTTCAAGTCTGAAATTAACTCTGGTTTTGTAGGTTGACGATAAGTAACCAAGGAATACGAGGAATCTACTAACTTTCCTAAGCTATTACGTGATGTAACCTTCACAAGTGTACCTTCTACCATCTCGCCTTTTAATTTTACCTTATACGCTCCATCTGAGTTAGTAGTCGCTTTTACAACCTCTGTTCCACTTACATATGGAATTAGAATTGCAATCGATTCATCCGGCAAATAAGTAACAGTTAGTGTAGAAGAATTATATGATGTCTTGCTAAATTTTATTTTTTCTGATTTATTTAGTGAAACAATCTCATCCGCCTTTGCATAAGATATACGACTCTTTCGAATCTGGGAACCATCTGTCTCCTTTGCATAAGCACTTATGGAAGTAATCGGTGTGATTGGTGAATCTAGTGTGACTTTAAAATTACCTTCTTTGTCTGACATAACTGTATGACTAACCCCATCAACTGTAACTAAAACCATTACCACATTTTGCTTTGAAAGAGAGCGAACATTACCATATATCGTATCCTCTGAGACTATAATATTGTGAAATTCAGGTGCATATGGTCCACCTTCTCCTACTTTAACATAAGAGCTTACACCAACTCTTCCGACATAGTCCATATTAACAACACGTAGTTGTGTGCCTATATCTATGTTTGGTAAAGAAATCTCAAACTTACCATTTTGATCAATATTCTGAGGAGCTATCGTAATGTTATAATTCGAAAAATCAACTTCTTGTGTGGATCCCACAATCTGTGCAGTGTTCTCATCTGGAACATACACAGTCCTTGAATCAGCATCCACAACAATGATAAAGTTATCTTTATCCGATGTGGATCCTGTTAAATACTGAGAATTATTGTAGTATTTATTAACTGACAATACATTCGGCACAGCATATTTTACATATACTTTAGTCATCTCGCTCTTACGTTCATTTTTCTCATCCTCTGCATATACATAAAAACTAGTACTAGAGATTTGAGCTGGTATTGCAACACTATAAGAACCGTCAGAATTAGCTTTATTGGAATAAATCTTTTCTCCAATCTTTACACATACCTTAGCTCCAGCTTCCGATTTTCCTGTTACTGCCGTTTTCTTATTTGTGAATGACCAAACCTTAGGTGCAGCCATCTCCTTCGCACCTATATTATCGATAATAACCTTATAAATGGCTTTTTTACCATTATAATCTTCAGCATATATCGTATAAGTGTCATTGAAGTAAGCGACAAACTGATTATTTTCTATATCGTTTTCTACATTCCAATTGGTACCTTCTATATCTACATCTCTCGATACATACTTAAGAGATTTTATACCTGCACTAGAAAATGCATCTACATAGACGGTATAGCCTTTATTAGTTGGTTCTAATACACTTTGTAGAGCGACAATATGAGGTTCTTCAACCTTTGATTTAACAGCTTTGAATTTAAATATAGTACTATCATCCGTCTCAAATAGCTTACTATCATACATACTGCTTTCTTTAACAAACTTAGCTCCTTGATTTGGAATTAACATAAGAAATTCTTGATTTTCTCTAAATTTAATTGTCCAGTTATTATCAACCATTGGTGTATACTTACCTAGTAAGTTCAGACTAGTGAGATAATCAATGATAATATACTGAGTTCGATACATACCTTTAACTTTTTGTGAAGATGCCCAGCTAAAGATACCAGTTGGTGTTATAGAATTACATGCAATTATAAAGTCCATATCATCAGTTACTTCTTTACCATTATATGTGATACTCGATACACGAAATGTATCATTAATCTTTGTTCCAGTAATATCATAACGGGGTGCGATATATGGAGATATTGAATAATTGATACCATCAAATACAAAGAATTTACTCCAATTCTTCAACCAGTCATTATGTATTAAAAATTGATTATCTTTGCTTCCGATTTCTAATGTATTATATGCACTTGCTGAGAACTCTAACCATTCCTTAAGCTGTGCACCTGTTATCTTATAGAGATAAGTATAATTACGGTAATTCTGCACGGTAAATAAATCTGCAGTACTAATATTTTCTGTAATATTTACGAAATCATCTCCCGAGTTTGCACCATAAGTAATATGCGATGCTGCAGCAATAATAGGATAGCCCGCATATGACTTATCAACTGACTCGATATACTTTCTTGCATAAGCAATACGCGCATCATTCTGCAACTGTAATATAGCATTGTCTCCCAAAAGTCCAAGATAATTCTGTAGAGTGACTCCTTCTTCAAGTTCTATTAAGCTTTTTGTTCGATATATTTCAAGCTCTTCTTTCCAGCTGTCAAAAAATGATAATATTCTACTATCTTCATATAGCTTGTAATCTGAAATTCTACGAACTTCACCAGATTGTTTCTCAATCTTAAAGTTTCCATTCTTATCATAGCTTAAAGACACGTCCGCTACACCTATTGACTTGCCTTGATTCTTTGCCATAACAATGAGTTTTCCATTAACAAGGCCTGTATTAGCATCTACACCCGTATAGTCATAGTATGTTCCTGATTTATTAGCTACTGGAAATTCATTATGTTCATGTCCGCATAAGATAACATCAACATCTGGAATCTTAGTTAATGCATAAGAAACGTTATCTGCATTCTCAACAGGTTCTTCACTACCAAAACCAGAGTGAGCTAAGACAACGATTAAATCCGCTCCTTTTTCCTTTAATAAGGCTGCTTCCTTCGTAACATTAGTAATAATATCCTCTGTTTTCCATATACCTGCATAGTTGTCAGTCTTCGCTGAAAGAGTTGGAATCGTCTCACCAATCACACCGACCTTAATGTTAACTGTATTCCCCTGCTGGGTTACAGCTTGTCTTTCAATGATCATATTTTCATGAAAAGGATAAGAATTGTTCTTTGCATTCTTTAGATTGGATACAACCGTCTTATTCAATAATCCAGAATAAGTAAGCTGACGAAGAAGATAGTCCTTACCATAATCAAAATCATGATTACCTAACGTAATCGCATCGTATCCAATAAGTGACATTCCTAAATAGACTGGCTGAATCGCCTCTTCATCTTGTCCATAAATATATTCCATAGAGGCTTCAAACAATACATCTCCAACGTCAAATGTAAACACATTAGAGGCATTCTTTTCTTCTCTTGTTTTATTAATTAATGGATACGCTAATGATAATCCCTGGTTTTTATAATCTGTTCCTGATAAATAATCAGTACTACTTAACATACCATGTAAATCTGTCGTAAATATCATTCGAAGATCTACAAGGTCCTTTGTATCTTTTTTCTTATCCGTTATAACTTGCTTAGTTTCCTCTTTCGTAATTGCAGCCTTTACTGTCAATTTATCTAATAAAAGCCCCGACGCGATACTACCAAAGGCGGTTGTCGCTATGGTCAGTATCGCAACTAATTTTCGTAGCCCATACTTATTACTTTTCTTTCGCATAATTTACCCTACCTTCTATAAAGCACTTTTTTAATATATTATTAATAAATTAAGGCATTAATAAGGCAAATTTCTTAATGAATGCTTACATTGTTAACTTAACATACCTCCAAGCATACCCGAGCAAATAATTATAATAAGAGTTTTCACATAGTCGAATAAATCAATTGGTGTATCCCCTTTTGTAATTAGTGAGATTATTATGTATACAATAAAATAAATTAGTGCAGCAAACAATCCCCACAAATATCTCTTTTGTTCTACATGTTTTCCCATATAAAAACTACCAGAGAACACAGATAATATATAGATTATTACAATTGCAATGCTAATTACACCACCTGATATTCCCGTTTGAAGCATTAAAAAAGAGGTTACTAATAACAAAAATAACGTAATTAGATAAGAAATCAGCACTGATTTGGCTAAATAAATGGTTCTAGACTTTGTATCCGTCATACAATGGATCCTTTCATTATTTTGCTAAATTCTAGTGTATTATATGTCCCAAAACAATGATTTAGTACCAATTTCACAAATCGATACGATTGTGATATAATAATAGAAAGAAACCAAGAGATAACATAAAATAAAATATGGAGCCTATGATGAATTATATTGATTTACATGTTCATACCAATCGCTCAGATGGTACATTAACTCCATCTGAAGTAATAAATAACGCATTAGAAATTGGTCTGTCTGCAATTGCGATTACCGATCATGACACTGTCGAGGGAATTAGTGAAGCAAGACAATACTTAAAAGCTAACAAGAAGGAAGCAGAACTTGAGCTGATTCCTGGAGTGGAAATATCTGCTGAATATCTCGGACGAGATATTCATATCCTCGGGTTATATATTGATGAAAAGAACCAACAACTCAACGATAAACTTGCTAAGGCAATCGCTGATCGAGATATACGGAATGAAAAGATGGCAGCACTGCTTGGGGCAGATGGAATCAATATCAATATCGAGGATTTAACCTTTGGTGAACCTAATACTGTAATTACAAGGGCTCATTTTGCCCGCTATCTTACAGAGCATGGATATGTTAAAAATAATGCAGAGGCCTTTACAAAGTACCTAGGAACTAATACAAAATATTATGTTCCTCGAAGTTATATGATTCCGAAAGATGCTATTGATATCATAATCGAAGCTAAGGGTATTCCTGTACTAGCTCATCCACTACTCTATAATTTGGATTTAGCTGGAGTTGAGGAGCTAATTTCCTATGTTAAGTCTCTTGGAATGGTTGGAATTGAGACAATCCATTCTAGTAACACAGGATTTGATGAGGGTATCCTACGTAGATTTGCTAATAAATATAAGCTATTAATGACTGGTGGCAGTGACTTCCATGGTTCTAACAAGCCACAAATTCGCCTTGGAGTTGGTCGAGGAAATTTAAAGATTCCTAACTCATTGTTAAAGGACTTAAAAGAATATAGATAAAACAGTGGTACTCTTTCTACACTTATGAACATACCATAAATTTTTATAAGTGCCCATTGAAGCAACAAAGGCTATCGCATTAAGCGATAGCCTTTGTTTAATTATGACAGAATTATCAGACCGTCATATACTATACAGTTTCTTTTGTCTCTGGCTTTTCAACTTCCACAATTGCAGATTTTTTCATTGGAATTCTACAATTCTTGTTGCTACCAAACTCAACAATTACAAGATCATCTGTAACATCAATAACTACACCATAAAAACCACTTGTAGTCAATACACTATCACCATTCGCAATCGATGAGATTAATGCATTCATCTTTTTCTGTTGTTTCTTCTGTGGACGAATAGCCATAAAGTAGAACAAAGCACCAATTACTGCAATATAGCCAATCATCCATGTCCAATTCATACCACCAGCTGCCGGTGTTGTAGTATCAAGGAATACTAACTGATTCATATAAAATCCTCCTAATAATTTTCTTTCCTTTTGGAATATAATTCAATGCCATCAAGCAATTACTCTTGCCCCATAGCAAATCCTTCAAGTTTCTTCTTCTTATACTCTTTAAAGTTCTGATGTTCGATTGCATCCCTAATTTCTTCCATCATCTCATTATAGAAGTATAAATTATGAGTTACTAGTAAGCGTAAGCCTAACATTTCTTTTGCCTTTAATAAATGGCGAATGTATGCTCTGCTGTAGTGTCTACATACAGGACACTGACATCCTTCCTCAATTGGTCGATCATCAAGTTCATATTTTGCATTGAGCAAGTTCATCTTACCATTATTGGTATACGCATGTCCATGTCTACCATTACGTGCTGGGTATACACAGTCAAAGAAATCAACCCCACGCTCTACTGCTTCTAATATATTGGCTGGTGTACCAACCCCCATGAGATATGTCGGCTTTGCTTGCGGTAGATAAGGTACCACATCCTCAATAATTCGATACATCTCATTATGTGATTCTCCGACTGCTAACCCACCAATAGCGTAGCCATCAAGATTTAGTTCGGAAATCACCTTTGCATGCTCAATTCGTATATCACTAAAAGTACCACCCTGATTAATTCCAAAGAGCATCTGATTTTTATTAATTGTATCATCTAAAGAATTTAATCTTTTCATCTCAGCTTGGCAACGAATCAACCAGCGAGTCGTACGATCAACAGAATCTTGCATATACTGTCTTGTCGCTGGATGTGGTGGACACTCATCAAATGCCATTGCAATTGTAGAAGCTAAATTCGATTGAATTCGCATACTTTCCTCTGGTCCCATAAAAATCTTTCGTCCATCGATGTGAGAATTGAAGTATACTCCCTCCTCTTTTATCTTACGAAGGCCAGCTAATGAGAATACCTGAAATCCTCCAGAGTCTGTTAAGATTGGTTTATCCCAAACCATAAACTTATGAAGTCCACCGAGTTTTTTTATTACTTCGTCACCAGGTCTCACATGAAGATGATACGTATTACTTAATTCCACTTGTGTTTTTATATTCTGCAAATCCATTGTGGATACTGCACCTTTAATAGCAGCAACTGTTCCAACATTCATAAATACTGGTGTCTGGATTGTGCCATGAACTGTATGAAACTCGCCACGCTTTGCATTGCCATCCTTACATATTAACTTGTACATTATTAACTCCTTAAATGCGTCCAAAAACGTTAGTCTTGTACTTAATAACCTATTCAAGTCCACTGTAGTACAAGTATACCTTTATTATTTGCCTTTTTCAACTAAATTTTTCATAAACAAATGGAAATACTTTCTTCATTTCTTGCATAATTTACTATTTTTTGGTAATATAACTTATGTAAATCGTTGCTCTACTAATGGAGGCATTTATGTCAATTAAGAAATCTCTTCGCTTAACCTTTCTTATTTATGCACTTATCCCATTACTACTAATCGTATGTGCTATCAATCATTCGATAAGTAAAAGATATGATGCAAACTTAAACAAAACTACACATTATCAGATATTAACACAAGATAGAGTTATTTCTTACTCAGGGAATAATTCTACTTATGATGCCTTATTATCAAAAGAAAAAATTCAACAATTATTTACTACCTACGAAAATAATAATAATACTTTCGAAGGTAGCTTTACAATGTCCTATCATAACCAAGATTATAAATATAGCTACTCATTGATACAAGAATCTAACCAATTACTTCTTGTATCAACAGAAATTCCTACACTTTTAGATTATGGGGATATAATTCATTTTTTATTCTTAACAATTTTAGCATACCTACCATGCTATCTTATCTTTGATTATTATTTTCAAACTAGACTGGTACATCCTATACTTGATTTACGCCATGTTATGCGTACCGCTTCAAGTGGTAATCTTAATGTTGTATCCTCGTTAAAGTCTACCAACGAGCTTGGTGACCTATCCCGTAATTTAAATAAGATGCTACATATAATTAAAGGTAGTTATGATGAACTTGCTACCATGCATGAGCAACTGATAGAAAATGAAGATACTCTACGAAGTAATTACAATCGAATTGAGCATCTTGCTTTCCATGATGGTTTAACAGACTTACCTAATCGACTTGCTTTTTTAGAATTTACAAATAAGATTCTAAAGCAAAGTAATGTTCTGACGAATCATCATGCAATCTTTTTCATTGACCTAGATAATTTTAAGATGATTAATGATACTTTAGGTCATGATTACGGAGATTGTTTGCTCATCCATACAGCCAGACGATTAGTCTCCCTCATCTCAGAGAGCGATTGTATCGCAAGAGCTGGTGGTGATGAATTCATGATTATGAAGCCTAATCTATCATCAAAAGAAGCAATCAGTTTTGCATCACATATACTTGAAAGCTTTAAGCAACCTTTTCTCCTTGATAATGAAACTGCATATATCTCACTAAGCATTGGTATTGCTTTCTATCCAGAAAACGGATTAGATACCTCCACCTTGACTAAAAATGCCGATATAGCAATGTATAACTCAAAAGAGAACGGCAAAAATAAATATTCTGTATTTGATAGCGAGATGGAGGAGAAACTCAACTTCAAGAGCCTAATCACAGACGTACTTCATTATGCAATACGTAACAATGAAATTTATGTTCTATACCAACCACAAATTCGACTAAAGGATAATAAAATTATCGGTTATGAAGCGCTCATGCGTATTTATCATCCACGAATGGGACTTCTCTCCCCAAAAGAATTCATTCCAGTAGCGGAAGAAACAGGATTAATCAATGAATTAGGTGAGTGGGTCCTTCGCAAAGCTTGTCAGTTTAATAAAAGTTTAATGGATTATGGCATTTCTCCTTGTGCAGTATCGGTTAATATATCTCCGGTTCAAATCAATCATTATAACTTTTTTAACACTCTGTCGCAGATTTTGGAAGAAACTCAATTACCTCCTCAATATCTTGAACTAGAGTTAACTGAAAGTACTCTCGTCTCCTCTATTATTGATACTGCAACGATAATAAAACGATTGCAGGAAATTGGAGTGAAAGTTGCACTTGATGATTTTGGAACTGGTTATTCAAGTTTGAATTATCTGGCAAAGATGAATATACATACTCTAAAAATAGACAAGTCCTTTATCAATAACATATGTGTTAATGATAAAGAACTCTCTATGGTACATACAATCATTCGACTTGCTCATCACCTTGGAATTAAAGTTGTCGCCGAGGGTGTCGAATATCCTGCACAATTAGTTCTTTTAAAAGAAAAGAAGTGTGATATTGTCCAGGGATTTGTTTTTAGTCAGCCACTTTTATCTAACGATTTAATGCAACTGCTACAAGCAAAAACTAAATAGTTTGCAATCGCTAATTCATTAGTAATATATCTCTCCTGCTTCATCAATTGTAAATACTGTGAAGTCTGTATAAAGAGAATTACCAAAAATATCAGCCAATTCAAAACAATAAAAGTAATCTCCAGCACTCAATTTATTAGCCTTAATGTGAAAATCTTCAGTTACAGTGTATTCAAAGCCATATGAGGTCTTGGTATCCTCTGTAACTGAATTGTAACTTACATAAATCGGGGTAATAACATCACCAGCTACAATTGGAATCGTATCTTTTGCTGCCATACCAGTGTCAAAATCAATTCCATCCCATGCTCCAACCACTTGATATTCTCCATAATTATTCTCGCTATCGCTAGGATCGTCCCATACCCACTTAATTCTTAAATTTGTTTCTTCACCATTTAATAAGATTGGAATGCTATAAAGGTTGTATTCATCTGTTTCATTAACCAAGATTAACTCAAGTTGCTGATAATCCGGTAAAGTTGGCCAATACCCATAGAAAAGATCTTCAACCACACCCGTACTCCAATCAACTGATACATCGCTATCCATTCCAAGATATATCTGTTCACCATTTCCGATATCAGCGAAAACAGTGCAATATACTCCTTGAACGTAATCAAGTGAATTTTCATCAATTGTTAATGTATAGAAGCCATCATCACTCATATGAGGTGATACTGCATATTGAATCATCGTACTCTCTTCTGCTGAAAAGTTAAAATCATCATTACCTTCTGTATCATATGCTTCCCAATGTTCATCCCAGTTTGTATACCAATCTTCATTTTCAGAGGAGTAATCACCGTAATAGTCACCATAATAACCACCATAATTATTATCCCAGTAATCAGAGCTATATTGGGCAATATTTTCTCCAGTTGAACCATAGGTAATCGCATCAATATAAATAAGATAATATGGACTCACACAAATACCAGAAATTGTAGACAATCCTTCGTATTCTGGTAAAAGTGGATAATATACTGACAAACCCGTTGCCTCTTTATGGTCTTCTCCACATACTTTATATACAACTGCTTCTTTTAGTGCAAAGGTAATTGCATTTGCAGCAGCCCCACCTACTGTTTGTGATACATTTAAAGTATATAAACCTAAGTCAATTAAGTTCGAATAACCCTCGTATTCCGAAAAAGCACCAAAACGGTCCGATGCATAAGCACCTTTTGCCAGTTCTGACACAATAGTTGGTTGATTTGTTGACTCTGACATCTTCCTTGCAACTGCATCAAAAGCATATAATAATTTATCAATCTTATCTAAATCTATAACTGATAATGTATATGTCGTGTCTTCATATTCCCGATTACTCTTCTTTGCAAAAGAATCACAAATTACAGTCCCAACTTGCATACCATTTGCTGTTGGCATATCTACCAGATACTGTGCTAGTGCATTGTAATCCCAACCAGCTCCACCTTCATATTCTTGAGAAGCAATCATATATTTTGCATAAGATGCGGCAATATTAGCAATTTCAATTGTTGCCATTAAGCAAGCATCAAAGCCTATAAACTCAAAGTCACAGTCCATCTCGTAATAAACTCTGCGAAAGGCATCATCCATCTCTAAAAGCGATAAATAATCATAATCAAAAAGTTCATCGTAAACAACTCCACCGATACTACCACTTCCATGATCCCATAAAATAACACCAGTGCGGTCCGCTGGATATGCATGAACTCCCCAAGATAAAAATTCATATAAGGTATTTTCATCTCCCATACTGGCAAGCTTTGCTTCTCCAACCTTTTTTAGTCCACCATCTTCTACTATAAATCGTTCCAAACGGTCTGCCTTAATACCTGGTTGCTGCCAGTTGACTGTGCCACCCGTTTGTATGATAATCTTAACATTATCATTATATGTAACATCAAACAATTCTTGTAAGTTACCAGTGGCATAACCTGCACCATAACTTTCTAAGTCAGTACCACAAAGGTATATAAGAATTGTCCAGGAATCTTTAACCTTACTTGTGTTTTCCTCTTCATGCTTATCTCGATCAATTACGATACCAGCTCCCCCTAAATTAGCTGGCATCGCAGTTGGCTCTATGGTAGGAGATGGAATTTGTGTTGGTTCCAATGTAGGTGATAATGGAATCCCACTAGTTATACTCTCTAGATTTCCTTTTTGCTCCTTATTCTGTCTTGAACAACCTGCCAATAGATTAATAAAACATACCATGCATAACATAATAGCTATAACACGTTTTCTCTCTTTCATATCTTCCCCCCTCATTTTATATTAGTGTGACAAAATCTCATATCCTGTTTCTGTCACCAAAACCGTGTACTCCCATTGTGCACTTGGTTTACCATCCAAAGTGCGAATTGTCCATCCATCAGTAGCGTCTTCTATAACAGAAGCTTTACCAAGGTTAATCATTGGTTCAATTGTAAATACCATTCCTGGAACTAGAAGATAGTCAGTATTCATCTGACCAATATGACTCACCCATGGTTCTTCATGAAATTCTGTTCCAATACCATGACCTCCGATTTCACGGACAACACTATATCCACATTTTTTCGCATGCTGATTAATCACAAAACCAACATTACCAAGAAATGCCCATGGTTTTACTTGCGCTAACCCTAGTTCAAGACACTCTTTCGTTACTTCAACAAGCTTTTTATGCTCTTTTGCTACATCACCAATACAGTACATTCTTGATGCATCTCCATAGAAACCATCAACAATAGTGGTTGCATCAATATTAATGATATCCCCTGACTTAAGAATTCGTTTTGGATCAGGAATACCATGGCAAACTACTTCATTAATCGAGGTACAAACACTTTTAGGATAGCCCTCATACCCTAAAGTTGCAGGTATCCCACCAATTTTTCGTGTATATTCATCCACAATAACATTCAGTTCTTCTGTAGATATCCCCTCTTTTACAAAAGGCTCCACATAATCAAGTACCATTGTGTTTGCTTTTCCTGCTTTTCTCATCCCTTCTATTGCAGCTTCATTTTTTATCATATCCCTTGTTGGTACCATTGCTCCAGCTCTTGCATATTCTTCTATTTCTTGATCAAATTCCATATGACAGCTTTTATATTTCTTTCCACTATTACACCAACATAAATCATTTCTACCGATTTTCATTATATTCCTTCTTTCTTTATATCGGCAAGTAACAACATTATTCATGTGTTTTGCTTTTTTACTATACATTTTACATTAATCATATCACACAATCAATAAATATAAAGAATCAATGCAAGTAAATTTATCATTTCATCTTAATAAATTGTTAAATTCTCTAATGGATAGTGCACGTGTCGAATTTAGTATGGCAAGAACGGATACACCGACATCTGCAAATACTGCATCCCACATGGATGTTTGACCAAATGCACCTAGAAGAAGGAAGAATACTTTAACACCTAAAGCAAAAATAATATTTTGCTTTACAATACGAAGTGTCTTTCGAGATATTTTTATTGCAATTGCTATCTTTAACGGTGAATCATCCATAAGAACAACATCTGCAGCTTCAATTGCTGCATCAGACCCCATTGCTCCCATAGCAATTCCTACATCAACCCGAGACAAAACTGGAGCATCATTAATACCATCTCCGACGAAAGCCAAATTCATTCCTGGTTGTTGTTCTTCTAATAATTCTTCGACTTTTGTAACCTTATCCTGTGGTAATAGTTCAGCATAGTAATTATCAATCTTAAGTTCCTTTGCTATTCTCTCGCTTGCACTTAACACATCTCCAGTCAACATTACAATTTTTTGAATTCCATTCTTTTTTATTTCATGTATTGCAATATTAGCATCAGCCTTCAATTCGTCTGATATGACAATCGCTCCAATATATTCTCTTTCTCTTGCGACATAGACAATTGTCCCAATACTATCAATTTTTTGATATTGAATATTGTTAGATAGCATCAACTTGTCGTTACCAGCAAGTATTTCGTCTCCATCAACATAAGCTTTCACTCCAAGTCCCGCTATTTCGCTAGCATTCTTTGTTCTTGTCATATCTAGTTCTTGATTGACTGCTTGCCTTAAAGAATGTGAAATCGGATGATTACTAAAACCCTCCGCTAATGCTGCAAACTGCAATAATTCTTCTTCTAATACACCATTAGCTGGATGAACCTTAGTAACTGTAAATGTCCCCTTTGTTAATGTACCTGTTTTGTCAAAAACAATCGTATTAACCCTTGCAAGTGCCTCTAAGTAGTTACTGCCTTTAACTAAAATTCCACATTTTGATGCTCCACCAATTCCTCCAAAGAAGCTTAATGGAACAGAAATCACTAGTGCACAAGGACATGAAATAACTAAAAATATTAATGCTCGTTCTAACCAAGTACTGAACTCTAAGCCAAAGAATACGGAAGGAATCAAAGCTAATAGTATAGCACCTACTACAACAATTGGCGTGTAATAACGAGCAAAACGAGTAATAAAATTCTCTGTCTTTGCCTTTTTTGTACTTGCATTCTCCACTAAGTCTAGTATTTTTGATACTGTAGATTCACCAAATTCTTTTTTAACACAGATATTAAGAACACCTTCTTTATTAATACAACCACTGATAACTAGGCTTCCTTCCTCTACTTTTCTTGGAACAGATTCTCCTGTTAATGCTGATGTATCAATGAAAGAGCTTCCTTTTAGTACTACTCCATCCAAAGGAATTCGTTCCCCAACTTTCACAACAATCGTATCACCGATCTTAACCTCATTAGGATCAACTATCCTTAATTCATCGTTGATTACTAGATTTGCATAGTCAGGTCGAATATCCATTAATTCAGTAATTGATTTTCTTGACTTATGAACAGCATAGCTTTGAAATAACTCACCAATCTGGTAAAAAAGCATAACTGCCACAGCTTCTTTATATTCTCCTATTCCATATGCACCTATCGTGGCGATACTCATAAGGAAGTTTTCATCAAATACTTGGCCTTTCGCTATATTCTTTATAGCACGTAGTAATACGTCCCCACCAATCACAAGGTATGGTATAAGATAAACTAAAATCTCACCAGGCATCTGGTACACCTTTCGTATTATCTCAAAATTGACAACTATGATAGCTAATAAAAAAGTAATAGCACCAATAAATATTCTAGTTAAGGTCTTTTTTTGTTTTCGTGTCATTTTCTTCACCTACCTAAATCAATAAATTAGCTTACAATCTGGCTCTATTTTCTTTATATACTTAGCTACTTCCTTTACAATTGCATCAAACTTATCATCCTCTGCCTCAAGAGTTAATTTCTGCGCCATAAAACTAACGGTTGCCTTTATTACTCCTTCTATCTTATTAATCCCATCCTCCATCTTTGCTGCACAATTAGCACACTCTAGCTCTTCTAACTTAAATGTCTTTTTCATCTTATCATCCTCCATTATCATTACTATTTATTCACTAACATGATCCATTCCTTGGTTTAGAATTGTTACCACATGATCATCTGCTAAGGAGTAAAATATAGCCTTTCCTTCACGGCGAAACTTAACAAGTTGTGATTGCTTTAACACACGAAGTTGATGTGAAATTGCTGATTGTGTCATATTAAGTAAAGCAGCAATATCGCAAACACACATTTCAGATTCAAGTAAAACATACAAAATTTTAATTCTAGTTGAATCTCCAAATACCTTAAATAGCTCTGCTAGATCATAAAGCATCTCTTCCTTAGGCAACTTATCCTTTATATCAATCACGATGTTCTCATGAACTTCTATACCTTCACAGCATTCATTCTTACTCTCCATTACATGCACATCCCTTCATATGAGTAATTGTTCATATGTTCATTATACAACAATTTATATATTAGTCAATATCTTATGCAATTTTTAATTTATTGTTATTATATTAAGCAAAAACATTATTCTCATACTATCATAATTTACCCAAAAAAATGATGGTTAATTTTCATTGTTCCTAATTAATCCACACAAATTTATGGACTTTAACAATGAAAATTTACCATCATATATGTATTCATATTAATCTACTAGTTTTTTTGATCTCCATATAAACAAATCGTCTGTTTGTCTTTCATAACCATATTTCACAAAAAACTGTGCACCAATTACTTCATCTATGTTACTATGATCTAATACGTCACTTAATTTACAGAGGATAGCATCCTCATATCCATCATTCAATATTGCACCCTCTGATCGCTTTAATAATTCCTTACCAAAACCTCTGTTCTGCATCTGAGGCGCTACACACATAAAACGTATCACATTCTTGTCCACAATTGAAACACCAACGATACGGCAATGCTCTTGCGCAAGTATGACATTACTGTTATCATAATCAACTGCTTTTAGAAACATTTCTTTACTCAATTGTGATGTCGGAAAACATTGTTTATAGAGCTCGTATAATTCATTCTTCATTCAAAGTCCTCACTTTCAATTTTTCTCCGTCGTCTGATACTTTATTTCTAACCATCTCCAAGAATATGGATTACCCTATTTTACTATAGATAAAAAGGAATGTCTATGACTAAAATTCACGATTCGTGAAGTTCTGTTATGATTTTGCATACTATTTGATTATTTTTTTCATATAAAATGCAAAAATATTGCATTGTTTTCTAAAAAAACCAATTTTATGCAACTTTTCTTTTCAAAAGGATGCATTTTCTTTGAAAATATATTATAATACAATTACAAATATTTTATGGAGGTGCCTATGAAATACGAGATGAAACCCGAGTTTTTAACTGGAACTGAATTTATTGATACACAACATGCAAGACTCTTTGAGATTGCGAATGAAACATACGAACTAATGATAAATGAATTTACACCTGATAAATATGACTACATATTAAATTTGTTAGGTGAACTAAAAAACTATACCCAATATCATTTCGCTGATGAAGAAGCATATATGGAATCTATCCATTATAAAAGAATGTTTAGCCAGAAAGTGGATCATCATAATTTTATTAAAAAATTAGAAGAGATGAAACCTGAATACGTAGATGAAAATCAAGCACAGGTTATTTTCGATATTCTCGAGTTTTTAAACAATTGGTTAATCGAGCATATCCTTGAAAAAGATATACTAATCGGCCACTAGAAGTTATCGAATATTAAAATCCTCCTTAAGTAGTTTTAGCTATTCATTCTACTTAAGGAGGATTTTATCATTACCGAGTAACTCTCACAATTTATAATGGTACATTAAGCTATTCCTCTAACGAAGTTCCATCTTCATAGATAAACTTGTAGAGTTCTGCAATGTTCTTATCCCAATCATATACCAATGGATAAGATGTCCCATTATAAGATTTTGGATCATCAAACATACCGTCCACAGGTAGACGAAATTCTTCAACTGTTGTAATCTTATTTTCAACAACAACTTCAATAATCTCGCGAATCTGATCTGACGTTAGACTCGTTGTAACATATCCCATACAGTCATTCGCAGTAGTAAACATTTGAAAAATATTAAGTGACTTAAACTTTTCAAAAATTGCACTCATTGCTCTCCTCTGACGAACTGTTCTTCCATAATCATTGTTTGCACCACCTAAAGTAGCGACCTTTCTCACCCGGCAATAACCTAATAACTGATTACCATTCATTAAGTTTTCACCTTCAACAACATTACGATATTTTGGATTTGAAATGTAATTTGTCTTATTTAAATAATTAGCTTCTTTTGCCCCAAGCTTAATTTTAACTCCATCAATACTATCTACAATCTTCTCAAATGATTCAAAATTAACAGATGCATATCCATCAATATGAATACGATAATTCGTTTCAATTGTATCAATTAATAACTTAACTCCACCATGCCCATATGCTGCATTCAACTTAGTAGATTTCCATCCAGGCACATTAACATAAGAATCTCTCATTAATGAGATTAATTTGATTGTTCCATTATTCATATTAACAGAAGCAATCATCATGGTATCTGAACGGCTACCACCATTGATTTCTTCTAGACCAAACAATAAATAATTCTTTATTCCTTCTTCTTTCTTACCAACTGGCTCTTTCTCATTATGTTCATTCATAAAGGAAGTGGCATCTTCGTCTCGAACTACCTCTTTAAAAATATAGTTACTAGCAACTGCATAAATTGCTTTACGTCCGGGTTTCGTTCCTATTAAAAAGCCAATGACAATAGCGAATAAAATAATAATACATGCAAATACTTTTAAGCCTGTATGCTTTTTCTTTTTTGTTTTTGTTGCAGCAGTTTCTTTTCTAGCAGATCTTCTTCCATCTCCCTGGTAATTCTCCTGCTCTGACTCAGAATCACCTATTTCTCTGATTTGCTCACTTAACATCGCGCGTAATTCACGCTCATCATATTGTCTATTATTTTTATCTTCTCCCATTAGATTACCTTTCTTTATGATTGTTCAATTGCGATATTTGTATTATAGACAATGATTGTGACAATTGCTAGTCACGTTTCTTAAGAATATCTTTCAAATTTTACAACAAATGTTAACTTATTATCCCATAGTCTCCTAATAAACGATCTGCTAATTCAACATAAGTGAGTTTTTCTTTTGAAGTAATAACCTCATTGTTATATATAAGATACTCTGAGGGGAGAGGTCTAAGATTATATTCAGATGCCATGGATCGACAATAAGCTCCTGCATTTTGTATTACTAAATAATCTCCGATCCTTATTTCAGGGAGTTCTCTTTCACTTGCAAAACAATCACCTGATTCACATGTATTCCCATAAATATCATATTTTAAAATCTTACCGCTGGGATTACTCACATTGATGATATGATGATAGGCTCCGTAAAAAACAGGTCGTATCAAGTGAGGGAAACCGGAATTCGTTCCTACGATAAGTCGTCCATTATTATTTTTTACTGTATTGACCTGAACAACAAAACATCCTGCATCCGCAACAATGAATTTACCAGGTTCAAAATACATCTCCAATTCTTTCCCATAAGTCTTACAAAACTTTTGAAATAATTGACCTGTCATAGTACCAAATTCTTCATAATCAACTGCTTTTTCCTCTGGATGATAAACAACCTTAAAACCGCCACCAAAATCAATAAACTTTAAATCAGGAAAATCAATTGGATTTACGATTTCAAGCAAATTATTCATACTCTCAAATACTTTTGATAAATCTGAAATGCCACTACCAGTATGTTCATGCAACCCGAGAATTCGAATTCCATACTTTTTTGTAATTTCTAATACTTTTGGTATATCTTGTAGTAAAATTCCAAATTTACATAGGTCTCCGCCAGTTTGAACCTTCTCATTCTCTCCGGCAATTACATTCGGATTTATTCTCAATGCAATGCCAGAACCAACATATTGTTTTGCATAACTTTCCAATCGCGACAAAGAGTCTATATTAAGCAGAACCCCTTGCTCTTTGATAAGTTCCATATCAGAGTCTGTCATATTATTTGCAGTAAACATAATATGTTCCTTGTCAAATCCGAGCTTTAACGCAAGTATTACTTCTGTTGGACTTACGGTATCTAAATAAAACCCATTATCTCTCATAATTCTAAGAAGATGTGGATTATAATTTGCTTTCATCGCATAGTAAATTTTTAACTTATCCCAACGTAAATACTTCTTTAATAGTTCATATTTATGCAAAACATAGTTTGCATCATATACATAAAAAGGTGTTTCATAGGTTTCACACAACGTCTTTACATTTTGTTCCTGGATAAAGTATTCATTTCCTCGATTGTAAATTGAATTCTTGAGATTTTGCATATTTTGCCCTTTCTTTTATTAAGAAGTAAATTATCTTACTCAATTAAAGTATGCAAATAATATTGAGTAGACTGCATGAATGTTTACTGATGTTAATTGGATGTTTTTATCAGTTAAAATATATTACGTGTTCTAATTTATCTATTTTGATATTATACTACATTTTCTTTTAATAGCAATAGATGGAATAAAAGTGTTTACTTGTATTAATTTGAGTTCTTGTTAAGTTAAGCTAGCTATTTAGGTTAGTAATGACATTGTAATCAATCTCGGCTACACGCAAAAAATCGGGAAACGTTTGTTTTAGCGTTTCCCGATTACTTCATTGTCCAGGGGCAGTAGGATTTGAACCCACGACCTGCGGTTTTGGAGACCGTTATTCTACCAGCTGAACTATACCCCTATTTGTTGTACGGCTTCACCGTGCTTAAATATATTACTATGAATTGTTTGAATTGTCAATACCATTCTGAATAATTTTTTTAATTCAGGCAAACAAGTGAATTGCAAAACTAAGTTCCACCCCTAGAAATTGCATTCGTCATTTTGCACATCAATCGACTTGCTAAAAATGGGATGACAAACTTAATTCAGAAGCATACTGTTATGAAGTCGTCGGTACTTGGGGCCTGTATTTTAGGCCCTTACGTACCGCTACGACTTCATCCAAGCGAGAGCGTGTTGCGAATGAATTATGTTTGTCATCCCATATCAGAATGTCTCATTGTGCAAAATGACGTCAGGCAACTATACCAATCTTCTACCCATTAAGACACCCATAACAGAGGCCATCATAAGACCACGGGTCCATCCAGAAGAATCTCCTAAACAATATAAGCCTTGTATGTTCGTATCAAATTGTTCATCCATCTTGATTCGATTACTATAGAACTTCAATTCAGGGGAATATAATAATGTCTCCGTACTTGCAAAACCAGGTACTACATTATCGACAGCCTGAATAAAGTTAATGATATTCGTCATCGCACGATATGGCATCGCTGCTGTAATATCTCCTGCTACCGCATCTGGTAACGTTGGACGAACATTACTCTGACTTAATTCCTTTGGCCATGTTCTCTTACCTGACAAGATATCCCCGTACCGTTGAACTAAGATGTGACCACAACTTAGCATATTCGTCAATTCACCAACCTTTTGCGCATAAGCGATTGGTTGATTAAATGGTTGATTAAAATTATGAGAAACTAAAATTGCTAAGTTCGTATTATTGGATTTTGTTTCCTTATAGGAATGTCCATTTACGACAGCTAAATCATTATCATAATTTTCCTGACTTACAAAACCACCTGGGTTCTGACAAAATGTTCTAACTTTATTCTTAAATGGTGCTGGATATCCAATTAACTTCGATTCATATAGAACCTTATTAACATCCTCCATAATCTCATTACGAACTTCAACACGTACACCAATATCAACGGTACCTGGTTGATGAGCAATATCATGTTCTTCACACAATTTCTCTAACCAATCAGCACCTTTTCTTCCAGTAGCAACAATAATATTTGCTCCCATCAATTCTAGGACGTCCTCATGATGAAGTGTATTCTCAATAATTGCACCTTTACATATATTGTCTTCAATAATTAAATTATTACAGTGGTAATCGAAGTAGATTTCCACTCCATTATTAAGTAAAAATTGCTCAATGCTATGATAAATCTCCTGAGCCTTTTCTGTACCAAGATGACGTATTGGGCAATCCACAAGCTTAAGACCTGCCTGAATGGCGCGTTTACGAATTTCCTTCGTCTTTTCTGGTTCACTAACTCCCTCAATCTTTTGATCTGCACCAAATTCAAGATAAATTCCATCAGTATAATGAATTGTTTCTTGTGCCAAATCTTCACCAATTAATGTTGGGAGATCTCCTCCAACTTCATAACTCAATGAAAGTTTACCGTCTGAGAATGCTCCTGCACCAGAAAATCCAGTTGTAATATGGCAATATGGCTTACAATTAACACACTGTTTTGTCTTAGTCTTTGGGCAACGACGCTTCTCTACAGGTTTTCCCTTTTCAACGATAGCAATTGTTTTCTTGCTACCTTTTTTTATCATCTCCAAAGCTGTAAAGATACCAGCTGGACCTGCACCTATAATAACAACATCATATTGCTTCATTTGCATCTTCCTCTCCTTGGATAGCACATAATACGCCCTCCTTATTCGTAATTTCACTAGAAAAGACATTAGTAAAACCACATGACAATTATATAAGAAGTGGTTTCATAAGTCAATAATCCCAGAACCTACCAGAGTTTTTATTTACGTATTTTCTTTTCTAGAAACCGAAAAAAACTTTCGATGATAATTGTTGCAATGAGGTAGCATATAATACTCACAGCAATTGAAAAAAAAGGATACATAGTTCTTTGACCAATTCGATTCATGACCTCGGTTAAATCATTCACTGTGATATATCCAACAACTGTAGTCCATTGTAATATTTGAACACACAGACGTTTTGACATAAACATTGTATCCTCGAGCATCTGTGGCAATGTTACAGTAAAATACACTTGTCGCAAACGCTTTATGATAACCTCATCTTGTTCCTCGCTTGCTTTTTTTACCTGTCTCGCTACTATTTCAGATAAATGTCCTGCTCCATATAAACCAATTGTAATTCCCGTCAATAACGTAAGATTCAAATTTATATTTTTAAATACTACATAATACATCAATAATAACAATAATAAAACTGGTGTACTTCGCAAAAGGAAGCTAATTGCTGAACAGATAGAACAGATGATTCTTTGATTATAAGACATAAAGTAACTAACTAGTGTTCCTAGAACAAAAGTTACCCCCCAAGCAATCACTGTAATTGAAAAAGTAACAATTACACTCTTTAATATAATGTAATAAGCATCTCCGGAGATTAGGTTATTGTTAACCGCATCCATCAAATTACTTAGTATATTCATATTAGCCCCCTATTCTAATACCAGATACGAATACTTATACATTGGATAGTATCCATCTGTCATGATGTAATTCTTTTTGTCTGTTAATGTACTTTTACTCGTACCATAGCAAAATAACAAATCAACCTTCCCACCCATTAAGCTAGAAAAAGCTGTATCATTACGAAGTGTTACAAATTGAATGTCTTTTTTTATTAATTTACCAATTTCATTCATAAGAGCGACAGAAAATCCATACGGCTTTAATTCGATATCTATCAAATCTATTGGCCAAACAGCTCCCGTAACACCGACATACAACGTCTGATTGCTATCTACGATTTCTTCCATATCGTAAGGTGTATATCTCATTGCTGATGGTGCATTAGTTACATAATAATCTTGTAAATTCTCAAGCTTACCATCGTTCTTTAGAGAGGTTAATGCAGAGTTTAATTCATCCCGAAGCAGTGTATTATCCGACTTTAATGCCATGGCAAACTCTAATCGTGGTTGTTCGCTGTCAGGTGTTGGAATTTCCTTCAATCCTTTCTCTACTTGTAATAAATAATTGACAGTAACATCTGGAAACCACGCTGCTTGTATTTCATTCGCCCTTAATGCTGATATAGTCTCGAATACATTCTGATAGGAATGATAGTTTTGTAGTTTTACACCAAGTAAACTTTCAAATAATATTTTTGCACTATTATCTGGCATTTGTGAGGAAACTCCACCAAGAGATGTCCGTTCCATCTCACCAATCGTTTCTATATTAGGAGACACAACTCCATTATCTTCTTTAAATAATCCAAAACTTGCAGAAAGTATAACAATAACAATTAGTATTGATACTGTTATTACTTTATTCTTGGTCTTTATCATTTTACCGTCACCCCAACGATTTTTTCATTTCTAGTTCCTACCACAATGTGATTATCAAATACAGCACAAGTTGCCTCAATGCCTCCACCACCAAGATAGATTCGATCCTTGATTTTTCCATTGGTAGCATCAATCAACATCAAGTTGCCATCATAACCGCCTTGGATCAGGTATGCTCTTCCATCTTTTGTATAAACGATGTTCATTGAGCTCCAGGAATCTGTTTCTGGGTCAAGCCTCCATACTTCCTTTCCAGTTTCTTTATCTAATGCAACAAGGTATCCACTATCAACTTTCGGAGTCTTAGATACAAAGTAAAAGACATAATCAGACACAACTCCTTTTCCCGAAACGCCAGTTGCTAGAAATCCACCTGCAAGCCCTTTGACCGTATGTACCTCATACGGTTTTCTCCAGATTACTTCACCTGACATTGCATTCAACTTAAATACGTTCGCTTCTCCCATATTGTGACTATTTGTCTGATATTTAAGAGTAGTTGCTACATAAAGATACTTATTACCAGCTTCATCTTCTTCAAAAATCACACTGGAGTTAACGTCATCGAATACATCTTGAGTCCATACAAGTTGCATTGTATTTAAATCCACACAATACACAACTCCTCCGTTATCTCCAAGGAAGAGGTAGTTTTGCCAAACACTTGCACTACTTTCACTACCCCACAAGTAACCGTCCTCTGAATTCCTCGCTGCACTATAAACTGCCTTTACTTCTTCGGATGGATGAATTGATAATTCACCAGTTGCTTTATTGTACTTTGTATTTAACTTTAATGTATAAATTACTCCATTCTCGCCAATTGCGATTAGAGTATCTGTTTCTTTATGAAAAATGGCAGAACTATCAAATGCATGCCATATACGAGGTGCAATTGGATCATTGTCCGCAAACTCGTAAAGCTTCTTGCCATCAATTAAGCTATAGATATAGATTCTAGGACTAATACATTCTCCAAATACACCAGTTTGTGCATCTCCAGAACCAAGAACTAAAATCGGTGCATCTCCAGGATATAGAGAACATGTCCCCTTAAAAGTCATCCCGACATTGATAGCATCTCGAGTTGGTTCTCCTGTCTTAGCATCAAGAAAATGTATAAAACCATCCATTCCTGGGTAGATAACTTCAACGAGATTTTCATTATTTTTCGCAAAAGCATACAAATTCATTACCTTCTTTGTCTGCTCATCCCATTGAACTAATAAAGGTTGACCTGTCCAACCATTACCAGACCAATAATCAACACCATTGCTTTTTAAAACCTTACCAGTAGAATAATCCCAAATCTCATCATCGAAGGCTTCCATTGTAATTGTTGCTGTACCATAAGCCTGTAAATTTCTACTATAATCTCCTCGAAAGGTTGTTATTCCCTTCCAGTTTGTATAATTTTCAAAATCATTAGAGGTAAAATATATTTTGTCCTTTCTAGAATAACTAGAAACATCTTTCCCATCTACTTGAATTCTAGTTGTTATACCAAGTAAGCTAGGTTCAGTTGCAGCTGTTGCTTTTGCCTCAGTTGCATCAGCATTGACTTTATTCCCAAGATTTTGTTGAACTGGTAAGCTGCCTTGCGTATCGTGTGTATAATTATAAATATACTTTATATTACCAACCTTGACTAATAGCTTAAAACCACGATATCCTAGAACCATAACTACAATTGCTAAAATTATTACAAATAAACGCAATTTATGTTTCTTAATTGTTTTCACAACTCGCTTCACCACTTTAACTTCCTCTCTATCTCTTCAATCCTTTGTTATTATGCATAATTCTACTGTCTATTTATTGTGACTCGTATTGAAATCAATTGATTTTAGTATGCAACACACCTCATCAATAATATCTCTTTGCTCTGCTATCTGCATTTCCATCTCATGTATGGTATCGCTTTCTTTTGATTGTTCTTCCATTATAGTATTTAGGCATTTACTAGCCTCGATTATCATTAGGCTTTGATCCACTAACGTTTGTGTTATTCCATCTATCTCTTGATCACTATTGCATGAATCCCCTGAAGATTCTACAAGTTTCTCTATTTGCTCATTCATCGCTTCTAAATTCATCATGATTACATTAAAATCCGCTACAAACTTAGAAAATAGATTAGCAACTTTATCGTGCTGATTGATGGAGTCAAAAGAACTCCTCTCAATCAGCTCCTGTGATACAGTTAGGGCTTCTATAACCTGTTTTGGCTGTTCTGGCTGCATAGTAGTCATCCCCCTCTTAATTATTCGCGAAGCAATGAATTGAGTTCTCTAATATTACGTATACCAATTAATTGAATCCCACTTACTTTGATATGTTCTTTATTAACCTGAGGAAGTATGCATACTTCATATCCCATTTTTTTTGCGTCAAGGACACGTTGCTCTGCCATACTAACAGCCCTTACTTCACCTGTTAGTCCAACCTCACCAAATACGATTGTCTTGCTATTTAATGATTTATTACGATAGGAAGAAAGAATTGCACAAACAATTGCCAAATCTAAAGCTGGTTCATTTATTCTCATACCACCAGCAACATTCACGTACGCATCGCATGATGCAAGCTGAATTCCTAGTCTCTTCTCAAGAACAGCCATCAATAGATTCACTCGGTTGTAATCGGTTCCAGCTGCTGTTCGTCTCGGCATATTATAATAAGTCTGACATACAAGCGCCTGAACTTCAACTAACATAGTTCGTGTACCCTCCATCGAAGCAGCAATGATGGAACCTGGCTCATCCTCTGGTTTTCCTTGCAACATATACTCAGATGGATTCGTAATCTCTATCAAACCACTATTCTTCATTTCGAATACACCAACTTCGTTTGTCGAGCCAAAGCGATTCTTTACTGCTCGTAAAATTCGATAAGCTGCTGTATTGTCACCTTCAAAATATAAGACCGTATCGACCATATGCTCTAACACTCGTGGTCCTGCTACAACACCCTCCTTTGTAACATGTCCCACGATAAATATAGTGATTCCAAGCCCTTTTGCCATATGCATCAAAGCACCTGTAGACTCACGAACTTGGCTAACACTTCCCGGAGAGGCTGCAATATCCTCTTTATACATGGTTTGTATCGAATCGATAACCATAATTTCTGGCTTGTCCTTTGCCACCACATTTTCTATGTGATCTAAATTCGTTTCGGAAAGTAATAGTAAATCACCCGTAAATTGTCCAAGTCTCTCCGCTCGCATTTTAATTTGACGTAAAGACTCTTCTCCTGAAACATAAAGCACTTTTTTCTTTTTTTCTGATAGTAACTTACACATCTGGAGCAAAAGCGTCGATTTCCCAATTCCAGGGTCACCACCAACTAAAACAAGTGAACCACTTACAATTCCACCGCCCAGCACTCGGTCAAATTCGCTGATGCCTATACAAACCCTTTCCTCCTCATTCGTTTGAACACTGGATAAATACTTTGGCTCCGAAAAGTTACCTACGGTTGATTTTGCTATTGTTGTCTTTTTTACTACAGGCTCTTCCGCAAATGAATTCCAACATTTACAAGCAGGACATTGTCCCACCCATTTAGCTGATTCATAACCACATTCTTTACAGAAAAAAACTGTACTTTTCTTTGCCATTGCTCCTTACTCCCTCACTTAAAAATATAACATCGATTCATCCTAAAAAGCCATAATGCCGCCTTTTTAAGGGCGGCATAGAAGCTATTAACACATATTAACACTTGATGACCTTGATTTGAACTTCTCTTGTACAGGAAAGTTCAACACTTAGTACAAGCTTACCACCAAGGTTAGTTTTCATCTTGCCTACATTCGTATCATCAATTAAAATTTTATATTCTTTTTCAGCTTCCAATTCCAAAGTAATCTGAGCATCCTCACTACCACTTACAAGAAAGCTTACTTCCTTCTCTGTGATATTCATATGATATACTGCTGTACCTGGAACTGACTCGTAGATAAAGAGACCATTCTTTTCCAATTTTGTTATCTCATTATAAGTTTTAACTTTATACAAATCACCATTATGCTCAAAATCAGACATCTTGGATTTTACTTCCAACGTGTAATCTCCAAAGCTTATGGAACCATCCTTCTCTTCACGAATTAAAGCCTCATGCAATGCCATTTCCCTTATCCTCCTGGTCGTTTCCTAAGTACTGTTCTATTTTAGTTAAGCAGTACCTGTAAACATATTTTATATCATTATTATAATATAAACCATTTCATATTGCTACTAAATTATTTGTTGTTTCATTGAGTTATATTTGTTTATTTAGTAGTTGATGTCTTTTTTGCTCTCTTTTTCTTAGGGATTATTGTTACTTTATCGTCTTTATAATCAACTGTTACCGAATCTCCTGATGATACATGTCCTTCTAAGATTTCCTCCGCAAGCAAATCTTCAATATTGGTTTGAATTGCTCTACGAATTGGTCTAGCGCCATATTTATCATCAAATCCTTTGGTAGCAATAAAATCGATAATGCTTTCCTGAATCTTTAGCTTCAGATTCATCTGAGAAAGACATCGTTTCTCTATCGTTGCTAACATAATTCTTACGATATTTTTTATATCATCCTTCGTTAACTGGTGGAATACAATAATCTCATCAATACGGTTAATAAACTCTGGTTTGAATACTCGTTTTACTTCCTCCATAACGCCATCTTTCATTCGCTTATAGTTCGCGCTCTCGTCAGTTACTGAAGCAAAACCAAGCTTTTTCGGTGATATAATGCTTTGCGCACCTGCGTTTGATGTCATAATAATTATTGAGTTCTTAAAGCTTACTTTTCTTCCTTGAGCATCTGTTATATGTCCATCATCAAGTACTTGCAGTAAGATATTAAACACATCTGGATGTGCCTTTTCGATCTCATCAAATAAGATTACGGAATACGGATTACGCCTTACCTTTTCACTTAATTGTCCTCCTTCATCATATCCAACATAGCCTGGAGGTGAACCAATCATCTTAGAAACACTGTGTTTTTCCATATATTCAGACATATCAACACGAATCATCGAATTGTCATTACCAAACATAGCTTCTGCAAGAGCTTTGGATAATTCTGTCTTACCAACACCAGTAGGACCTAAGAATAAGAAGGAGCCAATTGGACGATTAGGATCTTTTAAACCAACTCTACCTCGTCGAATCGCTTTGGCAACTGCTGCTACCGCTTCAGTTTGACCAACAACACGCTCATGAAGTATGTTCTCTAACTTCATTAGGCGCTCACTTTCTTCTTCTTCGAGTTTTCTTACAGGAATTTTTGTCCATCCAGCGATAACCTCTGCAATCTCAGCTTCAGTTACAAATAAAGTTTTCTCCTCCCGTTCTTTCTCATGTTCTATCTTATGACGGTTAAGCATCTCTCTTGCCTTATCCTGTTTCTTTTTAATGTCACTTGCCAATTCGAAAGCCTCTTCCTTAATAGCCGCCTCTTTTTCTTCTTCCAAAACTGCTATTTTCGTCTCTAATTCTTTCATCTTTGGCGAATCAGTAAATATGCTTAATCTTACCTTAGATGCTGACTCATCCATGACATCAATTGCCTTATCTGGTAAAAACCGGTCATTAATGTATCGTTTGGACAATTTAACTGCTGCTATAATTGCATCATCCGTAATTGTTACATTATGATGAATTTCGTATCGTTCTCGTAATCCCATTAAAATCTTGATTGTCTCATCTTCACTCGGTTCTTCTACCTCAACTGGTTGAAATCTTCGTTCAAGCGCAGCATCCTTTTCAATATACTTACGATATTCTTCTCTCGTCGTTGCACCAATTAACTGTATTTCCCCACGAGCTAAGGATGGCTTTAAGATATTCGAGGCATCAATTGCACCTTCTGCACCACCAGCTCCGATAATTGTATGCAATTCATCTAAGAACAGCAAGACATTACCGTCATACACTACTTCTGCTATTACTTTCTTAATTCTTTCTTCAAACTCTCCTCGATATTTTGAACCAGCCACCATACCTGATAAATCCAGTGTCATAACACGTTTATCTTTTATTGTATCTGGAACATCACCACTGACAATTTTAAGCGCAAGCCCTTCTGCAATTGCCGTTTTTCCTACTCCTGGTTCACCTACAAGACAAGGATTATTTTTTGTTCTTCTGCTTAAAATCTGAATAACTCGAGTTATTTCTTTTTCACGTCCAATCACTGGATCCAACTTGCCTTCTCTTGCATATTCAGTCAAATTTCTACTATATTGATCTAAGGTTGGTGTTGTAGATTTTGCCTTATTTTTTCCTTTTGATATATTATATTCGCTCTTTGCTGCATTCATATCCATACCTGCAGCTGCTAAGGTATCTACATATAATTTTTGCAGATTAATGCCGAGAGTGTTCAATAAACGAACAGCAATACAGTCATTTTCTTTTAAGAGAGCAATTAGAATATGTTCCGACCCTATTTGCTCCATATTCATCTTTTTGGCTTCCTTATAACTTTGTTCTAGAATATTGCCTGATCGACTTGTAAAGCTATTAGTTCCTAATATCTTAATCTGATTATTCGGTGCGATTAGCTGATTGACTAATTCGAGTACTTTATCCTCATCAACACCGTTTGCTTCTAGTATTTTAGAAGCTACGCCATCTGCTTTTATAAGTCCAATCAGCAAATGCTCTGTTCCTATATAATTATGAGAGAGACGAAATGCAACGTCAGTTGCAATGCGGATTACTTCTCTTGCGTTTTCCGTAAATCTGTCCTTCATATTTTAAGTCCTTTCTTTGTGATCTTTTCTAGTTTTGCTTTAAGGATGGAATTACTTGATTCAGATAAGTTGCACGGTAACGCTCCCTTTCATTACGACTCATCTGTTTTTTTCCTAACTTTTGCAAATTGGCAGGTGTAATCTCCATCATAGTCTTTAATACATTAAATTCCTCATTAAATTGGATCAAAGAAACATCCATTCCTAATTTTAGCTGGGACAGCATCAGTAAACTATCCCCTGTATTTAGCTTTTTTGCATATTTCAGCACTCCATAGGAACGATAAATCTTATCTTCGATCTCCTCAGAATTAACAGAAAGAATATACTCTCTGCGTTTTCTCTCTTGAGCAATTGTTTGAGAAGTGATCTGATCCAAATTATCTATTATCTCACTTTCCGAACGTCCAAGCGTTGTCTTATTCGAAATCTGATAGATATGACTATAATTTTTATTAGCTTCTCCATAGATACTTCGGATCTGAACTCCATATTTACTAATCTCATCTGCTAACTGATCAATCTTTCCAGCCATACTTAACGCAGGCAAAAATAATAGATAAGAAGCTTTCAGTCCAGTTCCAACATTAGTTGGACAACTTGTCAAATAACCATAGTGCTTATCAAAAGAAAAACCTAACTTCTCATTAAAATAATCGTCGATTTCATTCGCCTTGTCAAGAGCTTGAGCTAAATTCATTCCTTCTTGCGTCACCTGTATTCTAAGATGATCCTCTTCATTCACCATAATACTTATTCTCTCATCCTCAGATACAAGAACACCAGTAGCTTGTTTCTTTTGTGCTAACGCTGGAGTTATTAGATGCCATTCTACCATAGATGACTTGTCGATATCTCTCAAATTATTAACTTTACAAGAATAAAATTTCTCATTCCGTGTTTCTGCTAACTGACTTGTTAACGATAATACTTGCTGCACAAGCTGATCTGCTTGTTGCTCATTCATCTGTCGTGAGAACATGTTACCTTTAACATTCCTTGCCAAACGGACGCGACATGAAATCAGCACATCGCTATCTGCGGACATTTGCTCATACCATTTTCGCATCTTTGTTATTCGCACCTTTCTTTAACTCTTTTATCTTATCACGAAGCTTTGCTGCTTCTTCATACTCTTCTTGCTCAATCGCTTGCTGTAATTGGATTGATAACTTATCAATCTCTGAAAGTTCATCCACAATACGTTTTGCCTCACTGACATAACCTCTTGGCTGCTTGCCTGTATGCGTATCTGCACCATGAATACTTCTAAAATTCTTATTTAATACTTTACCAAAACATTTATAACATTCCTCACAGCCAAATTGACCATCTTTCGTAAACTGTTCATATGTCATTCCACATTTTTTGCATGCATTACTAGGCGTTTTATCTGTTTCTTTCGTAGATTGAATATTGCCCAGTAATCCAAATAGCATTCCTGATAAATTAACTTCTCCTTTTCCTATCGAATTAAGTGCCTGAAATGTACTATGTTTTGCTGCACACTCCTCACATAGATGTTGTTCCGTTTTCTTTCCATTAATAATTTCTGTATAGTAAATTTTTGCTTCATTTTTTTTGCATCGATCACATAACATAACTATCCTCCTATCTGTCATCGCATGAAAACTCACGTACAATTTCATCCATTATATCATGAATTTCATTATAACTAATATTCTTACAGATCGCCTCTGCTAAAATAAGTCGCATCTGCAACTTAAGTGTCTCAATTGCACGAATTTTATTATAATCAAGTGCTACGACCGCACCTTTACGTCGATCAAGTTTAACATATCCTTCTTGCTTTAATATAGTATATGCTTTATTTACTGTATGCATATTAATACCTATGTTATCAGCCAATTCTCGAACTGACGGTAGATTATCTCCTTCTCTTATTTCAGAAGTTGCAATTCCAAGGATAATCTGATTTCTAAGTTGTACATAGATTGCTTCATCACTGTTAAAGTCTATCGTCACAAGCACGAGCTGCACCTCCGTATTTTAAACTTTTTTAAGTTATATTTGTTATATACATAGTATAACAACAGAATTGGTGTACGTCAAGTATGTATTCTTCCATATCTGTTTTTGTTTCGAGTGGCGAAGATTCTTAACACCGACTACTGATTATTGCATACACCCTACCATAAAAAAGGAATTGTCGCACTAGCTAAGTAATAAAGAAAGAACTGGATAGTATAAAATATACGATTCAGCTCTTTCTTTTTTCATCCAATATATATAATTACAAACATCATTTTTTAGTAAAACTCGTCATCGTGTAACCCTTTTGTTTTAAGGTACAATCGGATTAAACCGACCATAAGAAGAACGATAAAACCGCAAAGTATAACAATAACAAGATTTTTTTGACCTAACTTATTCTCAAAGCTTTTCGTAATTTGTGTAATCTTTTGTTCTGCATCATCTGTATTTTCCTGAATAATAACTCGATCACCCGTGTAACGTTGAATCGTTTTTTCCAGACGGTCATAGCGATAAAGATTCGTTTGCCCAAATTGATTTTGAAGAACAAGAAGTAAATAATCATCTTCAACCTTTTCTGACAATTGATAAACAGGAACTGTATAACCATCAATCCGAATGCTCGTCTTAACATATCCATCTGGAATTTGAATATTATCAGTAGCTGTAACTATGGAGTACTCATAGGAACCACAAATCAAGGTTACACCATCTTCAACGAAAGCATGAAAACTTGATTGTGAATCCTCTTGCGTCACAGGGAGTGTGACTGTAGGCCTCTCTTGTTTTACAATATGGATTACATATTGCTTCTTTGTGCCGGCTTCTGATGTTACAGTAATGGTCACTTCATTATTCCCAACTTCAAAGTCTTTATTGCCATCGATCTCAACTTTTGCTGTGAGGTCTACTGGTATTGCACTTAATATAAGCTGTGAGGTAGTAGAATCAACAATGACACTATATTCTGTCACCGAAGCATCAAAAGTTGGCGTTAAAATAAAGGAACTAAGCTTTATCATGGATAAATCTGCATTGGATGACGAAGTTGGTGCCCCTTCAACATTAATTGACTTTGAAGTAGCTGATACTGACATTGCTTCACCATTATCATACTCATATGCTACAGGTGTATCAACAAAAGAAAACTCACATTCACCAAAATCAATAGCTTTAAATGTCATAATATAACTTCTTTGATTCCAAGAGCTAGACACATCCATATCTTCAATCCTAAGCATTCCGTACCCTCCTGTAATACAAGAGGGTCCTTGAACATATTCAAGTACTGCTGAATTATAAACAATATTTCCTTCAAAATCCCCAAGAATAGCATCTGTATTTACGTTTAATGTAACCGTAATTTGGTCGCCAACCATAAACTTAGCATCTTCAATCTCAAATCCTACCGTTGCACTCGACGCTTGAACAAAATCGGGCTTTAGAAAGCATGTAAGTAAAAGACCAAAAATTAGGAAACATCTGAGATATGGCTTTCTCACTTTTTTCTGTCTAAAATTCATCTATTCCTCCATCTATCCTAAAGACTCACTCTCTCTTACAACATTAATCGTGTATTCCCGAGTATTACCGTTTTGTGCAGTAACTCTAAGTTTAAACTGATTTAATCCCACATTCAATGGATAATTTCCTGTTCCAGAAACCACTGCTTTTGAGCTTACACAACTTGCCGCAATATTGATACTCGTATGTGTATGATCTAACACAATGGAAAATTCATTTGTATTTAAAATATCAAACGTTGGAGTCAATGCTAAATCCTTATTTTCACTATCAGTTACAGTCAACGTTTTTAAGTAATTGTTTGGATTATATTGCGTTATTGGTACAGAGCATGCGTTCTCTGGCATATTGTTAAATACTGGTATAGAAAATACAATTGGCAACTCGTTTACTCCACTATACCCTGCAAAAACTTTCTTAGCTTCCGAATAAGGTGCCTCCACATTAGCCATATATTGATGTGAGTACGTTGAAGTTGGTGTCATATTAAACTTCTGTAGATAAATTGTATTTTGTCCACGATTAATGTAAGTACTACCGATAATGTAGCTTCCACCAACGATCGAACGATAACGATTATTCCATGGTATCAATGAGGAAGTGTTTAATTGTGCATTGGTACTTCCATTTTTGGCGTATTTTAATCCATTTGCAATTGCACCACCAGGAGCCGTGGAATGATATGCACCAATGTTATAGAAATTGTATAATCCTTCAAAACCACTGACAGTACCTGTAACACTATTGCTAAATGATGACTTACCTGTAACAACCTCTTGTTTCACACGAGATGCAAGATGATAAGGGCTAACTCCTGAGTAGGCTGCTGCCTCTAAGAAAGTTTGCGCATAAGTAATTGTCTTTGACGTTCCATCGGAATCTGTATAGGAGTAGGATGTTTGATACATCGGAGTATTACCTAGAATATTCTCTATTCCTGCCAAATTCTGATATTCCTGTTTATAGGTCAATAACTCAAACTGAAAGATACCATTTTCAGTTAAGAAGTTTCTTGGGTCCATATAATAGGCGATTGCTTCTTTGGATGCAGTAACCCATGTCGATCCATCATATACAACAAAGCTATCTGTCTTCCAGTTGTAAGCACCCGACTCTAGTGACTTCCATTCAATTGATTTCGAGTTAGGAATTAGATTTTTCCCAACAATACTTTCTTCTGTGACCGCAGTATTCCAATCGAGCCCTGTGTGATACGCCTCAAATATCCAGTTTGGATACTTACTATGCAACTCACGAAGATATACCTTATAGCTTTCCGGGAAACCTTGTATACTTAATGATGTTTCAAAATCTACTTCTACTTCCGGTGTTGGTGTCGGAGTTATAACCGTGGAACCACTACCACCCTCAATAATTGTACTTTCATCAACATCGATATAGGCCTGATTAACAAAACCTGAATAATACGTATCCCCATAAAGGAATGTAACGCCATACCAAATACTATTACTTTCATAATATTCGCCATTCACCGTTACCTTATAATCACTCACTAAGATGACAGGATAACCATTCGCATTCTTAATAAAACCACTCATTTGATTCGGTGCTTCCTTCACACCCATCCCGGATGTATTCACAATAACTGCAGATGCTGTATAATACTTAACTCCCGGGGTTGGTGTAACGGTTGGAGTTATAGTTGGAGTAACGGTCGGAGTAACGGTTGGGGTAACGGTTGGAGTTATGGTTGGGGTAACTGTTGGGGTAGTTGTTACATCTTTTGTTTTTCCTATTACAGTTGTATCATTTGCCTTAACATAACCATAATAAACATTACCATTTTTATGATAACTCACACGGAACCATTTTACACCGTTCACTGTTTTTTCTTCTGACACCCACGCATATGTTCCTGCTTTACGCTTAATTGTGGCGTTATCAACCGTTTTCACATTCGTAGCTGAATCGGAAGCTTTCTCCTTATAAGTCACTTGATTAGATGAGAATTTTACATAAAATCCCGTGCCAACAGTTAGCTTTACATAATCACTAAGTACATATCCCGTTATCGTAGTATTATTTACCTTCGCTCGAATCTGGTACCACTTTTGATTCCCACTATATTTTTCTGTCAAAACGGTTACTGACATAGCGTTGGATAGTGTTGCTACTTTCTTATATGAAGTTCCCGCATCACTTCGAATATTTAACGTTGTAGATGTCACCGTACCCTTTAGATTAATTTGATGTACTGAAGGGACTGGTGTTGGTGCTACGGTTGGTGTTGAAGTTGGGTTAGGTGATGAGGTTGGTGTAACTGTTGGAGTTGGTGCGGATGTTGGAGTTATTGTTACTTGAACAGTTGATTTCGTTCCAAGCAATGCAATCTGATCTGCTACGATAAATCCGATATATCTAACCTTATTAATTGTTACTCTCACCTTGAGATATTTTATTCCACTCACTGTGCTTTCACCAAGAATCCAAACTTGTCGCCCTTTACTAAGTGAAATTGTCTTTCCTGATGCATTTTTTACTACAGACTGATTTTTTCCAGCTGCAGAAGCTAGATTTGCACTCTTAACATTTAAGGAGCCATAAAATCCATTATTTATGCGAAATTGTACATATTTGGCAAGCACATACCCTGTAGTTGATTTACCATTCAAATTGACTTTTACTTTATACCAACGATCAGCTCCACTAAACTCATCTCCAATAACATTAACTACTGTATCTTTGGTTAATGTTCCTTTAAGTTCATAAGACGTGCCAGCTCCACTGCGAAGATTTAACTCATTTGCTGTAATAACGCCTTTAACACTTAACTTATACACAACTTTTGTTGTTGTCTCTGGTTCTGTTGTTATAGTCTCGTTCGTATCCTTAATGTATGTACTCAAGGCATACCCTTCAAAGTTGTTACCATTAAATGTACCGCTAATTTTATACCAATCTCCCTCTTTACCTAGAATAGTAACTTCTTGATTCGGTTTAAGAGTGACTGCTACAGAATCTATTTTAACTTGATCATATGTTGTTCCAGGACCTGATCTAACATTTAGGTAAGAAGTTGCAGTACAGATACCTTTCGTTGCCGCATAAGCATACTTCGTCGTACTAAATGCTATGTTTGGTACTATCAAACAGATACACAACAGTATAATAAACATTCTTTTATTTTTTAGTTTAAATTCCATTTAGTAACCTCATTTCTAATTTAAGTTAATATGTCATTATAATTCATATTTCTACCTTTATCTATCTTAATCAGCATGTATGGCACTTATGTGGCATTGGTAAAAAAGGAATGGGGTTGTCGCACTAGCTGGATAGTGTATAAAAGAATGAAAGGCGATGGTATTTTTCGGAGTGCCTTACAAGTCCCCACACGTACTTTGTGGGGCTTGTGAGCGTAGCGCGCCGAAGAAAATATACCATCACCCTTCATTCTTTATTCATACTGCTCTTAGTGCGACAAGCTCATTCCTTATAACTGTCGCTTATTGTGACAACTCCATCTAAATTCTAAATACAATCTCGATTCCTACATAATCGCTTTTCCAATATCATTGCGTTTGTATTTATTCTCATATTGAATCCATTCGGTTGCATCATATGCTTTTTTTCGAGCTTCTTGTAATGTAGTACCAATTGCGGTAACTCCAAGAACACGTCCTCCGTTTGTTACAATACCTTCCTCTGTCTTCTTTGTTCCAGCATGAAAAACAAAATATTCCTCTTGGTTCGCAAATGTTTCTAGCCCCTGAATTACAAAGCCTTTCTCATACTTTTGAGGATAGCCATCGGATGCCAGAACAACACAAACTGCAGCATTATCTTCAAACTTTAATGGACATGAAGTTAATTTACCATCCACACAAGCTTCCATAACATCAATAATATCATTTACCATTCGTGGTAAAATGACTTGTGCTTCTGGGTCTCCAAATCTAGCATTATATTCAACAACCCTAGGTCCTTCTGGTGTTAGCATTAATCCACAATACAATATACCAATAAATTCTCTTCCTTCTGCCTTCATAGCATCAATTGTAGGTTGATAGATATATTTTTTACAGAATGCATCAACTTCATCCGTATAGAAAGGACTTGGAGAAAAAGTACCCATACCACCTGTATTCAAACCTTGATCTCCATCTTTTGCTCTTTTATGATCTTGTGCGCTTGTCATTGGAAGGATTGTAGTCCCATCGCAAAAGCAAAGAACAGATACTTCTCGTCCTGTCATAAATTCTTCAATAACAAGTTTATCGCCTGCCGAGCCAAAGTTCTTATCTAGCATTATCTCCTTTACTCCAGCCTTTGCCTCTAAAAAGTCATTACAAATAAGTACACCTTTACCTAACGCAAGTCCATCTGCCTTAAGAACAATTGGAAACTTTGATGTTTCAAGGTAGGCAATTGCATCCTCTGCATTACTAAATACTTCATAGGCTGCAGAAGGTATGTTGTATTTCTTCATTAAATCCTTCGAAAATGCTTTAGAACCTTCAATAATTGCTGCATTCTTCCTTGGTCCAAAAACACGTAGTCCCCTAGCTTCAAAAACATCAACAACACCGCCAACTAATGGATCATCTGGTCCGATGATAGTAAAATCTATTTGATTATCTTGTGCAAAATCCGCTAACTTATCAAATTCCATAACTTGAATTGGAACACACTCCGCTAACTCCTCGATTCCTGCATTACCAGGAGCGCAGTATATCTTATCTACTCGTTTACTCTTTGAAACGCATTTTGCTATGGCATGCTCTCTTCCGCCACCACCAACGATAAGTACTTTCATAACGACCTCCTAAAAGATAGTTGCAATATTATTCTCTATTTTAACACGACCATTTGCAATGGCATCGATAGCCTGTGGCAATATGAACCACTCTGCCTCTTCCATAACTCTTCCTTGAAGAATCTCTGGTGTATCAGTTGCCTTTACACAAACTGCCTTCTGAAGTAAGATTGGTCCAGAATCTGTGCCTTCATCCACAAAATGCACGGTAGCACCTGTAATTTTATTCCCGCGTGCTAAGACTGCTTCATGAACATGAAGTCCATAATACCCCTCACCACAAAACGATGGAATTAAAGATGGATGAATATTGATTATTTTATTTGGATAAGCATGAATTAACATTTCCGGTAAAATCAATAAAAATCCTGCTAATACAATCAAGTCAGGTTGATATCCATGAATCCCATTCAACAATGCCTCATTAAAATCTTCTCGCCTCTCGTAATCTTTAGGAGAGATACACTGAGCATCGATTCCATGCTCTTTTGCACGCACTAATGCATATGCATCCTTCTTGTTACTAATTACTCCAACAATTTCTGTATTTGTAATACGCCCAAGACGAATACTATCAATAATTGCCTGTAAATTCGTTCCACCGCCAGATACTAAGACTACGATTCTTAACATAAGCTAATACCTTTCTCACCATTTTGAATTTCACCAACAATGTATGGAGTTTCTCCAGCTGCTCTAATTGCATCCATTGCCTTATTTACATCCGTAGGATCAACAGCTATCATCATACCAATTCCCATATTATAAGTATTGTACATCATATGTGCATCAATATTTCCATCTTTTTGTAGCATCTCAAAGATTGCTGGAATATCATAAGAATCTTTGAGAATCATTGCATGAACACCATCTTTTAACATTCTAGGAATATTCTCATAGAAACCACCACCTGTAATATGGCTACATGCCTTTACAGTTATGCCAGCATTCTTTAAGGAAGCTAATGCTTTCACATAGATTTTGGTAGGCGTCAATAAGGTTTCACCAAGTGTCTTTCCTAAACACTCATAATATGTATCAAGACTCTCTCTTGTCATCGTGAATACATTACGAACCAATGAATATCCATTGGAATGTACTCCTGAAGACGCGATTCCGATTAATACATCATTTTCCTTTAAGTTCTCACCTGTTATAAGCTTCTTGCGATCTACGATACCAACAGCAAAACCTGCCAAATCGTACTCATCAACTGGATAAAAGCCTGGCATTTCTGCTGTCTCTCCACCAATTAATGCTGCATTGGACTGTACACAACCTGCTGCCACACCGCTAACAATCGTAGCAATCTTTTCTGGTTCATTCTTTCCACATGCGATATAATCAAGGAAAAATAAAGGCTCGCCGCCAGCACAAGCAATATCATTTACACACATTGCTACACAATCAATACCGATGGTATCATGTTTGTCCATAATAAATGCCAGTTTTAATTTAGTTCCAACACCATCCGTGCCAGAAACTAAGGTAGGCTCTTCCATATTCTTAAACCCTGCCATAGAAAATGCTCCGGAGAATCCACCAATTCCTGTTAACACTTCGCTTCTCATAGTTCCCTGAATATGTTTTTTCATTAATTCTACTGCCTTATAACCAGCTTCAATGTCGACTCCTGCCTTCTTATAATCCATGACTACCTCCTAAGAATAATATATTTTTATGATAATGTAATATCTCAATGAATGAATATGAACTTATTCTAACATAGTTTGCAAAATTTGTCGTTATGTTTTAGGTTAACAATTACTTATTTGATTTATTAACCTGACTTATACATTAATCTTTTTCTTAATAAATAAGGTCTTTATAAATGTGAAAAGGGGCTGTCGCACAGCCCCCTCAATAACCTAATTGTTATATTCTTTGTATCCTACTTTTTCAAGTTTTTCCTTTTTCTTAACAACATCTGCCTTTATTTCTTCTTTATAATCATTTAGTTTATTTAAAATCTCTTGATCTGAGGTAGCAAGAATTTTAGCAGCAAGTATACCTGCATTTGCACCTCCATCAATTGCAACCGTAGCAACTGGAATACCTGATGGCATCTGTACAATCGAATACAGTGAATCTACGCCACTTAATGTTTTTGTATGAATCGGAACTCCAATCACAGGCAAAGGGAATATAGCTGCAGCCATACCAGGAAGGTGAGCAGCACCACCAGCACCTGCAATTATCACTTGAAATCCTTTCTCCTGTGCTGACTTTGCATAATCAAAGAAAATATCAGGCATTCTATGTGCACTTATTACTGTAATCTCATAATCAATACCGAACTTCTCTAACATCTGGGCTGCCTTACTCATGATTGGTAGATCCGAATCACTTCCCATAACAATACCTACTCTCGCCATCTCTTTTCATCCTTTCAATAATATATCTTTTTACTATGAGTAAACTATAATATATTTGTTACAATAATTGAAATTAGTTCTTTGAATAAATATCATAACTACAGATTATAAACAAGGTATGTTGCTGTTTTTTTAAAGCGAGGTTCAATTCTTCTGTTCCTGAATTTCTTTTCTCGCACTTCTTTCCATATGATTACACACAAGTCCAAGGCCAACCATTACCCAAAAAACTGGACTAACACAAATGCTAGAATCATTGGAAATCCCACCGAGAAGGAATGCAACAATACTAAAGAAAATACCTAACCCAACTTTGGAAGTACTAGACGAAAAATCATTTTTAATATACAGAATCATACTTTGTATTGCATAAATCGCGAAGAAGATTAAAAATGAAATTAGTGACAATACTCCAGTTTGAACTCCAATTTGTAGATACAGACAATGTGGCTTTGTAATCAATTCTCCACCAAATCCAAAGTTGCTCATTGCAATATAATCATATTGTGGAAATGCATTGATAAAGCTGTCTGCCCCTGATCCTAATAAGATATATTTTTTAAGTAAAGGTATAGATCGACTCCAAATATATCCACGTCCTGATGCAAATCGTTCGTGTCCATCAAAAATCGCACTATCTGCCGTGCTAATTGGTGAGTATTTTCCATAGCGATTAAAGAATAAATAAGAATCACTAGCAACGTCATACTGGAATACATAAAATTCTTCACCTATTAAGATATAAAAGTCAAATTCAGTTTCTAAATCTTGATTACAAACACCTACGAAAATGTCTTTAAATCTTAGATCAGGTATCCCATAAATACGTCCTGTTTCCTCCTCATCTAATATCTGGTAACCAATCTCTTCTCCGTTATTGTCTATTAACGTTAAATTATGTTCCTTGTCAACAACAATAGTAAGATCGTTACCTTTGTACTTTAAAGATACACCATCTTTTAATGAATCCATTTTAGAAAGCCCAACCTCATTGGCGGTATCATTGAATGCGTTTTCAATTGAGCTAATGTAAGAGCCCTCACTGTAATTATTCGTAATAATAAATGCTATACTCATCGTGGCAATAACTCCACCTAAGATAAACCAACGACGTCGTAATTCTTTTCTTAAGAATACAACCATAAGTATTACAATCACAACTAAGTAGACCAAACCAGCTTTAAACCGTGAACCAAACATTGAGAACGATGCGGTAATTATAACCATAGAGTATAAGATATAATCAGATACTTTTTTGGTAAACACTAATAAAACACTATAAAGTGATATCGCCATCAATGAAAATACACCAACATAGTTAGGATTATATAAAGTTGCATAAGATCTTCCCTTACCAAAAACAAATGACAATGCCTCTAGGTCTAATCCCTTTTCAATAATTAAGCTTTTTCCGAAGTCAGTATTAAAAAAATCCATACCAAAGGACTGAAACATACCAATGGTGTTTACAATTAGTATTCCAATGGTAAGTGCATAAAGTAATAGCTTTATCTCCTTATCTGATTGGATGACAAGAAATGTATAATAGGCAACTAATACATAACCTAATAGACAAAAAATATTTTCGAATTGCTCAAAACTACCTTTCAAACCAGCAGATTTATATTGAGAAAACAATGTTGATAAGAAAGCTAATAATGCATAAACTGCAATTGGGATAAAAATCTTATCAAATTTTAGTGTTTTTTTATCAAAAAATGCTCGAGCAATAATAATTAATATGATAAGACCACATATTCCTACAAAAAACCACTGTTTGTAAAATAAGAAAAAATCATATGCGGTATCATCGCTAGAAAACCAATCATAAACATTTAACCCACTCTGATATGTATGCATCTTAACAATTAAAGGTAATATAACTACAATCAGAAATAAAGGAAAAAGTAATAAGACAGATTCAGATATAGAACGTTGGGTCTTTCTTAAGTTCTCCTTCTTTGTTGCAATACGACTAGACATAAATTCTCCTTTATACACATAATGTTTTATATAATTATCGGTAAGAAACATACTATGAGTAAACTATAATATATTTCTTACCATTATTATAATTAGTTCTTTGAATCAATATCATAACTACAGATTATAAATAAAGTTTACGAAAAGAATGGGCTTGATGTTATTGTTCCAAGGCGAGATTCAATTCTTCGGTTCCTGACAACACAAATCTACCATCTATAATCAAATCAATCTCCGTACCATCTGCTTTTACAACAGAAATCTTATGAATCTCGTCATAAGGTATTGTAATATCCGTATGACAGTTTACATAAGCTTTTGCTAAATCCGTTTTCCGCTGAATAGAGCACTCATTGTCTCTAGCTACGATTTCTTTACCGTCAGGATTAAAGACCTTATGGTCCTCACTATGACTATAGCAAGTGTCTCCAACAGCAAAATGTGGACCTGTTTTTTCTGCGATGAGGATTGGTAATTTCTTTTGAATATTGAACTTGCGACCCATCATGTAAGCAGTTGTATTAGTTCCAATTGCAAATTCACCTAATGGTAATGTGTCATGGTTCATCAATATATTTTCCTTGATAAATTGTTTCTTCTCTTCTTCCTTATCGAAATTTGAACACGAATAAGAACTAATATATCCGTCTACAAATTGAAGTTCTAAATCTCGATACTCAAGCCCATTTAAGAAAATTTTGCTTACATTAAGACATCCGTTCGTACCAGTGAGTCTAGGAGAGGTAAATACTTCTCCAACTGGTATATTAACATCAGCAGTGCAATTCTCAAAGATTGTTTCTTTTGATTTATCGTTTAATTGATAAAGAGATACCACGATATCCGTTCTATTTCCATTACCACCAAGCACTCGAACAGCAACACCTTCATCTAAAGCATCAATCATGTGCTGTTGAATTTTTTGATATTTCTCGTTATCCAGTGTATTTACCTTTACTGTCTCCGTGAATATTTCTCTAAATTGATCTCCAATGCTTGGCAAAGGGTATGCAATAATCGTAAATGATGTTTCCTCTGACTTAATATATTCATTGGTAATCATAGATAACTCACCAGCAAGCTCCGTATTAAGGTGTTGTTGCTTATCATCTAGATGAATTGCTTCCTCCTTATTAATAGGATTAAAATCCGGCTCTCCAAACGTCTCTAAGACAGCTGGACCCGCATATTTAAGCAACTCCATCTTATACTTTTCATATGCATTCTTTGTCACTGATAACAAACGTTCCTTATAGTTCGCATCAAAATACAATCCTTTATCATATCGATGATCGTACTCATATTGCATATTAGGACTCGTCGCTGAATATCCAACTTTTCGACCAGGCTTTTTATTAATCGTATCAAGAGCAACACGATAAATAACGACTTGTTTTCCTAGTTTTTCAAAATTATGAATTGCATATCGCATCATTCGTTCAAAACCAATAAATGAACGTATACCAACAATGCTTTTCTTTGTAAGGTCAGCTCCCATAACAGTAAAACCACGCACATAGCCATCCGTATAGGTATCTGCCATAGCTTGTACCTCTTCTTTGGATAACTCATTAAGATATGCTGCAATTTGGCGTTCATTCTCGGTAATATAATCACCATACTGATACAGGTAACGCAAATCTGTTAAGTCGGAATTCATAATAATGTCATATGCAAAGGTATAGGTTGGATCACTCGTTTCCCTCATTCGAGCTTCTACATAATCTTCAGAATAATCATGTGCAAAATAATAAACTGCACGTTTTACATCTTTATATGTGAAGTCATTTTCATCTTCAAAATAATTGTAAATCTCAATGAATAATTCTGATGTAACGGTAATTGGCATCAACCGATATTCAAAAGCACATGGAATTAAACTACGGATTTCAGTATATAGAAATGCTAAAATCTTTCCGTACTTCATTCCAAATTGGTTACATGCGTATGTTGGATTTGCATAACTTGTTTCATACGCAGCTGGTAATATATCACTATAAAGCTCCTCATTTTGCTTACGTAATTGTTCTTCACTCATTTGATTTAATGCATTCTGCTTAATTATGTCAGTAATATCATAAATCTTCAATAAAAACCGAGCTACAAATTGAAAATAAGAGCGATATGGTAATCCTACTGTTTCCTCAGAAAGCATTTCATTTAACCGCTCCCTAGATAACTCCATTCGTTCTAGCACTTCCTCATTCTCTTCTTGTAATAACTGAATCATCTTCTCCATGAATCCCCTACTTTCTTCTATATTACCTACGCAACTATCGATTATGATACAATACCAACAATATATAAACAAAATAAAACAATCATCATAATTCCATTGCTACCAACACCAATGATAGGTGCCATATAAAAAATGTCCTTTTCGTGGAAACTTTTGATGCTAAGAATAAATCCAAAAATAGACACAGCAAAACAAAACATTCCGATAAGGCCTAGGATCAATCCTCCATTTCCTTTGTTTGTACCCGAAATAAAAGAAATCGTAAGAAAGGTTCCTATTACAAGAATACCTAATAATAACGAAATCATACCTCGTTTTGAGTGCTTTCTTCCTTGGAATTTAATATTTCCTCTTCTTCGCAACACGATTCTTTCCTCCATGTCTTTTCCATAGCTTTATAACGCAAAAACACATATATCCTAGCACCCCACCAATAGTATTAAGAAATAAATCATCAACATCAAAAATACCAATCTTGTAAACTAACTGTATCACTTCAATGGTAAGACTAAATCCAAAAGACCAAAACAATATTCGATATAATTTTTGATCATTTACACTAATGGTTGGAAGGCAAAAACCAAATGGCATAAAAGCTATAACATTACCAAACAAATTCACAAAAAAACCTTCGATTCCAATTGTCTGATGATAAACAATAAAACGCTTGATTTCTTTAAAAAGTTTTAGGTTATACCTATAATCACTAACACCTTCATTACGTCCATATCGTTCACTAAAAAATAGAAAATAGGAGATTCCGATAAGATAACAGATAAACAAAATCCACCAAAACACTTGTACTTTCTTCCTCGTATTACTCTTCAACCCATGTTTCTCCTATCATGTCTTTTTTCCATCTCATTATACACTACATATAATAAGTATTCAAGAGGCGAGCTTGTGCGCATAATTGCGTCCTTTCTCTGTGTAATAGGAAGTTCTGAGAACATTCCTATTACACAGAGAAAGAGCGTTGGACTCTTACAATCTTCCAACGCTCTTTTAAAATATATTCTTTATAATATGCTTTTAGTATGCCCTTTCAGCAAGTATCTGAGATGGTATGTTAGCTAAATTGTTATTAGCATCTATAAACTCGTTAGTTATTAACTTTACATAAGTTGATGTTGTAACTGATGTTGGAAATGAAATGAAAATATATTTTCCACTCGCATACACTGAGTCGGCTTCAACATATCCGCTTGATGTAATTACTTGGAATCTACCAGTACCAGTTACTTCTTTTGTCAAAGTAAGCTGAACCATGCCCGGACCAGTTAATTTACAAGAAGACACTTTTGGCGAATTATTTTCAATTAATGTTACAACTGAATTATAGACGTTCATCTCTCCATAAGTACCATTAAAACCTTTAATACCACTAACTGTAATTGTATAAAGACCAGTAGTGCTAAAGGCACCAGAACTGAAGGTCAACTCTACTACTGCATTATTATTCGATTGCTCAACAATCATAGCTGATGATGGTACAATACTTCCATTAATCTTATAATTAGACACTAACTGTGCACTAGCAGAATCTAATTTATTAGTGAAGGTAACTAGTATCTTACTAGGATTAGTTCCATCTTGTATGATGGATATTGGCTGTGGAAGTGTGGCGCTTGATCCAATCTGATTTGAAATAGAAATCTTGGTGGAAACGGAAAGATTCTCAAGCGTATCCATAACTAATCCACTAGGTAATGTAATTGTATAAAAACCTAACTCCAAGTTTTGTCCACTAAAGGTTAAAATCACTTTTTTATCCTTGGCTACGGCAGTATAATTGAGTGATTTCGTATAAACATCTCCATTTGCACTGTTTATTAATGCTGACAGAGTTCCACTACCATTCACAACATAAACATTCTTATCATAGGTCAATTCTAAACTTGGTACGGTAATCTGGTTGATAACTTCAGAAATCAATTCGCATTTAACAAGTGATGGTGCCGTTGTATCAAGTGTAAAGTTGACTGTTCTTGTTTGGTTATTAGTTGTTAAATTTACCATATTAAAGTTACGATATCCGCTAAATACTACTGATTTTGTTCCTGTATCAGATGTATTCACTAAGGCATAACGCACAACCTTAGCATTATCACTATCCACTACACCATTCAGATATGAGTTATCAATAATAGCATATCCACCATACTCTATTGGTTGATCAAAAGTAGCAACCAAGGTAGTCTTAGACTCACGAACGGCACTCACAATATTAGCTACTGGTTTTTCTCTTCCATCACATATAACATTTACATTCAATGTATATTGTGCAGAATTATTACCCTTAATATCTTTGATACCAATCATACCAACCATTACATTAATAACCTTCTCACCACAAGAAGATAAATCAACTAATAAAGATTTTTGATCTGCACTTAGCACATAATTGTAAGTTGTCGTCAATCTCGATTTTACCGTCTGACTATTGGTTCCAGAAACACTAATAATCTGAAGACCCGAAATATCAATTGCCTCATTAAAGTTAATCTTACATATGTATCCGTTATTGGTTAATTCAGAATTAACATAACTAGGTCCCACCAAATCTTTAAAATCAGTTTGGAAAGAAGCTGGTTCAATAAGCTGACCTTCAGCTGACATTACTTTATTGAATACGGTAACAACATAAGTACCATTAAACTCACCTGTTGAATATATACATACGGTAGTCTTATCTTCTGATAACTTAGCTGTGAGATTACCGTAGGAGTTAGCTCCGTTACCTGGCGTGATTGTAATAGCACCTTCCACTAACTTACTATTACCATCAATCACACTACTCTTTTGAATAGGAGTATTAAATTTCACTTGGAGTTCCTGAGAACCGACCATATCAATTCCTGTTGCTTTTGGCGTTACAGCAGGCGCTTGTGTTGGTGTTGGAGATGGTGTCACTGCTGTCTTAGGAGTAACATAAATATATGTTTTGGTGATTACACTAGATTTCTTTGCATCAGTTGCATTTAATCCAGCACGTACCTCTAAGATAGTAATTCCCTCTTTTTTTGCAGTTACAACGCCATAAGATGAAACACTAGCAATTTCACTATCTGCGATTGAGAAATAAGAAGAATCCGTGGAGTTTGTTGGCGTCAATTTTGTATTAAAATCATAACTACCTCCAACTTCAATAATATGTGCATTAATTTTATCATGTACTAAGTTTTTAAAAGCAACTTCTTTTGCAGGAACACGTTTTTTCACTGTTATTGTACAAGTTGCAGAAACAGTTGTCCCTGTCTTTAAGGTTGCTGTGCACTTAATAGTTGCTTTTCCCGGTGCAACAGGGGTAACCACGCCTTTCCCATTAACGGTTGCAATCTTTGTATTCGATGATTTAAATGATTTTTTAGAAACATTGGAACTATCCTTTAATTTCACCGTATAAGTGTTACCCAATACAACTGTCTTTTTACTATCTGTCAGTGTAATAGCAGCCGCACTTGCTTTAGTTTCTGGTGTAAGTACTGTTGCGATAGGCAATGCCATAGCAAATACAAGAATAAAAGCTAAAATTCTTGTAGTTATCTTTTTCATATTTTCTCCTCCTATATGTATTCAATTATAGCATTATAATATAACTGATTAAATTTTATGAACTAGATTTGTCAAAACTATGTTAAAATGGTAATTCGTACAACATTTATCTATCATATCAGATCAAACACACAACATGCATAACTATTTCACTCCTTGACGAGATCAACAATCGTAGCTATGATATTACTAAGAAATGGGTTCTTTCTATTATATAATAAAACTACATATAAGTTATATTTCTGCAATATACTAGAATAGAATATTGTTAACCAAAAAGGAGAATCGACATGTTATTTATCTCAATATTTAAAATAATACGTGTATTTTGTCGGAAATTGAGAGATGACTTTGTCGGTGCTTTTTCCGCGCAAGCCGCCTTTTTTCTTTTTATCTCTTTCTTTCCTTTTGCAATGTTTTTGTTAGCATTGTTGCGAATATTACCATTTAATGAAGGACAGCTTTTGGAGGCTTGCCAAACCATGATTCCAACTGCATTACAGTCCTCTGCCATTTTAATCGTAAGCGAGCTTTATGATCGGGCCTCCTCTACTGCAATTGTATCTGTAACGATTATTGCAACTTTATGGACCTCCTCAAAGGGAATACTCTCAATTATACGTGGTATGAATGGTGTATATGCCAATACTGAAACACGAAACTATTTTCTGTTGCGACTAAAAGCTATTATCTATACGTTACTTTTTGCAATTTTGTTAATCATTCTTCTTGTTATCTTTGTTTTTGGTAATCAGCTATACATTTGGATTGTTGATCAAATTCCAGGATTAACTAACTTTGCATTAATTATCATTAGTTTACGGACCATCGTTGGTCTCGGTGTATTGATCTTATTTTTTATTTTACTATATTTAGTCGTACCTAATAGAAAATCTACATTTTTGAAAGAATTACCTGGAGCTATCTTATGTGCAAGTGGATGGATGATCTTCTCCTATCTGTATTCCTTTTATATTGATAACATGCAAAGTCTTTCTTATACGTATGGTAGTTTAACTGCAATTGTATTATGTATGCTTTGGTTATATTTTTGTATGTTTATCATGTTTGTTGGTGCTGAACTAAATTCCGTTTTAAGTAACCCAACTGTAATGGCTGCTATTAAAAAACTATTTAAGAAAGATAAAGTGGAGTAGCTTTGCTTGTTATTAGGGAAATTAAAGGGGCTGTAGCCCCTTTAATTACAATCATATTTCACTGAATTACTTTTCATATATTACGGTAAGCTCAGAATTAGTATAATAGTGAGAAAGAATCTTAACATAATCGAAACCAAGCTTTGACATGGATTTTACACCATTTTGCGACATTCCTACACCATGCCCAAAACCGCCTCCAGTGATTTGAATAGCAGTAACTGTTCCATTCTTTGTAATTGGATCAAATACACAAAATGCACTCGGTAATAAATTCATTCCGCGCATCGAACTTCCATCTAAGCGTATTAATTCATTATCTTTTGGAGCAAAAAATGAACGAATATTACCTTGATAACGAAGTAAAATTGTTTTCTCTGTCCCAATAATCATCATTTCCTTTATGATACCACTGCTTCCTCGCTGTGTAACTTTAATATCACGGATTGTGCCTATGCTTTTAATTGGTTTATTGGCAAATACCATTTCATTAACAATTCGCCGATTATTAACATTCATGACTTCGATTTCTTCATCCGTTAATTTCCCAACATAAGTCAGAATGGAAGTCGAACTTGTATCGTACTGACTTGCTAGTAATTGATTGATCTGATTACTAAGTGTCTCAATATCCATTGTTATGTTCCAGCGATACATTAAATATCCACTATCAAATGTCTCCATTTTTCTTGCCACATTCTCCTTTGGAATTTCAACAAGGTCTTGGCTTAAGAAATTACGAAATCGTTGTTCGTCTGAAAAATCTACATCAACCGTATTCTCACTTTGAAAATTCCCTGATAAATACTGCTCATCTGCTGAATTCTCCCATACATCTTCTACACTCGCTGTAAATCCACAGGAGGTTGAAAAATAGTATGCTGTAATTACTTGACCATTATAAGTCAATACCTGACCATATGTATCTTTTACGCTTAAGATTGAGGCCTCATTTTCCTCCACGTTATTGTAAACTTGACAGTTTACGCTGTCATCGACATGAGCTCCATACGAACTATATTTATTAGCAAGTAACTGTTTATAAGCATAACTTCGTGCGCATACTGCCTGAACCTTCAATGCTTCACTTCCATAACTTGTTGGCATCTCACTAGGAACAACCGAATAAAGGTACTCTTCAATGCTAAGTTCATTCACTACGATTAAGCCTTGACTAGTCTTAGCGATCTCAATACTGCCTCGATAACTAGGTATTCCATAGTTCCTGCTTATACTTGACAATGTAATCTTGCCATCCTCCAAGCTTGAAACCACTCGAATTCGTCCATATTGTAATAGCTTACTGGCAGCTGCAACCGTTACTTCCTCTCCTGCTGCAAACTGAACCTGATTTTTTCCATCATCCACAATAAAGTCAGCGTCTGCTGTAAATGTAACAGTATCATGGTAAATTGATTGGTATCCGGATGTATTAATCAATACACGTATATTTTTTGCTTGTACTTTTTTGTTAATTAAGGCCGCACAAACCTTTCCTTCGGATACTACAAAGTCAGTAACCGAGTAACCTACTAGAATATTATTGGATTTCTCTGTAGCTAGTTCTCCATACACCTTATATATTCGAAAATCGTCATGTAACGGTAGTACTCCATAACCTTCCACCTCGATCTCATCCTTACTAGAGACTAATACTTTACCATGAATTAACTCTGGTTTTAATGAAATCCCAATGACAACTCCGTCTTTAACGGTTAAATCACCAACAACCTTTTCAAAACTATCCGATAATGGCAACTGGGAAGTAAATGTCCGTTGTACCGTACCAAGGTAGGTATCAATCGTCTTATCTTGTCCCCTAATTAAGTAAACATTATTTAAAGTTACCGCTTCACTTAATTCTTGTATTTGCATAAGGATTTCGTTCTCACATGTTAACACCTCAACATACTGATCAGCATGAAAGCTTAGATAATTTCCATCTGTAAAATAAGTAGTTTGATCTTGTGTATGATACATTCCTACTTGCTCTGACATACTTTCTGATAAAATATATAATTTTTTTGTTTCAAATCTAACACTATGTTTCTGATTAATTTGATTAATTAGATCTTGATACACTGCAACAAACTCGTCTTTTAAGAGAGCATCCTCCTCAGTTACTGTCGATAGTCTCTCCGGCATATTCAAACTAATTTGCTTATAATTTAACTCTGATACATCGACAATTTCCCATAACATATCTCGAAACTCACCACAGGTTAATGTTGAATCAAAGTCTTTGGATAGATCATTAGAACTTATAACGCCTTCTTCAACTAAAGCATTCAAATACATAAATTCACTGTATTTTGTAAGTTCAGTCATTTCGTTTCGATTATAGAATAAAAAACTTAAAAATCTGATTGCTTCCCCATATGTAATCTTATCTCCCTCTACCGTATGAAAGCTATTAGAAGAAGCCTTATCAACGCGGCCATTCCCACCGATAAAGTTATTAACAACAATAAATAGTACAATAATAATACTAATAACAATTAGTACGATCTTCTTAATCCATTCTTTTCGTTTCATCGATGCCCCCAATATATCATATCTAATTTCGGCCCTGAGCTACAGCTTGTATATTTTATCTATATTAATATATTAATCGATTCAAAAGAATATACACATACTACTTAACTATTTTGTTCGTAAAAAGTCTGAATACTGATTCCAGAAAATCCATCTAAATCTAAGAAATAACTACTTGGCACAGCGAAATTAAGATTTTGTCCATCGGCTTTTGTAAATGAATTCACCCCAATTACCTTTCCGTAACAGTCAATCAGTGGACCTCCACTACTTCCACGGGATAATGACGCCGTTATCTGAGTATAATAAATATCAGTATCTAACTTTCGTAAAGTCATTGCAATAATTCCTGTAGAGAAAGTACCTGTCAAACCATAAGGACTACCTATCGTATAGATACGATCCCCTATATCGTAATTCTCATAAGATACTTCTATATAGTCATGATTGGCATCCAATTCTAACTTCGCTAAATCAAGTGATTCGTCATAATCATAAAGATTTAACACCTCAAATTCTTTTCCCTTATAATCAACGACACTAATGTCCTTTGCACCTTTTATCACATGATAATTAGTAAGTATTGTGTTCTCATCAATAAAGAAACCTGAACCCAAACTTTCTTCCTTCGCTCCATTCGTTGCTACAATTTCTACCATTGCTTTTGAACATCTTTTATATATCTCTTGCGCAGTTAATTCTTCTGGCTCTTCCACTGTGACAATCACCTTGACTTGATCAAGCGAATTAATCCGACCAATTATCAGTGTCGTAGTACCAGGTTTCTTCGAATTTAAAGTGATAGTTGCTAAGTCTCCTTTATAATTGGTTACACTAGCTGATACAATGTCATCTTTTTCAACACTAACCGTAACCTTTTCCTTACTGTTACGATTTTTCAATGTTACATATACATTAGCTTCCTCTCTCATAACAATGTGACTTTGTTTTGTTGAAAGTCTAGGATTAATAACAGCTATTAAACACTGATATGTTTTTCCTTTTACGGTAGCATAAAGTTGAGTCCTTCCAACTTGTAATCCCTTAATGATACCATCGGAATCAATACTTGCAACCTTAGAATCTCCAATACGGTATACCACCTTACTAGTGGTATTCTTCTTAAGTTGAATCGATTCTCCAAAGTTTACACAATAATAGGTTTGATTAAAACCTTCCACCTCATCCAAAGTAGGTATTACTTCTAATTCCTGTGCATAAACAGTAAATTGAGGCACATCTAATACCCCTAAGAATATTGTAAATAGACATAGTATAATGCAAATTTGTGAACGTAATATTTTCTTCATAACCTCTCCTCACTTTTATGGTAATGTTATGTATATTTGATATGGTTTAATTTTTCCTTCATTCTCTTTATATAGCGTTTCAATTGGTGCTTTTTTAGAATAATCTAACAGATTAAGATAATTAATATCCACCGCTAAGTATATATTCTGAGCTCCAGCTATAAACGATGTGTTTACACCAATTACTTCCCCATAACTGTTAAGTAATGGGCCACCACCACTACCTTGAGAAATATAAGCTGTATTTTGATGATAAGTTATCCCATCATAGGTTCTATATGCCTTTGAAATCATACCTTCGGATATACTACCGGATAATAAAATTGGACTACCAATGGAATATACTAAAAGTCCAGTTTCAACTTTTGAGAAATTACAGATTAAAGCATGGTTGGACGTTTCTTTCACACCGAGGACTGCAAGATCATAACTCGTATTATAATCATAGATAGATTCAACTTCATAAACGTTACCTAGATAATCACGGATTATCATCTCATTTGCACAGTCTATTACATGATAATTTGTCACAACCATATTACTATTAATGAAGAAACCTGAGCCAACATTCTGACTCTTAATAGAATCATACGTTACAACTTCAACTACTGCCTGTGAACATTGCTTATATAGTTGACCTGTGGTAAGCTGCTTTTTTTCTATTACATGCAGTGTTAATGTTAACGTTTCTTTATTCGGTGCTGTAACAGTTAATGTTACATCTCCTACTTTTTGTGGTATTACAATAATATTCTTATCATCTTCATACCATTTGCCCATTTTAACTTTTACGATGCTCTCATCTTGCGAGCTCACTTGCAATTCTTCACCAATCTTGCGATTAGAATATGTAACCCTTATATTCGTTCTTTCATTTAAATAGATATCATTTACCCTTGTTGATAAGCGGGGGTTCGTCTTCTCTTGTGCATTTACCTTAATACTCGGCATACATAAGCAAAAGAGCAAAAGAGTAATGATAATATACTTTTTATTCATTAATTATTCACCTCCAAGAATACTTACAAAAAAGTCGTAAAATCTGATATATGCTAATATCAAAAATGTCGTAAAATACGATATCGCTGAATTCATAAATCAGCTTACACGTATTTTCCGACATCTTTCTTTCTTTCTTATTAGTCAATTAAAACATGCATAGCATTCTTTACTTTTCTAACTGTTTCTTCACCAATCTTATTAGCTTTTTCACTTCCTGTCATAATAATATCTTTTACTTGTGAGGTATGAGCTTCATAATAAGCTCTTCTCTCACGAAATGGATCTAACAGCGTATTAATTTTTTCCGCAAGATTTTTCTTACAAGCTACACATCCAATACTTGCATTACGACACATATCACATATATTACCGTGTTCAGCCTCGTTGAATATCTTGTGATATTTTTGTACCATACATATATCTGGATTACCAGGATCTTTAAGATTGATACGATTCTTATCGGTAACAGCTTGTTTCACTTTATCTAATACTGTCTTCGCATCGTCTGCCAAATAGATTGCATTACCCAAGCTTTTTCCCATTTTCGCATTACCATCAAGGCCCATGAGACGAGAACATGTACTCAATTTAGCCGATGGTTCTGTCAATGTTTCACCATATAAATCGTTAAATCGACGTACTATTTTTCGTGTTAATTCCATATGTGGTAACTGGTCTTCACCAACAGGAACTAAATCAGCATTACAGAATGTAATATCCGCGGACTGACTAACAGGATATCCTAAAAATCCATACGTCATATCACTATATCCATAATTCGACGCTTCCGTTTTAATCGTTGGATTATGTCGCAGTACGTTAACCGAAACAAACATAGAATACAAAACAGTTAGTTCAGCGATTGCTTTGATTTGAGATTGCTGAAATATTGTAACTTTATCTGGATCAAGTCCAACCGATAAGTTATCGATTGCTACATCATAAATACTACTATGAATCAATTCTGGTTTTTCAAAATGTGTTGTCAAAGCTTGTACATCCGCAAGCAAAATAAATGTATCATATTCATCCTGTAATGCAACACGTTGAGATAAACTTCCGACATAATGCCCAAGATGTAATTTACCAGTGGTACGATCACCTGTTAAAATTCTTTTCTTTTCGTCCATTACTCCTTACCCATAACTATCAAGCCCTAATGCAATATTCGCGCTAAATGTCTAATGCCTGTGGCCTCCTTAGTCACTTTAACCTTTCTTCATTTTCATAACAATTACTACCTATCGCAAAGTGCACTCTTATCGCTAATTCTATCTAATCATAAGAAATTTAACTTTCTTATCACAGAAAAAAGCTCCCGCCCCAGTAAGGGACAAAAGCTTATTAACTTCTGCACTTTCACCATCGGCAGTAATATCAAAACCTACACTTTTAATTAATGAAAGTATACCGTTATTACAAATGTTTGTCAAGATTAACCCTTGATTACATTACTCATGTCATACATACCTGCAGCTTTTCCTTTTAAAAATTTAGCCGCAGAGATAGAACCTTTCGCAAAGATTGCCTTCGAATAAGCAGTATGCTTAATCTCAATTACTTCGTCCGTGCCAGCGAAAATCACTTCGTGCTCACCAACTATATTACCACCGCGAACAGCCATAATACCAATCTCTTTCTTATCGCGTTTCTCACGAACTGATGCACGATCATATTTGTATACATACTGTTGATCTAGTGCCTCATTAATAGAATCCGCTAATGCTAATGCGGTCCCACTTGGAGCATCAATTTTTTGATTGTGATGTTTTTCAACGATTTCAATGTCATAATTAGCTGGTGCCAATACCTTTGCAACATCCTGTAGCACCTTGAGTAACGTATTAATACCTAAGGACATATTCGCAGATCTTAGAATAGCAACCTTCTCACTCGCTTTTTTAATCTGGGCAATCTCACTCTCGGAATAACCAGTCGTACAGAGAACAAGTGGTAAGTTTCTCTCAATACCTACTTTCAGTATTAAATCGAGTCCTTTAGGATTCGAAAAATCAATTGCTACATCCGCACTAACATTGCATTCTTCAATATTCTTAAATACAGGATAAGTATTTCTTCCATCATCAAATATATCGACTCCTGCAACGATTGTTACTGAATCATCCTCTTTCACGAGATTTGATATCACCTGGCCCATTTTTCCATTACAGCCAATCATAATTATCTCTGTCATGTAAATCACCTTTCTTTCGCAGCTTTTCATAGATGTCTTTTGATAAAATCAAGCCATACCATCGTACATCTGCATTCCACTAAGGAAACAATAACTATTTTACAATACCAACTTTTTGCATTTCTTTTAATAAAACTGCAGCATGTGCTTCTTCCATCTGCGTTAATGGTTTTCTAAGACCACCAACTTCCATTCCCATTAAGTTCATCGCTGTCTTAACTGGAATTGGGTTTACCTCACTAAACAATGCATCGATTAACGGAAGATATTTTAACTGTAATTCAAGACTTCCACTCATATCACCTGCCAAATATTTAGCCACAATATCATGAGTTTGTCTTGGTGCTACATTGGATAATACAGAGATAACACCTTTACCACCTAGAGATAGTACTGGAACGATCTGATCATCGTTACCTGAATAAATATCTAGATTTCCTTCACATCGTAACATTGTCTGTGCTGTTTGGCTGATGTTTCCTGTTGCATCTTTTATAGCAACAATATTCTCAACATTTTTGCTAAGATAAGCTGCTGTTTCAGGAAGAATATTGCATCCTGTTCTACTAGGAACATTATACATAATAACTGGAAGATCAATTGAATTGGCAATATCAGAATAATGACCAATCAATCCTTTTTGCGTAGCTTTATTATAATAAGGGGTTACTACTAATACACCATCTGCATTGGCAGCTTGTGCTTCCTTTGATAAGTAAATAGCTGTATCAGTACAATTCGAACCCGTTCCTGCAATTACTGGAACTCTTTTATTTGTATACGCTACTGCGTAACGGATACACTCAATGTGTTCCTCATGCGTCAATGTAGATGATTCACCTGTAGTTCCGCAAATAATAATACTGTCGGTTCCGTTATCAATTTGAAAATCAATAATCTCGCCCAATTTTTCATAATTAACTTCACCGTTTTCTTTGAATGGTGTAATAATTGCTACACCTGCACCTGTAAAAATAGACATAATCGCACCTCCATGGTATATGCTGATAGAATAATAGTATTACCACTATTTTCCTTCCAGATAAAAAAAAGCCGACGAGGAGTCGACACTAAAGAATTCAAAAATATATATTCTTTAGGTAGCGCTCCATCAATAACTTGATGACAGTCATATGATTCTTAATCATATAACCAGCTATAAATACTACAGGTTATCTATAGCTTCGGCATCTCATCCTTTCAACGATTGTCGTCTATGCCTGTCATATCGAATCGTCTACTCCTAATCAATGCACCTCTACCAATTGATTTTCAATTGTAAGTAACTCAATCTTAGCACTGCACCACCTCGTTGTCAACAAGTTATTTCCTACTTATGTAATATTATATTCAAATACTGCTTTATTGTGAAAAATGCTTTATCTATCCTTCCTTTAGGATGCTTTTTGGGGCTCGAAAATGGGATGACAAACATTTCCTTGTGCAAAATGACGTCAGAAAAAAGGCTGTCACGTAAAACGTAACAGCCATTTTTGTAAATTATTCTTCCTCATTATCAATATATTCGAGTTTGCTGACGGATACTTCATAAGCAATTCGCTTTTCAAAATCAACCTCAGACATCTTCTTCTGGTATTCACGACTTTGAATTCTTCCCCATACCTGAATATGTCCCCCAACTTCAAATGATTCTGCGAATCTAGCATTTCTTCCCCAACATATACATGGAATATAATCTGATTTGCCATATGGACGATTGACAGCTAATAAAATGTCAGCAATTTCTCTTCCAAGTGGCGTCTTACGATAAACAGGTGGTTTACAAACAAATCCATCTAAGAAAATAAAGTTTGGCTTTGCACCTTCAATCTCTTGATCTTCCACCTTGATTTCTCTTGCGAATACGGAGAGTACTAAGCGGTTCTTGCTGTCTTCATGTCGATTATAAGAGCGGAACTGACCACTTACATCAACAAACTTACCTTTATAACTCTCTTTAACATCAATTAGACGCTCCGATACCATAATCGGAATTACATCATAAGAGTTACTTAGTCTACCAACAAGTACCTCCAATAAGTAAAAGCCTTCCCCGAAGACTTCATGGCTGAAAGTAAATTCACTAATTACTTCCCCCGCAACACTTACTTGATTATTATCAAATACTTTATCCGTCATACCGTAAAACTCCCTTCTCTTCTTCTGGTTCGTTATTTTAGATTTTCTCTACAACTAATTTGTATTCTATCTGCTTTAATTATATAAGGAAATATTTTACATTTCAATCATTTTTGATAGTGTTTTTGTGACATTTTTCTATTATAGAATCGCAAAAAACCTATAAATTTCCTTATATTATGCTACAAAGCAAAGCTCATTTGGAATTAATTTACTGGAGATTTTTATTTATTATACTCTAAAATGCATGACTTTACAAGTATAATTTTACAAATATTACAAATTATTCTTACTAAACAACATACTCCAATTTCTCTTTATTTTTTTTATTTTTGCCATAAATCTTTATACATTGTGTGGATAAATGTCAAAAATTATTCTTATCCATATAAAAATAAATATTTCACAATAACCATACAATAAGAAAGGATGCTATTAAACAAATTGTTCAAAATGCTATATATTCCTAGATTTCCACATGAAAAACCTTGTAAAATCGTGAAAATATGATACAATACAAAAGTTAATGAAAAAAAATGGAACTTAGTGTGGAACTTATATGAAAGAAGGATTCCGAATGAGAACGAAACGTGAAGACGTAAGAAATATTGCGATAATCGCACACGTTGACCATGGAAAAACAACCTTGGTTGACGGATTATTAAAGCAGAGCGGTGTATTCCGTTCAAATCAAGTTGTAGAAGAAAGAGTCATGGACTCCAATGATATCGAAAAAGAACGTGGTATTACAATACTATCTAAAAATACTGCTGTTGTATATAAAGATGTTAAAATAAATATCATTGATACACCAGGACATGCTGACTTTGGTGGTGAAGTAGAGCGTGTTCTTAAGATGGTAAACGGTGTTGTACTTGTCGTTGATGCATATGAAGGTGCTATGCCTCAGACAAAATTCGTTTTAAAGAAAGCCTTAGAGCTATCTCTTCCAGTAATCGTATGTATCAATAAGATTGACCGTCCTGAAGCAAGACCTACAGAAGTAATTGATGAAGTACTTGAATTGTTTATGGACTTAGATGCAAGTGATGATCAGCTAGACTGCCCATTCGTATTTGCTTCCGCTAAAGCTGGCATTGCTATTCTTGAACTAAATGATGAGCAAAAGAATATGGAACCACTATTTGAAACAATCATCGATTATATTCCAGCTCCAGAAGGTGACCCAGAGGCTGGTACCCAAGTATTAATTAGTACCATCGACTATAATGAATATGTAGGTCGTATCGGTGTAGGTAAAGTTGATAATGGTGTAATCAAGGTAAATCAAGATGTTGTTATTGTAAATCATCATGATCCTGATAAAAACAAGCGTGTTAAGATAAACAAATTATATGAATTCGATGGATTAAAGAAGGTGGAAGTACAAGAAGCAACCGTTGGATCCATAGTTGCAATCTCAGGTATCCCTGATATTCATATTGGTGATACCATTTGTTCCCCTGAAGCAATCGAACCAATACCATTCCAGAAAATTTCTGAACCAACTATCGCCATGCAATTCATGGTAAATGATAGTCCGCTCGCTGGACAAGAAGGTAAGTTTGTTACTTCTAGACACATTCGTGAAAGATTATTCCGTGAGTTAAATACTGACGTATCCTTACGTGTAGAAGAAACAGAACAAACAGAAAGTTATAAAGTATCCGGTCGTGGTGAGTTACATCTTTCCGTATTAATTGAAAACATGAGACGTGAAGGTTACGAGTTTGCTGTAAGTAAAGCAGAAGTTTTATATCATACTGATGAAAATGGCAAGAAAACAGAGCCAATGGAACGTGCTTATGTCGATGTACCAGATGAATTTACAGGTACTGTAATTGATAAGTTATCCCAACGTAAGGGAGAGTTACTCGGCATGCATACTGGAAGCAATGGTACTACACGACTCGAATTCTTAATTCCAGCACGTGGACTTATTGGCTACCGTGGAGAATTCATGACTGATACTAAGGGTAATGGTGTAATTAATACTTCCTACGAAGGTTATGGCCCATACAAAGGAGATATTCAATATCGTAAACAAGGTTCACTGATTGCGTTTGAAAGCGGAGAATCTGTAACCTATGGTTTATATAGTGCGCAAGAACGTGGTACTTTATTTATCGGACCGGGTGAAAAAGTTTACTCTGGTATGGTTATTGGACAGAATGGTAAAGCAGAAGACATTGAATTAAATGTTTGCAAACGTAAACAGTTAACTAATACTCGTTCCTCTAGTGCAGATGAAGCGCTTCGCTTATCTCCACCAAGAATTTTAAGCTTAGAGCAAGCACTTGAGTTTATTGAGACAGATGAGTTACTCGAGGTTACTCCTAAGAGTCTACGTATCCGTAAAAAGATACTTGATCCAACTCTTCGTAAGAGAGCAAATCGATAAAATATGAGTGTTAAAGTGGCTGTTGCACTAGCTGAATATTGTATGAAAGAATGAAGGGCGATGGTATTTTTCGGAGTGCCTTACAAGTCCCCACGCACTTTGTGGGGCTTGTGAGCGTAGCGCTACAGCGAAAATATACCATCTCCCTTCATTCTTTATTCATAACGCCCTTAGGGCAACAGTACCCTTTTTTTATTGAATGTTAGCGTTGAAAGTTACTATAGATTAGAATTTGCGAAATTGATTGAGATCATAAAATAGGATGCGAAATCCACGTAAGAAACGGTCAAACATTCCCATTCGATAAAAATTAACCAATATAAGCCCGAATGGAATTCCTAAAATCATTCCTAATACACCATGAAATCGATATCCAATATACATAAATAATACTGCAACAAATGAATTGATTTTTATGCTACTTCCTACCAATTTAGGCTGTAATATCTGTTTTGTAATCTGACAGATTAGATATAGTCCTAATATTACAATAGCTCTAATATAATTTCCGTTAATAAAATCAAGCAATGCCCATGGCCAAAGAATAAGCCCAGTACCAAAGATTGGTAAAAAATCAATAAATCCAATCAGTATAGAAAGAAAAAAAGCATACCGAATGTTTAAAAAAGCAAAGACAAAGAACATAAATATGATTAAAATTACCATAATTTCAAGCTGGGCTTTAAAATATCCCAAAAGCGCAACTCTAAAATTCGAGGTTACTAATTCCATACTTGTAACAACTGACTTAGGAAATATCTTCTTAACCCTTTTCTCCATTATGTCGCGATATGTAATAAAAAAATAAGTGGATAGTATTGTAATCGTACACAGAAAAAATGCATTACCAATTTCTTTCACAAAATTACCAGCTTTTGATAAGTTCAATATGTTCGCTGCCTCTACGAATTGGTTGATCCAGTTACTTACACCTGAAATCAACTCTGTCAAAGCTACTTCTACTCTGTCAGGCGATAGAAGTGGTAACATTGAAAGACGCTCACCAAGTTTATCTGCTAACTCATGAACCTCCTTAAAAATGGTAGGTAAATCTGCTATCAAACGTATTGCTTCCTTTACAAGTAAAAATCCAACGAAAAGCATAAGACTGACAATTACCAGTATTACAACAAGTATAATAATAGCAGATCCATGTTTTCTTTTGATATGAATCCTTTGTTCCATAAATCGAACAACAGGATTGGCTATTAAGCTTAAGATAAATGCTAGGACAAATGGCCAGAAAAACGATATTAGCTTCGGTAAAAAAATCATAGCCAATAGTAAGAGTGCAATCATAATCACAAAATTTACAATAATTTTTAGATATGTTTGCTTATCCTGCATATTGCCTCCAATTTTGTAGTAGCCTTTATTTATTCATTCACGACCGGTCTTAACACCAAGGTCAAGAAGAATATAATAGCTGCAATAATTACAATCGTTGGTCCTGTTGCTAAACTAAGATAATAAGACAGAATCAATCCTAATAATCCAGAAAAAATAGATATTACAATACTAAAGATATGATATTCCTTCATATTAGATGATATATTTCTTGCAGCAGCTGCAGGTAAAATTAACAAGGCATTAATAATCAGAATTCCAACCAATTTAATTGTCAGCATAACAATTAAGGCAATGATAACTGCAAATATATTTTCAATTAATCGAATCGAGATTCCTTTACTTTTTGCCAGACTGGAATTAAGACTTACTGCATGAAGCTTATTAAAACTAGTAAACCAGAAAATTAGAACTACGATAAAAATGATGAGTAAAAAAACGATTTCCCTTGGCGTGATATTTAAGATATCACCAACGAATAAAGCAGAGTACTTTGAGAAATTACCATTTCTTGATAAGATTACTAATCCAATTGCAGTACTCGTTGATGAAAACACAGAAATAATCGTATCCGTAGAAATTGTTTTTTTTCTCTTAATCCAATTCAGTAGTAAGGCAAATACAACTGCAAATAAAATGGTGGATATATTCGTATCAGAAACCCCTAGTATAATACCAATTGCTATGCCAGTGAATACAGAATGACCTAGTGCATCTGAAAAAAAGGCTAATTTATTATTAACAATCATCGTACCAACGATCCCGAATAAAGGCGTGATAATTAAAACTGCCAATAAAGCATTTTTCATAAAATCATATTTTATTAACTCTAATGGAAGTATACTCTCCATAATTTGATAAATTCCGCTCATCTTTGCATTTCCTTCTATGTGTAGTATAAAACCTATACCCAAGCCTTTCGTGTACTTCCAAAGATTTCTTTAAATTCTTGACTCTGTAATACTTCCTCGGGAGTACCCTCTTTAATGATGGAACGATCCAGTAAAATCACATAATCTGCATATTTTTCTACAAATTCTAGGTCATGAGAAACAAGGATAAAGGCCATATCATACTCTTTCTTTAACCTATCTATGTTATGATAAAATAGCTCCATACCATTTCGATCAATACCTGAAACTGGTTCATCGAGTAATAATAAATTAGGTGTTGGGGTACATGCAATCGATAATAATACTCTCTGCAACTCACCACCTGATAAATCACAGACTCTTTTATCAATCAATTCCTGAGCTTTAAACATCTCTAATTGTTTTTTTATTGTCTCATATAACTTCTTTTTTCTTCCTAAAAATACAGGATAAGAACTAATATAGCTTGCAAACATATCAAACACACTCGTTGGAGTATTCTTTTCAACATTCAGATGTTGCGGAACATATCCAATTTTGAGATTCGACATTGTATCCTCTTTGATATTTTTAAACTCTATCGTTCCTTCATGCTGTATTTCCCCAAGCATAGCCTTAATTAATGTGCTTTTTCCTGCTCCATTACGACCAATAATAACAGTAAGCCTACCACAATGAATATGAAGGTTGATATGTTCAATAATCTTCGTCTTCCCGATCGTCACTCCAATATCATTCATTTTTATACAATGTAGTCCACACGCACCCTGCTCCATATGCGAACATTGCCCAGTTTGTTTTGGTTTCTTATCCATATCTAACCTTCCTATCATGAGCTTTGGCCATTACTTAAGCTTCAATTCAAACTAATTATTGATTGAAAATGCTTGACGTAACATCTCTAGATTATTACGCATACCATTTAAATACGCATTGGAATCTGCCTCTCCTGTTACTAAAGAATCCATTACATATACCATGGCATCTGTTTCCTTAGCAACGCGGTTGGCAACTACGGTACTATACTGTTCCTCCGTAAATAGATACTGAATCGAATGTCGCTTAATCTCTTCTAACACCTCAGCTAATTCACCTGCACTTAATGCGGATTCGGAATCCGTATCTACGACACATACTACTTCCATATTCATCTGCTGTGCTAAATAAGCAAAAGCATCATGGAAAATAACAATTTCTTTTCCATCTGCCAATTGATATACATCTTGAAATTCTTCTTTTAATGCATTTACTTTATCAGTATAACTCTGTGCATTTTTTTTGTATACTTCTGCATTCGCTTTATCATATTCACTTAGCTTAGATGTAACTGTCATGATTTGCTTTTGGTACAAATCCATATTCATCCAAACATGTCCATTAATATCACTATGATGATGGGAATCTACTTCCTCATGAGTTGTATCAATTCCTACATTGCCTTCCTCATGATCAGCCTCTGTTGCTGTATAATCTTCTTCGTGCTTAGACTCTGTATTGTCTTCTTCATGGTCTTGCTTTGCCTCTTCATGGTCATGATCATGATCAAAGCCTGTTAAGAACTCGATTCCCTCACTTGCATCGATTACCTTAAGCTTAGGATAGTTGTCAATAACCCCTTCCATGAACTCTTCCATCTCACCACCATTTAAAATAACAATATCAGCATCTGCTATTTCACGCATGTCTTTCGTTGTCAATTGATAGTCATGAACACAGCCTGTCTGATTGTTAGTTAAGTTAACAACCCGAACTCCATCTAAACCATCTACCAAATTAACCGTCAAAACATACATCGGATAAAAAGAGGTCAAAATTACAATTTCATCACTATCTTCTTTCTCTACTGGATTTACATTTTTTCTTCCAGCTACCTTAATAATTACAAAACTAATTAAACATAGTACTATTATAATTCCTACTAGGAAGCCCGTCTTACGTTTCATTAACAATCACCATTATTAACTTTCTACTGTACTTTTGTTTTCTCCTAAAAAGAATGCAATAATAAATCCGACAACAAAGGTAACGATACTTACAATGACGCTCCATGCAGAGATTGTTGTAATATCAACACTCATGTAAACCGAAACTGGCGAAGCAACCACCAGACCTAAGATTGCGTAATAAGTCTTTCTTTCTGCATGAGCTAACAAAAACTCAATTACTTTCGCAATGGCAAAAATTCCAACAACGATACCAATCCCAAATGGTAACAAGATACCGAATGCATGAAGTAATTCTTCTCCATGAAAAGAAGATATTGCACTCGTACAACGATTAATTGTCTGAATAATAGGATTATAGTATCCAACCGTAAGCAAAATCATGGAACCACTAACCCCTGGAATCACCATCGTCGCAGAAGCTAACACCCCGATAAAGAACAATTTAATGACTTCGATTACAGATAATTGAATAACTACTTCTGTCTCATCTTGTCCAAAAAATTGTAATCCAACAATAATAGCGAAAAACAAAAGAAAAAGCAATAGCCCGACACCATTGACTCTTTTCCCTTTTACTTTTTTTAAAAGTATTGGCAATCCTCCAATAATTAATCCTACAAAAAGGGACGCTGTTTGTAATGGAAATCTCTCGAACATCGGTTCAATCAGATATGATAAACCAATAACTCCAATCACCATACCTATTGCATAAGGTAATAAGGTAATAATACTTTTCTTAAAATGCTTAAATAGTCCCGTAATTGAACTTATAATCTGATCGTAGATACCCATGGATACTGCCATCGTTCCACCACTAACACCTGGAATGATATTCGCAATACCTATTAGAATTCCTTTTAAAATACTAAAAACTAACTTCATTGTATACCTCATTAAAAAAAATTACATTTTATTATACAACAAAGTATCCCAATTATCTATTGTTTTATAATCTTCTACAATTTAACTTTTAATCAATAGAAGTCATTTTGCATTACCTTTCAATATCTTCATAGTGATAAGTATCAACGATTTTTGCTACCACACGACGTATATCATCTGGTTCCTCAATTACATATTCATAAAGCTCGTCCAATTGTTTCAAAAAATTATCCTCATCAATTGTGATAGGCTTTCCTATATGAATTAAAGAATTGGCTGTATCCTGCATCCCTTCTTCTTCCATTAATAATTCTTCATATAATTTCTCGCCAGGTCTAAGCCCAGTAAATGTTACTGCAATATCTTCATTTGGTTCATAACCTGATAATCGTATTAAGTTATTGGCTAAATCTAAGATCTTAACTGGTTCTCCCATATCAAGAACAAAGATTTCTCCACCTTTTGCATATGCTCCTGCCTGTAACACAAGTGATACTGCCTCAGAGATAGTCATAAAATATCTAATAATATCTGGATGCGTTACCGTCACTGGCCCTCCTTCTTGGATTTGCTTCTTAAACAGAGGAATGACACTACCATTGCTACCAAGTACATTACCAAATCGAACAGCAACAAATTCTGTATTCGAGCGTCTGTTATATGTCTGTACAATCATCTCACAGATACGCTTTGTTGCACCCATAATATTCGTTGGATTGACTGCTTTATCTGTGGATATCATAACAAACTTTTTAACACCATACTTATCAGAAGCTTTTACAACCTTTAATGTACCAAAGACATTATTTTTTACTGCTTCATTTGGGCTTACTTCCATCAATGGAACATGCTTGTGTGCAGCTGCGTGGTAAACAATATCTGGTTGATATTTTTCAAAAATCTGATTCACTCGCTTTGTATTTCGCACAGAAGCTATCAGTACCACGAGATCTAACTCTGGGTGATCATGCAGTAATTCTTGTTGAATATCATATGCATTGTTCTCATATATATCGAGAATGATTAATTGTTTTGGTTTATGTGATGCTATTTGACGACATAACTCGGAACCGATAGAACCACCTCCACCGGTTACCATGACAACTTTTTTTGCTACATACCCCATAATTGATTCAATATCAACCTTGATCGGGTCTCGTCCTAATAAATCTTCTACTTCTACATCTCTTAACTTATCGGTGGATACGTCACCATTCACAAGCTGGTAAATACCAGGTAAGATTTTCAGTTTACAACCTGTTTCTTTGCATATCGTAACTATTTCTCTGATTACTTTTTTTGAAACAGAAGGCATAGCAATCGTAATTTCTGTAACCCCATATTTATCAACATTAAGTAATATAGTATCACGATTTCCTACAACACGAATTCCATGAATGTACTTACCAATCTTTTTCACATCATCATCAATGATACACTTGATATTTTTATTTAAGTGATGGCTATTGAGCATTTCTTTAATAATGACATTACCTGCTTCTCCTGCTCCAATTATCATTACGTTCTCGCCCTGAGAATCAGTTCTTCTTTTTATAAATAGACGAATAGCTCGATATCCAATTCGAGTAACAGCTGTAAATCCCACTAAGAAAATACCATATAATATGTAATAACTTCTCGGAATTGGTAACTGTAATATCTGATAACCGATAAACTGAATTACTGCAACTGTAATACCTGCCATTATGACATTCTCTAATTCTACTATACCAACAAATTTCCACATACTGTGGTAAAGACGAAATAGATAGTATACAATAAAAACTGACATTACTCCGATTGGCATATAACTCCATATACTGTCAAGAAAATACGATGGTATACTATCTACTTTAAAATCAAATCGAATAAATAATGCCAAACAACTTACTATGATTGCTGTAAGACAATCTATCATTAGTATAAATATTCTACGAATTACAATTTTTTTATCTCTCACCAATTTCTGCATAAATCCACCTTTTAGTTAATACTTAAATAAAATGACTATTCATCTATTCGAATTATGATTCTCAATAGCTAACCCTTCTCGAATTCAGTTTCTTTTGAGTTAGTTGAATCCTTGAATGTTTTCAATAAAAACAAGTATCAGATAACATTATACACTTATTACACTCTTTTTCAACATAATCCAACTTTCTACATTAAATATTTAACCACTAAATAAAAGATACAACATTTAGAGTAGCACCAATAATCTATTTTTCCAGATTATTCAGCTCCTCTAAATATCTTCTTAGAGCATCCTTCCAATCTGGCAAGAGTTTAAACCCATTCTCCTCAAGCTTACTTTTATCTAATCTACTATTCGCTGGTCTTGTTGCTCGATTAATACCATATTCTTTAGAACTCACAGGTAATACCGTTGTAGTTAGACCCGCTTGTCGAAATATCTCACATGCAAAATCATACCAACTAATATAACCGCCCTCATTTGTCGCATTATAGTATCCATACTTATCTGTAGCAATCATTTCAACAAGAAGGTGTGCTAAATCTTTCATATACATAGGTGTTCCTATTTGATCATTGACTACTCGTACAGTACTATATTTCTTTCCAATATCTAACATAGCTTTCACAAAATTCTTTCCACTAATTCCATATGCCCATGAAGTACGTACAATGAAATAGTTACTTAAAGTCTGAGATACCGCTAGCTCACCTGCAAGCTTTGTCTGCCCATAGACATTCAATGCACCAAATTCCTTAGAGTCAGCCTTCCATGGCTCATTACCTGAACCATCAAAAACATAATCGGTACTAATGTATACCATCTTACAACCAATTTTAGCACAAGCATTCGCAATGTTTTGAGTTCCATCCACATTGGTTGAATGTACAATATCCATCCTAGATTTGTCTTCTGCCTGGTCTACTGCATTCCAGGCCGCACAGTGAATCACAACATCTGGATTAATCTCTGCAATAACTTCATTAACATCTTTGGCATCCATAATGTTTAATGAGATATATGGCATTGCAGTCACTGGACTTTTATCCTGAATTCCCTGATAATCCTCACCTAAATCTGTTCCTATGCCATAATAACCACACTCATAAAGGCGATTCATAACATCGTGTCCTAACTGTCCAGCTACACCTGTAACAAAAACTTTCGTGTCCTTATGTTCCTTTGATTCCAGTGAATCATTTTTGATTGAAACTCTACTATGTTTTATTGAATGAATGGATAACAAAGAATCTTCTTCCTTTGCCATCTCTTCAATCATTTTCTCAACTTCATTACATGCAGCCTCTGCATCGCAATCGTCAGGACACTCAAATTCAATCATACATTCATTGATATAATACAATGCCGGAAAATCTGAGACATAAGTTTTTTTATCAAGAATACACCATATATCAATCAATCGATACTTTGTATGTTCAAACAAACACTGTACCTTTTTTTCAATTACTTCTTTCCCAAATTCTTCTTTCTTAGTGAACTCAAAATCTACTTTTAAACCTTTCACTACAGATGCCTCCCCTCATATATTGCTGCCTCTATCATAATCTAAAATCTGAACGTATCTTTTAAACCAAGCCACTTTTGATCCTTATCGCTTAGATTTAATTTTGTGCCATCTACCATAGCAAATCCCTCACTCGATGCTGTTCCGTTATATTCTCCAACTACGCCTGGCCACTCGATTCCAATTTCAGGATCATTCCAAGCTAATCCACCTTCATCTCCTGGATGATAAAAGTCTGTAACTTTATAACAGAACTCTGCAGTATCCGATAATACTAAAAATCCATGTGCAAAACCTTCAGAAACATAAAACTGTTTCTTATTGTCCTCTGTTAATTCCACTCCATACCACTTTCCATAAGTTTCACTATCAGCTCGAAGGTCAACTGCTACATCAAAGACAGCTCCCTTAATTACTCTTACAAGTTTTCCTTGAGGAAACTCTTTTTGAAAATGAAGTCCTCGAAGTACACCCTTTGTAGACATACTTTGATTATCCTGAACAAAAACCATATCAAGTCCAGCTTCCTGCATATCCTTCTGGTTGTAAGTTTCAATAAAATATCCTCGGTTATCACCATGTACAGTTGGTTCAATAACATACAATCCTTTGATTGGTGTTTTTGTTACTTTAATTTGTCCCATATAAACCTCCTAATCTATCACTTGTATGACTTTTCTAACTTTTTCTACTGCAGCAAAAAATCCCTCATACTCATCCGGTTTCCATCTTTCTCTTATACGTTGTTGGACACCCGCTGGTCCTATCACAGATGGTACTGATAATGCCACATCTCGAACACCATGCTCGCCTTGTAAACGAGATGATACAGAAGCTATCGTTGGCTTCATATTAATTACAGCATCTGCAATACAACAAACGCAGGTTGCTATGCCATAATGTGTTCTGTCTTTTGCTTTAATAATTGCAGCACCCATATTACGAGTTTTTTCAGTAAGCATGTTTTTAATATCATCATTCCATGAGATATTCACATCATTGCAATACTCCTCGATTGGTATTCCACCAATCGTTATTCTACTCCATACCGGTACTTGACTATCTCCATGTTCACCCACCAAGTATCCATTAATAACTCCTGTTTGTAATTCAACATAATCTGCAATACTTCTAATAAATCGAGAGGTATCCAAGATACATCCCGATCCAAATACCATACCATTGGGTAATCCCATCCATTCATCTACTTTATATGTTAACACATCCACAGGATTAGAAATAACTAAGATAACGCCTCGCGTATAATACTGTTGGATTGATTCAACAACGGATTGCATTGTTTTTACGTTATCATTGGTAAGGTCAAGCCTTGTTTCTAAAGCTCTTCTGTTTCTTCCAGCAGTAATCACAATCAAGTCGCAATCGGCACAATCAGAATAGTCTCCAGCGTATAAATCCGTTGTTCCCATAATTGGCAAACCATGGCGGATATCCCATGCCTCACCTTCTGCCTTTTCTTTATTAATATCTATTAATACAACTTCTCTTGCAATATCCCTAATAGCAAGCGCATACGCAATCGATGAACCTACGAATCCCGCCCCAATAATAGCTACTTTTCGTGTTCCAATTTTAATCTTGCTCCTCAATGTATGTTCCCCCTGGCTATATAAAATATAAACCTTTTATAATAACGTAATATTTCTAGTTAATCGTTCCAAAAGATTATATCCATCCCAAATCAAGTCAAAATCCATAGTTTTACCGATTGGTACAATTCGATCAATTCCACGAATGCCACTTGTGATAAGTGGAACAAACATCTCCTTATCTCCTATATAAGAAACTGTCTGGCATCTACTATCGTTGCATAAATCACTTAACTCCATGATATTTTGACACTCATACTCAAAGAAATACCCCGAATTATCTTTTAGTTCGATCAGTTTAGAAGTAAGAGATTCCACTTTCATTCGTACGATTAGATTGTTTTCACCTACTTCTTTTTTTACATTATCCTGTGCCACAGCGAGCAAATAACTGCTAGTCAACTTGTTAACAGCTTGTACACCCTGTATCTCATATTTCTTATCAACAAGTACTTGTAGTTCTTTCCAGAACAACTGCTTGGCATCACGAATTTGACTCCCCATCCACACAACAACTCTTGGTGAGGTACACGCGTTCTGATCAGTTAGATAAGTATCATTATAAAAACTGTTTGCGATATCTGCCTTATTTTCCATGCTCATATATTTATCGGAATCTATAACAGCTATTGAAAATCGGTCTGCAAATGTTATTTCTGTTGCTCTTGGTTTTATCGGAGATTTCCTAAGCTCTGCAATGGTATTATTACCTCCCCATACAACTCGAACATCAGCAATCAAAGAAAATGCATCATTCACCGAACTATCATGTCCATACTTTACAAAAACGATATAGGGAGATAAGGTATTATCCTGTTCCAATACCTTGCTTATCGCTCTGTTAATAATATTTACTTGTGGGAATTCTTTTGATGGTATCCTGACAATATTAGCATTGCCACATAGTAAACCAGTTACTAAAGAATATGCAAAGTTAACTGGAACATTGGAAGGTGAAATATGAAACACAATTCCTCGCCCTTGTTGCATAATACTATTATCTTCGACAATGAATCGTTTTTTAAGACTTTCAGTCGATGCTTTTCTCATCCAAAATGCTAGAGTTATTACATCAGGATACGCTTTTGCATCTCCATCAGACAACAATTCCTTAGATATATTATTTAAAAGTGTGATTACACTTTCCGAAAAAGGGGCTAATGTTGGTACCATTTGCATTTGCTTTAATGTATCACAATTACCAACAGCATAGGTGATATTGTAATCCGTAAAATCAATAATGTTACTAATTGAACTTTGCTGCATAAGTATCACTGCACCCCCTGATCTCTGCATTTTTAAGTCTTCCAATTATCTTAAAATACTTTCCTTTTCTACCACAAGGACAATCATCTTCACCTAGTATAATTCCTTCGTCTTCCGTTAAAAGTGAATGTCCAGGATAAGATTGTGGAAGCATAGATAATACCTGTATAATTCCTCTTTCCCCTTGGTCACAAATAGAAAAATCTCTTGGTCTTCTCATGATAACATCTGAGAATATACTTGCATGTAGATGCCCACACTCACACTGCATATAGATACAGCCCGTTTGTTCAACCATGCCATAATAATCATGAATTGAGTTGAGTCCACAGACATCTTTAAGCCTTTGATGAAACTCTTCTTGAGATACCGCTTCACTTATTAGTTTTTTCCAACCACCGCCATGAATTAAGATACCATTCGATAAGTCAAACGAGATTCCCTCTTGTTCTAGACGAATCAGTTCTTTATAAAAATGCTGCCATACCATAAAAGTAAAACCAAACATAAAGATTCTCTTCCCTTTATGCTTTTCAAGAAATGCTTTTACAGCTTCTACATCCAATTGCATATCATCATTTAAGGCATATTCTTTATCTGAGCCAAACATTGAAAACCCAAGAATACCTGCCCCTCTTGCAGAGAACATTAATCTGTTTTTTACAACAGATGGGCAATCAATAATCAGCATTGGCATTCTACTGCCTCCAATAAACTCAGATACAATCTTAACCATAGTTTTTTGTTGATTACTTGCAGTTTCTTTATCAAGATATATCTTTGATACAGCTTGTCCTGATGTACCAGATGATGTCATCGTTTTAAACACTTCGTCTTGTTGAACGCTTTTTAGCTCTAATTCCTTAAAAAGTCGTACAGGTAAAAAAGGCAAATCATAATAACTTTCAACTTCACCCGAATCATAATTTATACTTCTCAGCATTTTATTATATTCCGAGCAATTACTTACATGATATTCCGTCAGTTCCTTCAATCTTTCAGTCAATAGTCTATTCTTCTGCTCTCTATCTAAAGAATACGGAGCGATATTCATTATTTCATTATAATTCACTGTATGACTCCTCTCTTCATATCCATCTAATGAATATATCTCTTTATTTCTCTCGAAATGATTTCTGACATTTCTTTTCCACATTGATTGATAAAAAAATGATTATCTCCCATACATTGTCCCAAAAAGAGACTCACGAATGCGTGAGCCTCTTCCCGGATATTCTACGGTAAACACTTCAATTTCCTCGTCAAAATATCTTCAAATGCTGAAACGAATTCTTTGATCCACCTGCAAATGGCGTAATAAACAACTGAATTTTTGGATTACTCATAATACTTTGACAACTCCTTATAAAGCGTCTTTCCAGCATCATTTTTCGGAATTTCATCAATCTTGATTACTTTAAATGCTGTTGGATTAAGTCGAGTCTTTTCAGAAATAAACTTTCTTACATCTTCTACTACAGAATTATCCGTAACGAAAATATACATATGATCGTCAACACCAGTACTTGCACATTCCATAAAGTTAAATTGAGCTTTGATAAGCCTATCTACTTCATCAAGATTAACTCTATTGCCATAAATTTTCAAGAAACGTTTCTTACGACCAACAATAAAGTAAAATCCATCTTTATCGCGCTTTGCCATATCTCCTGTCTGCAGTACACCATGACGCTCATCACCTTTGATAAGATCGTCTCCGCACTCAGCATATCCCAATGTTACGTTGGCCCCTTCATAAACCAATTCACCCGTAACCTCAGGTTCTTCAATGACTTTGTCATCCGCATCTATTAAATAGAACTTTCCTCTTGGAATAGCAATTCCACAACTACCATACTTGTCCAAAGATTTTTCAGCCGGAAGATAGCCCATTCGTGCAGTAGCCTCACAAGCACCATACATAACAATAAACTTCTTATCTTTCTCAATTGCATATTCAGCGAATTTCTTATGAAGCTCAGGAGAAAGCTTACCACCTGCTTGAGTCATGTAACGAAGATCTGGCAAATCCATTCTGAAGAAACGAAGTTTGTCCAACATCTCATATGTATATGGAACTCCGCCGAACGATGTAGCTTTCTGTTCTTTCATGAACGACCAAAATTCTCTGCCCATCAATGTTTTATCCGTAAGCAAAATTGTAGCCCCAACAAGAAGATGACTATTAATAATAGAACAGCCATATGTGTAGTTCATAGGTAAAGTTGTTACCGGTCTTTCTGTTTCATCCAACTCTAAGTATTCTGCAATCTGTTCCGCATTGGTCATAACATTAGTATATGTTTGTCGAACAAATTTCGGACTACCTGTGGAACCAGATGTAGTAAGTAACAGACCTAATTCATCAATCATTGGATACGATTTTTCATAACTCGTCTTTAGAAGTATATAATTCATACTTTCGTAAACTACTGATAATTCGTCAAACACTACTGCCTCTCCAATATCTGAAGGTATCCAAATATATGCTGGGCAGTAAGTATCCATCAAATTTTTAAGGAGTTCTAAATCTAAATGAGCATTCAGTAAAACTGGAACAATATTATTCCTCATAAATGCTGTATATCCTACAACAGAACCGATTGTATTACTGCACAAGGAAAATACCAAGCATCTATTTTGAATAATATTGGCAACTTTATCATTTTCCTCCTGTAGTTGCTCATAAGTCAACTGTATTCCTTCATCGGATATAAGTGCTATTCTGTTTTTAAATTGTTTAAAATACCACATCATATTTTGCACTAAGGATTTCCATCCCCTTCTCAAATGAACTAAAGTCAATAATATCATCTGTATCCATCATTATGTCAAATGCATCTTCAATTTCTGCAACTAATCCCATATGACCTACCGAATCCCATGCAGCGATATCTTGATATTTAACTTGTTTTGCCACGTCTGCTGTAATATCAAATGTTTTTGTGAATACCTCTGTGTATTTATCCATATTGTTCATATTAATATCCTCCTATTTACTCCTTTTTATTTATAGCCCAAAGTCGTACAAATCTCATATTATTTATGACCGTTCCAAACAGCAAAATCTGCCTTAATCACATGTTATTACATAAATAGGCCTCCATTTACCCCTATCAATTCTCCAGTAACATAACTAGATAAATCGGATGCTAAAAACAAAATCACACTAGCAACCTCCTCTGGTTTACCCAATCGTCCCATTCCAATTGCCTCTATGCTTTTCTTCATAGTCTCATCACTAGTCGTATAAAACATTTCTGTATCTATACTCCCTGGTGCTACAGCATTAACCCTAATTTTTTTGGGTGCAAATTCCTTTGCCCAACTTTTTGTCAAAGATGCCACAGCACCTTTAGTGGCACCATACACAGACTGTCCTGTATTTCCTTTAAGTCCAACGATTGACGATATATTAATAATGGAAGCGCCTCCCGGATTTCTTTTTAGTAGACTAAGTGCCATTTGAGTTACATGAATAAGTCCAATAACATTGACATCCATCATTTTCTTTATGCTTTCATCATCTATCATTTCAATTAAACAATCTATTTTCACTCCAGCATTATTTATTAATATATCTAATCGCCCATTCTGTTCATTTTTAATTTTATTTATGCAATTTGCAATTTCATGCTTATCCACTATATCAAACTGAACAGGAATTGCCTTTCCACCTGATAAATCATCATTTAAAGCGCTCAATTTGCTTATGGACTCCATTTTCAGCACATTCGCATATACAATAGCACCAGCTTTAACAAACGCTTCGCATATACTATATCCTATCCCCTGATCGCATCCTGTAACAAAGGCGATTTTATTTTTTAGCAAATAATCCATTTCATCCTCCACTTTACAATATAAGACCACCATTAACACCTATTATTTCGCCCGTTACATAACTGGACATTGTAGATGCCAAAAACAATGCCACTTTTGCAATCTCATCAGGTTTAGCTAGACGTCCAAGACCAATCAACGCAATTGCATCTTCAAGCTTGTCATCATCTATCATATTAAACATATCTGTATCAGTGTTTCCAGGTGCAATTGCATTCACACGTATTCCCATTGGTGCATATTCTCTAGCCCAAGTTCGTGTCATACTTGAAACTGCTGCTTTTGATGCTGCATATACTGTTTGGCCTATATCTCCAACATCCCCCAGGATAGATGAGATATTAATTATAGTTCCTGCATCCGATTTTTTTAATAGACGAATAGCCATCTGACTCACATGTAATAATCCAAATACATTCGTATTAAAGACTTTATCAACTGCATCATCACTTGCCATCTCCATGCGTCCGGTAATCATAATCCCCGCATTATTCACAAGCACATCCAATTTCCCATACATTTTCTTAATCTCAAGAATACATTTTTTTATAGATTCCTTATCGCAAACATCTAACTTAATTGGTATTACTTTTCCATCAATCGAACTTACATCCTCGTTTTCCATTATGTTGCTTTCATTTCTCATTCCAGCAAATACTATAGCACCCTCAGAGGCTAATCTTTTAACTATAGCCAAACCAATTCCTCTACTAGCACCTGTTACAAGTATAATCCTTTTATCTAGTATCAACATATTTACTCGCTCCTCATATTACTTATCAGCTATATCAAAGCATACGCTTTTTATAAGAAAAAAGATTCCAGTTGTTTCTTAAATGACAATTCTCCCGGAATGTCTCCTCTATATAGCATGCGTGTCAATTTTTTCATTGATATTTCAAAATCATCTCTTGATTGTATTAGTTCTTTAATCCATCTTCCATTTTCAAGTTGTGAGGGTTCTTTGAATACTGCTCCAAACTGAGCATTAAATCGTGCAGCGCGCTCATTTTCCAAATACACAAACCCCCATATGCTCTTTACTTTCAGCTCGTAAAATGCATACTGAAGTGTCAGCATATATGACTCTATGTTTTCGAATGCATTTCCCTTTAACGCCAAGCGTCCACCCTGGGGTACCTCATCAAAAACATCCACAAGTCCTACAGTTCCCAATCTTCTACCATCTTTACTCCAAACACAGAAGAAGTAATCCCCCTTCTCTTCTCTTTGTTTCTTAATCCAGTCGATTTGCTCTTCCAAAGTATTATCTATTCGCGGAAGAAATTTCGCAAATTCAGGGTCTTGACGAAGCTCTAACGTAAATTCAGCATCATCTTCTGTTACACACTTTAGATCAACAAATTTTCCATAAATTGTTTCACATAAAGCCATTCTATAATGCCTCCATTTCTTTAACGCTAGCCAATACACCCTCTATAATAAAATTAATATCTTCATCCGTTAACCACATATGAAGTGGCAACGTAATAATATGCTCACTTACCTCATGTGCTCTAGGGCATGTACCATTTGCATACTGATACATGCTATACTCTGTATTATCACGATAATGAACACCACAGTAGATTTCTTTCTTCTGAAGATCCCCAAGTAACTTCTGTCGATCAGGAACAATTAATTCATAGATATGATAAGCACACTCGTCTGCATATGGCGCGCCAACTATCTTGATTTTATCATTGTTTTTAAAAGCTTCGGTATACTTTGCCACGATCTCTCTTCTTCTTGCATTCTCTTCGTCAAGATACTTAAGCTGTGTAAGAGCAATTGCTGCCATAATAGCATTACCATTATATTTGTAGCCTACATAATCCACGTCATACTTCCAGGCATATGTTCCCGCATTGGATCTTGCATAAGTATCTTTATTAATACCAAGCCATGCAAGCTGACGAGCTAGCTTATCCTGGTCTTCATGCGCGAAGCATACCATACCACTATCACCTGTAGGCAAGTTCTTAACTGCTTGGAAGGAATATACTGTAACATCTACTCCATCCCAAGTACCAGGGCATACTCCATTCACACGTGTTCCCGCCATATGCGCCGCATCAAGGATTAGTTTTAAGTTATGTTCTTTACATATCTCTATAATCTTATCTAACTGACCAACACGTCCACCGTAGCCAACAAAAATAATAGCACGTGTTCTATCATTAATTTTTTTCTTTACATCTTCAGGGTCGATGCAAAGATACTCATCTACGTCGGCAAATGTTGCATGCATATTCTCATAGAGAATCGCATGATTTGTAGATACAAAAGTGATTGGTGTAGTGATAATTTCATCCCCATCGTTCCAACCATTCTCCATCTTTAATATCTTCACAGCAAGATGAAGTCCGACGGTATTGGAGTTAACATAATACGCATATGTATGTCCTGTATAATTCATCCACTCTTTCTCGAACTCAACTGTCTTAAATCCCATTCCTGTCCAGCCTTTTTCTAAACACTCTCGAACCCCATCAAGACATTCATCAATATGAAATTTCGGTTTTAGTACCTGAATAGACATTTCTCTACTTCCTCCTGAAAATTCTATAAAAGTCATTACAATATAATACATAATAATTTTTATTTCATCTAAATATATCTAATTATAGATATTTTATGCTTAGCTGATTAAAATGACAATCGACTAAAAGTTTACTTACAATCAATATATAACTACTATATCCATTGTAAATTTGCCTCAGTCGATTCATTATTCCTGTTCAATTCTCTTATATCTGTCATATAGACTTAAAATATACTTTCCATATGCAGTCTGCTTCTTCAATTCTCCAAACTCCTTCAATCTTTCTAGATCAATTAATCCTCTTCTCCATGCTATTTCTTCTATGCAATAAATCTTCATCCCACACGCATTTTGTACTAATCTCACAAAATTAGACACATTTAAGACTTGATCTACATCTTCCATAGGCATCTCAACATATCCTCTGTCAAGAACCTCTGTAAATAATCGTTGCTCTTTCAACCCATGAAAGTCTATTTCGAATGTTTCTTCATGAGAAGTCAATTTGAATAAGTCGCTTCTAGGGCAGAAGAATACCGGAATATGATAATAATCATACTGTGTGTATATTTTATCTTCATTATCTGACTCTACAACTTCCCGTTTATCATTAAAAATAAGTGCTTTGTAAGTTTTCATATCCTTACTACTATTTTCGAACTCTAGTTCTTCAACTTTTTTAGGTAGCGATAGTATCGTTATACGTTCTCGATGTGACATCGCTTTATGAAAATATCGTGTTTGGTCAACTCCGTAGATGAAGCTTCTTCCATATACGACCATTAAATTGCTGAATTCCTTTTCTTCATTGATTACTCTTCTTACCTCTTCTTTATAATAGCCGCAATAAATCAATGACATTCCCAATTTGCTGCCATCCCCCAACTCCATCTTTATAAAGGATTCATCATCACGTCTGCAAACAACAAAGATTTTTTTTATTCCAATCAGCATGAAATAACTTAATAAATAGTAAACCATAGGTTTATCATAAATTGATGTCCCTACATTAATACCGCCTTTATTCTCAGATAGCACCATCAGCCCTGCCCAATCCATATCATGATGTATCACATCCCCAGCTAGTAAACTATCCATATCCGTGTCCAACAAAATAGATAATTTCCCAAAATAAGCAATATCAGGAAGCCCGAGCCCTCTCTCCCATTTGGACACAGCCTTATCACTGATTCCAATTCGATCGGCAAGATCCTTTTGTGTAAAGCCAGCTCTTTTTCTCAAATATGCAATCGCCTTTCCAACTTTTTTCTTATCCAAAAGAATCACCCCTTCCTATTTTTATTGCTTATTTAAATTAATAAAAGAACTTACCAAGTGCAACATTCTTTAGATGCTGTCCGTATGGGCTCTTACCATATCGCTCTGCTGATTCAAGAAGTTTTTCCTTCGTTATCCAATCGTGTATATACGCAATCTCCTCTGGAGCAGAAACCACAACCCCTTGCCGTCTCTGAACCATCTGAACAAAAGCAGACGCATCCGTTAAACTATCCATTGTACCAGTGTCCAACCATGTAAATCCCCTACCTAAAACCTGTGCCATTAAGTCATTTCTTTGAAGATACATATCGTTTAACGTAGTGATTTCCAGTTCACCTCTCGCCGATGGTTTCACATTGTGAGCCATCTTAGCAACACCTTTTGGATAAAAGTACAATCCCGTAATGCAATAGTTCGATTTAGGATTTTGAGGCTTTTCTTCCACACTCAAAACTTTACCTTCTTCATCAATTTCCATAATTCCAAATCGTTCTGGATCATGAACATAATAGCCAAAAATCGTAGCTTTCCCCTGTTTCGCCGCCCTAACAGCATCCCTTAACTTGTCGGTTAAACTACCACCATAAAAGATATTGTCTCCAAGACACATCGCAACTGCGTCATCTCCAATAAAATCTTCTCCAAGGATAAATGCTTGTGCAAGTCCATCTGGACTAGGCTGAACCTTGTAAGATAAATTAATACCAAAATCAGAACCATCACCCAATAATCTCTGAAAGTTTGGTAAATCAGTTGGTGTTGAAATAATTAATATATCTTTGATTCCAGCTAACATAAGTGTAGACAATGGATAGTAAACCATTGGTTTATCATAAATAGGCAACAACTGTTTCGATGTTACCATTGTAAGTGGATATAATCTTGTACCAGCCCCTCCAGCAAGTATGATTCCCTTCATTTGATCTCCTCCGTCCTTCTTTTATCTGAATAACTATATTCTTTCAAGAAGCCATTCAATGTTTGTCGCTACTGATTTTGCAGGCCCCCCAACAATTAACTCATTATTTCCAAATGATTTTTTGTGTACTAATGACCTTGCTCCTACAATACATCCGTCTCCTAGAGCCGTCCCTTTTAAAATAAGAGCTTGTTGTGAAATCCAAACATTGTTACCAATGATCACATCTAGAGCTTGATTAGAACGAATTTTCTTTCCAGACTCATCCGTCACCAAGATTGAGTGGCTGTCACTATTTCTAAACTCAATATCATAACTAATCATGCAATTATCTCCAAGAATAATCCTATGTCCTTCCATTGAAACAAATCTTGTATTATGTTGAATTCCAACATTTTTTCCAATCGAAATGCTACTTCCATCATCTATAGCAGCAAATGAGCTTTCAAAGATATTACATCCATCGCCTGTAGTTATCTGTGCGTTACTTCCTTCTATTAATATTTTACTATCAGAAAGATTTCCTCCTATCACAACTAAATTGTGATTGCCTTTGATTGTAATCGAACTTCTAGCAAACCATCCATGTATCTCAATTCTGTTCGCATTGCCTTCTACAATAACTTTGTTTTTGCTATATCGGTTAATCACCTTACAAATCACACGACTCAATAAATCAGTTCTATTGATACATCTACGATAGATATTCTTTATCTTTTCCTTCACTATCATCTTCCTCCACCTATACCCATTTTCCCTTTTATCCTCTGGATAGTATTACCATTTCATTATTTTTTTTGTTCCTTGAAGATTTTATTATAGTCTCTTCCTAAAATGTAATGACCCCAAACTAATTTGAAAAGACTAATAATCCCATCTTTTCTAATACGAACACTTGCACGTCCTATATAATCAAATACAATTACCACCTTATTCATCACTTTAGCTTTCATTACACCCTTTACTTTCTTTCCATGAGGGGCTTGATAGGTAACTAATAACGGATATTGTTGAACCGTTCTTTCAATCAGCTCATCTAGTCCAAAATCCTCTAGTAACCTTTGTTGTGCATTCATAACACATTCTTTACGAAATTTTTCATTTTTCATTTTATTCAAAGCATCGATCCAAGCTTTGGGAGTATTTTCACATAACAAGCCGTCAATTCCATGCTTCACGAAGCTCTCATATGGCTCAACTTTGGAATAGATGCATGGAATACCAGCCAATGTATATTCAATATATTTATTAATGTACTTGCATGATGTAAAATCTCCTTCAACTAACGGTGCTATACCAACATCAAATTCTCCCTGAGATAAATATTTTTTAAATTCCGAAAGTGACATTCTCGGAATATAGTGAACCAAATTATCATTTACCAAACCCTTTAAATCTGGCTTTACCACAAGAAAGGTCCAGTCGATGCATTGTCTAGTTTCAAGGTCTAATTCCATAATAGCATTGCGAATCACATTATCAAAATCGTTTACTGAACCATCGTTCACATAATACACAACCTTTAAAACAGATTTCGCTTTAAAATCTCTTTTTACATTGAACTCTTCTTCCTTCACCGGCGTGTCAATTCTAACATAGGTCATCTGCTTGTTTATTTCTCTTAACTTCTTTGCTAAGGTGTCATTCCCAGAAAAAAGTGCGTTGGAATACTGTATATTTTTCCTAATTGCTTTCATCTGTAATTTCCTTCGTATCATAAAATCTTCTAGGGAAAGAAAATCATCATCATACATACAAACGATCAGCCTATTAGCCACTTTTCCTAACCTTAATACCTCAGAACTAAGATAACTTTGTCCCCGAATACAATAGATAATATCACACCACTCAATATCCTTATTGGTGACATCTCTTACACTCTTTTTTCTAAGTTCAATGTTATACTTTTGAGATATTCTTTCAAAAAAAGGTAGGCTAAGTCCCACGGATGGCTCCATTACTTCATATGTAAATAACATCCTTACCATTGATCAATTTCTTCCTTTCAACAATTCAAACACAATCTTTTTTATCTCATAAAACGCTGGAATTTTAAAAAGAATCGCTCCAAATACATAAACAAATATCCCAGTAACTACTTGTATTAACAGTACCATAATATAATGACTTTGTGTTAAAATTCCCCCTAATAGATATATGATGATACACATAACTATTGTTAACATTGTTGCAGGAAGCATATCCTTTATCCATTCCATAATAGTATATCCTGAAATATTTTTACAAAACCACTGCGTAACGATTACTACGATTACTGTAATCAATGATGTGTTAAATGCCACCATATATATATTGTAATCAAATACAAAAATACCGATTGAAACGCTTGTTATTAACAGTATACATCTAAATGCATCAATATAAAAACTTTTTTTACTTTCTCCAGATGCATAGATCAATTGCATGTTAAGAGAGCGAAACACATTAAAAGAATAGGTCGCACATGTTGCCCAAAGAATTGGCACACAAGGTAACCATTTTTCAGTAAAAACAAAGTGAATTAGACTTCTGCCTACAACTGCCATTCCTCCCATCATTGGGAAGATAACAAAACTTGTAAGGGAAACCATTTTACGTAATATTTGTTTCAGTTTTTCTGGATAATCTTGATGTTCGGAAAGAGTAGGAAGCAATACACTGCTTAAAGCACCAAAGGTATGCAAGCAAACCAATTCTGGTAATTGTGCGCCTTTTGTGTAATAACCCAAGTCATCTTTTGTGTATTTTTTCCCGAATACCGTATTGTAAACATTATTCGAAACAAAATCCAAAACTGTTCCAAAAAAAATCCATGAACTTACTTTGAATATGCTCTTTAATCTGGATATAGAAAAGGAAAAGGTTGGCATCCATTTAACTCTTATAAGCAAAATAAAACTACTAAGAAAATCCTTAGTCAAAGTATATGCAACCAATGACCAGACTCCATATCCTAGATATGCCATGATAACACCAATGACACCTCCAATAAGATTTGCCAAAAAGGATACTAAGCATAGTTCTTTAAATCGAAACTCTCGAACAACGATTGTGTTCTGAACAATGGCAAAAGAATAAAAAAATAAATCAATTAATTGTACTCTTAATACACTTACTAAAAGAGGTTCATTATAATAGTCTGCAATAAAAGGAGTCGCAAAATAAAAGATTCCATACATTACAGTGGCTACAAACAGACTAAAATAGAGAGCTACAGAATAATCTAAGTTATCTATATCCTTTTTTCTTACAAGTGATGTACTTAAACCTCCCTGTATTACGATTGCAGAAAAATGAATAAAAATACTAGTTATTGCTACAACACCATAATCATATGGTAAAAGAATACGAGCTAATACAATTGAAATTATTGTAGATACTCCCTTAGATAGTAATGTTTCAACCATTTTCCATATTGAATTTGTTGCGAATGTTCTTCGATTAACGTTATTACTCATTTAATTAATTCCTACCTTATTAAATTACTATACACGCTCATACGTATTTTACTTGTATACACTGTTAACACAGTTAGTTAACCCTATGGAAAACAGCCCATCCTCTGTCATTTTTCTTATGAGCCATTGCTCGTTGAAAAAATCTAGTCTGATCTACGTAGTGGATAAAGTCTTGTGCCCGCACCACCAGCAAGTATTATACCTTTCATCTATTGACTTCCTCTAAGTTTTCGTTTAATTTTTGCTATCGTAGTTTTAACACCAAAGTGTGATAAGGAACTAAATGTTAGGTATGTTCTTTCACATATTCTAAAGATGAGCTGTCTAACTCTCCAATGAATAAGTTCAAACAAATATTTTTTACACTGCATTACGCTTTTATATGAAATCAACTCCGGGCATTCTGCAACTAGCTTTGCAAATAAATACTTTTCATTATGTTTTTCCTTTAGATACTCTTGCGCGTTAGCAATACAATTTCTTCGCATCTCTGTATTTTCTATCGCCTTACAAAGGGCATCTAACCATGCTTTGGGAGTATTTTGTGTAAAAAAACCATTGATCTCATCCTTTACCACAAGCTCAAATGGCATACATTTTGTATAAACTCCACAAATTCCATATCGAGTATACTCAATAAATTTATTAAAGTACTTTCGTTCCGTGAAATAATTTGGACTTAATACACCTATTCCGACATCAAATTTATTACTGCTCATATATTCAACATAGTCGCTCATACTCATACTAGGCACATAATGTATATGAACATTGTGTTCTAGGTTAGGATGTAAACCGATAAAATACAAATCTATTTTACCTTTGAATCTCTCCATCAACTGAGGTATTATTGGTTTTATATATCTCTCAAAATTTTCTGTATGCCATTCTGATGCCGCCATTACCACACGAACATTCTCATCAATTTTCCGTGGCTTTTGTATGGAAAGTGGATCAATCGCAGTATTTATTACTATTACTTGTTTCCCCTTAATATAACGTTTATATTCGTCTGCAATTAACTGATTAGAGGCAAGCAATCCATCACTTGTGCTTAAACATTTCATCAACCACTTTTTTCTTTCTGGATACCAAAACGAACCTTTGGGTAAATCCTTAAGGGCATCATCGAGTAAAAAATATATTTTTTTATTATGTCGTGCCGCTACTTTTAGAATACCATATATCATGGGACTATGTCCCCTCACACATACTATTACATCTATAGCATCCAAATTTAATGTTTTTTCGTGTACTGTATCTATTTTCGTTAGACTTATACCATAGTTTTTTACAAGATATTGAAAACTCCGATATGTCTCTTCTACTGTCGGTAACGCTCCTTCATGAAGCAATACTACATTTATCATTTGATTAACCTTTCTATCAAAAAACATTCATTATTTTGTCTTCAAATCTTCCAATCTTATTAAGTAATTAATTACTCAAATCTTATATGATTATACCGTTAATGTCCATATAAAGCAAGGCGTTTCTCCTTTCTAACAAATCTTGTCTACCCTTATCAATGTGCATCAAGGTGTTATTTTGTGCAACATCTATTCAATTTTTGCATAACTTAAGAAATATTTTTACACTATTCATTGTAATTCAACCATGTATTTGCTATGATATAAGTATTAAAAGTAGACTATATATGTATCTTTGATGTTTTAAAAAACACCAACTGTAATGAAAGGAATTATGCATATGAAAAAGCTATCCATACCTCTTCTATCCAAACAAGTTGTAGATGCTAGACACCGTCAAAATATCACACAGCAAAATTTGGCCAATCTAACAGGTATGAATCGTTCCATGATTAGCCGGCTTGAATCCTCCAACTATATACCATCCATTCCACAATTGGAGAAATTAAGTGAGATACTTGATTTAAATCTTACGGATTTATTTATTGAAGAAAATGCTGGCGATACGAAAGACAGACATTCTCCATTAAACATTGCCGTCGCTGGAACCGGTTATGTAGGTTTATCAATTGCAATTCTCTTAGCTCAACGCAATCATGTAACAGCAGTTGATATTATTCCAGAAAAAGTAGAGATGATCAACAATAGAAAATCACCAATCAAAGATGATTACATTGAACAATATTTAGCCAATGTAAAGTTAGATTTAACTGCTACGCTTGATGGAGAGATGGCGTATAAGAATGCCGACTTTGTAGTAGTCGCTACCCCAACCAATTATGACAGCAAAAAAAACTACTTCGATACTTCTGCTGTAGAAGAGGTTATCGAGTACGTATTAAAAGTAAATCCAGATGCTATTATAGTAATTAAATCTACGATTCCTGTTGGATATACTTCAAGTATACGTAAAAAATACAAAACCAAAAATATAATCTTCAGTCCTGAATTTTTAAGAGAATCAAAAGCCCTATACGATAATCTTTATCCAAGCCGAATCATAGTTTCTACAGACAATACAGATAAAGAGCAGTTACATGCTTCACGAACCTTTGCCACTCTTCTTCAAGAAGGAGCTCTCAAAAAGGATATTGAAACTCTTTTTATGGGTTGTACAGAAGCCGAAGCCGTAAAACTATTTGCAAATACATACTTAGCGTTACGTATTTCTTACTTTAATGAACTAGATACCTATGCAGAGATGAAAGGATTAGATACTCAATCAATCATCCATGGGGTATGTATGGATCCACGTATTGGAAACCACTACAACAATCCAAGCTTTGGTTATGGCGGTTACTGTCTTCCAAAAGACACAAGACAATTACTTGCAAACTATAATGAGGTTCCTCAAAGTATGATGAGTGCTATCGTTGAAAGCAACCGTACGAGAAAAGATTTTATTGCAGATCGCATTTTAACATTGGCAGGTGCATATGAAGCAAACAGTTCATGGGATTTTTCTAGAGAAAAAGAGGTTATTATCGGTGTATACCGTCTAACCATGAAAAGCAATAGCGATAACTTTCGTCAAAGTAGCATTCAAGGAATAATGAAACGTTTAAAGGCAAAAGGAGTAACTATAATCATCTATGAACCAACATTAGAAAATGGAACAACATTTTTCGGTTCCAAAGTTATTAATAATCTAGAGGACTTCAAAAAAACAAGTGCGTATATTATTGCCAATCGCTACGATAATTGTTTAGATGATGTGAAAGAAAAAGTCTATACACGAGATTTATTCCAACGAGACTAGCTGTATGAAAAGAATGAGTTATTATAACATACGATAATAGCTCATTCTTTTAGATAAAAATCTTTATACCACTCTGCAAACTTTCTCAAACCATCTCTTAAATTCGTACATGGCTTTAACCCAAAATCTCTTTCAAGCGGTGCTGTATCTGCATATGTTACTGGTACATCACCAGGTTGCATTGCAACCAATTTCTTATGTGCTTCAAAATCATAGTCACAAGGTAGTACTCCTGCCCGAATTAACTCCTCCTGTAGAATAGTTACGAAATCCACAAGATTCTCTGGATTACTATTACCAATATTATAGATCGCATATGGAGGCATTGGTAAACCATCTTCACCATTCTTCTTAAGAGGCGGGGATTGTAATACACAACTCACGCCCTTTACAATATCATCAATATAAGTAAAGTCACGTTTACAATTACCATAATTAAAAATTTGGATTGTTTCTCCCTTAATAAGTTTATTGGTAAAATCAAAATATGCCATATCTGGCCTTCCTGCTGGGCCATATACAGTAAAGAATCGTAACCCCGTAGATGGAATATTATATAGTTTGCTATAGGCATGAGCCATGAGTTCATTCGATTTCTTGGTAGCTGCGTATAAAGATACAGGATTATCCACTTTATCTTCAGTAGAATATGGAACCTTTTTATTAGAACCATAAACCGATGAAGATGATGCATATACTAGATGCTCAACACCATGTGCACCATTATCGTAAGAATGGCGACAGGCTTCTAAAATATTATAGAATCCAATTATATTAGACTCTATATATGCATCAGGATTAGTAATAGAATACCTAACACCTGCTTGGGCAGCCAAATTAACTACGATATCAGGCTTATTCGCAATAAAAATATCTTCGATCAAAGCCTTATCCGCAATGGACCCTTCCACGAAATTCCATGTCGACCCTATTTGGCTATTTACTTTTTTCTGAATCTCAGTGAGTCTGAATTTTTTAATACTAACATCATAATAATCACTCATATTATCAATTCCAATAATATGTATATTACTACATGTTCTTAGTAACTCAAGTACGAGATTAGAACCAATAAAACCTGCAGCTCCTGTTATTAGTATTTTCTTATTATTTATCTCAATTTGTTCTCGCATGACTTCTCCCCATTCTACGATTCATGACTTTTCCTCTTAGATTTTAGTTAACATGAATGAATTTTTTTACAAAATCATTTCTTTTATCATTTCATCTAACGTATGCTTTTCTAAAATATCATCTTCTAATTTTTGGTAAGGTGAATTTATAAAATTTTTTAAACTATGAAAATCATCTTCTCCTAAAATAAAAACATTGCGCTTTTTATAGAAATCATACTTTTTGATGTTCTTATTGTTTGTTATTAGTTTTACACCATTAAAAATAGACTCATAATCACGCATCGTCGCACCCTTTTGGTCTGGTAATATGATATTTAAAATAGCCCGAGATTTACTATTGTACTGAGTCACTTCATGATAATTAATCCTTTTAGAATAATATGGCTTCTTCTTCGAAAAACGTCCATCCTTTGTAATAATGAACTTTGTGTTTAGTCCCATGCTACTCATTTGTCTTTCCAGTTCAACTAAATAATCTCCTCTACCCTTATCCGCTCCAACATAGAAAACATCATACTCTTTCTTATTGTTCTCTACGATAAATGACTTACTGTAACCACCACTATGAAGCAAATTCATACCATACTTGGTGGCATCAAATTCATCATAAGTCCATAATGTAATGATTGACGGAATATCCTTGGGATATAAGTGTTTTGCCTTACCTACCATATTACAATACGAAAATACTATTTTAGGTTCTGGATAATTTTTAATAAGCCACTCTAAATATTTATGTGTTATTAATGGATCCTGCACAATAATATATTCATATTTTCTTGTATCCTCTATCGGAACATACCATACTCTTTCTGGTAAATGTAATCTGAACCACAATTCTCTTAAACATCTTTCAAAGATATTTTTATCTTTATATGGTCTCTGTACCTTATATCCCGAAAGACGAAAGGAATCTGTAGCATACTTATCTCTAGCCGTTATAAATAATATTTTTTCCTTATCCTGATTCGTCATTACTAATACCTTACGCTCCTAACATGTGATTTCTTTCATATATGCGTTTATAACGATGTTTCGATCAAATTGCTCTTCAACCTTTTTCCGGCCAGCAAGACCCATTATTTTTTTATCTTCATTACTTAACAGAATGAACTTTTCTGTAACTTTAATAAGGGATTGTGTATCCTTTTTCGGTATCATATATCCATTGATTCCATCATCAACAATCTCTCTACATCCACTTCGGTCGGTTGTAATAATAGGACGCCCCGAAGCTGCACTTTCCAAAAGTACATTGCTCATACCTTCTGGATAGTATGATGGATGTATTGTGCAATGCGTATATGCTAAAACTTCTCTTGTATCCATAATGAGACCATGATACACTATAATCTCTTCTTCCTCGTATGTTTTCAGTATTGCTTCATACTCCTCTTCACAAAAACCACAAATATGGAAACGAGTTTGAGGATATTTCTTTCTTATATATTTTGCTGTTTCCAAATACTGATCAATGCCCTTTTCTTTCATTATTCTTGATATAAAGACAAACTCTATTTTCTCATCGTCAGGGTATTGAAGTACGTTAAACTGTTCCAAATTTACCCCTGATCCAGGTAATAGTTTTAGCTTATCCACAGCTATCTTGTGATTCAAAAAGAACTGCTTATTCTCTGTATTTTGCACAAATACAGTCTGAACCTTACGAAAAGCAAATTTATATAAGCCAAATATAAGCTTTTGAAGGAATCCCGAATTCTCAACTGCTGTGCCAAGACCTGTTATATTTACGACGCAAGGCACCTTTCGAGAAGACGCCGCTATAGCCCCGTATAGATTAGGCTTTATTGTATATGAAAAGACTATCGTCGGCTTAACTTCTGAAATAATCCTTTTATAATATGCAAGTAATTGAATCTCTTTTCGTATACTCTTCCCATGTCTATCAAGTTTTACCTCAATAAATTTACATCCTAATTTCTCTAGTAGTTCAATACGTTCCCCATAAGGTGATGAAATTATTACCTCATAACCCTCTTTTAATAATCGCTCTACTAATTCTTTACGAAAGTTATAAATAACAATATCGTGATTTACTAAAAATAGAACTCTCTTCATATTAGTATACCCCTCTATCACCCTTGAATGTACTCGGTTAACTTGATTGACTCTTCTAAAGTTATTACCCTATAATTCTCTTTATACGCACTCATACACATATCATATGCCGAATCGCCAAATGCTTTGTTAGCTAATTTACCAAATCTCCCCGGAAGATGCTTCAGTAATTTTATTAACCATGAGAATCCCGGAACGATCAAAATTCTATGTTTCTTAACTTTTGCAATTATCTGTACCATATCCGAAGTTCTTACATACTCTGCATTCTGCGGAAAGAAGATGCCTGATTCTTCATTATCAATCATTAACCTTACGAATTCACACAAATTGTCAATATAAAGAACTGATCTTTTATTTGAGTATACTGGAAATATCGGTACAGTGTTCGCTATTTTTGCTAGTTGTTTATAATTCCCCTTACAACCTTTACCATAAATCATTGGTGGCCGTAATACTACGACTTTAAACGTATTATCCATTAACTCTCTAACTTTTTGATCAGCTAACCACTTACTATCTCCATAAAAATTCTGAGGTTTTGGGGTTGTAGCTTTCGTAATATATTTTTCATCGCAACCACTGTATACAATCATAGAAGATATGAATATGAATTGTTTTACACCTGCCGCCTTAGCTTTTCTAGCAACCTCCACGGCAAGCTCTGTATTAACTTTATAATATAGATTCTTCTGTTGCTCTGTTATTTTTTCAGTATCTGCATGGGCAATACCAGCAACATGATAGACCACATCCGTACCAGAAAAATCATATTTTCTCCACTCTTCATTCATCATATCAAGTGTTTTTATTTGATATCTTGCTGAAAATTTATTGAGCCAGTTCTCTGTAGATATACCAATATAACTATTGGATCCAGTAATAATAATTTTTTTCATAATGCTTCCTTTATTTTTCTTTATTAATTGTCCCCGTTCCACCCTCGACAACACCTTTATGTCCTACCACTGAAGTTAGAGTTTTAATAATACATTTACAATCAAACAAAAAGCTCATTTGCTGTATGTATTCTCCATCATATCTTGCTTTAACTGCTATTTCCAACTCATCTCTTCCGTTAATCTGTGCCCATCCCGTTAGACCAGGTGCTATTTCATGAACTCCATATCTATCCCTTTCCGCTATTAGATCATACTGATTCCACAAACTCGGTCTACTAGACACAATATACATATCACCTTTTACAATATTAAAAAGTTGAGGTAGTTCATCAAGGCTTGTTTTACGCAAGAATTTCCCTATCCTAGTTATATATTGGTCAGGTTTTGTTAGCATGTGTGTTGGCATATCTTTGGGTGCATCAATACGCATTGTTCTAAATTTATATATATCAAAGAGTTTCTTATCTTTTCCCACTCTCTTTTGCTTAAATAAAATTGGTCCTGGTGAATCGATTTTTATTGCCATACACAACAAAAGTAATAGAGGACTCAAAATAACGATGGCACCACAACTAAGTATCAGTCCGATTACTCTTTTCATATGTAGATATCTTAGTTGCCTCTTTGTTAATTTATGTTTCACAATTACACTATCTTCCATATACAATCTCCAACTTTGTGTTCTATTCTTCTTATACAGAAAAGAAACTTGTGTAAAAGCAAACGCTCTAAACACAAGTTTTCTATTTACAAAGGCAGTACATATTACCTAACGAATAATCTTCAATACTCTAGCAATATCTACTCAAAATGTTATCTAATAATCATTATAACTAAAATAATTATACCTTTGAACTATACATAAAGCAAGAATTTTCTGCAATATATGCCTTATAATCCTTTATATATTCAATTAAGGTTATGTTGACATATCTTTATACACTTTTCTCTTTAATCCTTCGATTAATTACATAACCCAAACCAGTAATTACCCAAAAAACAGGTGCAATTGTTATACTTGAATCATTAGAAATCGCACTAACCAAGTAACAGATAATTCCTATGAATATAGATGCTCCCATCATAGATAAAGAATCTTCTGGTTTGCTCTTCATATATAATCGTATACTTTGTACGATATAAATCCCAAAGAATACTAGGATGCAAATAAGGGAAAGTACACCAGTTTGCACACCTATTTGTAAAAACCAATTATGTGGTTTCGTCATAAGACTAGTGGCAAATCCATTATGATAGAGTCCCAAATAATCATCTTGTGGAAATTCAAAGATGAATGAGTCTGCTCCACTCCCAAGAATAATATGATTTCGTAACAGCGGAATCGTTCTCGACCAGATATACCCACGACCTGTAGCAAACGATGAGTAATCTTCCAAAAAACAAGACTCTGGATTCCTTATTGATGAGAATCTTCCAAAATGATTAAAATATAAATATTTATTTGATGTATGGTCCTTTTTGAATAGCCAATTAACTCCATCTACTTGTACACAGATTCCCTCATCTTTATCTGTATAATCAGCAATTAAGATACCAGAAAACCTATCATCTTGTGGCGTAATCACAGGAACATTCTCTTCAATCACGGAATATAATTCAGAAGGAATTACATTCTCCATAGAATCTGTAAATTCTAGATATCCAAGCTCATTCTCTTGGATCTTAATCGTATTATTTTTATAAGTTAATATAATCTTATCGTCTTCTGTATATAATTCTGTTAAATTAAGTTTTGTGTCCTTTTGAATAGTTATTGCATTCAATACTTCTTTTAAGAAGTTATCATTCGTTATATTACTCAACAACAGAGTTGATATCACAATCAATAATACAAATGGAACTGTAATGTACCACAACTTAATTACTTTCTTACGATAGATCAGAATTACAACAATCATAGAAATCACAATACTTATAATACCAGTTTTTGATTGAGATCCATAGAGACTAATCAACATAGTAAGAACAACTAAGGAGTACAAGATTCTTTCAAATATTTTTTTTGTTCCAATTAATTGGGTTAAGAATATTGTAAACATCATAGATGTATATACGCCTACATAGTTTGGATTAAAGAGAGTGATAACAGTAGAACCCGTAATCTTCTCTATTTCTGCAATTGTATATCCATCCTCAACAATAAGACCACTATTTATAAAGGAACGGACTATATCTACACCAAATGTTTCAAGAGTACCAATTATACCAATAATTAACGCACCAACGGCAATATAGTTTAAGATTGTTCTAGTTTCTTCCTCTGATTTTACTATTTGATACATGTAATATACGATTAATACATAACCAAGCAAACAGAATACATTTTCAAACTGTTCCCATATACCACTTATACCAAATACTATATGATCTGAGAAAAAGGTAGATAATAACGCCAGAATTGCATAGATTATTAATGGCAATAAAGTTTTTTGAAATTTTAACTTTCTTTTATTTATGTAGTGCTCTATGATAAGAATCAGCAACATAAACCCACATATGAATACGAAAAACCACTGTTTATAATATAGATAGAAATCTGCAAGCTTACCACTCGTACTAAACCAGTCATAACTACTTAATCTAGTGTCATATATGTGCAACTTTGTGATAAGAGGCAATATTATAGTGATTAAAAAGAGAGGCAACAATAAAAAATTAAAGCGAAAATCTATTCTGTTATTCACAACAGGAGCTTTAGTTTTAACTTGATTGGACATATGGTTCTCCTTCATTTAGATAATAAGATAATTATACACTTATTTTGTGTTTTTTCAACATTTTTCATTATTTAACACTTAATATGCCCAATGATGAGGTAAAAAAAAGAGATTCCCGAAGGAATCTCTTTTTAGTTAATAATTATTTAAAATATGCTCTGAAGTTAAGGTCGAATTCTTGTACGAATACACCAGTAACACCAGTTGCTCCTATAGTAGTACTTACAGGAACTTCAACAGATACCTTCTGAATATAAATGGTCTTAGCAGTATTAACAGTAGCGTCAGTTGAACCAATAGCTTTAGTAATTGTAGGGTAAACCTTATTTTCACCAATTGTAAATTTACCATACGCTTCATTGCTACTAAGGGCGAAAATATTTGCATAACTACCTAAAGAAAGATTAGTTGTAGCTTTTAAATCTTTTACAGTAACTGCTGTTTGTGTATCATTAACAACAAATTGGGCAACAGCTTTAACAACTGGCTTATCATCTGCTTTAACTACATAAGCTTTTACTGTATAGATGCCTTTATCTAACTTAATAAGTTTGTTTGCTCCATCAACAGTTCCAGATACAGCAACTGGATTAACAGTTACTTTACCAGAAGCATCTATAGATGCAAACTTAGAATCAAGTTGATTACCATCTTTGTCAGTTACTTCAATGTACATTGCGGAACCAGTTGTTGCACCACCTACATTTAAAGCTGCTGCAGATACAACAGCTGCACCTCTAGTTGCTGCAACTGCTATGTTACTAAACTTATAGCCATTACCAGCGTAAGAAGCAAGTTGCATATCGAATGTCTTCTTATCTGTCTTAGTATCATCATTTACATGGTAATTAAAAGCTGTATCAACTGTTGTACCAGCGTTAGTGAAAGCATAGTTTACAGCCTTATCAGCTTCACCAACTGTGAAGGATACTGTTCTAGACTGTTTATCAACAGTTACTCTATAGGTATATGTTCCCTTAGTATTGAGAGTAGTAGTATCGAAATCAGCACTTCCAAATACAACTTCATACTTTCCAACAGAACCATCTACTGGATCTACTGTTGGAACTGGTGCATTATCCTTAGCTATAGGACCTGTTAAGAATTCTATAGTTGGTCGGTATGAGAAAGCATCCTTATATTGATCTTGAACTTCAATTGTTAACTTAATGCTATCAGCAGGATCATTTGTAGCAGTTTTTGCTGATAATGTAGTTCTATCAAATTTTGGTGTTATTACACTAGCTTTTCTTTCTCCACCAATTGTAACTGTTACTGTACCAAGGTAAGCATCATTATACTTAACAATAACTGCTGCTGCACCCTCTTTAACTGGGTATAGTGAACCATCATCATATACAACTAAAACTGTATCGTTAGTAGATGTGAATTTGAACTTGCTAGCATCATCACCATAGCTTGTAACTTCTTTATTGTCAGAATTTGTAGTCTTTAAGAAAAGTTTTTTATCTGTATCCTTAACTGACATATTAAGAGTAGCTTTTGAGAAATCTGGTTTGTCTTTAGCAATTGTAGCTGTACCAACAGACGATACATTGATAACTTTTTCCTTAGAAACAATCACACCAGTAGCATCAATTGTCTTTGGTGTAAAATCTTCCTTATAAGTATAAGTATCGAAAGAAGCCTTGATTGTTGCGCTCTTATCTTTAGCCCAGAAAGTGATAGTTCCGTTAGCTTCATCAAGATAAGAATCATTATTTGTTGCAGCATTACTTACTTTAATTCTACCTACTAATTCATCAGATGTGATATCTACACCATCTTTATCATATACATAGAACTCAATTTTCTTAGTATCATTAGGCTCAACTTCTGTTGTCTTAATAGCAATGCTTGCTACTGCTTCAGCAGATTTATCAGCACCTTTGAACTTAACTGTAGTTTCTGCATATTCTACAATATACTCTACATCCTTATCAAATTGAGTAAAAGTAGTGATCGTTGCTTTAGTTTTATCTGTGTCATCAAATGTTACATCTTTAACAATAACGTTAACTTTAGCTGATCCATCAACTTTTAAAACCTTAACGTTGTCTTTGTTAACTACTGCAGATAAATCACCAGCGAATGTAGCTTTGATTGTATCAAGGCCACTCTGTTTAGCATCTACTAAACCAGCTTTAACTGTAACTTTGAAAGAAGCAGTTGCGCCCGCCTTAGAACCTTCGCTCTGAGTAGCTGTAGCTGTGATAGTAGCTTCACCAGCTGATTCAGCTTTCACTTTACCCCACTTGTCAACAGTAGCTACTTCTGGATTAGAAGAAGTCCACTTAACAACGTCTGTGGAAACTGCCTTATCAGTCTGTTTCCAAACTTTTGTGTCGCCTACTTGTCTGTAAACGTTAACTTTAGCAGTATCACCTACAGCCATCTCTTTAACAGCTTTTAAACTACCAAAACCAACTTTTTCAGCGTTTTGTTTAACCCAAACAGTAGCCTTAAGCTCAACTGTTTTGCTACCTTTTTTAGTTAAAGTAGCTGTGATTGTTGCTTTACCTACAGCAATCGCCTGGATATTACCAGTTTTTGCGTCTACTGTTGCTACTTTAGCATTGGATGATTTCCATTTAGCTGTGTAGCCCTTTGCATTATTAAATGTGAAACGGTAAGTCTCTCCGTAGTTCCCTGTTACATCTCCGCCAAGATAAAGTTTCTTGCCCTCAATCTTAAGTGTTGGGCTTGAAGCAGCGGAAGCTTTTGCAGCAGGAGCAATTGCTGTAACAACCATAGCAAGTGCTAAAACGAAGGCGAGTTTCTTAAAGAAATTCTTCATTATCTTTCTTCCTCCTTAAAAATATATGGTTTTGTATTATATTGGCTGTGCAATCCGTTGAAGTCTATGTATTATTAAGTTGTCTTAATATAGCATTAACTTGCGACGTGCACAAGCAAATATAATCGTTCCAATAACAAGATGATTATACCAACTATCTTTTAAAAGGTCAAGTATTTTTGACCACATTTTAGGTTTTTCTCCCACCTTAACGAATATAGTAAATAGTGAACTCTCCTAGTTTTCTTATGATCGGTTGTTGCTTTCGATAATCATAATATCTAAGACTCTCCATCACTTTCGTCTAAGGTAGGGAGCCGTTGGCTCACCCGTCTGGATTGATTATATCTCAGCCAAATAAACCCACCCCAAAGGGTATTTGGTTTTGACTTACTTCTATAATGCACTTTCTTTGTGTCAAATATATGTCATGGAATTGTCACAATTGGACTTTTTTATGTAATAATTTATTTTCTGATCGTTATATGAGCTTATTCTAGTAGATACGAAATGTTATCTAGCTAATAAATAGGCCTTTCTAACAGCATTTAAAAGTTATCTAGCTATTGTAATCTATTCTCTGGCATGATATTTTCACATCGAATGAAAGGCATCTTGTCATAACATAACTTATTTCTTCCTTATTATATATATTTTGCGTAATTATTATGGTAGCAATATCACCAGAGTTCAGTGAGCAATGCTTTAACCAATATATACGAACAGAAGATCAGTTAGTTATTACGAAGACGATATTACTCTAGATTTAAGATAGTCTCAACTGTATCCTGCATCTCACTCTTATCACAGACAGTTGTATGTAAAACAGGGGCTGTGCGAATCTCTTCCACTGCCTTTGGTAATGGTACATTAGAAATCTTGCTTAACTCATCCACTAGCTCAAAGTCGTTCATAGTACTATTACCTTGTTGTAACGCTTCCATTACACTACGGCCAAACTTATAAGGACTTGCTGTAGATACAATAAGCGTTTTTGTCGTATCTCTGCTTGCAGCTTTATAATCGTAATAAACGCTCGCAGCAACACCTGTATGTGTATCAATTACATAGTTAGAACTGTCGTAAACTCGTTTGATTGCTTTTGCAGTCTCTGCCTCAGTTGCATATCCACCTACAAAATCCTTCAAGCCTTCCTTCATCTGTGATGTAATCTCATAACATCCAGTTGTAGACAATGATTGCATCAAGTCACTATTCACCTTTGCATCTTCTCCAGCAATCGTATAAATAAGTCGCTCCAAATTACTCGAAATTAATATATCCATTGAAGGTGAGTTTGTTAATATAAAGTCACGATTCTTATTATACTTTCCTGTTGTAAAGAAATCATATAGAACTTTATTCTCGTTTGATGCACAAATCAACTTTTTCATTGGAACCCCAATTGCTTTTGCATAATACGCTGCAAGAATGTTACCAAAATTGCCGGTCGGAACAACAACATTGATTTCTTCTCCCTTTTTAATATCACCGTTTTTTAATAAATGGCAATAGGAATAAACATAGTAAACAATCTGTGGAACTAAGCGGCCGATATTAATCGAATTAGCTGATGAAAAGCAATACCCATTTGCTTTCATCTTTTCTTCTAGTTCTTTATTATTAAACATTGCCTTTACGCCTGACTGAGCATCATCAAAGTTCCCATAGATACCAACTACTGTAGTATTATCCCCTTTTTGTGTTACCATCTGTTTTTCCTGAATTGGGCTAACACCATCTTTTGGGTAGAATACAATAATCTTTGTTCCAGATACATCTGCAAAACCTGCTAATGCAGCTTTTCCAGTATCTCCTGAAGTTGCTGTCAAGATCACAATATCTTCTTTTAAGTGATTTTTCTTGGCTGCTGTAGTTAAAAGATGAGGCAAAATGGAGAGAGCCATATCTTTGAATGCTATTGTTGCCCCGTGAAAAAGCTCAAGATAATAAACTCCATCTGCCTTTATTATAGGTGCAATTTCTTTCGTATCGAACTTATCATCGTAAGCTGCATTTATACAAGTTCTAAGCTCTGCCTCAGTATAATCAGTTAAGAATAACTTCATCACTTCATAGGCAATTTTCTGATAATCCATTGTTGCCATAACCTCAAGACTAATATCTAGTTTTGGAAGTTTTGTTGGCACATACAAACCACCATTAGAAGCTAACCCTTTTAAAATTGCTTGTGAAGCAGTAACCACTTCATTAGCATCACGCGTGCTTTGATATAATAGATCCATAGTGATTCTCTCCTTTTATGTAAATTATTATTGTCCATCAACTTATGTCAAAAAACCATTCGTCAATGAAAGAACTTCTCAAACAATGTAAATGAGATAATACCATATAACTTATCGATACACTGTTTTTCATGGTATTATAACACTTCTTTTTTCTTCATTCAAGTTAAAAAGCTGTTGCAAAATGTAATTTTGTAACAGCTTTCTCTTACCTTATTTATTTATTAGCATAAAATTCATGACATCCATATTGCACTACTTTGCGTAGACTATGATCAAACCAGTTCGCTTTCTTTTCTGATGTGAGTTTTCTAGCAAAGAAATAAAGTGCCCCTTTGGAATAATCTTCGCCTGCAAGAGCGCGTTTTACAGCTTCCTTTGTTGATTTTGTCACCTTTACACTATAATAGCGTCCATCTTTTGTTGGAGAAAATTGATAGGAAGAACCTACCTTTTGAAATACAACCTCTGACACGGTATCTGGAAATTCTGAATTATTTACACGATTAAGAACAACGTTGGCTACTAATATCTTTCCATAGATATCCTCACCTGTTGCTTCTGCTTCCACAATTCGATAAAGCACTTGAAGCTCATCATCAGACAGTGTTTTAATCATCTTCTTATTCGTCACTAATTTAAGACTGACTGGCTTGGCCATCTCAGTTTTAGATTGATTGTCTGTTTTAGCTGTTGTTTCTGTTTTAGCTGTTGCTTCTGTTTTTGCTTTATTGTCTGTCTTAGCTATTGTCTCAGCCTTAGCTTTATTATCGACCTTAGATGTTGTCTTTTCTGCTTGTTTTTCTTTATCTTGATTGTCTTCCTTCGTATTAGTATCTGTTTGCTGCAGACCCGAGCCTCTAGGAATGATCGTTGATTCTGCATCATCAATTGAAACAGTACTTACTGAATCTTCATTCATGCTCAACAGATTCGAATATGCCATAGAGGCATCCTTTGTTAAGCTAAAACTATGCTGTGTCGTTAGTATAGCCATCGAAGCAACAACATTGTTATAATGAATTACTGCGGGATTGATAGATAGTTGACCAAGGGGGTATATACCTGTTAACAAAGCTTTTTTTGCTTGTGTTGTCATCTCTTCTTCTGTTTTCGTTGTAACATCTAGTATTATATTATGGTCAGGGGTGTTCAAAGCATACTTTTTAGGATCAGAGTCTAAACTCTCTGATGAATCTGTTTCTTCACTTCCTACGCTTACTTCTTCATAAGTTGCCGCATCCGCTGTATATTCCAATGGATTAACTTTGAAGCCAGCTAGGTTTCCAAAATAAAAGACAAGTACAATTGCTGATAATGCATATGCTGTTGTAGCCATATGTTGATTGTATGTTTTTATCATTTTAATAACAACGTTTCTTATACTGTCTTTTATCAGGTGAAAAAACGAACGTATCTTTAACATACTAACTTTCCTCTTCTTTCTTCGTTCTTTACTGATTCGACATCTATGATAAATCAAAACAAAGCAGGAACAAACTGTACTCCGTTTTGCATGCATTGAATTATAGCATCCAATCGATTAGTGTCAAGCTTCATCGTTGATTTTCGGTACTTAACCCCATAAGAAAAAATACATGCCTAAATTTCTCTATGTACTATATACAATTAACTGTTCAAAATATTAATAATATATAGACAAAATGCACAACCCAAATTTTACTCAATCTATAATCTTTGTCTAGATTTTTATGCATAATTTGTGTATAATATACATTTAATCGAATTACTGCATGGTTCTATTATTGTAGAAAGCCCTATTCTACTAGCTTTTACTATTTATGGTGAAAAAAAATTATGTGTTTTTATGAATTTTTTATACAAGTAATGTCGATATTGTTGCTCTTCAGTGCAAGCTGTCTTGCAATTTCGACTAAATTAAGCTATAGTAAAACATGAAGTATAAATAGTCATTATTGAAAGGGTGTATTATAATGCCTCTACCAGGAGTCTTTATAGCAGCTAAAAAAGATGGATCCATCTATTACCGTTCCTCAATCACATACTTAAGTAAACATATTAGCCTAGGAAGTTATGATAGTGAAGAATTAGCTCATCAAGCATATAAGGCAGCCAACGAACTACTACATAAGAAATCAGAAATTGGAACAGTCAATGAGATACCTAATATCGATCAATATCATAGTATGGCCACAATCCTTTCCTTTGATAAATGGATTATGTTATTAAACTTACGTGATAGTGGAATTTATTGTCGTAATCCAATATATCTTTTAAAAAAATACTTTCTATACTACATCAATGATACAACTGTACTTAAATTTGATATCGATGATCTGTTCTATTATATGAAACATCGTATTATGCAAAGAGGTGGATATCTTTTTGTATCAGATTATGGTATGCAGGTAAATATTCTTTCCCGTTACGGTATCAAAAACTTTGCTGTAGCTGGTCGCGATTACCGTTTTGTGAATGGTGATCCTACTGACTATCGATATCGAAACATTCAAATTATTAATCGCTATCACGGTGTCACAAAATCAGTACTTAAAGGTAGAGTAAGATATACTGCTAAGATTCACATCAATGGTGATTATATTGTAGGACGTTATACTACAGAAATCGAAGCTGCGGTAGCTTATAACAAAGCAGCTACAATCTTAATCGAAAAAGGATTTAAAAAAGAATTCCCAATGAATTATATAGAAACAATCGATGAAATTACATATGCTAAGCTCTATAGCTCCATTCGTCTATCAAGAAAAATACGGAATTTCATTGTTTCCTAAAACAAATAATTTTTTTAAAATTAATATATCCATTTATAATTTAATGTGCTATAATAATCTTAGATTTTTCTTCTTCCATTCTTCATAGTTCAACATTAAAGCCATCAAAGCATGATAATTGCCTTGATGGCTTTAACTTTTTTACTCTCTTTTTTCTTTCTTATTATAACTCGACTGTAATACTTTACCTGATAGTACATTAAGAACGTAAGAAATAACAATTTGTACTACAATACTAATGCTAAACCAGTGTTTAAAAATATAATAAGTTGTTTGATACTGAGTTCTCCATGTACCAAAGCTTCCAAGTTCAATACCTACTTGATTGTATAACATAGAAGCAAAGGTAAAGAACGGATTAATCAACAGTAGCAAATAAGAGTTGTCAACCTCAGATGACATGAGATCATTAATTATTATATTGTCATGTGTTGTCGAAATCGACTTCATAAATTCATTACCCATCAATAGCACCGTTATACCTATCGTAATAATTAATACGGTTGTATAGGTGCAAACGGTAGCGATTGTAGAACGCTTACATAAGGATGAAAAGAAAATCCCAATGCTTCCTATATATATTGCTGTTACAATCAGAAAAAAGATTAAGCTCATAATCTCTTTGATTGAGATGCCTCCAAATGAAAATACAATAGCGACAATTGGTAGAGAGGAGAATGAAAGTATTAACATTATATTAATAGAAGCGAAAAGTTTTCCACGAATTATACTATATGAGGTCATCGTTGTTGATAAAAGTATATCAAGTGTTTGTTTTTCTCTTTCTCCCGCGATAGAACCAGCAGTGAGACCTGGTGTAATAAATAGAATGAGAACAAATTCAATGCCTGTAATAATCACATAAATCAATAAAATATCTGCGTAATTCACCGTACTATCTAAAGCATTAACTCCATTGAATGTAAAGAAAAAGGAGAATAACCCAAATAATGCTAGCAATGAATTAAAAATTACTAACAACACCGCGACTCTTTTCATTCTCGCTGTTTGTTTTAATTCTTTACGATATACTGGATTGATTCGTATCATGCTATTCCTCCAAGTAATTTATTCTGTCAATCGTAAAAACACCTCTTCCAAATCGCCTTCATCACGATGAAATGCAGAGATTAGAATGTCCTGTTCTTGTAATCGACGTAGCAAATTTGCCTCTTTATATTCATCCCCAGTAAAATTAAAGGAAATATTCTTCTCATTCGTTGCAATATTAGTGACCTCACTAATCCCTTTTAATATAACAATTGCTTTCTCTTGCCCTTTAACTACACGCATAAACATAGGATTCTGAGATTTCTGTTTCGCCATGATCTCCTTAACCGAACCCTCCATGATTATTTTTCCAGAGTTAATAATTCCAATATGGGTACATATTTCAGATAACTCCTGCAATATATGAGAACTTAGTAAAATCGTAACCTTTTCCTTACTTAGCTGCTTTAGAATTTTTTGTAATTCGATACGTGCTCTTGGTTCTAAGCCGGAAGCAGGCTCATCTAATATTAGTAGCTTTGGTCGATGGATTAAAGTCCTTGCTAGACACAATCTTTGCTTCATTCCACGAGATAAATCATCGACCAGTTCATTCTGACTATCACTCAATTGAACAAGTTCAAGCAATTCATCAATACGTTTATTAGCATTTACTTGCGTTATGTTATAAATTGAGGCATAGAATTCCATGTATTCTCGCATTGTAAGGTTATCATATACACCAAAGAAATCGGGCATAAATCCAATAAAATTCTTGATTAGCTTAGGATATCGAAGTACATCCACTCCATCAACGATTACTTTTCCATAGTCCGCTGACAATAACGTAGCTATAATTCGCATTGTGGTAGTTTTGCCCGCACCATTAGGTCCAACAAATCCATATAGAGCCCCTTCCTCAATTTCCATATCAAGACCATCCAATGCTTTATGCTTTCTAAAAGTTTTGCTTAGATTCCTAATTATCAGCACGTACTGTCTCCTTTCTGCATGAGATAATTGGCACCTCAAATACTTGTTGATTGATATCATTAACTTCATATTTTATTTTGATTTGATTATCATAACTAATAAACTTTTTCAGTTCTTCATCTGCAATGCTTCTTGTTCCATATTCAGATTCTAAATCAAAAACCAATTCGAATCGTTCTCTTGTATAATTGTAAAGATAAATACGGCTACACTTGTTTGCACTATAATTCTTATATTCTAAATCATTAAATAAATCACAAATATAAAGTTCAATAATTTGCTCTGACTTTGGTATATCATACATAAATTCAATTGCATTGATATAAGAAAGACGAGCTCTCTCATCCCAGATATAAGAACTGCTATCTTTAAGATACTTATCGATACTTGGAACAATAGACTCCTTTGTATTAGCAAATTCTAAATCCATCTTAGCTACAACGATTGAATCACCATAGCTAGCATTTTCTTTACTTATATTATAGAAAGGCGACTCTTTGGGAACTTCCCTTAGGTTTGCTATTATCAATGGTTCATCACTTCCAAACATATACTTTTCATATGTATAACTATATGCATTCCCTTTTCTTAACTGTGATGGACTTAATTGTTCAACCTCGAAGCCAAAAGATTGTCTAATGTCATTGTCCGTATATAGTAAGGAATCTATGACTCCCGCATATAATGAGGTACAATCGGATAAATCAACTGTCTCACCTGGCATAAAGGTCCCTATATTAACATAGTAACCACACAGATAAAGCAAAGTATCATAAAGTGTCTGACCTGAACAATTCACCAAGGTACCAGAAAGTGTTTGATTAGTTAAAACCAAATCACTCTCAACAATAGGCTCATAATCCTTATGATATAAACCGGAGAATAGTTCTGTATCAAATGCTGCTTTGTCATAAAATTGTACCTTAATTCCATCCTCCTCATTAATTACACTTGTAGCTGTATCGGTGTAATCATAAAATTTACTCTCTTTTATTTCTTCTACATAGATTCCGTTGTAAAAAGAAGGATATTCATTCTCACCGACTGTAAGAACATCTGCATGATTCAAATATATTGATTTGGGACTTTTTTCATTTAATCCAATGGATGCAAAAGATATCCCTTGAACATTCGATAAAGAATTATCATAGTATTCTATATTCAAATATCCAGCATAAGGCTCTTTTATTCTTGTGGATGAGCCAAGAAAATATACAATAGTGAAAAAAATCAAACTAATCGTCGGAATAATTATCCACAACTTACTTTGTTTCTTTAACTTCCATAAAACAAAGAAAGTAACTGGTCCAATCAGAAATATGTATAACAATAAAGTAATCGTATATTTTTCTACTCTAGGAACATCGTTTATTTCGAAATAATCATCAAGCTGTTGAATACGATAATCCAAATCACCGCCACTCGCTTCTTCATTAAGTCTCTTTTTTGTATTATCCGATAAATTCTGTGTTAATTGGTATGTTAAACCTGCATAGAAAGTCGAAAATAGCTCATCACTACATCCTTGATATAAATCTAGTTTTTCCGAAGTAATCTCTTCATTCAGCAAGCAAAAATGATATATCATGACAGCACCATTCCCATAATGAACTTGCTCGAATAATCGTATCCCGTCTTCCTCAATTACGTTATCAGTATGTGCAAGCGAAAATTGTGCGACTTTTTCCAGTTTACTCTCTTTACTTAGAGACGTTATTGAGTAGCTGCCTAACATGGAGTTACCAATATAAGTGTTTTCCCCTGCGTTAGAAATCTTTAGCTTACTTTCTGTGATTTCTTGTAATAAAAGGGTTCTTGATGACTCATAATCACGTATTGCAGTTAACATCTTCAAATATTCCTTTTCTGAAGAGATTGTTATCTCCATACTCAAATAGTCTTTTACATCATAGCTTAATGGTTTCTCGGTTTTTATAATATGATATTGTTCCAATAATTCGATATTGGATTGGTCCTCTTCATGAATTCCAAGAACAAGATTCCCTCCTCTTTCCACATAACTTAACAAACACTTAATTTCTTTCGTATCGAGAGAATCTAAATTAAAATGATCCACAACAATCGCATCAAGCATATCATATCCTAAATAATCACTTGGCAAATCATTTTTGTCCAAATTTATAATTTTACTACCATAATATTGAAAATAAGATAATCCTATTGAATCATCACTCAAAATCCCAATTACACAATTATTACCATAGTTTTTTATATTAAGTGGGAATAACTTTTCTACAATTGTCTTATCAGAAGAATCAGATAAGACAAAATTAATCTCCTGTGACTTACGATTCATTGGTAATTGTAAAGACACTTGCGTCTTTTCACCACCTATTAACAATGCCGTTTTTGCATAAGTTATATTATCCTGTTCCTTGTTCAATAAAGTTGCCTTTACTGTTCCTTGAATTGTCTCTCCCTTATTATATATATCAACTTCAAAATTAGCATAGCGCGCATAACGTGCTTCTTGTGAAAAACCATAGCTGACTGTAATTACAAATTGGTCCTGAACAATCACGATTGGATCTTTCGTATCCATACTCTCTTTTGAAGCTGCTTCAACTATAGTTTGCTTCATATCTCCACTAACAAGAAGGATGCAAATTAATAGTAATATAGCTCTATTCCATCGTTTCATGAGTCTCCTCCCGATTCAGCGTAACCTCAAAAACTGTGCCCTCCATTGTACTACGTACACTAATTTGACCATTATGCATATTAATAATATTCTTTGTGATAGCTAATCCTAAACCAGTTCCGCCACTTTCATCGTTTCTAGAGTTATCAACGCGATAGAATTTTTCAAATATTCTATCGATTTCTTTACTTGGAATCACCTCACCATAATTGATGATTGATATAACAGTAGTTGTTGCGTCTGTCTCAATCGTAATATTAACATTCTTACCATTCTTACCATACTTAATTGCATTACTAATCAGGTTTCCAAATGCTCGTGCTAATAAGTTACCATCTGCTTCCACTAAAACTTGTTTCTCGTCAGTTGTAAAATTGTACTCAAGTCCATTATCACAGAAGCTCGGATAAAACTCTTCCAACATCTGTTCCATCATTTTAACCATATCTACTTGATCTAAATGAAGTGCTACCTGTCCAAACTCTAGTTTCGTATAAGTAAATAAATCCTCAATCAGTTTTTCAAGTCGCTTTGATTTACTATATACGATTTCTATATATTTGTCTTGTTCCTCTTTACACAATTCATGATGAGATACGATATCTAGATAGCCAATAATAGAAGTTAATGGAGTACGTAAATCATGAGCTACATTTGTAATCAATTCATTTTTCTTATATTCCGTGTTTCTCTCTAAATCCAAGATGAATTTAATATCTTTTGCCATATTATTAAGATTTCTAGCAATATCAGTAAACTCATCATCCTCTCTAAGTGGAATAGAAATACTAAAATTACCAGCTGAAAATTCCTTTATGCCAAAATTGATTTCACCCAAATAGTTGCTAATTTTCTTTGTAAATAAAGAAAAATAAATTGAGAAAGAAATAAAGCCTATTCCTAAGCTAATAATAAATAACGTTATCTTGTATCCTTCACTTGTTCTATCATCCAAAGGAGGCGTAGATGCTATCTTATTATTTTCTTTTGAATCAATATTATAAATAAAGTTGTTAGCTAATGAATTTGAATTATAATTTTCTTCGGTTGATGTCAAAGTAGTCGGTTCAGGAGTCAATGCACGGTTAACATTATAAATAGATAACAGAAATATACCTACTGTAATCAATGCTAAAAGAATGCTCAGTAAGCTTAATAATAAGTTTTTAAACCGAAAGCTATGTAGAAACTTCTCGTTCAAACTAACTCCTCCTGTTTTACCTTTCTATCTTATAACCAACTCCCCATATTGTCTTTATAATCTCAGCGTTACGATTATCTACTTCTATTTTTTCTCGCAATCTTCTTATATGTACCATAACTGTATTATTAGCCTCATACATCTTTTCATTCCAAACACGTTCGAATATCTCATCTGTCGAGAATACTCTGCCTGCATTCGAGGCTAACAGAAATAAAATATCGAATTCAATTGGTGTCAAGCGAACCTCTCGATCATACGCTATTACAACATGTGTGTCCCGATTAATCGATAAATGAGTAACATTAATCTCATTTTCATTCTTATCATCCGCTGAATTAGGATTAAACATTGTAAATCTTCTCAATTGAGACTTAACACGAGCTGTTAATTCCAAAGGATTGAAAGGTTTTATCACATAATCATCTGCACCAGTACTCAATCCGATAATCTTGTCTAAATCCGTTGACTTTGCGCTCAACATAATAATAGGAATTGTGAGTTTCTCGCGTATTATTTTACACATAGTAAGTCCATCAATTCCAGGCATCATAATATCCAAAATGACTAGTTTAATATTTTGACTTTCAAGTATCCCAAAACCTTCCATTGCATTATTCGCTTTGTAAACACGATATCCATCACCAACTAGATGAATTTCTACTAATTCTGCAATTTCTTTATCATCGTCAATAACTAAAATATTAGTTTGTTCCATAACCCCTCCATATTTGGCGCTTAACTTGTATTATATTCTCAATTAATCTTATCATATGGTATGACAAAAATCTTTAATTTTTTCTTACAAAAAAGATTTAATAACGTAGCGTAGTGCGCATCCTGCGGAGCATTTTAAAATATTAGGAAATTCAGAGGAATTTCCTAATATTTTAAAAAGACGTTTTACGCTGATAGCAATAAAACGTCTAGTAAAATCATATATGTTGTGAGTAGCACTATAAGCCGGGTTCTGTATTAGATGATCATCTATCTTGACCATATGTCACCATATAGCTCCTTTACCCTTTATAGGTAAAACGCGACCTACCTAGAAGCACAGCGGGCAACCGTATTGCTTCCCATCGTGAAAAGCTTCACGATACGTTTGGTCTTGCTTCGAGTGGGGTTTACACAGCCTTGCCTGTTACCAGACAAGCGGTGGTCTCTTACACCGCCATTCCACCCTTACCACATCAGTAAACTGATATGGCGGTATCTTTTCTATTGCACTAGCCTTGGAGTCGCCTCCACCGGACGTTATCCGGCACCCTGCCCTATGAAGCCCGGACTTTCCTCACCGAATTATCGGCGCGACCATCTGTGCTACTCAACCATGATACTCTATCATGAATTGAATGATTTGTAAACAGACAATTTTTTGATATTTAGGCTTAACATTAAACTTTGAAACAACTTCCACCGACAAATTCTCGTAAAATTGAATTTTTCGGAATATCCTCTGAGCTTACCCCTAAAAAATAATCCAAAAACTTAAGTAGACGTTTCGCTTCTAGATATTCTTCACAATTTTTCTCTATACCGAATAAAATCGGTTCTGCATATTGTTTTAAAATAGAAAGTTCATAAATTAACGCTGAATTAAACATGCAATCCGCATCCTCTTGATAAGGAAAAATATTTTCTTCCTCACCTCGACGTACCGAAGGCCACATAGCAATTGTATCTCTTGCAGAAGTGCCTCTCGTTCTGGCATCACGCACCATTCGACGAATTAATCGACCATCTGTCGTAGGAATACGATTATGCTCATCAATATTAAGCTGTGTTAATGCACTGATATAAATCTTAAACTTACTTTCTCTTGGTAAGGAATAACTAAGTGCATCATTTAATCCATGAATCCCCTCGATTACTAAGATATCATCTTCTCCAAGTGTTTTATAATTTCCTTTATACTCACGCTTCCCCGTCTTAAAGTTAAATGTCGGAATCTCTACTGTCTTCCCACTTAATAAGTCAGTCATGTCCTGATTAAATTGTTCAATATCAATCGCTCTTAAGGTTTCAAAATTGTAGTTACCAAACTCATCCTTTGGCGTATCTTCTCGATTCACAAAATAGTCATCGACAGCAATTGGATGTGGTTTATACCCGAGTGTACGCAACTGAATCGATAAACGATGTGAAAATGTAGTTTTACCTGAAGAAGATGGGCCAGCAATCATAATAAACTTCTTATTACCAAGCGACTTTATCATTTCAGCTATATCTGCTATCTTTTTTTCCATTAAAGCTTCCTGAACAAGAATAATTTCATTTATATTGCCTTTGGTAATCTGTTCATTAAGAGCTCCAACCGTTTCAATCTCCATTGTCTGACCCCATTCATTTGACTCTTGAAGTGTTGCAAATAAATGTGGCCGAACCTCTAAAGGTTTTACAATCTGTGGTTGTTTACGTGTTGGTAACATTAATATGAATCCATTTTCATAGGATACTAAATCAAAATATTTTAAGTATCTTGTACTTGGTGGCATATATCCATAAAAATAGTCTTCAAAGCCATCCAGATTATACAAATTTGCACTAGAAACGCGACGAAACCGAAATAGTTTTTCCTTATCATACATTTTATATTTATGAAATAGCTCTACTGCTTCTTCCGTTGCAATCGAACGTTTAATGAAAGGCACATCTCGTTCCACAATCGAAATCATCTCATTTTTTATATCTTTTATTATATCCTCTGTGATCGCAACCTTTCCATCTAGTTCGCAATACAAGCCTGATCCAATCGAATGTTCCACTCTCACCTTATCAATCAAATCACGATTAATCACACGATAAATAGCACGAAGCATTACTAAAATCATTCCTCTTGTATATGTCTTAAAACCAGCATTATCACCTGTTGTTACGAATTTCAACGTGCAATCTTCTTTCAGCGGTTTCAATAGTTCTCGTAGTCGACCATTCATAATAACAAGCATAATATCATGATTAAAATTATCTTGATACTCCTTACTAATTGACTGAAAAGTAGTTCCTACCTCATATTCCTTAACCACTCCATCTATCGTTACTTTACATAATTCCATGAACTTTCCTCCTTAATGAAATAAATCAAGCGCACTCTCTAGCATATATAGTTCTTCTTCCATTTGTTCCTGGCGATATTGATTCTTGTCACTCGGATTTGCTTTCAGATTATCTATAATAATATGAGTTGTTTTGCGCTCCTTCTCAAGATATTGCTTCAATATCGGATGTTTTTGTTGCAATAGAATTGGCCCATATTTAGTCTCTACACGTTGAAGCAGAGTGAGCTCCTTTGTTTCATCATAAGGTATCTTCGCATTCACTGCATGTATAACAACATAATACTTACCATCATCAATACACATATTCTCTTGTATGATTAAAAATCCAAGCTTATGTAAATATCGTCGTACCTTATCTACCTCCGATTGGGGCTGTAGAATTAATTCCTTCGCTAACTTTACACATGCATCACCCTCTGACAAGATTCGAACCATTAAGTCTCCACCAATCCCAGCAATAACAATAGAATCAGCCTCACCCGGTTGAAGTTTTTGTAATCCATCAGATAATCTTGTCATAATACGATTTTCATATCCATATTCTTGCACATTACTAGCTGCTCGCTGCAAAGGCCCTTCATTAATATCCATTGCCACGGCTCTTGTCGCAATTCCATTTTTCACTAAATATATAGAAATATATGCGTGGTCGCAACCAACATCTGCAACTGTGTTCCCTTTTGTGACACAATCTGTCACCATCTGTAATCGTTTTGATAAATGCATGTACCCTAAGTTACCTTTCTATTCTAAATAATCCTTTAATTTTCTTGAGCGACTTGGATGTCTTAATTTACGCAGTGCTTTCGCCTCAATCTGACGTATTCGCTCACGCGTTACATTAAATTCTTTGCCCACCTCTTCTAGCGTTCGAGCCCTACCATCATCAAGACCAAAACGAAGACGTAAAACCTTCTGTTCTCGATCCGTCAATGTTCCCAAGACCTCCATCAACTGCTCTTTTAATAAAGTAAATGCTGCAGCTTCGGCTGGTACTGGCACATTATCATCTTGAATAAAATCTCCCAGATGACTATCTTCCTCTTCGCCAATTGGAGTCTCCAAAGAAACTGGCTCTTGAGATATTTTCTGTATCTCACGAACACGTTCCACTGGCAAGCTCATCTCTTTTGCAATCTCCTCTGGAAAAGGTTCACGTCCTAATTCCTGAAGTAACTGTCGTTGCACTCGAATTAATTTATTAATCGTTTCTACCATATGAACTGGTATACGAATCGTACGAGCTTGGTCGGCGATTGCTCTTGTAATTGCCTGACGAATCCACCAAGTTGCATACGTACTGAATTTATATCCCTTACGGTAATCAAACTTTTCGACTGCTTTAATTAATCCTAAATTTCCTTCTTGTATTAAATCCAAAAACTGCATACCACGACCCACATAACGTTTCGCAATACTAACAACCAGACGAAGATTGGCTTCCGCAAGACGCTTCTTTGCTTCACGATCACCTATTTCCATGCGCTGTGCTAATTCGATTTCCTCATCCGAATTAAGTAATGGGACTTTTCCGATTTCCTTAAGGTACATACGAACTGGATCTTCAATTCCTATTCCTTCCGGAACGGACAAATCAATCTTTGACAAATCCTCTTCTTCTGCTTCGATTAAAGCCAAATCATCTTGATCAACTTCTTCTACTTCTTCTACTTCATCTAATTCAGGGACACGAAGAACATCAATATTATTCATCTCTAGAAATTCATATATTTTCTCGATATGATCAGAATCAATATCTAATTCTGAAAAAAAGTCATTGACTTCCTCGTATTCAAGCACATTCTTCTTCTTTTTCGCATATTCCAGCAATTCTTTCAGCTTCTCGTGGAATTTTGCCATGTTTTCATCCATAACAGCAACCCTCTTTCTTCGTCTGAATGTTTCCTCTTCACACAATTACCATCTTTTTCACAGTTTATCCATGATTTAAAGAACTATGCAGTTTGTCAAGCCCTTGCTGCTCTTTCATAACGTTTTGCAATGCTATAATATCATTGTTTTCAATTGCTTGTTTGTATGCTTGCTCTAAACTACATTTTTTGACACGCACTACTGTATCTGCAAATAATTTTCTTCGTTCAGATTCATTCATCTCCACCCGAATCTGAGTAGAAAATAAATCTGCTACTTGTGTCTGTTCCTCCTTACTCTCAAATCGATTAATTATTTTTGCCGGATTAACGGCACGTTCTTTTGTATACTGATCAAATACCATATTCGCTACATCTTTAAATAACTCTACGGTAAAGTCCTCAGGTGTTACTATATTTTGAATCTTCTGAAATGCTTGTGAATCGTCAATTAACCATGTAAGTAATATCTTTTGAGATTGTAACATCCCTTCCTCTGGTTTTGACTTTTTAGCATTTTGTTCCTTCTCTCTTTCCTTTGTCTCACGAGCAATCGCAACAACACTTTGAGTAGCACCATATTTATTCACTAACTTTCGAAGATTTTCATAACTAACGTTATACTTTCTAGATATTGCTTCAATGTAATTATTTCGCTCAATCTCTTCTGTGAAATTCAATAATTTTTTTGCTGTTTCATTAAAGAATCTAGTTTTCTGCTCTGGATCATCCAATTGATAATCTCGCTCTAATACTTCTATCTCAAAATAAAAACTATTCATTGCTGTATCAATACGTTTCTGATATTCCTCTGCTCCAAGTGCTTTAATAAACTCATCTGGATCCTTGTATGGAGTCATATTAACTATCTTTGCTACAATTCCTACTTCCTTTAAAATTGGTATTGCTCTTAGCGCTGCTTGCGTACCAGCTCCATCGCTATCATAAGTCAACATAACCTCATTCGTATATCTTGATAACAGCTTAGCCTGCATAGGAGTAAACGCTGTTCCAAGTGATGCCACTGTATTGGTAAAACCTGCTTGGTGCAACGAAATAACATCCATATAACCTTCACAGATTAACATATAAGGTTTTCTAGATTGTCTAGCAAAATTCAATCCAAATAGATTTCGACTTTTATCAAAAATCATCGTTTCAGGTGAGTTTAAATACTTAGGAGTTCCATCTCCCATAACACGTCCGCCAAATGCGATAACTCGATTGTTCCCATCCATAATAGGAAACATGACACGATTCCAAAATTTATCATAGACTCCTTTTGACTCCGCCATCGTAAATAACCCAGACTGCCTTAATAAGTCATCATCATAACCAGACTTTTTCATGTACTGATATAAATCATCTGAGAATTTTGTTGAATAGCCAAGACCAAATCGTGTAATGATCTCATCACTTAATTGACGATTCTTAAGATAAGCAAGCGCCTCTGTACCACGTTCACTCTTTAGCTGATAAAAATAGTATTTAGCCGCTTCCTTATAGACTTCTAAGATTCTTCCTCTCAAGTCTGATGCTCGTTTAGCTTCCTCAGACTGTTCTATCTCTGGTAGCTTTACACCCGCTCGATCAGCCAGCGTCTTCAGCGCTTCTACAAAAGTATAATTTTCATATTCCATTAAAAAGGTAAATACATTACCACCTACTCCACATCCAAAACAGTGATACATCTGTTTTGTACCACTTACTGAGAATGATGGTGATTTTTCATTATGAAATGGGCACAAACCCATATAATTATTACCACGCTTCTGCAATTTGACATAGGAGCCAATTACATCTACGATATCATTTTGTGCCCTTACTTCCTCCACAAGTTCTTCTGGATAGTACATAAACTGCCTCCAAGTTTTCTAATATTACTGTCCTATTTGTTAAGGCTTATTCGCTACAATAAATTAGCCTAATATACATCCCAGGCAGTTGGAATCATTATTTCCTTAAATTTAGCGACAGCATAACGATCGGTCATACCAGCTATGTAGTCACATACCACTCGACTCGCTGGTTCCTCCTTTACCTTTATCATATATACATATTCTTCTGGTAATAGCTCATAATGCTTCTTATAATATTCATACAGCTGCTCAATCATTTCTTCTGCTTTTGATTCTTGACCTTTTGCAATCTGATTCGTATATACACTTTCAAACATGAATTTACGTAAATTGAGCATTGCTTTTTCCACTGGCTCAGACATTAATATATCGTTCCTACCATAACTATTCATTACGATATCATGAATGAGTGTATTAAGCCGTTCTCTTGGTGAATGACCCAGAATATCAGTATACTCCTTTGGGATATCTCCCTCAGTAATAATCTGCCCACGAATAGCATCATCAATATCATGATTTATATACGCTATCTTATCAGAAAGTCTTACGATCTTTCCCTCCAAAGTAGAAGGATGCCCGACCGTCTGATGATTCTTTATCCCGTCTCTAACCTCTTTTGTTAAATTAAGTCCATTGCCATGTTTCTCTAATAATTCAACGACACGGATACTTTGTATATGATGTTGAAAACCACCTTCGCACACACGATTCAATGCACGTTCTCCCGCATGTCCAAATGGAGTATGTCCCAAATCATGGCCGAGTGCAATTGCTTCTGTCAAATCCTCATTCAATTGCAGTGCTTTTGCTATTGTTCTTGCATTCTGTGATACTTCGAGTGTATGTGTAATTCTAGTTCGATAATGATCTCCCGCTGGAGCTAAAAAAACTTGTGTTTTTCCCTTTAACCTTCGAAAGGCTTTTGAATGAAGAATACGATCCCGATCACGTTGAAAAACTGGACGGATATCACAAGGCTCTTCTTCTTTATCCCGACCTAGTGACTGGTCACTAAAGGTAGCATATACACTAAGTATTTCGTGTTCTCTTTCTTCCATCAATTTACGAATATTCAATTCTTCCATACACTCACCAGCCTTTTGACTTTATCTCCTACTAATATTATTCGTCATACCTTCTCGTTTTCCTTTTTTTATATTTATTTTTTTCGACAATTTTAATATTCACCTATTCACAACCTTCAACTTCTTTGTTCCGGATTATTAAGCCTATCTTGCAAACTAAGAAAGATGCTATATTTTCGGAGTTCCTTACAAGTCCACATGCTCTTTGTGGGCTTATAAGCTTCACACACCGAAGAAAATATAGCATCCTTCTCATTCTTATTATATACTCTTCTTAAAATCACAAACATTCGTGTGGCATCCCTGACATTCGCCACCGCAACTACAGTACTTCCCAGCCTTGATTTCACGGATTCGTTTTTGAATTACAAAAATAGCATACACAATGATACAAAAACCAATCAAAATTGATAGCATTAAAATAATCCCCCTATTTGATAAACTAGTACTGCTGCTACATACGCAATTGATAATTGAAGCAGAATACTAACTCCAGTCCATTTCCAAGATTTTAGTTCTCGTTTCACAACTGCTAGCGTTGCGACACAAGGTGTGTACAATAGACAAAATACCATAAGCGAATAGGCATTCAATGCAGTAAAACCTTGATTTCCCAAGGTGTCTATTAAGCTCGTCATACCTTGCTGTGATGTTATATTAGCGATACCAAATAAAACACTAAAACTTGATACTACAACCTCTTTTGCAGCAAGCCCGGAGATTAGAGCAACTACAACCTGCCACAAACCAAGACCCGCTGGAACAAGTATCGGCGTTAACCATTTACCAAACATAGCTCCATAACTTTGTGACATATCGGTAACCATACCGCTTACTCCAAAATTCAAGATAAACCACAAGATAATTGATGCAATAAAAATAGTCGTTCCAGCCTTGGTCAAATAATCCTTCACTTTATCCCAAACATAGATAAAGATTGTTCGTTTATTAGGCGTTTTATACTCTGGTAGTTCGATTATTAATGGTGTCATCTCATTTTTCTGACCAAATTTGCTCATGATAAATGCAGTTAATATTGCAACCATGATTCCAATTAAATACATGGAAAACGCTACAATCATAGCATATTTTCCAAAAAACATTTCAGAAAAAAGCACATAAATTGGTAATCTAGCGCTACATGACATAAATGGTGTAACTAAAATCGTTCTTCTTCTGTCTTTGATATCCTCAAGTGCACGGGATGCCATAATTGCTGGTACTGTACAACCAAAACCTAAAATCATTGGAATAAATGCTCGACCAGAAAGTCCTAATTTCCCCATCAAGCCATCCATAACATATGCAACCCTTGACATATATCCGCTATCCTCAAGAAATGCTAATGCTAAAAAGAGAATGAATATATTAGGTAAGAAAGTTAGAATGCCTCCGACTCCAGCAATGATACCATCTACGATTAAGGAAGTTAACACTTCATTGACATCGAGCGCTACAAGCCCATTAAGCATCCACGAAGAAAATTGCTCAAGTCCGATTTCAAAAATGCCTTTTAACGCATCACCAATCGTAAAGGTTAAGAAAAATACCATTGCCATAATAGCCAAAAATACTGGCAGCCCTAAGAAACGATGTGTCAAAATACCATCCACCTTATCGGTTATCGCAGCTTTTTTGCTTTTGTTTACAAGACATTCCTCAATGATTTCTTCGATAAAGTCATACTTTTGATGTATAATCTCCGCTTCATAGCTACGATCTAATATATCGGATAAGTCGATATTTATTTTCTCTTTAATCTCTTCATCATCTTCAAGTAACTTAATCGCATACCATCGATAATTGCTAGTTTTTAACCCACCCTCTTTTAGTCGGTCAATGATTTGGTCAATCTTCTCTTCAATTTCATGACTATATACCATCGCATACTCTTTGTGATGCTGCTTTACATGTTCACTCTGCTCAACCTCATGAGGATGCTGATGATTAAATCCTATGTCATGGCACTTTGTCTTATGATGCGCAACCGTATGCATTAAAATCTCTAAACCAGTTTTACGACGGGCAGATACTGGAATACAAGGAATTCCTAGCATTTCTGGTAGACGATGTAAATCAATTTCCATACCTCTTTCTTCAACAATATCCATCATATTTAAGGCTAAGATAACCGGTTTTCCAAGTTCAATGAGTTGCAAGGTCAAGTATAGATTGCGTTCTAATGCAGATGCATCAGCAACATCAATAATAACATCAACCTCTGAATCCAATATAAATTGTCGGGTCAATTTTTCTTCCATTGTATAAGAAGTTAAGCTATATGTACCAGGTAAATCTACGACACGGAAACGATGGTCATGATATTTCATAGCCCCTTCTTTTTTTTCAACTGTAACCCCTGGCCAGTTGGCAACCTTTAATTTAGCTCCGGTGTATGCGTTGAACAAAGTAGTTTTTCCACAGTTTGGATTTCCTACAAAACCTACTCTTAACTCTTCCTGCATATTACACCTCCCTAACGGTTATGTATTCTGCTATCATTTTTCCGACTGCAAGCCTTGTTCCTCTAACTTTAAAAATAACAGAGCCACTTCTCTTATTATTTAATATTGTGATCTTTGTTCCATCTGTTAAACCTAGTGCCTTCAAGCGATTCTGGGTTGCTTCCACTAATTTCACAGACTCGACTACATAATTCCCATTAATCTTTCCGCTACATAAATTCATATCGAATCCCTTCTTATATTGATAATAATTATCATTTAAAAAATGAGTATACAGCTATAATTAGCCTTTGTCAACTGTTTTTGATAATAATTTTCATCTATAAAAATGAGCCTGAGGAATTTTTTCGAGTGCATTTCAAATCCCACACGTCTTAGTGGACTTGTTTCATCGCACGCTAAAGAAAATATACCTCAAGCTCATATTTTTTCGATATAAGGCTGTTAGTTACAGCATTAGCCCCTCTTAAACTTTTTAGTAAAACATTTTATAATAGCTAGTTGAAGTGACATTATTCCAAATCCACCAGCAATTCCTGATAATAATCGTCGCAAGTTCGTTGACTTCAATATATTCGCACGTTGAAGTGACCAATCCGTCAACATTATTGTACAGCCTGCGAAAGAAGTTATTTTAAAAAGTCCACGTCTTAGAAAAACTGGTATTGCTATAAGGTATCCTAACACTACACCGGTACACCTTGCACATACGGGGAATTGGTATCCGAAAGCATAAAAGCTACGATCAGGTATTTGATGGCAACCGGTCTTCGCACCCAAATCCATCCACCTCTGCCATCGTCTATCACTTGCTTTTGTTACCGTTACGTTCATATTTCCCTCCTAACTAAGTCTTCTAGGCTTTGAACTTTCTGCCACAACTAGGGCATATCCAATAGCTTCTTCTTGTAGTATGTTTTTCTCCCATACCACATAATCCACATAGCCACCCAATAGGACCAACGATAAGATAACCACAACATCCCTTAAAAAAACCAAATCCCTTTTCATGCGTTTCGGATTCTTGGATTAAGTAACAATGATTATCATTACATTTCGGACATATCATACTTTCTCTCCTCTCGAGTTTACATTGAGTTTAGCATAGCATTATTCTATTTTCAATCGATTGAATCATTTCTAATGCTCTCTTATGAATTCTTTAATCTTTTTCTCATTTCCTATGAATTCTCGCTGGCATCGCGTGCGCTATATACGCAACCACAATAATTTTGGCGATATAGATGATACTCATTGGAAAGCTCAATTGAACGCTTATAGCCTTCTCTCTTTTTAAAGTCAGACATTAAGTACTTTACTTGATACTTTTTACCTAATGCTTCTCCAATTTCATTCAATTTTATAGCTTTCTTTAGAGGACTAATTGTCAGTGTTGTTGTAAAGTAATCAAATCCCATTTCCTTTGCAACCTTAGCAGCTTCCATAAGGCGTAGAGCATAACAACGAAAGCATCGTTCCTCACCTTCTTTTGCATTTTCATATCCCTTCGCAATCTCATAAAACTCTTCTGGTACATATCTACCCGCAAGGAATTGAATCGGATATTTTACTGGCAACTCATCAATCAATCGTTCTTGCTCTAAAACACGCATGTCATATTCTTCTGGTGGATATATATTCGGATTATAGTACAGTACTGTAATATGAAAATATTGCGATAAATACTCCAATACATAAGAACTACAAGGTGCGCAACAACTGTGGATTAGTAAAGTTGGAACGACATTTTCCTCTTGTATTCTTTTTATTACTTTTTCTAATTCTTTTTGATAATTTATATTCTGATTCATATTGCTTCTTTCTAAAATGTATATAGATTTTATTTGTCCACATTATAACCTATCCCTCAATAGCTGTCAAAATATATTCATGATTAGATTCTTCTGTAAAATTACTTTTCTATAATTTGATTCGTTACTATGCATATAAATAGAATGATTAAAAAGAGGCTGTTGCAAAATTTAATTTTGTAACAGCCTCTTTTCATTATCAAGATATTAACTCTAATTTTTTTAGTACATTCTCAAATTTCTGTTGATCAATTGGTTTTCCAGCGTACGCAACGCATCCTAATTCAAACGCCTTGGTTACATTTCTGCCTTCACTTAATGCAGTGGTCATAATAATTTTAGCACGTTTTTCTTCTGGAAGCTGCTTTTCTTCTTCCAACTCACGAATGGATTTCAATGCTGCATAACCGTCCATCATAGGCATCATAATATCCAGACATACCAAATCATATGGTTCGTTCGATTCAAAAGCCATAGTAAATGCATCAATAGCTTCCATTCCATCTACTGTTACATCTACCTCTCCATATTTTGACAAAAAACGCATCATATATTTACGACTTGCAAAATCATCTTCTGCTATTAATATCTTCACGAATATCCTCTCCTAAAGTAATTTTCAAATTATATTTATTATACAACATTGCTCGAGAATAATCTACTATTTTTTTCCTTTTTTTAACAAAACGAAAAAAATATTACTAAATGAGTTTTTGTTTACAGTAATCTGTTACAAAATTTAAAAAGATTTCCATCTCTTGATCACTACCAATCGATACTCTTAAATACTCTGAGATTCTAGGTTTATTCCAGTGACGAACATATATATGATTTTCTCTTAAGCTTAAAAATAGATCCTTGATATCAAGTTCTGGATGTGTAATAAATAAAAAATTGGCTTTAGAATCAGGAAAGATAAATCCTAATTCTTTTAATTTTAGCTTAACGTTCTCTCGTGTTGCTATAATTTTTTGTATGGTCTGTTTAAAGTAAGCAACATCCCTCACTGCTTCCACACCAAGCATAATAGAAGGTCGATTCATTGTATAGGAATTGTAAGAATTCTTCACATCATTGAGTGCTCGAATTAATACTGGGTTTGCCATAGCATAGCCAATACGCATACCAGCCATAGAACGTGCCTTCGAAAATGTTTGAACTACTACGAGATTATCATATTGATTAATGAGAGGTATCACAGATTGTCCTCCGAAATCCACATATGCCTCATCAACAATAACAATTACATCTTTATTTGCCTTCACTATTTCCTCAATTACACTTGTATCTAAGCTAACTGAAGTTGGTGCATTGGGGTTGGCAAGAACAATACCACCATTAGGAACCATATAGTCTTCCTTTATAATACAAAAGCTTTCATCTAATTTTGGCTGACGATATGGAATTCTATAAAGATTAGCCCAAACATCATAAAAGGAATATGTAATATCAGGGAATAAAATAGGTTTCTCAGAATTAAAAAAAGTCAAAAAAGACATTGCTAATACGTCATCTGAGCCGACGCCTATAAAAATCTGATTTTCATCTAGCTGATAAAACTCTGCTAATGCTTTCACTAACGGAGTCGCATTCGTATCTGGATATAAGCGAAAACGCTCTGTCTCCTCCATCTTCATAGCCATCTCAACCTTTGGTGAAGGTGGATACGGATTTTCATTCGTATTTAGCTTAATCATATCAGGAAAATCTGGTTGCTCTCCAGCCACATATGGATCAATTCTTCTTATGTTTTTCTCCCATGCTTTCATCAACAACTCCCCCTATCGTCTTCTATTGTAAATATTCTTTTGCTAGAGCACGAAAATGTGGCAGGGAGCGCTCAATCATAGCATAATCAACACAATAAGCAATTCTACAGTAACCAGGACATCCAAAAGATGAGCCTGGAACGATTAATATATTATGTTCTTTCGCTTTTGCTACAAACAATTTATCGTCCTCCTCAAGCGCTTTTACAAACAGATAGAAAGCACCTTGAGGCTTGATGCACTCATAACCATATTCTAATAAACTATTGTACAATAGTTCACGATTACGATTATAAACCTCAACATCGACAGCTGCATCAATACATTTAGCAACCGCGCGTTGGATAAGAGACGGTGCATTAACAAAACCTAGAATTCTATTCGCCACGTTAGCTGCTGCCTTAACCTCTTCAGAATCATCTAATTCATCAGGTATAACTAGATAACCGATACGTTCACCAGGCAAAGATAAGGATTTACTATAGGAATAACCAACAATAGTATTATTGTAGTACTTCGTCAAATATGGAACTTCAACGCCATCATAAGCCAGCTCACGATAAGGCTCATCTGAAATCAAGTATATCGTAGTATTAAGCTCTTTTTGCTTTCGCTCTAAAATCGCAGCTAACTCTTTTATTGTTTCTTCGGAGTAAACAACACCTGTTGGATTGTTAGGGGTATTCACAATAACTGCTTTTGTATTTGCTGTAATCTTCTCCTCAAATTCCTTTAAGTTTGGCTGGAAGGTTTCTGTATTTGGTGTGATTGCAATAAGAACACCATCAAAATTGCTGACATAATTACGATATTCTCCAAAAAATGGTGCAAATGTGATTACTTCCTCTAAAGGGTTTAATATCGTTTTCAAAATTACATTAAGTCCGCCTGCAGCACCAACTGTCATAATAATGTTAGAACAATGAAAATTAGTGCCAAATTTCTTATTAATGGATTGAGCAATTGTCTCACGAACATCTTCGAATCCAGAATTGTTCGGATATCCATGTACAAGTCCCTGACTTTCATAATTTAATACATCAATAATAGCTTCCTTAACTGCTACTGGTGGTTCTACACTTGGATTGCCGAGGCTAAAATCATACACATTCTCGGCTCCATAGATCGCCATCATTTTCTTTCCCTCTTCGAACATTGCACGAATCACCGAGCTGTTCTTAACTAGTACTTCCATCTTTTTCGATATCATAATTAATTCCTACCTCTCTATGTATTCGGTGTGGCAATAATATTTTCATGTATTTTCATATAGTCAATAACTACTTCCACACATTTATCAAAACCTAATTTAGCAGAATTTAAACACAAGTCATAATTCGCTGCATTCTCCCATGCGCGACCTGTGTAGTATCTATAATAATCCGCACGGTGTTTATCGATTGAGGTAATTTTCCTTGCTGCTTCTTCTTTAGAAATATCTGATAAATTCATTACTGTATTGACACAGTCATCAAACGGTGCATGAACAAAAATTCGAATTACATTCTTATAATCTTTTAATACATAATCCGCACAACGACCTACAATTACACAAGATTCTTCGTTAGCTAATTCTCTTATTACTTTTGCTTGATAGTTAAAAAGATTATCATTAGAAACAAAGTCATCAGAATCTGGTGGAATCAACTCTCCATTGTATGCTTTCTTAGCTACTCGAAATAGCAAACTCTTTTTTAGCGTCTCATCAGCTTTTACAAACAATTCTTCATTGATTCCGCTTTGATCGGATGCCAATCGCATTAACTCACGATCATAAAAATGAATATTTAACCTTTGAGCCAGCATTTTTCCTATCGTAAGACCACCACTGCCATAACCTCTTGCAATTGTGATTACACAGTTCTCCATTGTTATTCCTCCTATTCACCTAGGTAAGCTTTCTTTACAGAGTCATTGTTTGACATCTCTTGAGCATTACCAGATAATACGATATTACCAGTCTCTAATACATATGCTCGATCCGCAATGGATAATGCCTTTTTTGCATTTTGCTCGACCAACAATACAGTAGTTCCACTTTTACTTATTTCTTCAATAATATTAAAGATTTCGGTTACAAACAGTGGTGACAACCCCATTGATGGCTCATCTAGGAGCATAATCTTAGGCTTTGACATAAGTGCACGCCCCATAGCTAACATCTGTTGTTCACCACCAGATAGTGTTCCTGCAATCTGCTTTTTACGTTCTTCTAGACGTGGGAAACGGCTATAAACAGTCTTTAAAGTTTTTTCTATATCGTCGGTATCTTTTCTATGATATGCACCCATTAGTAAATTTTCAAATACCGTTAATTCCGAGAAGATTCTTCGACCTTCTGGAACATGAGCCATACCTAACGATACAATCTTATGGGCTGGTGTTTTAATTAGATCGTGACCTTCATAGTCAATGATTCCACTCTTTGGAGTAACCAATCCTGTAATCGTCTGCAATATTGTCGTCTTGCCAGCGCCATTTGCACCAATGAGTGCAATAACTTCACCTTCATTTACTTCAAAGGAGATTCCTTTAATTGCATGAATCACACCATAATATACATTTAAATCATGAATTGATAACATTGCCATAATGTCGCTATGTACCTCTCTTTCTCCTACGCTCCAAGATATGCCGTAATTACCTCTGGGTTATTCAAAACTTCAGAAGGTGTACCATGTGCTAACTCAGTACCAAAGTTTAGAACAAGAATCTGCTCACAGATACCTGTCACTAACTTCATATCATGTTCAATTAATAGTATTGTAATGTCATACTTGTCACGTACCAAACGAATGGTTCTCATCAGTTCCTGAGTCTCATTCGGATTCATACCAGCTGCAGGTTCATCTAAAAGTAATAGTTTTGGGTTCGTTGCAAGTGCTCTTGCAATCTCTAGCTTTCTTTGTTTTCCATAAGGTAAATTGCAAGCTAATTCAGAACAAGCAGAATCTAAATCAAATACTTTTAATATATCCATAGCTCTTTGAGTCATCTCGGCTTCTAACTTAAAATATCTTGGCAGTTTCAAAGTTGACGTAAGTAACGAATACTTCACCTGATTATGTAACGCTACCTTTACATTATCAAGTACACTCATCTTCTTAAATAATCTTATATTTTGAAATGTTCTAGCTATGCCTGCTTGATTAATCTCTGCAGGATTCATTCCAATCAGTTTAACTCCATCCAAAGTGATCGAGCCATCCGTAGGTCGATATACACCAGTCAGTAGATTAAATATTGTTGTTTTACCAGCGCCATTCGGTCCAATTAATCCATAAAGTTGTCCCTTCTCAATTACTAAGTTGACAGCATCCACTGCTCGAAGGCCACCAAAGGAGATACCAAGATTTTTTACTTCCAATAATGCCATTCTAGTTCTCTCCTTTCTTTACACTCATTTTCTTTATATATCTTCCGAATTTTTCACGAATACCACCAGCATTAAATATCATAATAAGTATTAATGCAAGTGAATAAGTAGCCATTCTAAATTCACCAGCTTCGGATAAAACCTGTGGAAGAAGTGTCAAAATGATAGCAGCAATAATAGAGCCCTTGATGTTACCCATACCACCAAGTACTACGTATACCAGAATATCAATGGATTTGTTATAATCAAATTGGTCTGGTCGAATGATGCTTCGATCATGTGCATATAAAACTCCAGCAATACCAGCAAAAAACGCAGATATCGTGAATGCAAGAATCTTATACTTTGTCAATGATATTCCTGTCGCTTCTGCCGCAATATCATTATCACGAATTGCAAAGATAGCCCTTCCAAATCTAGATTTTTTAAGATTCATAGCAAATAAAATTGTAATAATCACAAAAACATAAACTAAAGTATAGTTAGAGTATGCAGGAATCTTTGATATACCCCTTGGTCCACCAGTAAAATCAAGTGTATTAATAATGGAACGTACAATTTCTCCAAAGGCCAAAGTTGCTATGGCAAGATAATCGCCACGTAGACGAAGTACTGGAACACCGATTAGGATACCAGCTACAGCTGCTAAAATACCACCTGTAAGTAATGCAAGAATCATTGAAGGAACCTCTGGTAAACTGACTAAATTCGTAGTAACCAATGCTCCACTGTATGCTCCAACAGCCAAAAATGCTGCATGTCCTAAAGATAATTCACCAAGAAAGCCTGTTGTTATATTTAGAGAAACTGCTAGCATTATATTAATCCCTATAGGAATAAACAAGGAGGTATATTTTCTTCCAAATACTCGATTATCAATAAGAATAGAAATAACTATGTAACAAACGATTATAGCAAGTGCATAGCAAAGTGGCTTTAGCCATGTTTTTTTTGTAAGTGTTTTTTTTGTGAGTGTTTTATTTAGATTTATCATACCATGCACCTACACTTTCTCAATTCTTTTACTGCCCAAAAGCCCTGATGGTTTCACCAAAAGAACAAGGACAAGAACACCGAATACGATAGCATCTGTTAGCTCTGATGGAAGATAACACTTGAATACACTTTCAATAACACCAAGCAAAATTCCGCCAACCATTGCTCCTGGAATGCTTCCGATTCCACCCAAAACAGCGGCCACGAATGCTTTAATACCTGGTAATGCACCTAGGGTAGGTTTTACAGCTAAGTATTGACAAATATATAGAATTCCGGCCACAGCTGCTAGTGCCGAACCAATAGCAAATGTAAGTGAAATCGTGCGATTCACATTGATTCCCATCAATTGTGCTGCTTGCTTGTCTTCGGATACTGCTCTCATTGCACGTCCGAGCTTTGTTTTTCTAATAAACATGTTGAGAACAATCATACAGATAATTGTTACGATAAATGTAACCAGAGCGATTCCCTGAATTACTACACCGCCAATATTTATTGATGGAATATTAATAATTGATACAAAAGGACGTTGTTTCTCACCAAAAATAATTAATGCTAAACTCTGAAGAAATAAACTGACACCGATTGCAGTAATTAAAACTGCAAGAGAAGGGGCACTTCGAAGTGGTTTATAAGCCAAACGCTCAACTGTAATACCTACCAATGTGCAAATCAAAATGGTAAGGAGAACTGCTGGAATCGCTGGCATATTGCCCTGTGTAGTTAAGATGCAGATTGAGTAAGCACCAACCATAATAATATCACCATGTGCAAAATTGATCATCTTCGCAATACCATATACCATGGTATATCCAATTGCAATCAAAGCAAAGATACTGCCCGTTTGTAATCCGTTAATTAATGTTTGAAAAAACAATTCCATACCTTCACCTCTTGTTTTTATAATAAACACCTTAGATACTAATAATTTTACTTTTACATAGTAAAATTCTCCAAATTCTCCTATGTAAAAATAAAATTATTCCCGAAGCGAATCAACGCCCCGGAAATAATTTCACTCCAATCCTTACGTAAACAATTATCTTAATACATACTCTCCATCTTTAATCTCAATGAACTTGGCACCTTTATTAGCATCACCATCTGCTGAGAATGTCATCGCACCAGTTAATCCAGTTACTTGTAAGCCATTCATAGCTTCGATTAATTTTGCACTTTCAACACTTTCAGCTTTTTCCATAGCTGCTTTCATAACGTATACAGTATCATATCCGTCTGCTGCGAATTGGTCTGGAATTGCATCTTTGTTTGCTTTCTTATATGCTTCTACGAATTTCTGAACAGCATCCTCTTGTAAACTAGCTACGAATGGACTTAAGAAGATAGCACCCTCAATTACACTTTTATCAGTAACTTGTGCAATAACTCCATCCCAACCGTCCATACCAAGGAATGGAAGGTCCATACCAAGTGCTGCTGCCTGTGTCGTAATGAAAGCACAGTCTCCATAGTATGCTGGTACGAAAATAGCTTCTGCATCCGTTGCTTTAATCTTTGTTAACTGAGTATTAAAATCGTTAGCACCTTCTGCAAAAGCTTCGCATGCAACGACTTCCTGACCATTTGCTTCTGCCTGTTCGGTAAATGCTTTCATACCACCCGTACTATAATCATCCGAGTTATTATAGATAATAGCAATCTTTGTATATCCTAACTCCTTCGCAAGGTTTGCCATAGTCATACCCTGGAAAGGGTCAGAAAAACAAACACGGAATGCATTATCATTCTCAATACATCCTGGATCGGAACCAGATGGTGTAATCTGTAAGATTCCATCTTTTAATGTTAATGCAGTAATCGATTTACAAGCACCTGATGTTACACAACCAAGGATTGCTTGTGCACCCCAGTCCATAACATTATTATATGCTGTTGGTGCTATATCTGGGCTTGCTTCATCATCTTCAAATTTCATCTCTAACTTATATGTACTGTCTCCAACTTTAACGCCACCTGCAGCATTAATCTCGTCAATTGCAATTTGTGCGCCATTCTTAACAGAAATACCATAAGAAGCAGCATTACCTGTTAGCGGTCCAATTCCACCTATTTTAAATACATTATCCCCAGATTTAGAACTTTCTGATTCTTTCGTTCCACAACCAACCATAGTTGCTGCTACCATACCAACAATAAGACCAAAACTTACAATTTTTTTCAAACTCTTCCTCATCTTTTCTCTCCTTTTTCTATGAAATTCACCCTCCAATTATTTCCCCAATCAAATTACATAAAAAAATTAAAATGTACTATTCTTCACTAAGTCGCTTTAATTCAATAAAGCAAAAAGTTAAAGACAAAAGACGTCTTAAACAGATAGAATTCCACCTTTGGACGTCTTTTATGATTTTTATGATACTATTGGCTTAAAAATTTGTCAAGTCCCCACCGCATTTATCACAAAATTCTAGTCCTTCTAATGTAATTCCACCACAATCAGGACAAATGATCTTTTCAGGCATAATTTCACGTTCAATAATCTCATACTCGCCATCCACCATATTGTCCTCTTGAGTATCATAGTCAGATAAATTCGCTGTTTTAAATGATTCTCTCTTTACTGTCTGAATTGGTTCCACTCGCGCACTAATGTTCTTCCTGTCTAAATCTTCTATGTCCACATGCTTCTTAGGAAAAACACGCAATATTCTATTCATTAGCGTCATACTCTGCCCACCTTATAATTAATCCACGTTTATTATAACCATATTATAGTAAAAGTGCAATAGTTGCATAAGTTATAACGTTATTCTTAGACTTTCAAACGCACCAAATACATCAAGTGTTCCATATCCATATTCACGATTAGGATAAGTTCCTTGCGTTCGTTTTGCTCCCTTTATCATTAATGCCTTTATGTCTGACGTATTAAAAAATACGTTATTTTGCCTGACAACTCCCCATTCCATCATCAATGCTGCGCAACCTGCAGCATGGGCTGCAGCAATACTCGTACCACTGCGTACACTAAATTGATTTCCTGGTAATGGTCCGTATATATTAACACCCGGCGCCGTAATATCAGGCTTAACCCTACCACTCCTTGTATATCCTCTGCCAGAATTAATAAAAATTGCATTGTTCGTATGATTGAATGCTGCAATTGTTATAACCTGCTGAGCATTGCCTGGATCTGTAATCGTAATATCAGGGTCAGGTGATATAAACTGTGTATCTGAACTTAAGAACTCTTTAATTGGCAACCATAAATCATAAGGGCTTGTAAAGGTTTGTTCTGGGTAGACACGTACCTTCCATATCCCTTGTGTTGGTTTTTCAAATCGAATGAAGATTAGTTCATCCCCAGTTCTCAACTCAAGAATCCGATATCCCACATAAATCACCGTAGGTTCAAATAAAAAGGTTACGACCTGATTATTGTTGACTCGAGAAGGAATCTTTTGAATAAATTCACCACTTGGTGAAACAAATCCAACCGAAAAGACACTTGGGGCACTCACCCAGAATTCCAGTGTAAATCCTTTTTCTTGAGCACCAACCTTAATCTCTACATCCTGATATTCTGCATCATTTTCCATTGTATTTCGATAATGTCCACTATAATTTGCTTCATTACCAGTTGGAACAATAATACAGGTGCGGGGATTATCTGAAGCCTGAGTTAAATATTCATCCAAGATACCTTTTCCGTCATGTCCACCAGCATTCGTCCCTACCCCAAGGCAAATAATCAATGGACGATTTGCCTCGCGAGCTTTGGCAAGTAGATACTTTACGCCCATAACAAGGTCTGTTTCTTGATAACTCTCTGCATTGTCATTAATAAAATAGTATTCTCGAAACAGTGTTTTGCTTTGTTTTAGCTTAACCATAATAATCTCAGATGATGGTGCGATTCCAGTAAAATCATTCTCATCATCGATATTACCTGCTGCAATACCTGCCATAAACGTTCCATGTCCGTTCGTATCCGTACTTGGTACGATACTAAGAGGTTGATTACTAGCTAATGCAGTATTGATCTGTTCTTTCGTATACTCGGTCCCATATAGAAATCCATTCGGTGCCGTCCCGCTTTGTATTGTTTGATCCCATATGCTATAGATTCTTGATGTATTATCTTTATTCCTAAAAATAGAATTGCTATAGTCGATACCGGTATCTACAAATCCTATCAATACTCCTTTTCCCAATAAGCCAAGGTAAGCTTGATTCCGCACTTTTTGAACACCTATATTTTCTATGTTAGTCGTATCCATGAGCCCATAAAGCTTCGGAAAAGCACTGTAGATAAAGCCGTAGCGAATTACATTCTGCCGATTTGTAATACGGACATTCACAATTGCATACTTTCCATCAACTATCTGAACGCATTCTGCTCCTAGCTCCTGTTTCATTTCCTCCTCTGTACCGCTCACAGAAACGAAAAAATCCCCAAAATCTTCTGATATAATAGCTTCACGACAATTCGCTATCTCTTGATCTGATAAGTCCATAAATTTTCCACCGCAGGAATACTCCTTATATCTTATGTCCTACGGTTGGAATCTATTCTTGTAAAATCCTTTGTCTAATTGCCTATAATCCAAAAAGGTCCATTTGCACCCGCCCATGATTTTGCTTTATTCACAATTTGAGTTAACTTCCATGTTCTATTTCCCTTATTTATTTTGACTCAACAAAGGGGTGTTCTGGCTACCACGCATTTCAATAATAGGAGCTCCCTTTTTCTCAATATAGTCACGTGTTATTATAACACGTCCAATGGTGTCATCTTTTGGTATCTCGTACATAATATCTAACATGAATTCTTCTATAATGGCACGTAATGCTCGTGCTCCTGTTTTCTTTTCCATAGCCTTCTCTGCAATTGCTTCTAAGGCAGAATTATCAAATTGCAAATCAACCTCATCGAGTGCCAGTAATTTCTGATACTGTTTTAAAATTGCATTCTTAGGCTCTACTAATATCTTAACAAGCATTTCCTTTGTTAATCCTTCGAGAGCATACAAAATAGGTAATCTTCCAATGAACTCAGGAATCATTCCAAACTCTCTCAAATCTTCAACGGTTACTTTCTGTAAGATATTAAGATCTTCATCATATTTATCCTTTAAATCAGCACTAAAACCAATGGAAGCTTTCTTGTTTAATCTTGCTTTTATTATCTTATCAAGATCAGGAAACGCGCCTCCACATATAAATAGAATGTTCTTAGTATTAATTGTAGTCAATGGAACCATCGCATTCTTACTAGTAGCACCAACTGGAACTTCCACTTCACTACCCTCTAAAAGTTTGAGTAATCCTTGCTGAACTGACTCACCACTTACGTCTCGATTATTCGTGTTTTTTTTCTTAGCAATCTTATCAATTTCATCAATAAATACAATGCCACGCTCTGCACGCTCTACATCATTATCGGCTGCCGCTAATAGTTTTGATAAAACACTTTCCACATCATCCCCAATATAACCAGCTTCTGTTAATGATGTAGCATCTGTAATTGCAAGTGGCACATTTAATAATCTTGCAAGTGTTTTAACAAGATAGGTTTTACCGCAACCAGTTGGTCCAAGCATTAACATATTGGACTTCTCAATTTCTATCGTGTCCTGCTCTTGCTTTGCAACTCTCTTATAGTGATTATATACGGCAACTGATATTACCTTCTTAGCATGAGCCTGCCCAATAACAAATTCATCCAACTGTCCCTTGATAATGTGTGGTGCTGGTAGCTTGTTAATATCAATCGTAGCTTTTGTACTTGTTTTCTCTTTATTCGATTCTTGCTCTTCCTTTTTCTTAAGTTTCATCTTATTTGATGTCTCAGGAGTAAATCCAAAGCCCATCATACTAGGGTTAAAACTAGTACCATCCATAAGTGGATTATTTACATGTCCCATTGTGTCAAAGGTTTTTTGCATACAATCAGAACAAATGCATATATTACCTGGTACATGCATCATCTTCCCTGCTTTGCTTTCTGGTCTTCGACATAAATAGCAGATTTCTTCAATTCTATTTTTATTCTCTTTGGAATTATTATCGTCCTTATTTATCTCATTACTCATCCTATGAGTCTCCTCTCTATCCTAAATGTCTGTTGCTATAACTAATAATTATTATATCCTATCAAAAATTAATAGTAAATCACAACATTTCTTTTAGCTTTTCTTCATAAATTCCGTACATTTCTTTTAGCTTTTCTTCATAAATTCCGTTTTGCATTTTGGACAAGAAATCATTATCTTACCCTTTCCCTTTGGAACACGAATCTTCTGTTTGCATTGAGGACAAGCATAAATACGATGAGTTTTACTTGTCTCTTTTCTATATTTCAATTTACTAAGCAAATATTTGATTTTGTTGATTTGCTTTGTGAAAAAAAGGTTTTCTTTATATCTAGCTTGATAATTCCTTGATAACATACGGATATTACATAGTAATAGTAACACAAAACCAAGCACATAAAATACCGTATGAAACACAAACATTGATAAAACTAATAATCCTATGGAACCAATTAACATAGCTCGATTTAATGAATCAGTACCATATCGTCCAACCATAAACTGAGCAATTTTTTCTCTCCATCTCATAGCTTTCTACCTCCTAATTTAAACACATCTGTCGCTCTAGAAAAATTCTATTTAGTAACCATACTAAACTTTCTTATGCAATTATTCAAATTAAAATTTCATAAAAATTTCCCTGACGTAATTCATGTGCAAAAGTATCTTTTTACCATCTCTCTAACCCAGAACGTATTGTTGACACTCGAATCCTAAAATCAAAAAAGTGTTTTGCTTGCAAAACACTCGCGCCAAGCGCGGCCGCGTAAGCGACATCTTCCTTTCGCGCTTGTGTGTATACTGTGTCCTTCTTTTTGGACGCTTTCTTTATATACCAGGAAATTCAGAGGAATTTCCTGGTATATAAAGAAAGCGTTTTGCTTGCAAAACGCTCCATCTGTATATTAATATGCATTCTTATTAATAAATCCTTTAAATATTGTTAGGAATAGTATCTTAAAATCTAAAGCTAATGACCAGTTCTCGATGTAGTATAAATCGTGTTCGATACGTTTTCGTATTGAAGTATCCCCACGATAACCATTCACCTGTGCCCATCCAGTAAGGCCTGGTCGAACTTGATGCTTAATCATATATCTAGGCACTTCTTCCTTAAATTTTTCAACAAAAAATGGTCGCTCTGGTCTTGGACCAACCAGACTCATATTCCCGATTAAAACATTAAATAACTGAGGTAACTCATCGATGCTTGTTTTACGAATTATCTTCCCAATTTTCGTAACACGAGCATCATTGGCAGTAGTCCACGCTTTTTTCTCACTAGATTCTGATTGAACAACCATAGAACGGAATTTATACATCTTAAATTCCTTATTATGCAAACCAACACGAACTTGGGAATAAATAATTGGTCCCTTCGATGTTAACTTTACAATTAATGCAGTAATTAACATTGGTATTGAAAAAATAATAATCGCACAAATAGCTCCAAAGATATCTACCATACGTTTTACTATTTTATTACCGAAACTACTCAATGGAACATTTCGAATATTGATAACTGGAAGACCATTCATATCCTCCATTACTGGAATCGTTGGTATAATATTATGATAATCTGGGACAAATTTGGTATGTGATCCAGATTTCTCACAGATACCTACAATATGCTCAAGCTTTGCATACTCCTCAATACTTAAAGTAACAGCAATCTCATCCAATTCGTTCTCTGACAGAATCTGAGCCAAATCCTCAGTCGTTCCAATGACCTTTACATGCTTATACATAGTACCGACTTCCATGTTGTCATCAAGAATGCCATATACATGATAGCCCCACTGTGGGTTTGCATGAATTCGATCCAGATAACCTTCAGCTGCTCTTGAATATCCAACAAGTAGAATATGTTTCTGATTAAATCCCTTTTTCCGCATTTCCATTAAAATTTTTGAAATAATATAGCGAAACAGTATCGCAAATATTACATTAGTTAATGCGAATACATAGGAAAACTTACGAGAAAAGTCCATATCCTTCGTAGTAAATAATGTAGAAGAATATATTAACAATCCTAATAAATTGGCTTTTACAAGATTCCAAAGTACAAATCGACGACTTCTTCCTCTTTGAGGATTATACAAATTACACGCAGAATATAGTACCAAATATGCTGGTACAAGTAAAAGCAAGTACTTAGCATAAACCGCTAAAGGGTAAAACTTCTCCGTAGGACCTAACTGAAATAATTTCCAGTCTCTCAAGATATAAAATCTGAGATAATAAGCAAATATATAAGCTAGTACTACAAGAAATCCATCAATAAATATATATACTCGATTAAATACCTTCTGATTATCTTTAATCATTCTAATCTCCTCTAATTTCTTAATATCGAAACCAGTTGCTTTAAACAAGCGTACAAGAATATTATGTCAATAATATATCATCATCTTTAAGAATTTCTTACTTTTAACAAAAATTTTTCACACTCTCTTCACAATCACCTGTTACAATAACTACAACATAATGAAATGATAAATATCCCCATAATTAGGTATATTTGTTAAGATATGTAGAAGTAAATAGTTACAATCATTCATTATATACATTTTGCATAAATTATCAAGTAGAATTTGTAGAAACTGTCTTGTTGCTTCTGAAACAAGACAAATATTATAAAAAGGAGTTGTTAATATGTCAGAGGAAAACAATAATCAAACCAATTATACCTTCTGGGCTGAGCAAGTAAACCCAAATACTCACCAAGATAATGCTCAAAATGCAGCATATACTAATCAAACCTTATATTCTCAGTATCCTCCACAGCAACAACCACCAAAGAAGAATAAAAAAGTAAAAAAAGTATTTTTCTTTTTTTCAAAGGCTGCAGTTTTTGGTATTATTGCTGGACTTGCTTTTTATGGAAGCAACCTATTAATTAAGGAATTAACCGATCAGGGCAAAGATAAGTCGCCTACTTCGATTACAGTAAACAGTACAAATAACGATTTAAATCTAGATAAACCAAGTACCGACACAATACCTTCTACTATAGTATCTACAAATGTAAATATTGAAAGTACAGATGTTTCTCAGATAGTAGCAGATACAATGCCATCAATTGTTGCGATTACAAGTACTTTTGAATCCTCTTATAATGTCTGGGGTTATGAATACGGTGGCGAACAATCTGGTGGCGGTTCTGGTTTCATTCTTGGTCAAAAAGATAATACTTTATATATTGCCACCAACAATCACGTGGTTGAGGCTGCAACTAAGATTATCGTAACATTTACAGATGGAACAGAGGCAGAAGCTCAAATAAGAGGTCGTAATTCTTCTGCTGATTTAGCTGTTGTTACAGTTGATACAACCTCACTATCCAAAGATACATTAGCTGCCATTAAGGTTGCTAAACTCGGTAACTCTGATGACGTAAAAGTTGGCCAAATGGCAATTGCGATAGGTAATGCTCTTGGTTATGGTCAGAGTGTTACCGTTGGATACATTAGTGCAAAAGATCGAGAAATTACAGTTGATAAAGGTATCACCTTAACTGTTTTACAGACTGATGCAGCAATTAATCCAGGGAATAGTGGTGGAGCATTAATTAATATGAATGGTGAAGTCATCGGTATCAATTCTGCGAAGTTTTCACAGACGAGCGTTGAAGGTATTGGCTATTCCATTCCAATTACAATAGCTTCCCCAATTGTTGATGAATTAATGAATCGAGAAATCTTAACTGATGAGGAAAAAGGTTACTTAGGTCTATATCCTCAAGATGTTGATGAAAGTATTGCTCAAATGTATGATTGGCCGATTGGTGTATATGTCCACAGTGTTGTAGAAGGTGGCGCTGCCCAAAAGGCAGGCATTTATTCTGGAGATATTATCACTTCCATTAATAACATCACGATTTCCTCCAGTGATCAGTTAAGAGAGACAGTAAACTCTTATCGATATGGTACAACCGTTACTGTTAGCTTAATGAGATTCTCTGAAGGCGAATATAAAGAAATTACTTTGGACGTTGTATTACAACGTAGTACTACTTCCTCAAGTAACGATAATTCAAATCCAGTACAAGAAACACCAACTACAGTGCCAGACTCTAACAATTCAGAAGATGTAGCACCAGAAACAAATCCAAATTCCGAAGATGCAGCTCCTGAAAATCAAACACCAAATCAATCTCCTCAAGAGATTCCAGGTTTTGATTTTGATGAGATTCCAGGTTTTGATTTTGATGATTTCCCTGGTTTTAATTTTAATGACATCCCTGGTTTTGATATCCCTGATACCCAAGATTCACCAGATGCACCAGATACCAATAATGTAAATGTAAACTAATAAAATCCTATGACGAGCTACTTTACATAGCTCGTCATAGGATTTTATCTATTTAACATTTTTTCAATTGCATTAACAACACGCTCTGAAGCATGTCCATCTTCTATAACTCCATTCACTGTTAAGAACTTATCCACTCGACGTTGTTCCTTAACTTCCTCATAGTTTCTAATTTCATCTCTTAATTGCTCCTCAAAAGTCGCAATCACAAATGGCAATGACATATAATCAAAATAGAATCCACGTTCATTTTGATAAGAATGCAAATCCTTTGCATATAAAAACACTGGTCGCTTCACCATAGAAAATTCAAACATTGTATTGGAATAATCGGTAATCAGAACATCACTTGCTTGCATTAATTCATACATATCGCGATAAGTAGTTGCATCAATTACATGCTCTGTAAACTTTAATTCACTGCTCTGATTATGGATAAGTGGATGCAGTCTTACAACAATACACCATTCACCGCCGAACCTTTGTATCAATGTCTGCCGTAATTGCTCAAAATCCATTTGATATACACTCGTATCTTTACCATCACGATACGTAGGGGCATATAATGCTATTTTATTAAAGAAAGGAATCCCCAGTGCCGATTTTGTTTTACGTATTTTTTGGTTATCTGCATGGAATAGAATGTCCAATCTTGGTGTCCCTAGTTCTTCTATCCTTCCTTTATAGAAAAATGCTCTGCGATACATCTGCGTACAAAATTTACTATTAGATACATAGAGATCAGTCATGTTTGAATCTCTTTTAGCTCGATTGATATATTTCGCTCCCAAGTAAGGAGCACAATCTCCCTCAATTTTCTTTAATGGAAGTCCACCATGCCAAAGCTGAATGTAAATTTGACGTTTTCTCTTATGAATATAAGATTCTTTTCGATTATTTTCAACCCAGACTCTTGCAGTAGCGAGTGCCTTAATTGCCATAATACTATTTGTCTTAAGCACGCTTACCGAGTGTGGTACTTCTTGTCCCTCTGGTTGATTGCAGATAAATATAATCTCATAAGACCTCTTTCTAGTCAACAATTCTTCTAACACATATTTCACATTATCCCCAAATCCCCATACATTCATAAACACAATGCGGTTATTCTTAATTGGAATAATTCGAAAGAAATAAAAGAGTACCGTTATTAGGACATACCGAAGCCCTTTATAACACTCAATCAGCGCTTTTGGAGACAGTTTTTTCAACAATTCTCTCATTCTCTGATTGCCTCCATAATATCTGCAAACTGTTTTCCTGTTTTCTTCCAACTTAGAGTGTCAAGATATCGCTCTGCATTGCTTTTCTGTAACAATAATTTTTCGGGGTTATGAATAACATCAATTAAGGACTCGTATAAATCTTTGGCATCAATTGAAGTCATAATAGCGCTGTTTTCTGGAAAGAAAAATTCAAAGGTTCCATCCTTAAACTCAATTAATGGTAATCCAGTAGCTAACATCTCATACGGGATTAGGCTTATGTTGCTCATCGAAGCTACCATTCCAAAATCAGCTTCCTCATAAAGTTGACGCAGTTCTTGTTTATTTAACATTCCAAGATTCGTTCCACCCTTAGTCGTAAAACTCTTTGCTTCTCCAAAATACTTTATATCAAGGATAATTCCGTCTTTTCTAAAATACTCTGACACCTTATCAAGCATATATGGTATGATACATGGCAGACGTTTTCCATAGTACTTCAAATACACTGCAATAACAAATTTCTTCTTATCCTTATAGGATAGGTAATCACGCTCAGACTTAGGATATTCTGACTTTTCATATGGAAAGTCTATCGTGTCCAATGGAGAAACAATATCACAGTTTTTTAAGATCATATCCTTATTCCAAGCACCAAGACTAACCATATGTAGTCCTTGCTCATAGGTCTTCTTGGCTAATAAGAACAACTCTCCAAAGGAATAGAAATATGGCTCATAATCTTGAACAAAGTACATCTTGTAACCCGAAAACTTCTTAGCAAAAGAAACGGTATCCCAGGAGGTAGCAACAATAATATCCGGTGATTTCTTATTCTGTAATTTCTTAAAGCTTGAACTTGATATTAGCGTTCCTTCAAACCCTTCAAGATTAGAGCTTGCACATATCTTCATCTCTTCTTTGCTCTGACTTTTATAAACTGCATAATACACAGAATAGCCTAGTTGGCTTAACTGTGTACCAAGTCTTAAAACTGAAGTTTGTCCACCATGAAAACGTACCATCCGTGTAAGAATAAATAAAACCGTTTTTATTTGCTTTGGTGGTTCGTTCTCAATTACTGATGTACTATAATTCTCAAGTATCGCATTGACACGTTTTCGATCTGTAATCGCTTGTACATTATGAAGTAAACTCAATGCTTTCCTTTTTGATTCTCGAATCAATGCTTCCATACTTATCTACCTTCCTAATTTCTCTTCGTATAAGTCGCATACCTTTTGTGCCTCACCCTGTGCAACAATTCTGCCGTGCTCTAAGATGATAGCGTGATCACATAAAGAACGAACTTGTGCTAGACTATGGGATACAAAAAGAACTGTAACTTTCTTATCGAACATGTCCTTAATCTTTTTTTCACTCTTTTTCTTAAACTTTGCATCACCAACAGATAGTACCTCATCTAGAATTAATATTTCAGGTTCGACTATGGTTGCAATCGAAAATCCTAGTCTAGCCTTCATACCTGAAGAGTAATTTTTAATCGGTACATTAATAAAATCACCGAGTTCAGAAAACTCCACGATTTCATCGTATTTTTCTTGTATAAATGCTTTTGAATATCCAAGCACTGCTCCATATAGATAGATATTTTCTGCACCTGTGTACTGAGGATCAAACCCTGCTCCAAGCTCCAATAATGGAACAATTGCACCATTCTTAGTAACAGTACCTTCGGTAGCTTTTAAAACGCCAGCAATAATCTTAAGCAACGTACTCTTTCCAGCACCATTAAGACCTAATATTCCAACTCTTTGTCCCTTCATAACCTCAAAGGATACTTCTTTTAAGGCCCAAAATTCGTTATATCTTAATTGTCTACGAATTCTTTTTATCGCATACTCTTTGAAACTATCAATCTTTTCCGTGCTCATATTAAAGCGTACACCAACATTATCTATTTTTAATGCTATATTTTTATCCATTTGATAACCTCCAAAATCCTGCCACTAAATATGAAGTATGAACTTATCTTGTTTTTTATAAAACAGGACAATACCAACTACCAATGTTACAACTGCAAAGCCTCCAGCATATAAAGCATACTTTACATTCATTGGTACACCAAATACAGCATTTCTAAAATTCAATATGATACTATATAAAGGGTTATATTTTAAAATCCAAGCCTTTGCTGGATCTGCCAAAATTTTGGCCGGGTCATAAAAGATTGCGGATGCATACATTATCAGCATTAAAATAACACCCCATAGATATTCTGCATCTCGAAAGAATACATCCAAAGTCGCAAGAATAAAGCCTACCCCAACTGTCATCACTAATATTGTTACTAACGGAATAATCGCCTGTAATAGATACCAAGTTGGCTTTAGGTGTTGAACTGCAGCAACCACTACCAATACAGTCAATGATAGAAGGAAAGAAATATATCCAGACAATGCCGATGATAATGGATAAATATACTTTGGTACATATACTTTTCGAATCATACTACTATTTCTTCGAATCGACTTTAATGCTAATTTAGTTCCATTACTAAAATATGAATATAACAAACGACCACAAAGGATATAAATCGGAAAATTATCAATCTTCCTACCACTCATTAAATTAGTAAACACTATGGTTAATACAATCATTGTCAGCAATGGTTCTAACAACGTCCAAAGAAATCCTAATACAGAATTTCGATATTTTAATTTAATATCTTTTTTAACTAATTCGCCTAATAAATAGCGATATTTTTTGAAATTTGCTACTAGTCTTTTCAATCTTTTCTCCATTCCTAACTTAAAACTGCTACATATTCATTCACAGACAGTATGGCAAAGAAACGCGCTTCTGTCAACTAAAAATGATTATATAGCAGTTCTATTATCTCTCTTTCCTACGACAACAATTCATAAAACGAATCAGGTTATTTAAAAAACAAACGATTGACTGCACTGAATAAACCACGAATCGATGCTCTTGTAATATTGGAACTTGTTCCGACACCAAAAGTCGTTTTGCCACTATCAGAATCTAATATCTGAATATAGGCAGCTGCCTGAGCATTAGCACCCTCTCCTAAAGCATGTTCAGAATAGTCAAGAACTTTAATTTTCTTACCAACTACAGTCTGTAATCCATGATGTACCGCATCAATAGGACCGTTTCCTGTCGCATCAAATACTTTTTCTTCCCCATTGAGACGATATGTTACTTTAACAATTGTATCATAATTTTCACCTGAGTCAGAAACATCCTCCATCTTAACCTTAACAAAATGAAGTGGTTCTTTCTTTTCTAGATAGCAAGTCTTAAACTCTTCCATAATCTGCTCTGGAGCAACTTCTCCTTGCTTTTCGGAGATTTTCTGAATAACATCAGCAAACTCCTTGTGCATTCCCTTAGGAAGTTTGTAACCAAAGTATGTCTCCATAATAAAGGCTACGCCACCTTTTCCAGATTGGCTGTTAATTCTAACAATTGGCTCATAGATTCTTCCGATATCAGCAGGATCAATTGGTAAATATGGAACCTGCCAAATTTTAGAATCACGTTCTTTCATTGCTTTTACGCCTTTGTTAATTGCATCCTGGTGGGAACCAGAGAAGGCTGTAAATACAAGCTTACCAGCATAAGGATGTCTCTCACCGACATGCATCTTACAACAACGCTCATAAACTTCGATGATTTCATTGATATTCTCAATCTCAAGATTTGGTGAAATACCTTGTGAAAACATATTATACGCTAATGTTAATATATCCACATTACCTGTTCTCTCACCATTGCCAAATAAAGTACCTTCTACACGATCAGCGCCAGCAAGTAAAGCTAATTCTGTAATCGCCACACCAGTTCCTCGATCATTATGAGGATGGACACTCAATATAATGCTCTCTCTGTTCTTAAAGTGTGTCGACATCCACTCAATCTGATCCGCATATACATTCGGTGTATTCATCTCTACTGTTGCAGGAAGATTAAAAATCATTTTATTTTCTTTCGTCGGCTGCCAAATATCCTGTACTGCAGTACAAATATCTAATGCAAAATCAAGCTCCGTTCCAGTAAAACTTTCAGGAGAATATTCTAAAATAATCTTTCCCGGAAAATCTTTTGCATATTCTTTTACTAAACGTGTCCCTTCTACAGCAATATCAATAATCTGAGGACGATCCATTTGAAAAACTACATCCCGCTGTAACGTAGAGGTGGAGTTATATATATGTACGATTGCTTGTTTAATTCCCTTTAATGCCTCAAAGGTTCTCTTTAACAAGTGTTCTCTACATTGTACTAACACCTGAACAGTTACATCATCCGGTATTAATTTGCGATCAACAAGCTGTCTTAAAAAATCAAACTCAATTTGAGATGCACTAGGGAAACCTACCTCAATTTCCTTAAAACCTAACTTAACTAGTAAATTAAAAAATTCGATTTTTTCTTCGACAACCATCGGCTCAATTAAAGCCTGATTACCATCACGTAAATCAACGCTACACCACATAGGTGCTTTTTCAATCTGTTTGTTTGGCCATGTTCTTTCAGGGAAGTCAACAACAGGATTTCTCATATATCTCTTATAATTTAACATGTCTTTATCCTCCATTCGGTCTTTGCTAATGATAATAAGCATATATACACACAATATTCCTAAACTAATCTCGTTAGCTTTGGAGTCGACAAATTCACTGACTTTTTTCTTCCAGATAGTTACTACCTATTATAACAATACTTTCCAAAGAAGTCATTCACTATTTTCACGAAATAGTAGTGATTTTATCCTATTTTATATGATAAACTGCAAAATCTTTCACTAGAAATTTGGATATTTCTTCAAATGCCTCTTGCTCATTTTCTCCATCACAGATTAACTCAATCTCATCCTCAAACTTGATACAAGCTGACAGAACTCCTAATAAGCTTTTTGCATTTATGGTTCGGTCTCCAATTTTTAGTTCTATTTTACAAGGATAATTTAATGCAAGAGTACATATATCACTTGCTGGTCTAAGATGTAATCCTGTCTCGCTTCGTATCGTAAATTTACCATTTACCATACACATACCTCCTTATATATAACGACCTACAAGAAGAAATCTAGTATGTCTTCTTGTGGGCCGTTTCACTGTCATTCTTGACAATCCTATTCAGGGTTTGTTTAAAATTTCGACACTGATTGTAACTGGTCGTACAGTTAGACTATTACCTACTGTACAATTGAGAGTTACGGAATAAGATCCGATATCATAATCTGTCAGATTAATCGATGGATTTAGCGATTGAGCAGTTACTTGTTCCAACTCACTTTCTGGCCCCATCACATGAAGCGATATCGTACCTGGTGTATGAATCATTGCCTCATACTCAGGATTTAAACCTTCTACTGCGATACCACTTGTAGGTATCACAATATCTTTTGACTCCAACTTCTCTATCGTTGCAGTAATTGCAACACTATTACTATCACCTACGATTGTATATTTCGTTGTATCTAGGTAATCATCAATAAACTTCGTATCGAGTAAACTCTCTTTTCTAAGATTAATATCAAATGGTATTGATACATAACCAATTTTATCTAAATCTTCTTGTAAACCTGCGATCGTTACAACTTTTGGTTCATTTACCAACTTCACAACCGTGTAGCCGTAAAATGGATCCCCTTGTTTAGAGACCATAATACCAATCTCCTTGGTTGGTAATACTGTAGTAGTAACTGTAATTTCCTTCGTCTGAAACTCTAATTTAGTATCATCAACTGGATAACCGTTCTCATCTAGTGCCTTTGGCGTAGTTACTACTTCGAAGGTATCTTGCACCTGCTCAATTGATACAACTACAATAACCTCTTTAATCTTTGCAATCTGTTTCTTTGAACCAGAAATCTCGATAATATTCGGGTTTGCAACATTATCAGTTACGTAATACCCTTCTTTTGCCTCTCCAGTAGTTTTCACAGCAACACGAAAAGTTTGAGTATCTGCTTCTTCTAAAGAAAGAGTCATCATATCATGCTGATCAATAATTTGAATATCATTAACATTATATTTCACTGATTCTTTTGCTATAACCCGAATCGGAACAGCATTCACGAGAGACATTTCTTTAAAGTCTGCCGTAGCTTCAAAATCAGTATTTTTTAAATATTCAATCACAGAGCGTTTTCCTTTCACTGTAATCGAAATTGTTTGTCCAGATTCCACTTCGTACATCTTGCCAATCTCATTAAAAACATTGGTATTCAATTCAGTTACTGGTATATTATCGATTTTCCTTGTTATGTATGGATCATCGATATTCATAATAACAACCCATAGCACAATTGCAAGAAGGAAAGATAGAATCTTCAACGGAATGTTTCTAGTTAACACCTTTTTCATTCTTTTTCTTTCCCCTCCATAATTTAATCTTCTTCTTTGTATCAGGAGCAGATTTCCTCTGAATCTCAGCTAACTTTGCACGTAGATAATCTCCATCAACACTTCGAATTAATTGACCATTACGAGCAATGGAAACCTTTCCTGTTTCTTCAGAAACGATAATAGTAAAGCTATCTGTCACCTCACTGATTCCTACACCTGCACGGTGACGTGTTCCTAATTCCTTACTTAATCTCATATTATCCGAAAGTGGCAAATAGCAAGTAGCTGCAGTAATGCGATTCCCTCGAATCGTTATAGCACCATCATGCAATGGTGTATTATGCTCAAATATATTGATTAATAATTGACTAGTTATGATAGCATCCACCTTGATTCCTGTAGACTCAAATTCTGTTAAAGATACTTCCTGTTCAATTACCATCAGAGCACCAGTTTTGGTTTTGGCTAGTTCAAAGGTTGCTCGAACTAATTCGTTTAATGTTTCATCTGAAAAACGCTCTATTTTTTCTTTTGTATCACTTAAATAAAACAATGGAGACATAATATTTTTCTGGCCCAACTGTTCGAGTGCTTTACGAAACTCTGGCTGGAACAAAATAATAATAGCAATAATTCCAACATTAATTCCACTTACAAAAATCCATATAATAACATTAAAATGAAACATATTAGCAATAATCCAGAACAACAATAAGATTGCTAATCCCCTCATCAAGGCCCAAGCTCTTGTCGTCTTAACCCACTTGATTAAAGTATAAATGAAGAATGCTAACAATAAAATCTCAAATATATCCGAAACTCTCAAATTAGGTAGAGAAAGACGAACTAGATATTCTTCAAAAAAAGTCTTTATTGTTTCCACATTCTCACCTCTCCCTTAAGAATTAATCTTCTCTTCGTGTTCTATCACTAGTCATCGCCTCACGTGTTCTTCTTTCAAGGATCCTACGATCAAGCGCTCTCGCATTCGTAAACTCTTCTTCGTCGTCCTCTTCCTCTAGCGAATCATCTTCCTTGGCTATTTCATTTACCTTTTGAGCAGTGATACGCTTTACTTTCACATTTGTTACACTCACATTAATCTTAGGTACTGCTTTTACATAGTAATAGTAGTCGTCATCTTCAAATTGTACATTCTCAACTGCAGTGTAATCAAGCACACGACGAAAGAATTGTATAATTACAACTATAACAGCAGAGAATAATGTTCCTATAATCATTGCACCTATCTGTTTTGGTATATTCAACTTTAAGTCCACAATTAAAAAAGCAATTATTGTAGTGATTGTTCCCGCTCCTATTGCTATCTCATAAGCATATTCAATCTTTAATCGACGAACAACATATACTACTGTAATGATAATTGCAAAAACGATAATGCTAAATATCATCTCTTTGTTTTTTACAATAGAGTCAATTACATTCGTATAAAGTGGTAAAATATCCTCTATTGCAGTGATGTTCTTTGTGACTGCAATCTCATTCTGAATAATATGAATGACATAATAAATAGCTACACCGCATCCAGCTGGTAAAATTGTTATTGGCGATGCAATCAAGCCAAGTAAAATTGGAATTACATATGGTATATGAAGCCCATATAAAATTGGAATTCCTAATACTACGTACCCATACTTTGGAGTAAACCTTACAAAGAATAAGTAAAGTATTAAAAATACAAAAACTAGTAAAAAAGATAATAGCTTAGCAACTGAATAAACATGAATTAATGACAATATCATTGCTAATAGCACTAAAATCGATGTTGGTGTAAACGCACCTAGCAGCGATAATAGAAGTACAACTGTAATTTTTTTAAATCTCGGATCATAACCAATTTGACTATTAATAACTGAAAAAACTACCAAAGCCACAATAAATTTAACGGCCGGATCGATAATCATTTGAAACTTTTGATAAAACGCCCTTATCCGTGCGCGTAATTCTAATATCTGCATCATATTGAAGTATCCTCCCTCTGTGATTCATTTTCAGAAATTTCATCTTCTTCACGATAAATCATACGAAGTTTCTTCAACATACGAAAATATTGCGAGAGTTGTTTTCTGGATCGGTCATATTTGATTGAATACCCAATTAAGGTTCCAACAATCAAAATAGTTAAGATAATCAAGTAATATCCCAAAATTGTAGTAAAAATACCTTTGTAATCTAGATTAACTGCATTTTCTATTAAGTATTCAGACTTATAAACTGCAATCATGATGAGTAATAACAAATAGCCTAAAGTAGCACTCATTATAGTCTTTAACATATTAAGACGAACGTAATCAGTCTTATAATATTTACTTAAAGCTATATCTTCCTTGCCTTCTTTCTCTTCATAGGTTGCAAGTTTTGTCATTATCCTAATCTTCCTATTATTTAGCATAGAAGTGCCTCCTAACTTGTACCTTCTTCTTAACTCATACATATCTCTTGCAATATGTATTGTTTAATTTTACACATTTCTTACATGTCTATACAGAATTCAATACAAGAAAAAGTACACCCCACAACTTTTTCTTATCATGGATTACAACATGAAACTGCAAAGCTTCTGTATTTTACGTTTAAATATTATACCACACTCAAATATTAATATCGATAATTTTTTCTAAATTTAAGATTTCTGTAACACTTTATCCCAAATGAGACAGAAAAAGGTATGTCAGCAACTATATAAATGTTACTACTACTCAAATAGTTTGTCCCAGAAATTTCTTATTATATAAAAATGAAGGTTGCTCTCCAATCTTACAATTGCAAAACAACCTTTTTGTAACATTCATCATAATACTGTCATTAATCTTATCAGGAACTAATTATTAGTTTATAAAAGTGCAAATAGTAAAATATTTTACTTTATATTATATAGTAATTATCAAATTTAGTCCACCATAAATAAATCGTTTAATTCATAGTTTACTTACTACAGTAGATATCAATTGCCTTTGTCACATATTGTGCACATCCTTTTCCGCCAACGTTATTGATATTCTCGGTAAAATCACCGCCTGCACTATACATCTTTCCTAAACCAGATAAAATCTCCTTCGTGCAATTATAAAAATGTCTCGTAATATAGTCCTGCAATTTTTTAACCTGTTGTTGTGGCATTGTTGAATCGGGTGATAATTCCATAAGTTTTCCAAACTCCACAAATAACTCCATAAGACCTTCCGATACTTTTTGCTGTGACTCCTTACTTTGTCCCTTTGTCTTTTGCTCGTATTCCTTATATGCTTTCGTATCACCCCATTGTTCTTTTACTTGCTTTGTATACTCATCGATTTTTGATGTATCAAATGCTTTAAAATCCATAGTGTTATCTCCTTTTTCAACTATTTCACGGGCATAGACAATCAAGTTTTCTAAACGTTCCTTCTTTAATGTCAACAACGTAATTTGCTGTGCCAATGCCTTATTCCTATCGAAATCAGGCGTGTTTAGTATTTTTTGAATATCCTTGAGAGAGAATTGTAGTTCACGAAAAAATAAAATCTGTTGTAGCTTTTCTAGTGCCATTTCATCATACAGCCTATATCCAGATTCAGTTACATCTGATGGGTGCAATAAATCGATTTCATCATAATAGTGCAGAGTACGTATGCTCACTCCAGTCAGTTTACTCACATCATTTACTGTCATCATAAACACATCCTCCTCCCGTGTAATCTTAGGGTACACTGTAACGTAACGTTAGAGCCAAGTAAAATTTTCAAAATAGATTACTAACGTAAATTCTCTACTCAACCATGATTCCCCAGCGAATACCAAACTTATCTACGAAAACGACACGGCATAGACTATAGGAAGTCTCCTCGATTGGATAGATTGTCTTGCTATTTTCTTTCATCACTTCATATGCTCTTTCTACTTCTTCCTTCGTATCATACATAATCGTCAGAAAATTGGAGTAACAAGTCTGAAATTCCATATCAACATGATCACTCATTATAATTCTTTGTTCACCCAAGGTCAATTCCGCGTGATAAATATAATCTCTTTGCTCCTCCTTTAATAACGGATTATACGCTGGATCATCTGCTTCTCGATATGTAATTAAGCAACTTATCTTTCCTTGAAAAGCCTTCTCGTACATTTGAATTGCCTCACGACAATTTCCTCCAAAATTCAACGTTGGAACCATTTTCATTTTCTATATCCTCCTAGATATTAATTTGTCAAATCAACTGCAATAAAAGGTATTGTCATTTCTGCTTCCGTCAATGCATATTATTTATATCGATCTGCATATAAGATCTTTGCTTGATTTGTATATTGTTTAACAAACTCTGTTTTAGCCTTTGTATAACCATCCCTATCATGCTCATATTGTTTCCAGAGCATCAATTTTAGCGTTTCATACTCTTTAGCAACTTGAAAGTTATCATTTAGATAATCCCTAAAATAAAGTTCATCGTGATTACCAGACAGTCGAAGATGTATATGAAATACTCTATCAGCGAATCCGTACTTTGTATACCCCTTATTCAATGTTATTTTTGACTCTTCTTCGGACATACAAACATATCCGCTATTTTGTAAAATTTCTCTTACCTCAATTATATCGTACTTGTTTTTTACTTCAATAAGTATATCAACCGTAGGTTTTGCACATATTCCACGGATAGCTGTACTACCGATATGACTGATTCTTATTACCTCAATATCACCTAGTATTTTCCTCAGATTCTCCTCTTCATCACGATACCATTGTGTCCATTCGTCCTTATGCTCCGTTAGTATGATAGGAAATAACACCCACAGCTCTTCTAAACTCATCTCTGATAATTCTTTATGCATGACTTTTCTCTCTATTCTCCCCAATAATTCTGAATCCGTACGTTACTTCAATTTTCTCCTATATACAATTATACATTATTTTCTAATAAATACTAGTTCCCTTCCAAAGGCAGATTGCAGTCGAATATAGTCTCGCATCTGTTCAGCAAAAAGGGGTTGTCGCACTAGGTGAATATTGTATAAAAGAATGAAGGGCAATCCGAAAAATACCATTGCCCTTCATTCTTTATTCATACTGTCCTTAGTGCGACAGCCTCTTTCCTATTCATTTATTTCGTAGCTACAAATCCTCTTTCCAAATCAGCAATGATATCATCAATATGCTCTGTTCCGATGGATAGTCGAATCGTGTTTCTCTTAATTCCTTGATCGTGCAACTCTTCTTCTGACAACTGACTATGTGTTGTTGTAGCAGGGTGAATCACCAGACTCTTTACGTCTGCTACATTTGCCAAAAGAGAGAAAATCTTTAGATTGTCTATAAACTTGAATGCTTCCTCCTGTCCACCCTTAATTTCGAATGTAAATATGGACCCTCCACCATTCGGAAAATACTTTGTATAAAGAGAATGATCTGGATGATCTTGCAAAGATGGATGATTGACATGCTCAACCTGATGATGACTTGCTAAAAATTCAATGACTTTCTTTGTATTTTCTACATGCCTATCTAATCTTAAGGAAAGTGTCTCAACACCCTGAAGAAGAAGAAAGGCATTAAATGGTGAAATTGCTGCTCCAGTATCGCGAAGCAATATGGCCCGAATATAAGTAACAAAGGCAGCCGGACCAACTACGTCCACAAAGGATACTCCATGATAACTAGGATTAGCTTCCGCAATGTTCTTATATTTACCATTTGCTTTCCAGTCAAACTTTCCAGAATCAACAATAATGCCACCCAGCGTAGTTCCATGACCACCAATAAACTTTGTAGCAGAATGAACGACGATATCTGCACCATGTTCAATCGGTCGAATTAGATAAGGTGTTCCAAAGGTATTATCAATCGCTACTGGTAAACCACGCTTATGAGCAAGCTCCGTAACTGCATCGATATCCGGAATATCTGAATTGGGATTTCCTAAAGTCTCCAAAAAAATTGCCTTTGTATTTGGTTGAATCGCTGCTTCTACTTCATCCAGGTTATGAATATCAACAAAAGTTGTCTCGATTCCATATAGTTTTAACGTATGAGCTAAAAGATTGTATGTTCCGCCGTAAATCGTCTTTTGTGCTACTATATGTTCTCCTGCCTGTGCTAGTGCCTGAATTGTATAGGTGATAGCTGCAGCTCCACTAGCTAATGCTAATGCTGCAACACCACCCTCTAGTGCAGCAATTCTTTTCTCTAATACTTCTTGTGTAGAATTCGTAAGTCTTCCATAGATGTTACCTGCATCTGCTAATCCAAACCTAGCTGCTGCATGCTCAGCATTATGAAATACATAAGATGTTGTCTGATAAATTGGCACTGCTCTGGAATCTGTGGTTGGATCAGCCTCTTCCTGCCCAACATGTAATTGTAATGTTTCAAACTTATATTCACTCATAATCTACTTCCTCCTTAATATGTTGTTAGATATTTCCTTTTATTGCCCTTATTATATCTACTGAATATCTCCTTGTAAAATACAGTATATTTATGTTTGGTTATAAGATAAATCTATAACCATTACGTTCTATTCCTATAATTCAAGAATGTTACACATACTTAAATTTTCTTCTTTACTATCTGCTAAATCATAGGATCAAATTGAAAGATATTAAGAAATTTTTTTGCCCGTTCTGTCTTAGGTTCCTCAAAAAAATCTCTTGGTGAAGATTCTTCAATAATCTCCCCATGATCCATAAAGATAACTCTGTCGCTCACTGCTTTAGCAAACTGCATCTCGTGTGTAACGATAATCATTGTACTGCCCTGTTTCGCAAGAGCCAGTATCACATCTAGAACTTCTCTTACCATCTCCGGGTCGAGCGCTGCAGTCACTTCGTCAAATAACATAATCTCAGGATGCATACATAAAGCACGCACAATAGCAACTCTTTGTTTTTGTCCACCTGAAAGTTGCCTTGGAAAACTATTTTCCTTGTCACCTAAGCCAATCCTCTCAAGCAACTGACGCGCTTGACTTATCACTTCCTCTTTTTTTCTTTTTTGAACCTTAATTGGAGCAATCGTAATATTATCTATAACAGACATATGTGGAAATAGATCGTAACTTTGAAATACCATACCTATTTTTTGACGTATCTGGGTTATATTTTTACCATCCCTTTCTACTGACTCATTATTTAAGTATACTGACCCTCCATGGATAGGCTCAAGTCCATTGATACAACGCAGTAATGTACTTTTCCCACAGCCACTTGGTCCCACAATTACAACCACTTCACCCTTTTTTAAATCCAAATTGATGTCGTTTAAAATCAATTGCCCATCATATTCTTTTTTTAGATGATTTATTTTTAATAGTGTCTCCATGTCACACCCCTTACTTCCATTTTGCTTCCAAATACTTTGCCAATAGACTAATTGACCAGCATACTACGAAATACATTAGAAAAATAACTAAATAGATACCAAATGCAGCATTTGGACTATTCATTCGATTCGCTTCAATAATTTGTTGTGCAACCTTCATCACCTCAACAACACCTATCATAAGTACAAGACTTGTAGTTTTAATTATTCTTGTTATTAAGTTGATTGATAACGGCAACAATCTTCTTATCGTCTGAGGAATAATAATATAAAGATATGTCTGCTTGGTATTAAGCGCTAATGCCTGTGCACTCTCATATTGATGTTTCGATATACTAATCAATGCGCCACGTACCAAGTCTCCCATCTCCGCTGTTCCCCAAGCCACAAATACAATTACTGCAGAAAGTTCCCCTGAAAGATTCCAGCCCCATATTCTCGTTGTACCAAAAAAAACAAGAAATAATAACACCATCTGTGGCATAATCCGAATGATCTCCAAGTATATCCTTGTTAAGCACCTAATAAAAGGATTCTTCCAGGTCATAACAATACCCAAGATAATTCCTAATGGTAAGCTCAATACAATCGAAATAATACTAATTCTTCCTGCTACCCACAGTCCTTCTAGCAATCTAGTAAAATTTCTTCCCTTCCATAATACATCAAGACCCAAATCCAGCATGTCGCATTCTCCTCTCCAAGTAACTACCAAACAGAGAAACTGGCAATAATATTATCAGATAAAACACTACTAATAAAAACAAGCTTTCCGTAGTCTTATAATATAAACCAATTAAATCTTTTGCCGTAAACATTAAGTCCATAAGACTAATTGCAGAAAAAACACTTGTTTCCTTTAATAAGAATATTACATTTGCAGTAAACGCTGGGATACTAATTGAAAGAGCCTGTGGTAAAACTATGTAAATAAGTGTTTGTCTCTTGTTCATTCCAAGACTATATGCACTTTCTGTCTGAATCTTATCAATTGCTTCCAACCCACTTCGAAAGGTTTCTGCCATATAACTACCACCAAGAAATGTTAATCCAACGATTCCACATGTACTAGCATCTGTGGGAATGCCAACCTTAGGCAAACCATAATATATAAAAAATAGTTGAATTAGTAAGGGGGTATTTCTTGACAATTCGATATATATTGCCACAATTTTTTTCAATATAGGGATTTTATAGTATTGTACCATAGAACATAAAAAACCGATTAGAGCAGCAAGCACTATGCCACTCCAACCAATTCTAAGTGTCAAGCCTAAAGCCTCCTGATAGAGTGGCAAATACTCCCAAATCAAGGATATATTCATTTTTCTACCACCTTTACAGGTATTTTATTAGTTGCCCGATATAACGCCACCTTCAACCACAAGACTTTCTGCATAATCTAAACCATATGTATCTGCAAGAGTTACTTCATAATTCTTATGGAAAAATTGCTCGTCTCCCAATGACTTAATCTCTTCATCAATCCAATTCAAAAGAGTCTCATTACCTTTAGAAACTGCCGGAGCAATTGTATCCTGGCTTCCTAAACTTGGAATACCAACCGTATATCCTTCATTCTGCAAAGAGAATGCAATTACTTCTGTATTATCATTTGCCCATGCGATTGCATTTCCATTTTCAAAAGCATTTTTTGCATTCGCATAGGTATCATATTTTTGAAGCTTTATATCAGGGTAGTTTTTTGTTAAATATGTTTCCGCTGTTGTACCTGAGATAACTATGATTTCATCTTCCGAATTCCAATCATCCAAGCTAGTTATTACTTTATCATCTGGTGAAACTATTCCAAGTGCAACATTCATATAAGGCAATGCAAAATCTACCTCTTGTGCACGCTCTTGGGTAACAGTAAAGTTAGCAAGAATCAAATCAACCTTACCCGTCTTAAGATATTCAATTCTGCTTGCAGCTTCTGTCGACACAAAATTAATTTTTACTTTAAGATCTTCCCCTATTCTATTCGCGAAATAGACATCATATCCTTGATACTCTCCATTCTCATCTACATATCCGAAAGGGTGTTTATCTGAGAATACACCAATATTAATCGTACCTGATTCTTTTATCTCATCGAGAGTTCGGTACACTTCCTTTTGTTTCTCATCTGATTTCTTTCCACATCCTATTAACAATCCAACCGCCACTACTGTTGTAACAACTCCAATCAATACCTTCTTAAATATTCTAATTTTCATAGTTAGTCTCCTTTTTTGATTTAGTTAAATTATTATTTCATTCAAAATCTCTTCTGTTAATACCAAACTGTCTGCTAGTTCAACACTTCTCCCTTGCACTAATCGCCCTTACTCTTTTCATATGAAACAGCCTCCTCATTATCCTATAAATCCTATAAGATTAGTATGTTATATGGCTGATTATATATACTTTTCCTGATATTGTCAACTTTTTTACCAATATATGTTAGAGCAAATAGCTTTAACTAGTCATAATTTTTAGTAATAGCAGCATCAAGTAAGCTTTTCCTTATGCCATGCATACATGTCTGCCAGTGTAATATTATCCACCACAGAATTTATCGTATGATTTAGCTTCTCCCATAGCACTACATTTGCACATTTATCTTTTCTTTTGCATGGGATGCCATTTTCCTCTACACACGGTGCAGGAGCTAAGTCCCCCTCCATCACTCTTAATATTTCCCCTACCGTATAATCTTCTGGCTTTCTTTTCAACAGATAGCCTCCATTTGAACCCCGCTGACTTTGGATCAGACCATTTCTTACAAGTATTCCTGCTATTTGCTCTAGATACTTTTCTGATACCTCCTGCCTTTCTGCCACATCCTTTAGTGAAATTGCTCTTCCAATTTCATTTGACAAGATATCAAGCATCAAAGATAATGCATACCGGCCTTTCGTAGATATTTTCATTCAAAACTACCACCTTTCTTCCACATCATTTCACCACATTTGGTAACTGTATTGTAAACGGTGCCAATCAGATTCGAACTGATACTCTGGATTTTGCAGACCTTGCCTTCCCTTTTGGCCATGACACCATAAAGCCTGAGATCACTTAAAAAGTTCAGTGGACAGTCAATATTTTTCCTTCCTCCAGTTCTATACTACGGTTTCCATATCCCAATATAGATGTATCATGTGTCGCAATAATAACTGCTTTCTTGGTATCTGCGTAACTCCTTAGATAATGCATTGTATTTGCTGCTGTCATCTTGTCTAATCCACTTGTCGGCTCATCCGCTATAAGCAATTCCGGTTCATGTACCATTGCCCTTGCCAATGCAACTCTACGTAACTGTCCACCTGATAGCTCATAAGGAAAGCGTTTACCAAGATTTCCTATCCCAAGATTATGTAGTAAACTATATGCTCTATCTTCTAGTTGCAAGTTTTTTTCTTTTCTAAGATAAAATGGTAATAAAATATTTTCAATTATGTTTAATTCTGAAAGCATTATGTTACTCTGATGAGCGTAACCTATGGATGTGTTATGCAGCTTAGATAATTCCTTGTCATTGAGTAATTCTATCTTTTGCTCTCCAAAAGTTACTGATCCCGAATTTGGTTTTAAGTACCCACCAAGTAATGCTAGAAGAGTACTCTTCCCACTTCCAGAAGTTCCTGATATAATTACTAGTTCTCCACTATCAACTCCTAAAGATATACCATCCAAAGCAGTATGTTGATATCCTTTTTTCTTATAAACTTTAACGATATTTTTTACACATGATAACATGCTTATTCTTCCTCCTTTAGTGCAGTATAAGATTCTTCCTTACAGACTCTTATCACAGGATAAGCAGATGCGACAATTCCTACAATTACAGATACAAATAGTGTTTTCATGAAAATAAATGCAATAATGTCAGCCGAAGGGCATAAATATGGCATGTTTACTATGCTTCCTATGTATCTCCCAAATAAAAGTGTAATGACGATTGATAATATGCCACCTAATAAACCTCCAATCAAGGTTAATAAAATCACCTCTTTTGCGAGCATCCAAAGTATATCTCTAACTGTTGCACCAACCGTTCGCAGTAATGCAAATTCCCGTCTCCTTCTGTTTGAGACCATCATATTTATAATAAATAAGATAAGGACGGAAATGAATACTATCACACCCATTAGAATCATTAGTCCTTTCATAAATCCTAACATACTTTTCGAAATCGAGTTTGCAATTCCTTTCGGATATACAACCTCAATTTTTTCTGTAGTAGCCTCTTTTATAGATTTCACTATTTCTGTCTGTGACTGTCCATCCTCTAAATTTACAAATACAGTTGATATTGATTGAATATCTTTTTGATCATCAAAAAAACCATAACTTTTTTTCTGTGCATCCTCTACCATCTGAGGCAAGATATCTTTTGTGAAATAAACAGAAGTATCAATCGCAGTTCCTGTTTTGGCTAATCGTACCGCAACATTATATTTTGTTTCAAACAATTGGATTGTGCCATCATCTTCTAGTACTATTTCACTGCCAATTACAGCTTCTCCATTTGCTATATCACCCATGTAATTTTCTGCAATCCAAGGTTGTATCATAAAGTCTGTCTCTAGATCAAATCCTACTATGCTTACATCCCCACTTGTGCAGCAAGATTGCACAAGACTTGCCAAATAAAACTGATAAGTCGCTTCATTTACTCCCTTAACTGATAAAATCACATCAAAAATAGCTTTATCCATATAAAAGTATTCTCTCGATCCAGTAAGAAGAATATCTTCTGCAATTTCACTGCTACTAGAAGGAATTATCATTAAATCTGCACCCAGGCGCTTCACAGTATTTTTAGCACCAATTTGGAGGCTCTCAGATAATATGGATCCTCCAAATATAATGCAGAATAAAGTTGCAATTGTTACCATGAAAGCTATGCTGTTGAATACTTTCTTTTCTATATTTCTTAGTACTATGTATGTTGTTTTTGACATAGTGCTTTTACTCACCTTTCTTGAACAGATAAACAAATTTAACTGTAGACGTCATAATTGTCACAAAGCCAATAAAGATTAAGAAGGGTAATGCCGCCATATGGCATAACATCTCTTTGCTCTTGCATACTCCTATCAAAAAGGTAGGTATTAAAATAATAAGAATACCGATTATAATCTGTGCTATACTGATACCTAGCCTTACTTTACTTGAAGTAATGAATAGTGATACGATTCCCAATAATGCAATCAAAATCCCAATCCCTATTTCTACATCAGCCGTGTAATTACACCTCATTCTCATTTCACCTGAACATACAGGAAAAAAATATTTTAGTCCAATAATGATAAATATTCCTATCACAATATATGTAACTGAAGCAACTACTTTATTTTTCATAAAACTCATCTCTTCCTTCTATTGCATATTTTTTAATTTAAACACTTCTCTATTTTTTATAAAAAGTACTCTGCCTCCTCAATTTTTCCACCAAAATTTAAGATTCTAAGTATCTTTGACCGATACTCCTGAAATGTATCCTGCGCTCTGGCTCTAGGTCTTGGAAGATCTATATTAATCACCGCTTCCACTTTGGATGGTCTTTCTGACATAACTACAACCTGATCTGACATATAAATCGCCTCATCTACATCGTGAGTCACCATTATCATCGTCATATGATGCTGTTCCCAGATATTTAAGATTTCATCCTGCAAATTCATTCTCGTAAATGCATCTAACGCACCCAAAGGTTCATCCAGTAATAATACAGAAGGATGCCCAACTAATGCCCTTGCAAGGGATGCTCTTTGTTGCATCCCTCCGGAGAGTTGATGAGGATAAGACTTCTCAAAGCCTTCTAATCTGACCAATTGGATATAGTCTTTTACGTCGCCTCTTTGCTTTAAAAATATATGTCTTGCCTTCAATCCAAACGCAATATTATCTTCTACTGTCAACCATGGAAACAAATTAGATCCTTGGAAAGCAAAACCTCTGTCACAACCAGGTTTCTTAATCAACTTGTCATCAATCAACAATTCTCCCCTGGTAGGTTTATCTAAACCACCAATCATACGTAACAGTGTTGACTTTCCGCATCCGGAAGGCCCAAGCAGACAAACAAAAGAGCCAGGATTAACATCCAGAGAAAATCCATTTAATGCTACAACATCTTCTTTTTTCTCATCCATACTTTTAAAACTTTTATGAACATTTCTAATACTGATTGCTCCTACCATTTGATAACTCCTTTCTGCCACACTAGTACTTTATCGCGTACTTTAAATAGAATCGTCAATGTAAGAGAACAGATAGCTGCAATTAGAATTAATCCTGCATACACACCATCGTACATCATTACCTGCTTCTGCCAATTAATATACCAACCTATTCCACTAGAATTACCATTCATCTCAACGGCCATTAATGTAGCAAAAGATGACACTGTTCCGTAAAATATTCCAAGGAAGATACTAGGCATGGCTGCTGGAATTGCTACCCGCAACACCTGGAAAACTGTTGAAGCACCTAAGGTTCTTGATACTTCAAAATAAACATTACTGACGCTCTGAATGCCACTACTCGTCATAAGTGCAACAGGGAACCAGACAGCAAAAGCTAACAAAAACACATTAGCAGTATGAGTAGTTGGAAATACACTAAGTGCTAAAGGAATCCATGCAGTTGTAGGAATTGGTCCGATCACTTTAGTAACGGGATTAAGCCAATATCCGACTCTTTTGTTATATCCCAATGCAAGCCCTGTGAGAAATCCTATCACTGCTCCCCATAAAAAACCTTCTAACAAAAGCAAGAGTGAGTCTAATACATTCTTTACAAGAAATAGCCTCTGTTCTACAAGCAATCCAACAATTCTATCAAGTGATGGAAAATACAGAGTCGGAAGGATTGTAGTTTTGGTAGTTAAAAAATTTAGCAGTCCAAGAAAAAGTATCACTCCTGTTAAAAGTGGCGCTTTATAGAGTATATGTTTCAATATTTTCTCGATAAACAACCCTGTCACACATAATATGATGTACACTACAGCTATCGCAACCAAAAACCATATAAAGTAGGGATGATTTGTTGCCTTCTGCTTTCCATTATTTCCGATGATGTAATAAATCAAAATCGACACTGCTAACGCTATAAATGGTAACAGTAGCTTCACAATATTTATCAGCTTATCTCTCATAAATACCTCTTTTCTAATTCACCTTCGTAAATGTACCATCCTCATTATAAATATAAGAATCTGGAACACCATCAAAGGTAGCAAAAGCTTTCTTTGTAAACTCATCCACATCACCAACCGATTTTACTTCACCTATTCGAATAAGTTCATTTGCAGCATCATAGATTGTTTGGTAGGCTGCACTTACCGCTGGGTTATAGTTATAACTCGATAATAAAGTTGCATTTATCTCCAAATCTCCAGAACACTGTCCATTGTCAATCTGCAATCTTGCTGCTTCTTTCGGATTGGCCTGAACAAATGCTGATGCTTTTAAGATTGCCCTTGTATATGCTGCCGATGCCTCTGGGTTTTCCTTTGCCAGCTTTGTTGTAACAAACGACATACAACAATATTCATCCTTGAATTTTTCATCTGTACTCAAGTCAAGTATCTTCTTAAATCCATACTCTGCTTCTGCATTATAAGCAACAGGATCATGGAGTGCTACTACATCTACCGCCCCATTCTCCAGTGCAAGAGGTAGGTCGGTCAGAGAATAAACTACCCATTCCACTTCAAGATTATCTGCTGTTACTCCAATTCCTAAGTCATACAAGGCTCTTTTCAGTGCAATTACTGCAGAATCGCCGATACCCGGCACACCAATCTTCTTCCCCTTAAAGTCAGATAAAGTATTTATTAAGGCATCCTTTTTGACATATATTTTTGTACAGCCAGTATGAATTCCACCCGTGAACTGTATTTCAAGTCCACTATCAATCTGTGGAATCATAGCTCCTGCAAGCTGAGTAGATGCATCAATTTTATCAGAAGCCACCAGGTCACCAATAGTACTCATATCTATTTCTTCTAACCGCCAGGTAATACCAGCATTTTCAAACTCTTCCTTAAAGTATCCATTATCAATGGCTATATGCAGTGGTGCAAGACACAAACTACCATTCGCAGTGCCTATTACAATATCTACCTCTTTATTACTATCATCTTTTCTACTAGAACATGCTGTAAAACTTGAACTTATTAATGTGATCAACAGTCCGAAAGCTATTATCTTTTTCCAATAACACTTCATACATTACCATCCTTCCTTTTTCATGAATTTTTTAGCTCATCATCACTTCTATAAAAGCAAAGTTATTCGACTTTCTCCCTTGCCAGTCCACGCAAAGACTGATGAGAGTCGAGTTTATCAAAGTAATTAGTAATCTTCTTTAATGCTTCGTCTACTGTACAATCCACATCAAATCCGACAATTGCCTTCTTTTCTAACTGTTTTGTAATGTTAAATCCAATTTTATTACAGACAATACACCTACAATCTAAAAGCTGATCGACCTTTAAAGAAGAGGCTCCACTGCCGCCACAGCCTCCACCCAAACTGCGCTTGCATCCTCTGCCTGTAGTACAACTATCACTGTTATCTCCACAATCGCCCTGTGTCTTGCTTGCTTTTGTTAATTCTGATACGCTATCATTTGGAATACTATAGTTTCGCTTCTCAATTAAGCGATAGACTCCCTGCTCTACTTCATAGATATCAAAGAAACGTGCAGCTCCAAAGCTTAAATCAATATTTACTCCATCCAAAGAAGCGATTGCTATCTTATAAGACATAACCTTTGCCTCCTAATTGAATCTTTGGACAGCTACTGTATAGATGTCCTCAATAAGTCGAATGCCTCCTGTATAACCCACATAGAAATCATCCAAAACCACTTTATCCTGCACAGGCCATGCAATATTTAGATAGTTACCTTTTAATTCCTCTGTCAGCTCCTTGTCATAGTAGCTACCAAGAATCAGTGGATAACCATGATAATCATGTTCTCTGATTTTGTTATGTATTTTATAGCTGTCAGTTTCAAATATTACTTCTGCCTGTAAATTGTAATTTAAATTTTTAAACTCTTCCCTTATTGCATCTTGATATTCCTTTGGCGTATCATCCGTAATGAATTGATTTGCAGGCGTCAGACCCAAATCATTTGCAAGAAACTTTGTAATCCCAAGAGCATACTGGGCATCCGCTATGATAGTAAACTCCTTATGAATGACACGATTCTCAAGAAACAGATCAGCATAGCGCTCTATCAGATAGTAGTAATAGTTTTCGTGTTCTGCTATGACTGTTTCTATCTTTTCTGAAGCGATACCTGCAAATGCTCCAACTTCACGTAAAAATTTACTAGTCTCATAGGCACCGATTGGTAACGTCGGATAATGAAAATAGGGAATTCCAAGCTTTTTCTCCATCTTCTCCATATTCCTTATAGATACCCATGGAGATATAAGTAGATTAAACTCTGCCTCTGGAATTTTATTAATATTCTCAACTCCTCTGTTATATCCAAAAATAGTGTTGGGGGTAAGCCCAATTTCTGTCAACAATCTTTCCAACTCTCTGATATTTCCAAGCCAGAATAGATCCTGATACGGCACATCCGCCCAAATATTAACAAAACCTTTCCGTTTACTATCCGTTTTCCTTAGATACTGATCAATGATGGAATCTATAACATACTCATGTCCTTTATAGTTATTGCCCTTAAATCCAGCAGTAGATGCATAAATCACAGGTTTATGTACGAAATTCTCGCAATTTACGCCCACCTGCTCCAATCTTTCCTGCTGGCTATATTTATCAAACTCAGATACCACCTCTCCTGTATCATCGCCCACGATTTCGGGAATACAACCAGTCAATACGACATAAAGGTCTGCATCAATCACCTTTAGAGCATTTTCTATTGTCGAGTGCAGTTTATTCATACCGCCAAAAACAACATCTTTCTCATTGATACTCGTGCAAGGGAAAATGTTGGGGGAAAAATATCCTGAACTTCCTATGCCATCCGAAAGCTTCTGAGCACATCCTGGACCAGAATGTAAAATGGGAATTGCTCGAGTAATTGCCTGCACAGTCTGCATCGCTCCAAGAGCACATTTATACCTTTGTTTGTCTAATAATTTTGCCATTTACTTTGCCTCCTCTAAAAATGTATCCACATTTTGCTGATACCACCAGTCTGTATAAGGCAACTTTACTCTCTTTGCCAAGTTCTGCTCAAAACTTCTGTTACGGATACCACGAAGCAATGTATGCGCAAATTCCAACGTATGTTTGTATCCGAAAATCATATACTCATCTGCCACATAGACAGCTGGAGTACCATTTTTAATCGCCCAAACTGTAGACCCCGGATGTCGAGAAAGATATATATCTGGCTGATATTTGTGAAGTATGTTCATTACTTCAAAGTTCTGTTGATCAGCCACACTAGCTTCAAAGTTGATATTGTGATCCAACAGATATTTCATGGATGGTGGAACATCTCCATTCTCATACTTCTTATCGTAATGCCATGCCAGTGCCCAAACAACCTCAATTCCAAGTTCATCAAGAACACGAGATACTTCAAATGTGTAACCAGGTCCCATACCAATAACAGCACGGAGTCCTTTGAGTTCCTTCTTAACTTCTTCAATCTGTGGTATATAAATAGCTCGTTGTTCTTGGATATATTTCTCAATTTTTTCACTTTTACCAGTTACGTTACCGATTTCTCGAAGCCAAGTCTCAAAGCCGACAATACCACACTGATTAATACTTCTTACATACGGAACTCCATATTTTTCTTCCAATGCATTACCTAGATAGTTGCCAAGGGTACCACAGATACAAGTAGTTGCCAATGACTCAGAAATGTGGGATAATTCCTCAACTGTTGAATTACAGTAAAGAAAAACTGGTTCAAGATCAAACTGCCTAAACATCTCAACAATCTCCACTCTAGCACTTTCATAGAAATTCTTGAAATTAATCTTGTTATTCTTTTCCTTAGGTGGCTGTACAATGGACGATAATATAGCATGATCTGCAATATCAAATCCAGTAGCCCAAATACGAGATTTAAACCCCTCACAATGTACTGCCACAACAGGTACACCTATTTCTTCTCGAACTTCTTCTACAATACTGTCAATATCTTCACCAATGATACCCGTTGCACATGAACTTGTTACAAATATTGCTTTGGGTGAATACCTTTTATTTACCTCAAGTATGATTTTGCGTAATGTTTCTGTGGAACCAAAAATCGTATCATTCTCATCCATATCTGTACCAACGTATACCGTGTTATTTGTCACACCTCGTTTTTTTGCCATAACTTTATCAAGATAATATGCACCAGCACTTGATACAGAGCAACCCGCAGGTCCATGATGGATAATTGCAACATCCCGTATTGCGGATAACTGTCCTAACGCACAGCTTGAAAGACAGGTACTTGACTGAGAAAAACATCTAGAACAGCCCTTTAATGTACCACATTCACTTTTGCTTGCCAAATCAGTTAGTGAACCAATGTAGCCTGTTATGGAACCAATTCTATTTTCTCTCGTAGCAACATTGGAATTATTCAGATTAATCGTCATAGTCATCCCCTTTTCTATGCTTCAAATAAATTTATAGACAGATAACGAAGTCCTGTATCAGGAAAAATAGTAACTATTTTTTTGCCCTTATTCTCTGTCTGCTTAGCAAGTTGTAAAGCGGCAAAAAGTGCTGCACCAGATGATGTTCCTACTAGTATACCGTCGGCCTTCGCCACTTCTCTTGCTGCCTTGTATGCATCAATTGCTTCGACCTCAATCACTTCATCATAAATATTAAGGTTCATATTTGCTGGAACGATATCCTTTGGAACACCTTCAAAAGGATGCACTCCTGTAATTTCCTTTTCAGGAATAGGCTTTTCACGACTTGGAAGCGAATTCGGTCCTGGTTGTACTGCTACTATTTTAACATTAGGATTTTTTTCTTTTAGATATGCTCCAACTCCTGAAATCGTACCTCCAGTTCCTGCGCAAGCTACAAAGATATCAACTTGACCGTCAGTATCTTCCCATATTTCTGGCCCGGTTGTTCTTTTATGTATTTCTGGATTCGCAGGATTGGAACACTGATCCAAAAAAAACACATGCTCCTCATGATCTAATACATTTTCCTTTAAGGACTTGATAGCAGCAACAAAATCATTATTGGTTTCCTTAAGAACCTTAGCAATTATCGGCTCCTCTGTCAGCTTAATCGTATTTCCTCCAAATGCCTTAATTACCTTAAATCTTTCTTCACTAACCTGATCCTGAATGTATACTCGAAACGGATATCCTTTCGCCGTTGCAATTGCTGCAAGACCAATCCCTGTATTACCACTGGTAGTCTCTACAACGGTATCCCCTGGTTTAAGCAATCCTTTTATTTCTGCATCCTCAATCATAGCAAGCGCAATTCGATCCTTCACACTTTGATTTGGATTGAAATATTCCAATTTCCCAATAATATCTGCCTTTAGTCCATGTAATTTTGCATACCCATTTAACTGCAAAAGTGGTGTTTTTCCTACTAACTCAGTAATTGATTGATTAATTTTACCCATATCAATTCTTCCCTTCTCTTTTAAATACTTAGATAAAACTTATATTTTATAGTCATCTGCTAAATCCATCATTCCGTATTCCATAAGTATCTCCTCAAGTCGATCCTGTGTCATAGGAGTTGGGATAACAAAATCCTTATTACCAATTAATTCCTGCGCTAAATTTCTATATTCCTGCGCCTGATTGGATTTTGGCTTATATTCAATTACAGTCTTCTTATGTATCTCTGCGTGCTGCACCACATTGTCTCTCGGTACGAAATAGAGCAACTTGGTTCCAAGCTCCTTAGCAAATGCACGAAGAAGATCAAGTTCTCTGTCTACATTTCTTGAATTACAGATGATACCACCCAACCTAACTCCTCCACTTCTAGCATATCTTTGAATCCCTTTGGAAATATTATTTGCTGCATAAAGAGCCATCATTTCGCCACTTGCTACTATGTAAATTTCTTTTGCTTTTCCTTCACGAATTGGCATTGCAAATCCACCACAAACAACGTCTCCAAGGACATCATAAAATACATAATCCAAATCTTTCGTATAAGCCCCCAAGTTCTCTAACATATTGATTGATGTAATAATACCGCGTCCTGCACATCCAACACCTGGCTCTGGTCCACCTGACTCAACACACTTAGTTCCACCAAAACCATCTTTCATGATTCGGTCAAGACAGATGTCTTCGCCTTCCTCGCGAATCGTATCAAGAACTGTTTTTTGTGCAAGTCCTCCAAGCAGTAATCGTGTAGAATCCGCTTTTGGATCACATCCTACTACCATAACTTTTTTCCCATGCTCAGAAAGGCCTGCTGTAAGATTCTGCGTTGTGGTCGATTTTCCAATTCCGCCTTTCCCATAAATTGCAATCTGTCTAAGTTCACTCATTGAATATCTCCTTTTTTATTTACTTTTTGTTATTTAAGCAGCAGCCAGCCTCCTTTTCATAGAATAACTTCTGTACTTTTCTATAGCAAATCAACTGCTCTACTGCTTTATCAATGATTTGTGGTATTTCAAAAACTTCGATTCCAATTCTTTCAAACTCGTTTCTTGCTCTCATTCCAATCCTACTTACCAGTACAATATGACAATCGGACAAATTATTTACTGCATGCTCCATCTGACCTTCTTCATGATCACCACCGTGACAGACAGGATTTACATTTCTTAATTCATCAAGAAAATAGTCTGCAGTATCTTCATCCGTTGCTAATATATAGAATTTGTCTGCTCTGCCAAAATGCTGATTCACCACCTTGCCATCCGTCGAAGCCACAGCAATCTTAACCATGTGAAAACATCTCCTTTATCCATCTCATACAATCACTTCCTTCCAAAAAAAATACAACCAAAGATTTGCTCTATCTCAGCAAAACCTCCGGTTGTCCAGTCAGTTCCTCAATCTTATTCTTTTATGATTCATGGTTGTTTCCCTATCACCTATAATTATTATAAGAATAATATGTTTTATTTATTAGGCATATTATAATAGCATATTTAACTTCTGTCAATTTAATTTTCCCATTTAATGTAAAATAATTCTTTGAACTAGTTATCAGGATTACTTATAGCCGATTTCAGTTGTTCCAATGCCTGCTTTAGAGTTGCTCTTGGACATGCCACATTGAATCTTTCAAATCCTTCTCCTATCTTTCCAAACATAGCACCGCTATCTAACCATAATTTTGCCTTTACGACTATCAAATCTTCCAATTCTGGCTCAGACAAGTTCAACGCTCGAAAATCAACCCATACCAAATATGTTCCCTCTGGTTCAATCATCTTAATTTGTGGTAACTCTCTTTTTATGTAGTCTCGCATAAATGTAATATTGTTTTCCACATATCTCATCATCTCATTATACCAAGTAGTTCCATGGCGATAGGCTGCTTCACATGCAGTAAGTCCTAGAGTATTTAGTTGACTATAACCTGCTGCCGCTATCTGTTTTTTGAATTTTTGACGAAGATTTGCATTTGGAATAAAAATATTAGATATCTGAAGCCCTGCAAGGTTAAAGGTTTTCGCAGGAGAAGTACAGGTAACAGTTATGTTTTCAAATTCTTTCTTTACGTTAGAAAACACAAGATGTCTCCGATTACCAAATACAAAGTCCTCGTGAATCTCATCACTAACGACTGTTACTTTATGTTTTAAACAAATCTCTCCAATCTGCAACAATTCTTCTTTTGTCCATACACGGCTTACGGGATTATGAGGACTGCAAAAAAGAAATAAGGATATTTTATTTTCTACTATTTTTCTTTCAAAATCTTCAAAATTAATATGATATATTCCATCATTCCCTAAAACTAGATCGTTACTTATAACTTTTCGTTCGTTATCCTCTATAACTTCTGTAAATGGATAGTAAACTGGTTGCTGAATTAAAACTGCATCTCCTACCTTTGAATATGCCTTCACTGCCATAGCAAGCGCAAATACTACACCTGGAGTTTTCACAAGCCAATTTCTTTTGATCTCCCATTTATGCTTTTCTCTCATCCATGTTGCTACGGACTCCAAATAACTACCTTGGCTCTCCGTATAACCAAAAATGCCGTGATCCACTCTTTCCTTGATTGCATCTAGTATTTTTTCTGAAGTTTTAAAATCCATATCTGCAATCCATAGTGGAAGAATATTTTCAGGTTTTCCCCTTCTTATAGCAAAGTCATACTTTAAGCAATCTGTATTTCTTCTATTAATTGGAGTATTAAAGTCAAATGTTTCTTCTATCATCACATCACCATTCCTTCTAACATTGTCCATAGGAATCAATTGCCTGTTTTAAATCTGCAATCAAATCTTTCTTTTCTTCGATACCTACTGATAATCTAAGAATTTTATCTGTAATACCATTCCTTATTCTCACATCTTCTGGCACATCAGCATGAGTCTGTGTGACAGGGTATGTAAGAAGTGTTTCTGTTCCACCTAAACTTTCAGCAAATGGAATTAGTTTTGTTGATTTTAATATATGAAGTGCAAATTCCTTGCTCTCTGCCTCAAAAGTCAGCATACTTCCAAAACCACTTGCCTGTCTTTTGCACACATCATATCCCTTACACCCTGGAATACCAGGATAATACACATTTTTCACTTTCGGTTCGTTTTGCAGATATTCAACAATAGCTTGTGCATTTTCCTGTGCCTTTTCCATTCGAATTGGCAAAGTTTTTATACCTCTCATAATTAACCAACTGTCAAAAGGCGCAAGTCCAGAACCTACTGTTTTAATAATAAATCTAAGTTTTTCTGATATTACATTTGAATTTGTTACAATAAATCCAGACAAAGTATCATTATGTCCTCCCAAAAACTTAGTACCACTATGAATAATTATGTCTGCTCCCAGTTCAAATGGCTTTTGAAAATAAGGAGACATGAAAGTGTTGTCAACGATCAGTAGCAAACCATGCTCTTTTGCAATCTTTGAAACCTTCCTGATATCCACAACGTTCATCATCGGATTTGTTGGCGTCTCAATAAATATTGCTTTTGAGTTTTCAAGTACATAGCTTTCGATATCGTCTGTAGAGCAATCGATATGGCTGAATGTTATACCATTTTTCTCACTCACATTATGAAACAGTCGAGTACTTCCACCATATAAATCCACATCCGTAATCAGGTGATCTCCTGGATTAAAAAGTTCCATCATTGCACTAATGGCAGCCATTCCTGATGAAAAGGCTAAGGCATCTACCCCTCCTTCTAGCGCTGCGACTATTTTTTCTACCTGTTGTCTTGTCGGATTCTGTAATCTGCTATAATCAAAACCTGTGCTCATACCAACTTCCGGATGTGCAAACGTAGCTGTTTGATAGATAGGAAAGCTAATTGCACCTGTATAATCTTTATCATATTCCTTTCCATCTCCATAAATACATTTTGTTGAAAAACCATAATTCATTGTTTGATCCATCCTTTCAAAAATGTTTTTTGCTTAATATGATTCATCGCAATTTCACTCCTCTTTATGACGTCATCCTCTGAGTCATCTATCATAAATTCATTTAACCTTTTGTCGTGTTATTCTTATTATCTACTTAATATACATACCAAAATTATAGCTGATTACATTAGCTTTGAATAATACTAGTAATTTTGAACTGGTTATAAAAAAAAATTGTAGCAAAAGGGATATCTTTCCCCTCTGCTACAACACATTTGCTCTATATTTTTCTAGTAGTTCTATGTACTTTCCTCCTATTAGACTTACTGGCATTCCTTTTCTCTTGATATATCCTATTTGCATTAATTCATCCGTATTTAGCGGAATGGCACTATAGCCATCTCCATTTAACTTTTCACATATAATTCCTGAACATAATGTATAGCCATTCAACCCAACCATCAAATTCAACATAGTGGCTCTATCATCAGCCTTAACAATCTGACTATACTCTGATGTGCTCAAAACCTCTTCCGCAAAATAAAACGAATTTCTATCCCCTTGTTCAAAGGACAAATAAGGGTATGACTTTAATTCTTCAAAATCAATGCATTTTTGTTGCCCCAATGGATGACTTTTACTTAGATATACATACAATTTACATTCAAACAGTGGAACAAACTCTACTTCGTTTTCAGCGAATATTTTATGCATTACTTTCTCATTAAAAGCATTTACGTATAATACACCTAATTCACTTCGATAATTTTTGACATTATCTATTACCTCACAGGTTTTTGTTTCGTGGATAGCAAACTCATAATCATCCATTCCAAATTCTTTCGCTAACTCAATGAATGCCTCAACAGCAAATGAATAATGTTGCATAGAAACACTGAATTTTTTCTTCGAATGCTTCTGTTCGATAAATCTTTCCGTAATCATCCGATTAAGCTCTACCATCTGCCTAGCATACTTAAGAAACTCTTCCCCTTCTGCTGTAATGACAATTCCTCGATTATTTCGAATAAACAATTCGAGACGAATCTCTTCTTCTAAGTCTTTTAACGTACTTGATAATGCTGGTTGGGAAACAAATAGCTCGGCTGCTGCCTTATTCAAAGATTTGGTATCAGCAATCTTGACAATATAAATTAGTTGCTGTAATGTCATAAAATCACCTCCTTATTATAACCATCCTTATACTGATTCAATCGCATATTGACCTGCATCAAAGTACGTATTGTAATTTCTAGGTCTTCTTTACTGATTCCTGAAAATATAAAGTTCATAAACTCATCCGAAGGTTTCCTGTAACGATCTGTGAATACTTCAGCTCTTTCTGTAAGAACTAGACGCTGTTTACGCTTGTCCTTCTTATCTGCTTCCACCTTTACAAAACCATTTTTCTCTAGTCTTTCTACCATCTTTCTCACATTCTGATGGGAAGAATTCATAACCTCAGATAATTCCTTTAGCGATGGTGGTTCTTTGAAAAGTCGGATACATATCGTAACAAAGCACTGTTTCCAACTCATTTCTTCAAAAAATGTGTCTCCTACTGTCTGTAAATTGTTCATCATCGCATTTAGAAGTCCAATTAAAAAATAAGAGTTCTCCATATCCTTAATCTCAATATCTCCATAGTTCATTTCAAATACCTCTTGCAACCTTCTTGCTACATATTCTTTACAAGTTCAATTAATGGCAGTGTTGCTTCCCTTCTTGTAAGATCAGCTGTTTCCAATGGCTTTTTAGTTGCTATCCTTACAATCGCTTTCATAAGAAAATTCAACTTTTTAGGATTAAGTCCCCCAGTAAAATAGAAAGTTGGCATATCATCCACATGATTCACTTCCCTTACCGTCTTAATATAATCATCTTCCTTGGTAAAACCAACACCGAAAGCAACTATTTTCTTTGGGTTAAATTTTCTAATATTATCTAATCCATTGATAGTTCCACCCATAAGCCATCCACCGTGAATGATTAAATCATACTCTGTGATATTACTTATCTCTTTGTCTGGTATTGCATCACATCCAAGTTCCTCGGCAATCCACTCAGCGTACTTCTTTGTAAAACCAGTTTTACTATTGTATGTAACTATTTTCTTCATCTTTACCTCCTATAAACATGTAACATATTACCATATTATAGTAACCCATTACCTATATGTCAAGCTTCAATACAAATTCTAATCCGTTATAATAAAAAGGCACTTATATAAAGTATTTCTACAATATATAAATGCCTTTCCTTCTATTTTTAACCTTCATTCGATTAACCATCTACAGAGTGCTGAGAACTATGCAGATGGAGAAGCCAAAAAAATACCTAAACGATGGAGACTGCCTTACAGTTTATATCCACCATTTAGGTAAATTTTCTCTTACTTAAGTTACGATTACTTTGTGAAATGCCTCAGTTATTCAACATAAAGGAATCTGTTCTTTGTTTGATTCGTTCCGAGAATTCTGATATCTGTTCTCCTGAATCTTTTATGGATTCTACCATATTACCTACTTCAATTAAGGAAGCTGCTGTTTCTTCAATACTTGCTGCATTCTCTTCTGAAATTGCGGATAGATTACTTACTACATCTACTACTTCTTTACGAGCATGATCAATCATATCTGTATGATCCTTAACTTTTTGGAGTCTTTCAATCGATATATCAATTTTTTCTTTCATATCTTTAAAGATAGATAATGTATCCTTCACCTGTGCCGATTGATGCCCGATATTATTTCTAACTTCGTCTACCGTTTGTACAGCTCTCTCTGATTCTTGGATTAATGCAGTAACAATGTTATCAATTTCGGATGCTGAACTATTAGACTGTTCTGCTAATTTCTTAATCTGAGTTGCCACAACTGAGAATCCTCTTCCTTGTTCTCCTGCTCTTGCTGCTTCAATCGAAGCATTTAAGGATAATAAACTTGTCTCCTCTGCGATGGCGGTAATAAATGAAACTGCTTTATGTATCTTTAGAACAGATTCATTGGTCATATTCGTTTGATCATAAATCTTATCAACGGATATCTCAGTTTCTCTATTAATATCTTGTAATTTGGCGAATGTTTTTTCTCCGATTCCTCCAGCATTCTGTAACAATTTTGAATTCGTCTCAAGTGTTTGTATCTCATCTACAATTTTTTCAATCATACCACCAACTTGAAGTACATTGCTAGAAGCTCGCTGTGTTTCCTCCGCTTGGTTTGTTGCACCCTCAGCAATTTCTTTCACGGCTCCATTGATTTGATCCATAGAGTCCATGCTTTTTTGGAAAACCTCTTCTAAAGTAACTGCTCCATCCTTTAATATCTGACTTTCTTGTTTTAAACTAGAAATGATTTCTTCAACCGCCTTAACAAGATGGTGTGTTGCCCCTGCGATTATTCCCACCTCATCTTTACGCCCCTTATATGGAGCCAATGCAGTATCCTGTGTTAAATTTAAGTCCCCAATACCTTTTAATATGATACTCAATTTATTCAGATCCTTCGATATGATTCTTGAGCTAATATAAACTCCTAATACACATATGATAGCTATAGCGATACAAATAGCTAAGATATTGGTCGACAAACGATTGGTTGAATGATATAACTCAGAATTTTGCACTTTGATTACAAATAGCCAGTTTCTGTTTTCTATGTAATTGTATACTGCGGTTTCATCCTCTCCAGTAACACTGTTCTTATATTCTTTCCATGGATTTGATTCTTGATTACTATTTTTAACTTCCTCTATTAGATTCAATAAAGATTGATCTTCAATCTCCATGCCATGTTTTGTTATATCTTCTGTACAAATGTAAGTATTATTATTCAAATTCAACAACTCATATCTACTACTCTCTAATCCAACAAATCCAAGTGAATTTAAAGTATCCAATAAACCATCAGCTGTTAATGCCATACCCGCATATCCAAGTGCGTTACCATTAGAATCATAGATCGGACAATACATTGATAGCACTTGAGCATCTGTAGATTTCGACTTTATTACACCTGTATTGTAAACCTCATTACCTATAAATATTTGATCAGTTAATTGTTTTAAGTCATCCCCCTTACGTAGTTGCACTCCAATTACATTTGTAACCATACTTGATAATACGACACTATTTATATCTGCTAGATATATATTCTCTAATTTATCATTGACCGAAGCATAAGCGACTGTACTATTTTGAGCTTTCTCTAAGTTTTCAGTTGTCGGGTTCTTTAATGCTTCTATTAAGTCATTTTCTTTCGTGTAACCCTTTAAGTAAATTTCTGCGTTATGTATGTAATTCTGAATAATTTCACTACGATCTTTCGATGTTTCCAGCATACGGTCAATTGAAGCATCCTTCATGGTGTTTGAAGTTGCTAAACTAACGAATATGTATATGATACTCAAGCAAAAAGTTAAAATAATGCAAATAATAATACTAATCCTATGAGATATTTTTAGATTTTTCATAATATCAACTCCCTTCTGTGTGAATTTTGTAACTTCACTATATAAATATATTATAATACAAATACAATAGTGTCAAGTTATTTGTATATTTGTGGTATATTATCATATTGGTATACAATATTTGTAATAAATCGTAAATATTCTGTAAATTTTACATTTGTTTTCCTTATGGCTTCTATGACTCATTTCTGGAAAGATATATTTTCTTTACCATTTCATATTCTATTCTACTTTTTTGTATTCATAGCACTATAACACTCGCACGATATATAAACAATTATTTATCTAATAATTCCTTAAGTAAATCATCTGGTACTGTTCCGTCAGGTTTAATAGAATTCCAATGAACTTTATTCATATAATACCCTGGAACAATATCCTCATATTGATTCCTTAAAAAATCGCCTTCTGCTGGATCTAACTTTATGGTAATGTAATATGGTTCATTATTTTCACCCAAACAAACAGCCGCAAACTTCTTTCCACTAACTTGGTAACGATTCCAATTTTTTCGTAGGCGATGCATTAGAGAAACTTCGAGAAAATGACTTTAATTAGGTATTAATGACACTTATGGATTTGAAAAAGAGAACTTTAGTAATTGATAAATATTTACTAATATAGTAACATATTGTTAGTTAGATTTAAGCAATATTCAATCGAGTTACCTAATAGTTACAAAATCCATGATATGAGGGGGCTAACGTTTGAAAAGAAACATCTTAATTAAAGTAATTGCAGTAGATGCCGTTTTAGCAAGTCTTGCTATTGTAACATATGGTGTGTGTGGCTTATCCTTTCGTAACTCTAATACGCTAAAGCAGGCCTTTGCTATCACATTAGCATTTGCATATTTGATAATCTTCCTTTGGTTTAATTATAAATACTTAATTAAAACTCAATGGAGGGTTTCGGAGATCAACGACAGAAGCAGCCTTTACCAAATTGTACATCAATATTATATGGGCGGACAGGGAGTATTCGATAAACAAATTTACTTAACTGAGGGGCATATTGATCGGTTTGATAGAGAAAAGGCAACCTTGCAAAAAATGTTGTACGAGAATTTTAGAGAAGACAGGCAGTTTACTCCAATGTCGAATCTTATGGAGAATGCAGAAGAAACGTTTACCACAACGGTTCATCAGATTATTAAACGTATTTCTATCTTTGATTTCAAAGATTATGCCATATTCTCTAGGTCAAATTATGATACAGGACTATCACCAGAAAACTATAAGAAAAAGGATCAACAATTCAAGGAACATATCACCTACGTAACTGATTTATGTAATAAAAATGAAGAACTTTTATTGGAGTTGAATAACTTAATTACCGAAATTTCAAGAATTAATGATAGCAATCGCGAAAATAACTTATCTGAGATTCAAGATACTGTTAACGCAATGAAGCAACTGCATTTTTCAAGCACCGATCAAGTGAATGACTTAACGAAAAAGTATGATTAGGAAATTATTATTAATAAGCATCATAAGATGCTAATGCCCTGACATGCCCATATCATGAAGGCTGGGAAATCATAGAAAAGATGAGGAGAGTATAAAATGAGGGATAATAAGGAGTTTAAAAAACAGGTTTATACATTTGTCGGAATTATATTTGCATTTTTTGTAATCGTAGTGATTGCAATCTCATCACTAAAAGGAAATAATGGCAATGGAAATAACTCGGTAAGTTCACTTGATCCGTACACATCTAACTCTATCGGTACGATAGAAGAAGCCTTGAGTGAGATTACGGTACGTACCTCTACTCCAAGGAAGGCTTCCGTAGATTTGGAAAATACTTCACTTGCCGATGAATTACCAGAGATAGAAAAATATCCATTAACCGTAGAAGGTAATGGCCAAGTAAATATTGAAATATTCGCAACTTCCGAGAAATCAGGTAGTAATAAGGATGGTTGGTTGAATGAGATGGCAGAGCAATTTAACAATGCCGGCTATACCTTAGAGAATGGAAGTACCGTTTCTATTTCTATCCGTCCAATGGCTAGTGGTTTAGGTTCTGATTACATTGTTTCAAAGAAGTATTTGCCGGATGCTTATACTCCTTCCAATTCTTTATTTGGTAAGTTAACGATAGCACAAGGTGGTGAGTTAAGTACTCAAACTGACAGGCTAGTGGGAAATGTTGCCGGTATGCTGTTGTCTAAGAATACAGCAACAGAGATTAAGAATACCTACAAAGAGGTTACGATAAAGACAGTAACGCAGGCGACTGCTGAGAATAAGATTATCATGGGTTATACCAATCCACTCTCAAGTGCAACTGGTCTTAACTTTTTAATGAGCACCTTATCTGCTTATGATTCTAATAATGTATCTAGCGACACTGCCAAGAATGGCTTTACTGCATTCCAGCAAAATGTACCTTATGTTGCTTATACCACCTTGCAAATGCGTGAAAGTGCAAAAAGTGGTTCACTAACCGGAATGATTATGGAGTACCAATCCTATATTAATGATTCAGACTTGAGCAATGATTATGAGTTTATCCCTTTTGGTGAGAGACATGATAATCCATTATATGCAGTTGGAACCTTAAGTCAGGATAAACTAGAAGTGCTCGATTTATTTACTACATTTTGCACCTCACAGGAGTCTCAGGCCTTAGCAACAGAGTATGGATTTAATCAACAAGAAAGTTATCAGGGAGATAATTTTAACTATACTGGAGCTGATATCATTCAAGCCCAAAAGTTATGGAAATCAAATAAAGACAGTGGAAAAGATATCATTGCAGTGTTCGTTGCCGATTGTAGTGGTAGCATGGATGGTGATCCGATTAATCAGTTAAGAGAATCCTTAATTAATGGTTCTAAGTATATCAATGAAACAAACTATGTTGGACTTGTAAGTTATAGTAGCGATGTCACAATTGATTTACCAATTGCCAAGTTTGATCTAAATCAAAGAGCGTATTTTAAAGGAGCTGTCGAAGACTTGTCTGCTAATGGTGGAACTGCAAGTTACAATGCCGTTATCGTAGGAACGAATATGTTAATCGAAGCGAAGAAAAACAATCCTAACGCAAAGGTAATGCTATTCTTATTAAGCGATGGTCAGTCGAACGAGGGATTCGCTTTAGAGTCAATCACTGGAATACTAAAGAAAGAACAAATTCCAGTTTATACGATTAGTTATGGTACTGAAGCAGATAAGGATTCCATGGCTGCTCTATCTAATATTAATGAAGCAGCGACTATCAACGCAGATAGCGATGATATTGTCTATAAGATTAAGAGTTTATTTAACGCACAGATGTAAAGAGCGAATTGATTCATGTAGAAAGGGTTATTGCATAATGTAATAACCCTGTTTGTTTTTAGGCGTTTGTGATTTTTTGCTATGAAGAAGAAAGAGTACACATGTATATTTTCTACGACGCGCGATGGAAACAAGCCCACAAAGAGCGTGTGGGACTTGTAAGGCCTTCGAAAATATGCCAAAATACGATTTAAGCGTTCTTTGTTTCTTTGTAAGTGATCTGAAACAATTGCCAAGCTAAAGAATAAAATTCGAGGAATATCAGTTTTACAGACTCAACAGATCAAGGGTATATGCCTCATAGTTATTTTCTAACAAGGCTATATTATTCCTTCTAGTATTTTCTTTTGAGACTCTTTTATATATTGAATATCATCCAGATACAAATTCAAGTGTCCATTCTCTATATTTTTCTGAACATCTTCATCTCCAGAGTCTGCCTCATTTCTCATATATGTAACAAGACTACTTATCCGTTCAATTATCATGTTGGGCAACTGTTCTCTTTCATTATCCTTTAAATCATAGGAGTCTGCAAACAACTTCAGTCTACGAATTTGCTCATTTAAATTACAATAATAATCAGGATTTGTCGGTGCAACAAACGGAATCCATCTATATGCTGCATATGCAACATCCCAGATTCTTGGTCCTGGATGTAATGTATCAAAATCGATAATCCCATGTACACACCCGTCAACAAAAGTTATGTTATAAGGTGCAAAATCCCCATGGCACATAACCTCTACCGGTAATCGTTTGGACAACATCCAAACTTCTTCTCCTGTTAATCGATGAACATACTTTTCTCCAATATCATGATATCTGCGAAGTAATTTTGCCACTTCAACTAGAATATCATCTGTTAGAATCTCATTCGGTAAACTGTCATTATAAACAGTTCCATCCACAAAAGAAACCATTTCCATTCCTGATTCGCTTATTCCATATGGTTTAGGAATATTATTAAACCCGTTTTCATGCATAAATGATAAAAATAACTGTACATACGAAGTCCATTTATTTCCTGGACGTATTACTTTATCTTCTTCTTTTGATATTCTACCTTCTCTTCCGCCATGTAAAACTTCTTTTAGAATCATATTTTTTCCTCGCACAACATCAAATTTTTAGGCCGCTCGATATGTTCTGGAGATAAGCTGTACCATATTGCTTTTCCACCACGTTCGGTTACATACAGTGTATCAATAAACTTGGCCTCTGAAATAGTAAGTTCATTATGCATATATTACATATTTTCTACTATTTGTCAACTATTTATTGTTAATGCCTGAACGATAATAAATATAGACAGTTCGATATTCTTGCTAAAAACTTTTTCTTTTTAAACATAATTTATCTCCTTCGTGTGTCTTTGGAATCTTACTTAGGACTTATCCTTTTCATAATCCTCCTCTTGTTTTTAGTATATTCTCTTTCCTACCACAACAAATCTTCCATCTTCCACATGATATGCACAGCATGATAATGTAATAAACTCATCTCCGAACTCCGCTGTAACACCTGTATCATACAGGGACATTTCCTTTATGTTATTGTACCAATCATCAAATTCATCCTGCGTATTTGCTTGAAAGAACTTATAATATTTAAACACATCTTGACTTTGATAATAAACCTGCGAATAAAAGACTGCTACAAGTTCATATTCTCTTTTTTCATAGAGCGAATCAAAGCATATTATATTATGTGAAAGACCATATTCCTTGTCCTGATATAACTTTAAATTGCCAAAAATCTGACCGGACTTCATGGTGTGCCCATGAATAATAAGGTTTGTTGAAGGCTTGGAACCATTGACATATTCCTGCTCCTTTGTGCCGATTCCAGCATTCGAATCATTATCTAAAATCAAACATCCATTTTTATTTTCTTCTTTATAAAAATTATGTGATAAATAAAAATTTTCATTCTCTGCACACTGCATTACAGGATAATCAATAACTGTATCTTCTATGTTAAGCCAGCCAATAAAATCTTCATTTTGCGCATACAATGCTTCGTATTCCGGCAACATTGTAGGAATAACTTCCTCGCAAGGTTCTGTTGGGCATACCACTGACTCGGGAGCACTTTCTAATTCAATTACTTCCTCAGTTTCTATTGCCATCTGCTTATCTTCATACAATAATGTCTGTTGTTCTTCCAACGCCTTATCATCTTCTATTTCGGACCCCCTAATCATCACAAATGAGAGTATTGATATGATAAATATAATAGAATAAAAAATCAGAAATTTATTTTGCCAAAATAAACTCAAAGGCAGATGACAACCGCCACCTGCCTTTTGTTCACTAGCAACAGTTTCTTTACTGTTAAATAGTTTCATTTATTTTTCCTTACTATATACTTCTTTTCTTCGTAAGCAGAAGAGAATTCCTAATCCGCTAATTAACATCAATGCGAATGAATACAATGCATTATTGCTATCTCCGGTTTTTGGTACTTCATCCTTTTGTTCGTCACTTGGTTTAAGCACATTACCGTTATCGCCACTATTACCAGTATTGCCAGTATCGCCATTGTTTCCGTTATTGCCACTATTTCCAGTATCTTCTACTGGCACATCCTTATACACTATTGCATAAGTTGAGAATTTATCTGTCTCAAATGAGAACTCTCCTGTCGCTACATCAAAAGTTCCGCTGATTACATCTACCTGGCTCTGTCCCTCATGTAATCTAAGAATCTTATATTCACGATTGATTGTTGCATCATTATTAATCAATTCAGTAGGAATTGTAATAGTAATCTTAATTGCAATACCAGGATCAGAAATTAGCTCTACACGATTAGTTCCTACCTGTTTAAATAATTTTGCATCGAAATAAGTAATATTCAGGTTCTCACCCATAATATATGCAGCTTCTTCTTCAATCTTATCCTTATCTGTTGGTGCAATATCAATTATATTGTTAATTTCAAGCCAAACTCTAGCATCTGCACCATTTTCGATTTCTTGTTTTTCAGTTGCTGTGAAGATATTTTCTGCATTTAACAATTCTTCTTTTGAATTATCAAGTGTTGCATCATCAATTGGTGCATCTGTAGCAACTTCTGCATCTTTTTCGACGTTACCATTATCCTCACTTGCTCCAGTTGCTGGAATCGTTACTACTTTATTCTGTCCACATCCTCTTACACAAAGAGTTTCTTTCTTACCGTCTTCTGTTGTAGTTGCTTCTCTAATTACTGTCCATTCACCAGTCCAATCATGACCAAGTGCCGTTCCTTCTGTGTGGTTACAGCCCTCTCTCTGGCATTTTGGTGTCTCTGTACAGCTTGCTTTGCTCATGTCATGGCCGAGTGCTGTTCCTTCATGATTACAGCCACTTCTCTGACATTTTGGTGCTTCTGTACAGCTTGCTTTGCTCATGTCATGGCCTAATGCTGTTCCTTCATGATTACAGCCCTCTCTCTGGCATTTTGATGCCTCTGTACAACTTGCTGCTCTCATGTCATGGCCGAGTGCTGTTCCTTCATGATTACAGCCACTTCTCTGACATTTTGATGCCTCTGTACAACTTGCTGCTCTCATGTCATGGCCTAATGCACTTCCTTCTGTATGGTTACAGCTCTCTCTCTGGCATTTTGATGCTTCTGTACAGGTTACTTCACTCATGTCATGGCCGAGTGCACCAATTGTCACTTCTTGTGATGTTGTAGAAGTATTTCCGTTTTCATCCACAAACAAATATGTACACTGTCCTGATACACACTTATAGTATACTATATTTCCAGATTTTGTACATGTTGCAGGTACGGCTGGCACTAACTCCAAATCATGAGAATGCGTTTTCAAATACACTTCTTGATTTTCCAACTCAACAACCTGCGTCGGTGTATCAGCAAAGAAATAAGTAGTTACATCAGTAGAACCATATAATGTAGTATACCCTGAACTTACTTTTCCATTAATTCTTCCCCCGTCATATAAATATACACCCATAATAGCTCCATCTACTAAAGGAGTCTCACTATCAAATCCAATTACTTTACCAGAACCAACACAAATATTACTATTTTTTCCGTCACCATCCTTATTTCCGGTCACCTTAGAGTTGCCACCGACAATCAATGTTCCGGAACCATCATTGAAGAAAATTCCCCCGCCTTGACCTACTGCTGTATTTCCACAGACTTCTCCATAGTTATAAATAATAGCCTTAGCCTCATTGTAAATTCCGGCACCATTTCCGCCACCATTAGACGCTAAAACTTTATTATTATTTACTTGACCATAATTTTTGAAAAAAGTACCTCTATATTCACCACTATATGCATTTGATGTATTATCTACACCACCACAATGTCTAGCCGCAACATTTCCATTAATTTGGCCAGTTGAATAATTCGTAAATTCTCCGCCCTTGTTTAAAACACCGCCTGAGCTTCTAGCCGAAGTATTATTATTAATCTGACCATAGTTATGTAATTTTGATATATAACTAGTATTACGTGTATAATTTGCTACACCACCAGCAGCTGTTCCATCCGTTGTACTAGTAGCAGTATTCTCATTAATTGTTCCTGTTCTCTCATTTGTAAAAGTACCACCGTCATTACATACAGTATGAATCATAGCTACATTATTATTGATCTTTCCGCTATTACTAAAGGTTGCACCTTTACCATTATATACTATAGCAGGTATGCTAGTAGGTATATCCTTGTTATCATATCCTGTAGTACTATTATAGTTACCTATAACTGCACCATTTTCCCCAATTGTAGCTGTGGATTTATTATTAATAGCAACTCCATTAATACCACAGATAGTACCTTCCTTCAGCTTAAAGGTTCCCTCATTTATAATTTGGCTACAGAGAATGCCTCCCTCAATCACCTTATCTCCGGATGCATCCGGTGTCCAGTAACTAGTATTTGATGATTTATACTTATGTATTGTTGTTCCACAATCAAATACATTCAAGGTTGCCCCACTAGAAACCGTAATAGAACTTGCATTTAAAACATGACCATTCAGACAAAGGTTTACTGTTCCACTAATGGTAATCGAGCCATTTAATGTAATATCCTCTGTCAAATAGTAATTTCCTTCATTTTGTAAAGCGTTCTGACTAATAGGCTGATAACTGATTCCATCATGCCCATGTGGTTCTAGATTTGCTGTCACAGTTAAGGTAACCACATTACTTGGTACACTTCCAGCTTCATTTGTTACAATACACTTATATTTAAATCCATTGCAGTCCATATCTACTGCCGATGTTGTATAGGATGCACTTGTTGCACCATTAATGTCTACAAATCCGTTACCGTCATTTCTGTCGATCTGCCACTGGTAAGATACACCTTCTCCAGTTGCTGTTACGCTAAATGTTGCTGTTTCACCAACCTGAACAGATGTACCCTGAGGCTGAGTTGTAATTTCCGGAATAGCAACTTCAGGAGTTTCACCTAATGTTGGGAATTCTGATACTGTTTCAGGTAATGCTAATACTGCTATTGTTACATTTTCGGTTATATCTTCAATTAATTCAGGTGCAGGAGTTGCGGTCTTTTCTACTTCTACTATAAGATTTTCTACTGTGTCTTTACATCCCGTAGCATGCACTTCCATTGGTGCCATTCCTGCTAAAAGCGATGCTAGCATCACAAAAGTTAACGCTACTCTCAGTATCCTTTCTTTCATGTTCTTATTCTTTTTCACACTGTTCAATCCTCCATTTTATAAAACTTTAAACTTCATTATACGCCCATATGTAGGACAAGATGTGGGACAAAAGTAACAAAAAAAGTCTGTTTTCAAAATTTACTCAAAGACAGACTTTTTCTTACTTTCTATTTTTCTTTTTTCCAATGTAATCTAGCCAGTGTCACTTCTGCCCAACTATATTGCTTCATATATTCTCCATAAAAGCGGTTCAGTCCATTTGGCGTCACATTATCCTTTTCATAATCGTACAAATCACAAGAAAACGCATCCACATCCACAGAATAACTGTTCAATCCTCGTTTCAGCATCTTTTCTGCACCAACTTTTTCCAAAGCAACTATTAATTCCTTAATTATTTTTGACAAATAATTCTGTGTAGCTCTAGAATAATCCTCTCGCTCAAACAACACGGATGCAAGTTCTTTTCTAGTAGCACTTTTTCCTTGCTTATCTACCAGATAGGCAAGCATCTCTTTGGACTTTTCTCTTCCAAAAGAAACTTCTTCTCCATTTACAATCAGTTCAAAGTTTCCAAATGTATTTACGCAAATCCCCATTTCTTTCCACTTTACCGGAGTACGAAGATTCTCCATTTCAGTCACAATCTTGTCAGCCGTTACTGGCTTATAGACATAACCACTTGCGTGCAGGGCAAATGCTTCATTTGCATATTGTGAGTACCCTGTCACGAACACAATATTGACCTTTGGATATATTTCTTTTAACTTTCTGGCTAATACAATGCCGCTCATTTCACGCATCTGTATATCCAAAAAGGCCACTTCGCATTTTGTTTCTTTCATAAATTCAAGTGCTTCAAGAGGATTTCGAAAACCATGCACCGTAGCTAGTGGCACCGCGTCCTGAATCGCTCCCGTTAATATGTTTAATGCACTTTGTTCATCATCTGTTGCCAGAAAATGCATGTTTAATCTCTCCTTTTCGGAATTATGATACAAGCTGTTGTACCTTCTCCTTTTTTACTTTCTATCTCCAATCGGGCATTCATCATCATGTCCAGTCGCTTCTTTGTGTTTTCTATCCCTACATGTGTACTTTCATCATCCGCATACTCACCTTCTACAAAGCCGACACCATCATCCGTTACGCGCATAATGTATTCATCCTCTGTCTCAGAAGTATGTATGCTGACTGTTCCACCACCTATTTTTCGACCCACACCATGTTTTACTGCGTTTTCTATCAGTGGCTGCACCGATAAGGCTGGAAGCATAAAGTCCTGTATTTGAATATCGTATACTACTTCAAGCTCATCCTGAAATCGAAGTTTTTCCAAGCGCAAATACTTTTCGATATGCTCTAGCTCCGTTCTAAAAGGTATCAGATTCTCTGTTTTTAAAGACGACAAATTCCCCCTCAAATAATCTGCAAAATCTGCAATAGCCGCTTTTGCCTGCTTTGGATTTCTATCACACAAATCCATTAGACTGGTTAATGAATTATATAAAAAGTGTGGCTGAATCTGGCTAAGCATTACTGCAATACGACTCTGCTCAAGTTCTGCTTTTAATTTTTTGTTCTTTATTGAAGCCTGATGATCCAAAATCACCTGTTTTGCACCACGTAATAAGAACACAACAAGCATAATCACATATACTGCTTTAAAACAGATTCCAGAATAGTACATGCTATCAAAAACACCTATCATATCGATTAATAAAGCTATGTTCATACAAACATAAGGAAATAATTCTTTTCTGGATTTCTTTTCTCTTTTTATCTCTAATGCACATAATACAACAAGCCCAATACTAATGACATACTGTGCAATTTCCCAGAAAAGTACTGTATCAAACAGTAACACTTTTCCTGTAGTGGCAAGAACTATAATAATCAAATTGATGATACCTGAACCGCACATTAAGATTTCTGCAACTTTTTTATATTTGTCCTTTAAGGCATCACATACCATCCATCCTACAAAGTAAATGGCAAGCATTAGGCACAACTGTCTGCCATAGGTTTTTACGACTAACAAATCATCCGTAAAGAAGGTCATCATCACATCAAACACCATATACCCAGCTGCGAATAATGTAGTAATCCCCATTTTGAACAAACTATTTATCATACTGCTTTTGAAAACAACTCCCGAAATGGCTGCACCCAAAAGCATCACTGCCACAATAAATAGTGCATCCCCTGTCATTTCAAATGGTTTGGTGTATGTTTCTAAATATAGTTCCAGAATCGCATTATCTGGAGGAGTCACAAGCAAAGAAGACAACGCTTCTTTGTATGCATTTTTATTTCCATAACTATGATAGTTGATAAAACGAAACTCAATCTCATCTTCTGTGGTAATTAGCGGACACATTGCCTGTTCCCAACGTTTTCCGCACATAGACGCCATTAAATCAATTCCATAATTCTTGATTTCTGATGGCGTATCTATATACAGCAGTTCCCCATTTACATATATACTAATCCCGATATGATTACAGTAAAAGTTTAACATTCCACCTTCCGGAATTTCAGTATCAAAATGTCCCTTTACGGTAACATCTCCCCCTAGGGCTGATAAATCACTATCCTTGTTATATGGATACCAGTTTTCTCCATCATAACTATATTCACCTGTAAAACCGTACTCAATTGGAATAGGCTTAATGGATTGATTATAATTTTTTACCATTTGTACAAGGCAAATAACGGCTAACAGGATAGGTAATATGATTGCTGCCATTCTAATAAATTTATTCTTCAATCTAATCTTCTCCTTTGCATAAAAGGACCTTCCATTAGATTTCTCTAAAGGAAAGTCCTTGATTTTACTGCATTTTTATCCTATTAATTTTAGACTCTATTCGTCAGTTAAGACCATATTTCTTCATATCTCGTTACGAATTTGTTGTAGTAAGCGTTGTACCTAGGTACATTTGAAAGACCGCCAACCCGCATAAATACTTGGTTTTTACTTATCAAGACTCTTCATCGTTGGGAACAACAATACGTCCCTAATCGCTGGAGAATCTGTCAATAACATTACCAAACGATCAATACCAATACCGATACCGCCTGTAGGTGGCATACCGTATGCTAACGCATTTAAGAAATCTTCATCCATGGAGTTCGCTTCATCATCGCCAGCAGCCTTTAGTGCTTCCTGAGCTACAAAACGTTCTCTCTGGTCGATTGGATCATTTAACTCGGAGTATGCATTTGCCATCTCTCTCTTAGTTACGAATAACTCGAAGCGTTCTACGTAATCTGGGTTGCTTGGTTTCTTCTTCGTAAGTGGAGAAATCTCAACTGGGTGGTCAAGGACGAAGGTAGGCTGTACAAGATTTTCTTCTACGAATTCTTCAAAGAATAAGTTAAGGATATCACCACGTTTGTGTCTGTCCTCATATTCGATGTGATGTTGTTTTGCAATTGCCTTAGCCTCTTCCTCTGTTTTGATTTCATTAAAGTCAACGCCAGCATACTTCTTAACTGCGTCTACCATTGTTATACGTTCGAAAGGTTTTCCAAGATCAATCTCAACACCTTCGTAAGAAATCTTAGTAGTGCCAAGAACGTTCTCGGCAACGGTACGGAATAAATTCTCTGTTAAGTCCATCATTCCATTATAATCTGTATATGCCTGATATAATTCAAGTAATGTAAATTCAGGATTATGTCGAACAGAAAGACCTTCATTTCTGAAAACTCTTCCGATTTCATAAACTCTCTCTAAACCACCAACGATGAGACGTTTTAGATATAATTCAAGAGAGATACGAAGATTTAAGTCTTCGTCCAATGTATTGTGATGAGTCATAAATGGGCGTGCTGCAGCACCACCAGCATTCTTTGTAAGGACAGGTGTTTCCACTTCGATAAAATCTCTGCCATCTAAGTAGTTACGAATCTCACGAATAATCATAGAGCGCTTAATAAAGGTATCCTTTACTTCAGGATTCATCATTAAATCAACATATCTTTGACGATATCTTGTATCTGTATCGGTTAATCCATGATACTTTTCAGGTAATACCTGCAAGCATTTAGAAAGAAGAACTATTTCTTGTGCACGAACTGAGATTTCCCCAGCATGTGTCTGGAATATTTCACCCTTGATTCCAACGATATCACCGATATCTAATTTCTTAAATGCTGCGTATTCTTCTTCTCCTAATACATCTCTTTGCACGTAGGATTGTATACTACCAAGCTTGTCTTGAACATGAATAAAAGATGCTTTACCCATAACACGCTTTGTCATGATACGTCCTGCAATGGAAACGACTTTTCCTTCAAAGCTTTCAAAGTCATCTTTAATGTCCTTTGTATGATTTGTTACATCATATTTCATAATCTGAAATGGGTCTTTGTTTGCTGCTTGCAAATCTGCAAGTTTTTGCATCTTAACCTTAATCAGCTCATTCACATTTACTTGTGTACTGTTCTGTTCTTTTTGTACGTTCTTTTCTTCCGCCACGTTACGTCCTTCCTTTCTATACATAGAAAACGACCAATGATATGCCAAGCAAATCATATGGTCGCCATCCGTAATCCATAATCCGTTGTGACCTCTTGTCACTCATAAAGCATGTCAACATAATATGCTTAAAGTACTAGTTTGACTTTTGAATCTCAAGTACCTTGTATTTAAAAGTGTTACCATTAATTTCTACTTCAACAATTTCGCTGTGTCTTTTTCCAATTAAAGCTTTACCTACAGGCGACTCATTGGAAATTTTTCCTTTTAAACTATTTGCTTCTGTAGAACCAACAATCTTATATTCTAATTCTTCATTAAATTCTAAATCTAAAATCCTTACTTTGCATCCGATGTTGATGACATCTACATCGACTTCATCTTCTACAACAACTTCCGCGTTCTTTAAGATTTTATCAATTTCTTCGATTCTAGCTTCGATGTCTCTTTGTTCATCCTTTGCTGCGTCATACTCAGCGTTTTCAGACAAGTCCCCTTGTTCTCTAGCTTCTTTAATCTTAGCAGCTACTTCTTTACGGCGATTCACTTTTAAGTCCTGAAGTTCATCCTCTAACTGCTTTAAGCCAGCATAAGTTAAAATATTTTTCTTTTCTGCCATTGAAATACCCTTCCTCCATACTACATTATTCTCTAGTGAAATATATCATTGCAGTCGACACTCATAAGCATAAAAACGATATAATACCAATATTCAAAGTATTATATCGTATTCGATAAGACTTGTCAACAACTGGAGACCGATATATTTCTACATTTATATGAGGTTTCACATGCATTGTATACCCAATTTTAGATTTTTCTTAATTTTGGTGACTTAATAATTCATTGACACTATTATACATAAGTTTTATGTTTCTATTCGTGATTTTTATCTCCAATTTTTTGTGTTTTTTTACCTAAAAATACCTAGTTGAAGTTTAATAATTCACGTATGATTGATATTGTTTTTGCACAACCTTTTAATGTAGAGATTGTCTGAATTAAATAGATTTTACCGATTTAATAATAGTATATTTGGAAATTAATGTACGTATTTACAGATATTGAGCGATATATTGTCCGCGCGGTACACTATGTTATTAATTTTCTAATAAAAGCCTAAAGAAACACTTTACTATTTCGAAATTTGGTGATACTCTTTTAACGTGTATTTCTATAAATACACCTATCTAAAGTTATTTAGGAGGATATTGAAACATGGCTAGAAAAATGAAGACTATGGATGGTAACACCGCAGCAGCTCACGTGTCTTACGCGTTCACTGATGTAGCCGCTATCTATCCTATCACTCCTTCTTCACCTATG
>JAEYPP010000052.1 GCA_023410575.1 Bacillota bacterium | reverse complement strand
ATATAGGTATAAATTCCTTGAATTTACAAACAATATAGTCATAGCAATATTTTAATGACATGCATCTAAGTTTGACGAAGTAAATGGAGGAATATTCTAAATGAAGGCAACAGGAATCGTAAGACGCATAGATGATTTGGGAAGAGTGGTTATCCCTAAGGAAATAAGAAGAACATTACGTATTCGTGAAGGAGATCCACTTGAAATTTTTACAGACCGTGAAGGTGAGATTATTTTAAAGAAATATTCTCCAATTGGTGAGCTTGGACAGTTTGCAAAGCAGTATGCTGACTCCATTGGTCACACAACAGGACACATTGTTGCAATCGCAGATAAAGATCAATTTGTTGCTATCTCTGGAGGCGGAAAGAAAGATTGGGTTACTAAGCCAATCAGCAAGGAACTAGAAGCATTGATCAATGATAGAGAAACTGTTATGGCAGCGAAAGAGGAAAAAGGATTTATTCGTATCGCTCAAGATGATGAAGATATTGCATATCAAGTAATTTCACCTATTATTTGTGAAGGCGATGCTATCGGTGCAGTTTTAATTTTAACAAGAGATACAAAAACAAAACTTGGGGAAGTTGAGAATAAATTAGCAGCTACTGCAGCAGCTTTCTTAGGAAGACAGATGGAAAACTAAAATGACATAATAGAGGAGAAGATACGTTGCACCCCGGGTAACATAGCAATGTATCAGCTCCTCTTTTTTTCTGTAATGGGAAAGTTCTCAGAACATCCTATTATAGAAAAAAGCGTCCCCAAAGAGGCCTCGCAGGTTGCACCCCTTTGTTTCACAAAAATTCCAATTACCAGTAAAGTTACATTGACACAAAGTTGAATAAAGAGTAATTTTATAGTTATAGAACCATTTTCACATTTACTAAGGAGAAAATATGCAAAGAAAGTACGGATTATTCACATCTATTACAATGATTACTGGAATTGTAATAGGTTCAGGAATTTTTTTTAAGTCTGATGATGTATTACGTTACACAAATGGGAATATGTTTCTTGGAATAATTGTGTTTGTAATTGCCGCAATTGCTATCATATTTGGTTCATTATCAATTTCTCAACTAGCAGCAAGGGTAGATGCTCCAGGTGGAATTATTGGATATATGGAGACGTTTGTTAATCGGAAAATGGCTGGAGCAACAGGATGGTTTCAGATGTTTTTATATTTTGCACCGATTATCGCTGTTGTTGCATGGGTGACAGGTCTTTACATGTGTCAGTTGTTCCATATAGAAGCAACAACAAAAAATAGTACTATAATAGCAGGGATTGTATTAGTAGTAATCTTTGGCATAAATGCCCTATCTGCCGCACTTGGTGGTTTTATTCAAAATGCCGCAATGATAATAAAAATAGTACCACTAGTTATTATAGCTATAACAGGAATTATATTCGGAAAACCGATGGAGATTGCACATAATGATTTCAGCTCCATTTCACATACGATAGTCTCTTCCAATTGGATTACGGCATTTGCACCGATTGCATTCTCTTATGATGGCTGGTCTGTAGCAACAACAGTTTGCCATGAGATTAAGAATAGTAAAAAAAATCTTCCTCTAGCAATGATTATAGCACCAGTCATAGTACTCACTTGCTATTTATTATATTTTATAGGAATTACATCATTAATTGGTGTCGAAGTTGTTATGGAGCAAGGAAATGATTCTGTCTATATAGCAGCAAATCAGATTTTTGGGGGAACTGGGGCGAAATTAATCCTTATATTTGTCATAATTTCAGTTGTTGGAACGCTGAATGGATTAGTATTAGCATTTATACAATTACCATATTCCTTAGCTATTCGAAAGCTAGTGCCATGTACGAACCTACTAACAAAGCAATCAAAATATTTCGGACATATGCCGGTCTATTCTGCACTTATAGCTTTTGTAGTAAGTTTGTTCTGGATTTTCATTAATTATTTGACACAAGAATATGCTATTCTCTCAGATGTATCTGAGATACCTGTGTGTTTAAGTTATATTCTCTTCGCTGTGTTGTATATTACAGTCATCAAACTTAGAAAACAAGGTGAAATAAAAGGGGTTATGATGGGATATGTGGTACCTGGGTTAGCAATCCTAGGTTCTATCATTATAGTAGGTGGTACAATTTTTCATCCATCTTTTTTGGTATTTGTTATTGTTAGTGCTATAATTAGCTTACTTGGCTATAAGTATAGTGCACGTAATGAATAGTAGATTGCATAATAGTAAGTTAGTATAGAGGAGAAAAACGTGGAAGATAAGAGTACATTTCAAAAAATCTATGAGGTCGTAAAGGAAATACCTTACGGGACAGTGGCATCATATGGTCAAGTGGCAGCACTTGCGGGTAATCAAAGACTAGCAAAGGTGGTCGGATACGCGTTGCATGTAAATCCGGATCCAGAGAAAATTCCTTGTTATCGTGTTGTAAATGTAAAAGGTGAGGTTTCAAAAGCGTTTGCTTTTGGTGGAGAAAATAAACAACGCGAGTTACTAGAAAAGGAAGGCGTTCAGTTTCTTGATAATGGCTGTGTTGATATGCACCAATACCGTTGGAGTAAACAAGTATTTTAACTCATGTAAGAAGATGTTTCTCGTGTGAGTACGACAGCCCCATTCATGAAAAGCTCTGCACTTAGGAATAGATTTTGGCTTTTAGCATATAGTTAATAATAAGTGCTAAGGGTAACTTCCATGAAAAAAAGAATATTATCAATTGACGGCGGAGGAATGCGAGGTATTGTCTCCGCTGTTTTATTACAGAGTTTGGAAGAAAAATTAAGTGAGTATAGTGGTAATCCTAAGGCTAGAATTGGAGACTATTTTGACTTAATTGCTGGAACAAGTACTGGATCGATACTAACAGTATTATATTTATTCCCGAATGAGCGCGGTGAATCAAAATATTCTGCAAGGGAAATTACGCAAACCTATATTGATTACGGAAATTATATCTTTCATCGGCAATGGACATATCCATTTTGGGGAGCGAAGTATACCAATAAATATTTTGAAGAGATATTAAAATCATATTTTGGGGATAGCACGTTAGGGGAGTTAAGAAAGCCTTGTCTTTTGACTTCATATGATATTACAAAGAGGAGTGCTGTATTTTTTAACTCTGTTTCAGGGCGGGCAGACAATCATCGGAATTGTCTGTTAAGAGATGCTATTTTATCCTCAACAGCTGCACCTACCTATTTTCCGCCAACTTGCCTAAAGGACCGCAATAGCTGCTATGGGTGTTTAATAGATGGTGGAGTTGTTGCAAATAATCCAACTTTGTGTGCCTTGATTGAGGGACTAAAGTTACCAGAATGTAACAGTCTTACTGATTTCATGACTGTTTCAGTGGGGAATGTCAAGAATACAAAATCAAACTCTTGTAAAAAAGCAAAGCAATGGGGACTATTTAATTGGGCCATACCACTTTTTGATATTCTGATGGATGGAAGCGAACAAACCGTAGATTATCAAATGAGGCTTTTGTATAAATCGATTAATAAACCACAAGATTATATTAGAATGCAGTTGAAAACAGAAGAAAATATACCAAAGATGGATGATAGTTCAAAAGAAGCTATTGATGTTATTCTCAAATTTGGATATGATTTAGCAAAAAAAGAGAAGTCTACCGTTGATTCTCTTGCAAAATTATTGGTACGAGAAACATCAGGCTTAAAAAAAACGAAGTAATTTTGATCGATTTCTTAAGAAGTGAGCAAACACAGAAATTAATTGTGTAGCTCACTTTTTTCGTGTTTCTTAACCATATTTAAGGTAAACTTTTTAGCGATGCAATCAAATATTGTTGGTAATTAGATTTTTTTGACAAGATAGTTTTTATTATGTGATATAATAATTAAAACAACTTGTGTATGAGGAGGTTTTCTTGTGGATAAAGCATATAATTTTGAGCAATTTTGTGGAGTTATTGAGCAATTACGGGGTGAACATGGATGTCCTTGGGATAAAAAACAAACTCATTCGAGTTTGAAACAGTGCCTAATAGAAGAAGCCTATGAGGTTATACAGGCTATTGATGATTACGAGCAAAACAAAGATTATGACAATTTAAGAGAAGAGCTAGGGGATGTACTTTTACAAGTGGTAATGCATAGTGTAATTGCTAAGGAGGAGGGAATCTTCACAATTGATGATGTCATTGACGAGATAGCAAAAAAAATGGTACGTCGTCATCCTCATGTATTTTCTGATAAATCAACTATGGGGAGTGAGGAAGTTACAAGAAACTGGGATGAAATAAAAAAGGCTGAAAAGAGTAAAAAAAATAAGAAAGATGACCTCTTATCAATACCAGTTTCATTTCCAGCTTTGATTCGTGCTCAAAAAGTTATTAAAAAAAGTGATAAATTAAGGATAGATGAAATTCAATTTGACGAACGATTAGTTCAAAGAAATTTGGAAATTATTTTAGATGAAAGTGGAAATGAAGAAAGCAAAAAAAATGCTTTTGGAGGGCTTTTATTTGAGATCTGTAAACTAGGTCAAATAGAGCATTTAAATGCCGAAAATTGCCTTTTTGAGTTCACAAAAGAGTACATTAGGACAAAAGAGTAAAAGATATGAAAAAAAAGGGTAATAAACTATAAAAATCTCGGTTGTTTTGGAAATAAATGCAGAAAATTCCTTGACAAATGCACCTAATAAGTTTATAAATAGAGTGAAGGTGATTTTTGATAAAACTGGCACAATAACAAGTCGCCTGATTGCCCATAAATGAAATTACAATTCATATGGGGTGCGTGAATAATCGAGCGTGATTATTGAAAAAACTATTTAATAATACCTTAGAGGAGGAGTTTATCCATGAACAAAGCAGAATTAGTTGCAGCTATTGCAGAAAAAACAGAATTATCCAAGAAGGATTCCGAGAAAGCTTTAAAGGCATTTATCGATGTTGTTACTGAAGAATTAACTAAAGGCGAGAAAGTACAATTGGTTGGTTTTGGAACATTTGAAGTGTCTGCAAGACCTGCAAGAACTGGAAGAAATCCACAAACAAAAGAAGTTATCGAAATTCCAGCTTCCAAAGCACCTAAATTTAAAGCTGGTAAAGCTTTAAAGGACGTTATCAATAAGTAATTAGTGGATAGTTTTCATAGGTAAACATAGGAACTTAGGCTGTTTTGGAGTAATTCAAAACAGCCTTTTTCTTATGTAATAGGATTTAGGCGCCAAAAGCTCTTAAGAGGCTAGATTTCCTACAATAGGGTTATTAAAATCAATGCAAGAATAAATTATGAGGTGTGATATGAGATTAGATAAATATCTAAAAGTTTCGCGTTTAATAAAGCGCAGAACGGTTGCAAATGATGCATGTGATGCTGGTCGTGTTATGATAAATGATAAACCTGCGAAAGCTTCAACTAATGTAAAGGTTGGAGATATAATAGAAGTTGGCTTTGGAGGAAAAGCTGTTCGAGTAGAAGTGACAAGCATTGCTGAAACTACAAAAAAGGATGAGGCGAAAGAGCTGTATAAGTATTTATAGTTGACATAAACTCCATTCAAGTTGCATGTACAAGAAGTGCATGAATTAAATATTCGCGCATATACATAGTAGCGATAAGGATGTATAGAAGCGAGGGAAGTACATGGAGGAAAATAAACAGATAAAGAAACACCAACTTAGTCTATCTGATCGAAAAGAAGCGAAGATTAACGGTGTTAAAGATGTCCGTTCATTTGATGATCATGAAATTATATTAGAAACAGATTTGGGGATATTGATGATTCGGGGTACTGATTTGCATATGGGTAGATTGACCTTGGAAAAAGGAGAAGTTGATATTACTGGTAGAGTAGATAGCTTTATATATTCTGAATTAAAGGGCTACAATAAGTCAGGAGAATCGGTATTGAAGCGTTTATTTAAGTAGTGGAGGAAGATTATGAATGAATTTATCCTTGCAGAGGTCAATTTCTTTCTAGCATCATTCCTTTGGGGAGCGTTTCTGTTTCTGGTGTATGATCTTTTTGTCATTACTCGAAAGGTTATACATCATCTGAAAATCATGATCGCTATAGAGGATATCGGTTTTTGGATTACAGCCGGTATCCTTATCTTTCGTATGATGTATCAGCTAAATGACGGTGTGATTCGATATTATGCAGTTGTCTCTCTGATTCTTGGAATGAAGCTATATCAAGTCATTTTAAGCAAGCCAGTTGTTAAGATTGGAAGTAGCATTGGATTATGGTGCAAGAAACAATTAAGGCGTTTCTTATACTTTATTGCAAGTCCATTACGATTTTTATATAAGCAAGTCAAACGTTTGATACATTTTATTGGACATATTATCAAAAAAAGAGTATTGATTATTTGGCTTTTTCTCACAAAGAGATTGAAATTAAGAGTAGAAAAGTTTAAAATAGAGAAAAGGAAGAAGTTACAAGAAAAATTGATGGAACAGGAAGAACAAAAGATCGTACATGGTGTTTTGGAACTAGTTCCAAAACCGTTAGGTAAGGGTGAATTGGATGAGAAAGAGAAGGAAGAAAAAAAGAAACGGTCTTAAACTTATTGCTGTTATGGTAATGATTATTTGTGGTGTCGTTTTATATAAAACTCAGGATTTAAAAAGTGAAGTGCAAGAGAAAAAAGATACAATTGCAAAAATGAATCAGCAGTTGGAAGAAGAGGATGAAAGAACAATAATGTTGGAAGAAAAAAGGGCATTTCAAAGTACGAAACGATACATTGAAGAGTTGGCTAGAACGAAACTTGGGCTATTATATCCAGATGAGATTATCGTTGAAGAGAAACCCTAATGGTTAGTAAGCACACCTAGGTAACTGAAGTAAAAAATTATGAATTGGATATATAATATAATTAATTTATAAAATTATTAAATTTCCAGTTGACAATCAATATAAAAGACGCTATAATTTGCTTTGTCACTTTGGCGAAATAGCTCAGTTGGCTAGAGCACACGGTTCATACCCGTGGTGTCGTGGGTTCAAATCCCTCTTTCGCTATATATAACACTCAGACTATTCTGGGTGTTTTTTTATTGAATAGAAAAGTTCTGCGCGATAGGAAGATGTCGCTTACGCGACCGTGTTTGGCGCGAGTGTTTTGCAAGCAAAACACTTTTCTACCTTTCTTTTGTCAGTAAATTTTATATTATACCCTGCTAATTATGACAAACATTGCAAAACCTAACCTTTATAATGAATTATTAACAAACATCAGATAATAAAGAATTGATTTGGTGGAAGGATGGGGAAAGAAATGAAAAGAGAAAGAAATTATTTATTACCTTTAGCAGGAGTAGGTGTAGCACTCATAACATTTTTTAGTGTGAACCCTGGTTTGGTTGTTCAATACTTGGCTTTAGCAACAATTTTACTACTACTAATTGGCTTTACAGCTGTTATCATAGCATTTTTGCAGGGAAGGGGAAGTGTAGATAATGGAGAAGTGTATGTAAAACATGAGTTGCAAAATACAGCAAAAAAAAAATTAGAGGGGATTTCTAGTTCATTTACAAAACTTGCAACGAGCTTTGATTATCTTTCAGAACTAAAACCTTCGTTAGATCGCGATGATTTAGGCGTTGTACTTGATGATGTATCAGATAATCTCTGTCGTAACTGCAAACAATGTACATATTGTTGGGAAAATAAATTTAACGAAAGTTACAATTCAGTCAATATTTTACTAGAAGCTGCAAGAGTGAATGGAGCAGTTACAACAGATGATATGCCAGACTTAATGAAAGAATACTGTATTCAGATTCCTACTTTTATTGAAGAGACAAATCGTAACCTTGCTCTTGCAAAGTTGAAGATGACTTGGCATAATCGTATGGCGGAGAGTCGTGAAGCAGTGGCTGGTCAGCTTAAAGAGATTGCACGTATTGTAGAAGATTTTTCAGGGAATCTTTGTGATACCGGAGAAATTATTGAAGTTAAAAGAAGAAAGATTAATAATAAACTGAGACGTCATAGAGTTAAGGCTCAAAGAATTCTAATGTTTGAACGCGAGTGTCGTGGAATGGAACTCCATATTACTGCAAAATGTATGCGGGGACGTTGCATTACAACGAAAGAAACAGCAACACTGATTGGACAAGCATTAGGAAAGCGACTAGTACCAAGAGATGATTCACGTAATGTAATTGGCAGAAAGTATGCAGATTATGTTTTTTGTGAAGATGCGAACTATAAAGTACTTACTGGAGTGGCAAGAGCCAGTAAGGAAAAAGATGAAGTGAATGGTGACAGCTTCTCTTTTCTTTATCCAGATAGTCAGGATGTCGTAATGATGCTCTCTGATGGCATGGGTACAGGGGATAAGGCATTTCGTGAGAGTGGGATGATTATTGAACTATTAGAAGAGTTTTTGGAAGCGGGCTTTAGGGAAGAGCCAGCGATACGCTTAATTAATTCTGTACTTGTACTTAAATCAGAACAATCGATGTTTTCGACAGTAGATATATGTTTATTAAATCTGTGCGCAGGAACATGTGATTTTGTTAAAATTGGAGCAGCAACAACATTTATTAAAAGGGATCAATACGTTGAAACAATAAGCTCAAATTCTATGCCTGCAGGAATGTTGAATCATATGGAATATATTAAAACTAGTAAAAAGCTTTATGATGGTGATTATGTTATTATGATTTCGGATGGTGTACTTGATAGTGTACAAGAAGAAGACAAAGAGAAGTATCTTCAAGATGTAATTATGTCCATTACATATAAATCGCCACAGGAAGTTGCAAATGCGATTTTGACCGCAGCATTAGGAACACATGCGTATGAACCAATGGATGATATGACCGTGTTAGTAACAGGTATATGGAGAAAGTCTTAGGCTTGAATTTTATAGTTAGTCGTTGTAGAATACATGTAAAAGCAGTCCGATTGCTTATTACTAGAGGGTAAGAAAGAGGCGCATTAGATGATAAATCAGATTCTTCAGTTTATAAAACAACAACATATGTTTGAAAAGAATGATCGCGTCGTTGTAGGGGTATCCGGTGGGGCTGATTCGATGTGTCTTCTAAATGTCTTGATGAGAATCGATAAGGAGTATTCGCTAACTTTATTTGTAGTTCATATTAATCATCAGATTCGTGGTGCAGAGGCAGACCAAGAAGAGCAATTTGTTAGAGACTTTTGTTTAAAACATGGAATATCCGTCAATTGTATTAAAGCGGATGTAAAAAAACTTGCAAGAGAGAAGAGATGGTCATTAGAAGAGGCTGGTAGATTTGTAAGGTATCAAGCATTTGAAGAGGAATGCAAACAGCATAATTGTCATAAAATAGCCATAGCCCATAATATGAATGATAATGCGGAAACAGTATTATTTCATCTGTTTAGGGGAACTAAGATGGAAGGGATGTCTGGAATCCATGCGGTTCATCATCGGATTGTTCGGCCTTTATTAGAAACAAAACGAGATGCAATTGAGGTATTTATGAAGGGAGAAAATATTGCGTATTGTACGGATAGTTCAAATTTGTCATTGGACTATACAAGAAATAAAATACGTAATTACTTATTGCCCTATGTAAAAGAACAAATTAATGAGAAATCACTAGAGCATATTGTTTCATTCGCAAAAGAAATGGAACGAGTAGCAACATATCTTTGCAAACAGACAAATCAAGCATTCTCTCATATTGCAACAATATATCATGACCGTGTTGAATTAGATCTAATGTTATTGCAAAAGGAAGATATAATTTTACAGAATACGGTTATTAAGATGGCAATTGAGCAACTTAGTAAAAGTAAAAAAGATATAGAAGAAAAACATATACAATTAGCGAAACAGTTAATATTAAACCAACCAGGTAAGCAAATTACATTACCCTATCATATTATTATTCAGCGAGGTTATACTACTCTTATTGTGAAAAAACAGGAATGTAAACCTGATGTTAAGAGAATTGAATATCCTGTTACAATTCCGGGGATTGTAGCTGTTCAAGAGATGAATTGTGAATTTCACTTTGAAATAATTATGGTACAAGGGGAATTAACCATTCCAAAAAATTGCTATACGAAATGGTTTGACTATGATAAAATAATAGATACTGTTGTAATTAGGACGCGACAACAGGGAGACTTTCTTCAGATTCACAAGGATGGCGGAAAGAAATCGATTAAATCTTTATTGATTGATGAAAAGGTACCAAAGGAGAGTCGTGATACTTGCTGTTTTCTTGCGAGTGGTCACCATGTTCTTTGGATACCACAGATACGAACTTCCGAAGCGTTCTTAATTGATGAAACGACTACAAGAATTTTATCGGTTACATTAGTTTCGTAGATACTAATGAACTGAATCGTTATCAAAAAGTTAGAAAGGTTAGGTGTAATACCATGGCAGAAAATATTAGGGTACTGTTATCAGAGGAGGAGATAGCTCATAAAATTAAAGAGCTAGGAGAGCTAATTAGCAAAGAATATGAGGGAAAGAAAATTCATTTGATCTGTGTCTTAAAGGGCGGTGTGTTTTTTATGACCGAATTGTCGAAGCATATTACAGTTCCTGTTTCAATAGACTTTATGTCGGTTTCTAGTTATGGTGATGCGACTATGAGTTCAGGAAGAGTTCGTATCTTAAAAGATTTAGATGAAACGATTGAAGGAAAAGATGTTTTAGTAGTTGAGGATATCATTGATTCAGGAAGAACTCTTTCTTACTTGATTGAAATGTTATCAACTAGAAAACCAAATAGTTTAAAACTTTGCACATTATTAGATAAGCCAAGTCGTAGAGAAGCTGATGTCACTGTAAACTATACTGGTTTTCAGATTCCAGATGAATTTGTTGTTGGGTATGGTTTGGACTACGCTCAACTTTATAGAAATCTTCCATACATTGGTGTGGTACAACAATAAAAAACAAAAGGAGGTTTTGCATGAAAAAGTCGATGAGGGGATATGGCTTTTATTTCATTATCCTATTAATTATTATAGCCGCAGTATATCTATCTGAGAGCTTTTCAAGCGGTAATGGTGAAAAATATAGTTACAGTGATTATGTAAGTGACTTGGACTCTGGCAATGTAAGTTTGGTAGAAGTATATCAGAATGAGGAAGCGCCAACTGGTCGAATTAGGGTATCTTTAAAAGATGGGACATCATATAGACTTTTTGTTACGAATACAGCAAAAGCAGAACAGGATGCTCAAGAGCGTAATATCGAATCTTATGTTAGTGATATAGAGAAACCAAGCTGGTTTTTGACAAGTGTATTGCCATATATCATCGGATTTGTTATCATAATCATTATGTTTTCCTTCTTAACAAGTCAAGCAAATGGCGGCGGTGGTAATAACAAAGTAATGAACTTTGGTAAAAGTCGTGCAAAGATGAGCAATGAGGAAGGTAAAACAACATTTAAGCAGGTAGCAGGTCTTGCAGAAGAAAAAGAAGAATTAAAGGAAATTGTAGACTTCTTAAAAAATCCAAAAAAATTTATTCAAGTTGGTGCTAGAATACCAAAAGGTGTTTTGCTTGAGGGACCTCCAGGAACAGGTAAAACTTTATTGGCAAAAGCTGTTGCAGGTGAAGCAGGTGTTCCGTTTTTCTCGATTTCTGGTTCTGATTTTGTAGAGATGTTTGTCGGTGTTGGTGCTTCACGTGTACGTGATTTATTTTCAGAGGGTAAGAAGAATGCTCCTTGTATCATTTTCATTGATGAAATTGATGCAGTAGCCCGTCGAAGAGGAACTGGTATGGGTGGAGGACATGATGAACGTGAGCAAACATTGAATCAGTTGCTTGTTGAGATGGACGGTTTCGGAGTAAATGAAGGAATCATCGTTATGGCAGCGACAAACCGTGTTGATATACTCGATCCAGCAATTCTTCGTCCAGGTCGTTTTGATAGAAAAGTATTAATTGGAAGACCGGATGTAAAGGGAAGGGAAGAAATTCTTAATGTTCACGCAAAAGGAAAGCCTCTTGGAGAAGATGTTGACCTTACTCAGGTAGCTCAGACAACAGCTGGATTCACTGGTGCTGATCTTGAAAATTTATTAAATGAGGCTGCTATTAGTGCTGCAAAAAGTGATAGAAGTTATATAAAATCTGAGGATATAAAGAAATCTTTTATCAAAGTTGGAATTGGTACAGAAAAGAAGAGTCGTATCATTTCGGAGAAAGAGAAAAAAATTACGGCTTATCATGAAGCAGGGCATGCAATTTTATTCCATGTGCTTCCTGATGTTGGTCCGGTTTATACAATCTCAATTATTCCTACTGGTGGGGCAGCAGGTTATACTATGCCATTACCAGAAAAAGATGAGATGTTTAATACAAAAGGAAAGATGCTTCAAGACATAATGGTTAGCTTAGGTGGTCGAATTGCAGAGGAATTAATCTTCCATGACATAACGACTGGTGCTTCTCAAGATATTAAAGTAGCAACAAAAACAGCTAGAAGCATGGTAACAAAATATGGATTTTCTGAAAGCTTAGGTATGGTAAACTATGATACTGATGATGACGAAGTATTTATCGGAAGAGATTTAGCTCATACAAAGAACTTCAGCGAATTAGTAGCAAGTAAAATTGATGATGAAGTTCGTTCAATTATTGATGATTGTTATGATAAAGCAAAGAGACTGCTGACTGAACATTTGGATGTATTGCATGCATGTGCAGAACGTTTAATAGAAAAAGAACGTATCAGTAGAGAAGAATTTGAGTCACTGTTTAATGAGGATAATAAACCAAAAGAAGCGAATATATAAAAAAATGATTCGTTTTTGCTGGAATTTGGCAAAACTACTACAACCTTATCAATAAGGGAAAAAATGTATAGTCAAAATTTACAAAAAGTCCTATTGAGATTTGTAAACTTTGTGCACACTTAAAACAGACATCATGATATACTATGTCTCGTAAACCCCAATACATTATATAGTTTTTGCTACACCCCATAAGTAACAAAAATACCTTCTCCAAAAAGGACAGCACCCGTGAAGCTGTCCTTTTTACTTTATATATTGAGTTATTTTGCACCAAGAAAAGTGAGCATGGGATGACAACCATAATTCATCCGCAACACGCTCTCGCTTGAATGAAGTTCTAAGCGGTACATAAGGGCCTAAAGTAGCTCTCGCCTGAATGAAGCTCGTAACGGTACATAAGGGCCTAAAATACAGGCCCTAAGTACCGACGACTTCATAACAGTATGCTACTGAATTATGGTTGTCATCCCATGTCAAGCAAGTCAATGAGTGCAAAATAACGAAAGGACATATGATTTAAAAAGTTTATTAAAGTAGATAAGTGAATATAATTTAAATATAAGTTTTGATAATGCTTGCATAAGAAATAAGGAAATAAGGATTGGAGATGTATCATTGGAACAGATGGAAAGTTATAAGTTTATAAAAGAAGCAGTGTTTAGTGATGGGACAGAGGACTATCGTATACCAAGTGAGCCTGGTATCAATGAGACTGTTCGTATTCGAATACGTACCGCTAAACATAATGTTGATAGCGTGACAATGATTATAGATGAAAACAGATTAAAACTTAACATGGCTGAAAGAGATTGTTTATTCGACTATTATGAAGGAGAAATATTATTAAGCAATCAACAAATTCGCTATTACTTTTTGATTCAAACAAAAGAGCATGATTATTATTACACTGCAATTGGAGTAACAGATACTTTAAATTTAGCGTATCAATTTGTAATAACACCTGGTTTTCATACACCTGAGTGGGCAAAAGGAGCAGTATTTTACCAGATTTTTGTTGACCGCTTTTACAATGGTGATACTTCAAATGATGTGTTGAATAATGAATACAAATACATAGGAGAAGGAACCGTTCAGGTGAAAGATTGGAACAAATATCCAGAGTCCTTGGGCATCCGGGAATTTTATGGTGGCGATTTACTTGGAGTTATGAAAAAATTAGATTATCTTAAAGATTTGGGTATAGAAGTAATTTATCTTAATCCGATATTCGTATCACCATCGAATCATAAATATGATATACAAGATTATGACTATGTAGATCCACATTATGGTGTGATTATAAATGATAATGGGGAATGCTTAATTGATATGAGCCATTCAAATAAAGAGGCTTCTAGGTATATACTAAGAGTAACAGACAAAGAAAACTTAGAGGAAAGCAATCGACTTTTTATCATGCTAGTAAAAGAGATTCATGACCGCGGAATGAAGGTTATTTTGGATGGTGTATTTAATCATTGTGGCTCATTTAATAAGTGGTTAGATCGTGAAGAAATCTATGAAAAAGCGAACGGTTATGAAAAAGGTGCTTATGTTAGTAAAGATAGCCCGTATCATTCATTTTTTCAATTTCGTAGAGAAGAGTGGCCAAATAATCCTTCTTATGATGGATGGTGGGGGCATGATACTCTGCCAAAACTTAATTATGAGCATTCAGATAAACTAAAGGAGTATATATTAGAAATTGCTCGTAAGTGGGTTTCACCACCATATTGTGCAGATGGATGGCGTCTTGATGTTGCTGCAGACTTAGGATATACGGAGGAATTTAATCATGAGTTTTGGAAAGAATTTCGACGTGTCGTCAAACAAGCAAATCCGAATGCACTTATTTTAGCTGAGCATTATGGAGATGCCTCTGCTTGGTTAAATGGTGATGAATGGGATTCTGTGATGAATTATGATGCATTTATGGAGCCAATTACTTGGTTTTTAACAGGGGTAGAGAAGCATAGTGACCAATACCGTCCAGATATGCTTTGTAATTATGAGAATTTCTATAAGAGTATGACTCATTATATGTCGAAGTTCCAAACACCTTCCTTACAAGTTGCAATGAATGAATTGTCGAATCATGATCATTCTAGATTTTTAACTCGAACAAATCATAAGGTTGGGCGTACAGCGACTCATGGACCTAACGCAGCAAATGAAAATATCAATATGGGTATAATGCGAGAAGCAGTAGTAATGCAAATGACATGGCCAGGAGCTCCAACAATTTATTATGGGGATGAAGCAGGTGTTTGTGGTTGGACGGATCCAGACAATCGTAGAACATATCCATGGGGAAGCGAAGATAAAGATTTAATACGTATGCATCGTGAGTTAATTCAATTACGAAAATCATATCAGGCATTACGTACAGGGTCAGTTAAATTACTGACAGGAGAACATGGAGTCATCAGTTATGCAAGGTTCAATCATGAGGACCAATTCATTATTATCATTAATAATAATCCTCATGAAGTAATAACAACAGTTCCTGTCTGGCAAGCTGGTATAGCATATGACTATCCGCTAATTCGAATGTTTTATACAGATATGGCATCGTTTGGCATGGAGGTGGCTAACTTTTTCACACAACAAGGTACAATTCAAGTACGCATGAATGCTTACTCGTCGGTTATTTTAAAGAACTATCCAAGAGAATTGATGTAATTAAGAAAATTTTACCTTAAAAATATTCAGATTAAGACTTGAAAAACAGAAAATGATGTGCTATAATCAATCCTTGTCAGTACTAAAAGTGAGGTCTGTTATAGACATCATTTTCAAAATATGGATGGGTTCCCGAGTGGCCAAAGGGGGCAGACTGTAAATCTGTTAGCGACGCTTTCGAAGGTTCGAATCCTTCTCCATCCATTATGCCGGCGTGGCGGAACTGGCAGACGCACAGGACTTAAAATCCTGCGGGACTAATCTCCCGTACCGGTTCGATTCCGGTCGCCGGCATGAATAAGT
>JAEYPP010000036.1 GCA_023410575.1 Bacillota bacterium | reverse complement strand
TCTAATAAAATTAAGGGGTGGCTTGAAGAATTATCTAGCCATGTAGGCTTTACTGAGGCACAAAAACAACGATGGAGTACTGCGATATGTGGTAAAAAGATGTTTATTAATGATACGGACTTTCCATATTTAAAAGATAATAGCCCTACATGGGCAGAGCTAAAAGATATACTTTCTTGGGCTAAGACTCACGAAAATATATATACATATTTTAGTGCTATTTTTAATACACCAGTTAGCAATGCTATATCAGTAGCGTCAAAAGTTGATGATATTTTAGATAAATTAGTGACAAATTATGATAACGAGGAACTTCCATTACGTAAAGAACTTAGAAGGAATCGCTTGATTATAGAAGAAAGTGGTATTATTGATAGAGCAACAAGCAGGTTTGAAGCTGAGGAAAATTCATATCAACAGTATGGAGATTTTTCTCAACACTTAACAGATGTTGCATTAAATCCCGAAAAAACAGGAGCTTTAATTGCAACACAAAAGCTGGCAATATCGCTATCCAAAGATTGGATTATAAATGCATATGAGGATTTAACAGCTAAAAGCCGAGCAAGTATACCTGCTGAAATAGATATTAAAATTTCAAATTGGGCTGGGAAAACAAGAGATGGAAGAAATGAGTCTGAATTACAAGCATCATTAAACTCTTATGTAGATGAAATAAAATTGGAAGCATTGTCTATAATCAAGTGGTTTACCTCTAAAATAGTAATAGCAATTATTATTGGAATTATTGTAGGAATTATAGGCCTTGGAACTGTAATAGTTCCATTATTAGCAATCGCAGGAGTAGCAGTTTTTATTTTTACAGAGCGTAAAAAGGCTAATAAGGCTAAAAAGTTAACATGTAATCAAATGGAGGAGTTCAGAAGTAAAGCTCTGAATACTCTTAATGCTACTCTAGCAGAGGTTGTTGACTTTAGAAGGCTGTATGCCACAAAAGATACAGATTATATAAAAGTAATTGAATTTTTAAATCAATTATCTCCTGAGCAATATATTTCAATTGTTGATGCCCAGAAGGTTCGTCAAATACTATAATGGAGGTTAATACTATGGAAAATGAAAACTTGATTAATAAAGAATATGATAATTGCTCAAATACCAACACACAAAACTTTGTAATAAATGATAAAAAGAGTAGTCAACACGATGATGAATTTGCTTCATCACTTCCTCAATGGGATTTGTTACCTCCTACTGCTGTTATAAAGAGGGTGAGAAGAGTTTTATGAAAATACCAACTATTTATGCGGAATGGATGGATTGCTTTGATGTTTTAAGGGAGGGAACAATGGACTCGGAGGTTCTTGAATGTGCTCAAAAAGGGTCATTGCTTTTATCTGCAGGAGTTGCAGGTCGTTTTGCAGTGCAACTAAACGATGTTGTCCAATTTAGAATTAAAAAGTCTTCTGATAAATTTTCAAGAGCAATGCAAACGTGTGGTGGAGACTTAAATTTATTCACAAATGCATTATTATCGTTAAGAAAAGAATTTAAGTTTTTAATTAAATTTGCTCAATTGCCCGTACTATCTCCAAGTGATTCTGAAATGCTTGTAAAAGCAATTACAGGACAAGCTAATCAGATACAGGAGTCATTAGAAACTACTTGTTTAAAGAATGATAGAACTGGAACGTTAGCAAGTATTATTAAACGTAATAAGGTAAATAGTTTGGAGGATAACTAGAATGGACTTTAATACAAGTGTAAGTACTTTAAAAAGATACTCCATGGCCCGTATTCCATTTATTTCACTCAATTCAATTGAGAAAATCAGAGCGTTAGAAGCTGTAAAGTTAGTTGCATCTGATCTTAGTTTACAATTCTATGCTCATATGCTTTCAAAAGGTATGTTTGATTTAGCAACTGGTAGAACAGTAAATGAAGACAAGTCAGTTATGGGAGCTTTGGATTTTATTTGTGAACAAATAAAGATTAAACAAAATTTAACCTTCGTGTTTACTGATGTATCAGATATCGAGAGTGATTCTATGACATCAAGGTATTTTCTAGATGTTGTATCACTGGCGGAGGAAAATGGTGGAGTTATTATTGTTATTACTGCAAACTCTGTTTGGGGTCAATTACAGAGATTAGGAATGTCTTTAGCATTAGATTTACCTAATGAACAGGAAATGTTGCAAATAATATATGAAAATATTGAACCATATCGAAATAATATTTTAATTGAATGGGATAAAAGTGACTTCCGGGAAGCCGCAACAACTTTAGCTGGTGTTACTCGCGTAGAAGCCCAAAATGTTATTGCTTCATTAGTTGCAAACCGCGCTATAAAGAAGAACGATTTAATAGAATTAAAGTTTGCTAAGGATCGTCTGTTTTCAAATATTCAAGGGTTGGAAAAGATTGAAGTGTCTCAAAATATACTTGATGTTGGTGGACTTAATGGTTTAAAAAGTTGGTTGAATGACAAGAAAAAGCTTCAAAATCCAGAAAAAAGGGATGAATTGAGAAAAAGGGGAATGCAACCACCGCGAGGTGTACTATTAGTGGGTGTACCTGGATGTGGTAAATCATTGTCTGCAAAAGCAATAGCGGCTTTTTGGGAACTTCCATTATACCGACTTGATTTTGCAACGGTTCAGGGTCAATATGTTGGTCAAAGTGAACAGCAATTAAAGGAAGCATTCCAGACTGCGGAGCATGTCTCACCATGTGTTTTATGGATTGATGAGATTGAAAAAGGTTTAGGGGGTTCTGGTAATGACTCATCAGGTGTTACAACCAGAATGGTAGGACAGTTCTTATTTTGGATGCAGGAATGCAAAAAACTAGTGTTTGTTGTTGCAACAGCAAATGACGTGTCTATGCTTCCATCGGAGTTGTTAAGAAGAGGAAGATTTGATGAATTATTCTTTGTAGATTTGCCAACTGAAGAGGAAAGGAAAGAAATAATTAGTTTATATTCAGCAAAGTATTTAAGAACTGATTTATCATGTGAAACGCTTTCTGAACTAGCAAAAGTTACAGATGGCTTTACCGGTGCTGACTTAGAATCTTCTCTTCGGGATATTTCATATCGACTTATAGCAAATGATGATATGAATATAACTAATGATATATTAATAACATCTTTAAAAAATGTAGTTCCGCTATCAAAAACAAGCCCAGAAAAAATTGAAGCCATAAGAGACTGGGGGCGTGAAAGGGCCGTTCCTGCATCAGGAAGACCAATTGGCGGAAATACTGTAGAGAGTAAGCCTACAAGACGAGTATTAGTCTAAGTATTTTATGTGTGTAAAGGTTAAAATAGCAACTTATGTTATAGGTTACATATGCAAAGCGGCCTAACATAGGTTCTGCAGCTGCTTGATGAATCCCGCTGCAAGCTTGGTAGTTTCAGAATCTCTGACTGTAAAATTAATATCATGCCATGTTATCTGGAGCCTGATTTCATACCTTTTTCAGGTGAAGTATATTCAGGTTCAACTTTGGCAAAAACAGGTATTGAAATATCTGACTTCTGGATATTATCTTTCACGCGTTTCATCCAATAGTAGTAAGGTTTTAGATAAAACATGGTTGCTTTGCGCTATTTTTGACTTTTATGTAATTTAACAAAAGATAAAAGGCCCTTGTATTATTGCCTATAATTTATTCGCTGGCTTGTTCGTTCCATTAATCAATGTGAATATCAAAGCGGTTACCCCTCCCGACGCTATAACAATCAACAGATCAATAGGAGCAAAGACAATTCCAGGAATACTTTCAAAAAAGAAACCTGAGCCAAAGCTATAAAGATGTCCGTGCAGAAGGACCATTTCACCAACATACATAATGATAGTCATTATTGAAGAAACAATAGCCGGAATCCCGATCGAAACGAATTTACGCTTACCCAGAAGAAACGAACCTACATAAATACCTACGGTTACCCCCAGAAGAATGAAGAACATGGTCATCAATGTGGCTGATAATGTAGATACCTGAATACTCCCGTCTCTCCAAAAAGCGGTGAAGCAAGCGAGAATACAAAGTCCAAGGAATACTAGAGAACAAATCGACTGTAGTATCAATGACTTTAGGCGCTTTTTCTCCCCAGTCTTTATCATTTGAGCAA
>JAEYPP010000034.1 GCA_023410575.1 Bacillota bacterium | reverse complement strand
AGATATCCCATAGCATAAGCTAGTAAGACCCCTTGAAGACGACAAGGTTGATAGGACAAAGGTGGAAGTGTGGTAACACATGGAGCTGATTGTTACTAATAGGTCGAGGGCTTAACCAAAAGGTTTGAAAAATAATATTTCAATGTGAAGTTCTGAGAGTATATTATACGTAAATATAAAGTAAACCGCTTTGAGCGGACTAATATGTGATATAGCCAGTTGATTGAATTCCTCAATTGGTTATATCACTTTTTTTATATGATAGGAAATTCCTCCGAATTTCCTATCATATAAAAAGGCTCAGTAGGATGCGTACTACACTGCGCTACGGCGCGGAACAAAAGATGTGCTTGTACTAAAAGTTTCGTTTCGTTTACAAATATTTAGAGATGGATTTTACAAATATAAACTTATTTACAAAATACACCAAAGTTTATATTCATCTTAGAAACTATACTTTTGTACAATAGACAGATAAAATGTAAAATTATATAATATTTTATATAAAATTGTAAATAGGAGGGAATTTATGTCAGATTACTTGGGAGTAGCTTCTGTACAAAGGCAAGGAATACCTGGGGATGCTAAGGCTAATGTAGCCGAGTTGGAGAGTTATATTGATATTATATCTTATGAAGCTCCGTGGGTTAAATTAATTGTATTTCCAGAGTTGGCAGTTCAAGGGTTGGCGCCAAGGTTGGAAGACATTGCTGAACCATTACCATGCACCTCGATTGAAAGATTAGCAAAAAAGGCAAAGGAGGTAGGTAAATGGATTATTCCAGGTTCCATGTTTGAGCTGGAGGATGGGAAGGTATATAATACTTTAGTTGTACTGTCACCAGAAGGTAAAGTTGTATCCAAATATAGAAAAATGAATCCATTTTATCCTGCTGAGACCTCATCTCTTGGTGATAAATTTGTGGTAGTTGATCTTGATGGATTAGGAAAACTAGGGTTATGTATCTGTTATGATGCATGGTTTCCAGAGATGACTAGAACTTTAGTATCAATGGGTGCTGATGTAATATACCATCCTTCTTTTACGCCATCTACTTTAACAGAAGCAGAAAGAACATGTCGTACAGCTACTGCTCTATTTAATCAAGTGTATGTCATTGGTACAGGTGCATGTGGTTTTCATGCAGGTTTTACTTTAGCTGGTCACTCAATGATTGTAGATCCAGAAGGTGTCATTCTTCAAGAAGCTGGAGATGGACCATCCATCCAATTTGAAATGCTAGACATCAACAAGGTAAAACTTGTAAGAGAATTCGGATTAAAAGGATCGGTTCCTATGTTAAAGCATTTAAAACGGTTTGATCATGAATGGCCAGTTTACGGTAATCAAAAAGCAAGAAGCCCTTATTTTGACAGCCTCAGAACATTTGAAGAAACACCTAAGAATTTGAACGATGCAATATAATAATAATGAACATATAAGGAGAAGACGCATATGATTAAGTTAAGCATTGATACAACAAGAAAAGTATTTTTTGCAGAAGTTAAGGGAAACTTAAATTTAAATGAGATACAGGATTATATAATAGATCTTGAAGACAAAATAAAAAAATATGATACCACTCAATATGCATTTATCATAGATGCACGAGAGCAGATGACATTAGCACCAGATTTATCTCCATTATTGGAAAAATGTATGAAATTATATACCAGTACTCCTTTCAAAAAAAGGGTTTCTGTTGTTTTGGATTCTGCAGTGGCTATGCTGCAAGTAAAAAAAGTAGCTAATGCACAAGCGAATGAGTTTATTATGGTTACTAGCAAAGAAGAGGCCTTCAAAATGCTATAATTGGAATGGATAATATCACCATAGTTTACTAATAAGTGCAAAGATGTGGTTCTTCTGCAATTATATATATTTGTCCTGCAAACACAAGTTAAGTAAGTAGACATTACTAAAATTGATATTATATGCAATGGTGTGATAGGTACAAATATGCGGAAGAACTATGTCTTGTTCTATAGTTTGGTTTGAACAATGCAAATCTAAAGATATTTTTAAAGTATACAGTTCGAATGAGGAAGGAGAGTATTCATGTGTTTTAGATAAAATACATGATACGAGATACAGTATGAAAATTTTGATAGTAAGTTTAGTAATGATATTATGTTTATTATTATTTTATATGTGCTATTATTATAAAAGATCAAGAAGGAAAAAAAAGACTGCAAATAATAGTTCTGAGACTTCATCAAATAAGTATCAGGAACTCAAGAATACAATAGACTTAATTACTGAGCAAGTTATAAATATTAGCTCCTCGGGTATCAATCTTGAAGAAAGTACGAATCACATTAAGGATAAAATAGAAAATGTGTCCGCGGCTCTCGAAGAGATGTCTGCAGGAATACAGCAGACATCAGCATCGGCTCAAGAAATATCAGCATCCATTACAGATATTGAAGATAAGATTTTGGAAATCTCTTCTGAGACAAGTTTTGCTGCTGGAATTACTGAAAAGATGCGTAGTAAAGCAGATGAACAGAAGTATAAATCAATTGAGCACAGTGATAAAACGAAAATAGTATACAATGAAGTGAAGGAAGGATTAGTTCGGGCGTTGGATAATTCCACAGCAGTGAAACAGATATATTCTCTGTCAGACTCAATAATTAAAATAGCGAGTTCGACAAAGCTCTTATCTTTAAATGCACATATTGAGGCAGCTCGTGCTGGGGAAGCTGGAAAAGGTTTTTCTGTTGTTGCAGATGAAATCAGTAATCTTTCCTTACAATCATCGGAGACAGCAAAAATAATTAAGAAAACAATGGAGGAAATCAATAACTCGGTGATTGAATTGTCTGAATCCGTAATGCATTTGGTTAATTTTGTTGAAAGAGAAATTATTCCGGACTATAATAGTTTTATAGAGACAAGTGAACATTATTATACTGATGTGGATAGTTTTAACAAGTCAATTAATAATATTAATTCTAAAGTGGAAGCTTTATGTAATACAAGCGCAGGCATAACAAGTATAATAAGTGATTTTGCAAAGACAATATATGATGAAGCTACTGGAGCTGAGGAAATTAACTCAGGTATGATGGTTATGTTGGAAGAGAGTAATTCATTGTTTGAGATTGCCAGTATGAATCGAAGAGAAATTGAGAATATGGCAAGTAATATAATGAGCATAAATTAATATATTAATAATAAATCGATATAATTGATTTTTATTAGATGATAGAAAGGTAAGATTGAATAATTATGACTGAACATATTTATTATAAATTGTGTCAATTATATGAAAAAGTATTTGCTGATAAAAAACTTTCAGAGAATGAATTTTATCATGTGATATTAGATTCAATTACCGAAGTTTTCAATGTTAATAAAGTGATTATTTGGATAAAAAATGGGGATAAGTTCACACCAGTTTCGAAAGGTATTGATTCATCTTTTCTTAATGACTACTTTAGTAATGACTATTATCTTGAGGATCCCTTTTATCCAGATAATATATCAAATAGTAATTCACAGATTTTAACTATTAATGATGTAAGCACAAAAGATATTTTTTATTCATCAGACTTTTATTGCAAGTGTATAGAGCCTTATGGCATGTACAATTCAGTTGTATTGTATCTTCGTAATGAAAAAGATATATTCGCTGCAGTTTCGCTGATTCGGTCGAAGGGTGAGGGAGACTTAATTATAAATAATGAAATATTGAAAAATGCAGTGTCAGTATTAACAAAGTTATCGCTACTTTTTATTCAGAGAAATAACGAGAATAAAGAAAAAAAATTATTTGAGTCAATAAGTAATCAAGCTCCCATTGGCATTATGGCCTTTGAGTCTTGCTATCCCTTTGAAATAAAATATATTAATGCTTCCTTTGAGAGATATATTTCTGATATTCTTTTTCAAAAAAGAACTACCAATCTTGGGAATGATTTTATAAAACAATACATAATGTGTTATGAATTTGAACAGTTTGGTTTTTGCAATAAAATAATTAGCTCTTCAACAAAAAGATATTGTTTAAATGTTATGCCTTGTCAAATAGCAAAAAATAATAATTTTTTGTTATATGCATATTTAATTCCGCAGAATAGTCAGGAAGAGAGCTTAAATTTGTGTCATATACAAAATTATGAGAATTTTACTTCAAGACAAATTGAGATAATAAAACTAGTATTGATGGGGTGTTCCAATAGAGAGATTTCTGAAAGAATGTTTATTAGTATTTATACGGTTAAAGCTCATTTAAATGTAATATTTAAAGAATTAAATGTTAGAAGTAGACTCGAACTATGCTCTAGTTTAACTGTAAAGTATCAACAAACTAGTGCAAAGTTGAAGTAATAAATATTGAGTTAGTATATTTAAGAGGAGTAAAATAATATATTAGATAATGTAAGGGCCGTTAATCATTCAACATGAGTTAGAGGCTCTTTTCTTTGAATAAATTATATTGTAAGAACCCGATTATATATTGGTAGTACCAAATATATAATCGAGTTCTTTCTTTTTATTGTAACGAGGATAAAAGAATAACTATGACTATTTGCTATTTTTTCGTCTGACTATCACAAGAATCAGACAAATCTGCACTTTGTGTTCCCTCTGGTGATTGCAGTATAAAAATACATGCATCGATAATGATATTCTTTAGATAACTATAATCTTTACATTTCTCTTTATTATAGACAATCTCATGACAATAGGATTCCACTAAATCAATGATTAAATGGATTTTTTCATGCGCATGAAATGTACTAAATTGAAGTGTTGCTAAATAGGATGCAATTTCTGCAATTGCCTGTTCCTTAATTGTTTGGAATATTTCGGCTACATCAGCATCATAGTGAGACATAGCTTCAAACTCTTCATGTACTGAACGGGTAGAAGTATGAGAAGAAATGATATATTCGATACAATAAGATAAAAACTCTTTTAAATCAAAATTATTCTTTAAAAGTTGAAGCTGATCTAACAACGTATTATATAAATTCTCATAGCAAGTTTGATAAGCCTCTAGATAAATAGCCTTTTTATCTGCAAAATATCGATAAAGAATACCAGTTGATACACCAGCTTGTTTTGCTATTTCAGCTGTATTTGTATTATAGTATCCTTTCTCAGTAAATAATTGAAATCCTGCTTTTATAATTTTATTCCTTTTTTCAATGGAACGTGCTTGCTGTGGAGTTACAATACTATTATTCTGCATATATCCTCCTATAATGAGCTGTTTTACTGAATTTATGATTTATGTAATCTACTTAATAAATAAGTATAATCATTCTCAATAAAAAGGTCAAGGTAAAATGTGAAACAAATTTCAACTTCGTATTGACATTTCTAATTTACTAGAATATAATGGCAATAAACTTAAAACATGAAATAAATTTCATATTCATTTATTAACGCTGAACTAGATAATCATCGCAGGGCGGATTACAGGAGGTAAATAATGAAACAAGTAATTGAATTTAAGAATGTATCAAAAGAATATCAGGTAGGAAACAATGTAACATATGCAATTAAGGATGTTTCATTTACCATTGATGAAGGAGAATTTGTTGTTGTACTAGGTCCCTCTGGAGCTGGGAAATCTACAATTCTAAATTTACTTGGTGGTATGGATTACGTAACCGACGGTGAGATCATAGTTAATAATAAAAAGATATCTAAATATAAAGACAGTCAGTTGACAGATTACCGTGCTGAGGACGTCGGATTTGTATTTCAGTTTTATAATTTAATACCATCTTTGACTACATATGAGAATGTTAATTTAATGAAGGATATAAAAAAGACTGCAATGGATGCAAAGGAAGTATTAACATTAGTTGGGCTAAAGGAACATCTTGATAAATTTCCAACTCAGTTATCTGGAGGCGAACAGCAAAGAGTATCCATAGCAAGGGCAATTGCTAAAAATCCTACAATGTTGTTATGTGATGAACCAACAGGGGCTCTGGATTCAGAAACAGGTATTCTAGTCTTGGAGCTTTTGCAAAAGATGAGTAGAGAATACAATAAAACAGTTATTATTGTTACTCATAATGCTGTATTAGCTGAGACTGCAGATAAAGTGATTCGTATTCGTAACGGTAAAATTATTGAAATACAGAAGAATGAGAATCCTAAGAGAGTGAGAGAGGTGAATTATTAATGTTAATTAAGAAAATGCTTCGTGATATGAAGATTCATAAAGCACAATTTATATCAATCTTTCTAATGTCTTTTTTAGCATTATTTATTTACGCAGGACTTGGCAGTGAGACGATAGGGTATAAAAAAGAACTAGAGCAATATTACAGTAATAATCACTTCGCAGATATATGGCTATATAGCTCTAATTTTACATATGAAGATGAAATTAAGGTAGAAGAACTTGAAGAAGTAGATCGAGCACAACTTCGTTTATCGTGTGATGTAACGATGCAATTGGAACAGCAACCAACGATGAAGGTCTATTTTCTAAATCAGAATGACATAAATCAAGTCTATGTCGTAGAAGGCAATCCATTTGATTGCAATGATAGTAACGGAATTTGGTTAGATTATGAGTTCGCGAAGAAGAGAAATTTATCGGTGGGCGAGTCATTAACATTCAGTGCTTTTAATGTTGAACTTACAAAAGAAATTAAAGGGTTAGTGTATAATCCAGAGTATATTTATAAGACTAGTACCAATATGTTTCCTGATCATTATATGTCTGGTTTTGCATATCTATCAGAGGACGCTTTGCCTGACGATATCCCTAAAATTCACAATGAAATGATATTAACACTTAGTAATCCAAAAGAGATTAATCTATCCCAGTTCGAGGATAAACTTTATGATTTACTTCCTGTAAATATAGAGACACAAAGCGCTGGATTAAGTGTTTTTATATCACGAGATAATTTTAGAAGTCATGTTGTTTTCTCCAATGAGGTAACGGAGCGGGAAGCGATGACAGCAGTGTTTCCGATTGCATTTATAGCTATTGTTTTATTAACAATCATGACAACCATGACACGCTTGGTCGATAATCAAAGACTTCAGATTGGTATTTTAAAAGCAGTTGGCTTTAGAAAAAGTCGAATTATGAAACATTACTTAACATATGGAGTTGTACTTACTTTAGCTGGAGGTCTTCTCGGAGCGATTACTGGCCCATGTATATTGCCATCATTGTTTCACTCTGTAATGAAAACGACATTCTCATTGCCAGTTTGGAAAGCAGCGTTTCCATACTCCTCTATACTTGTTATTTTAGTATGTGCGTTATTGGCTTTGCTAATTACATTTGTAACTTGCCTTAAGATATTAAGAGAAGTACCAGCTTCGGTACTTCGTCCAAAAGCACCAAAGTCAGCTAAGTTAACCCGTCTAGAAAAAACTGATTTCTGGAAACGTAGAAGTTTTTCAACGCAATGGAATCTTCGTGATATTATCAGGAGCAAAGCTCGTTCTTTCATGGCTATCGTTGGTGTTGCTGGCTGTATGGGATTATTAGTTTGTGGATTTGGTTGTTTGAATCTATTTGATTCGCTACTCTCAACAAAGTATGATAAAATCAGCAAGTATGAAAATAAGTATACATTTGCAGAAACGGCGACAATGGAGCAAAAAGATAATGTAAGACGATCGATTGAAGGGGAATATACTATGACTTCTCCAATTGAATTAAAATTTGGATTAAATAAGAAAGCAACAGAATTGGATGTTGTAGATAATATCTCAATGATTCATTACTTGGATACTTCTTGGGAAAGGATGCAGTTACCTAATGATGGAATCTGTATCACTAAGAAAATAGCAGATGAGCTTGGAGTAAAGGTTGGTGAGAAACTTCGCTTTCATATCTATGGAGATAGTCATTGGGCAGAAGTGACGGTAACAGCAATTTATCGAGATCCAGCAGAACAGACTACGACGATGTCTTGTAGCGCTTTTGAAGACTTAGGGTATACGTTTATACCAACTGAGATATTATCTTTAGAAGAGAAACAAGATAATCTCCCAGGAGTTACAACGATTGAGAATATTAAAGATAGTAGATCATCGATGGAATCAATGTTAGAAACGATGTATCTATTAATTGGAGTATTATGTATAGCAGCAGCTTTACTAGCAATTGTTGTATTATACAATTTGGGAGTGCTAAGTCTTGCGGAAAAGGAACGGGAACTTGCTACACTAAAGGTTATTGGTTTTCAGGCTGGAAAGCTTCGTAAGTTGCTACTCTTTCAAAACACATGGCTTACAGTACTAGGTTTACTTCCAGGATATTATTTTGGTAAATTTGTATTAAAGACAATTATGGCTTCTATGGGTAGTGAATTTGACATGCAATTAGTAATTCGATCAATGTCGATTGCGATTAGCGCATTGTTTACCTTAGGGATATCAATTATAGTTAACTATGTATTTTCTGGAAGATTAAAGAAGATTGATATGGTATCATCGTTAAAAGGTGTTGAATAAAGAGAATACAATGATTCATAAAGATGCTAGATTATGAAGGAAGCTACAGGCCTCATTGATCTAGCATCTTTTGTTATACATTTGCGATCTACAATGCTGAGCATGTTTTGAAGTATGAAGAAAAAGCGTATTCATACTATTTAATTTTTTGAGAATTTTTTGAGATTATATTGATAGACTGTATCTATCAATATCGATTGGAGAAAATGCGACTAATTATCTTGGATGATTAGTTAAGATTAATTTTTAGGAGGATAGCGAATGAAAAGAATTATAACCTGGGTATGCATTCTAGCATTAATTATAACATTAGCTGGTTGTAGCAAAGGCAATAGCAATCCACAAGAAGATAATTCTGTAATAACAAATGATATTTCGAATACAAGTGGTACTGTTGGTACGAAAAATGAAATCAACAATCTAGCCCCAATCATTGGTGTAGGTAGTTATGTAGAACATGAGATGAAGCAACCCGAGAGGCAACAGGGAGAACGTTCTTTTGGGTATCGATTGAATAGCAATAATCAATATGAAATATTTACTTACGTGAAAGAAAAAGACAAAACATGTAACAAGGTATATTGCTATACATATGATGGCGATAGTTTTCAGAAATCGTCTCTAGAATGGGCAGTTAATGCTTGTAAAGAGTTGAACGTAATTCCACTTCATTTTGCTTATAGTGAAGATGGTAATGAATATATGATATTTATTAAGACTACGTTGATAGATGGTAAAAGTATTGAAAGTTGTATGCTATTAACTAAGGAAGGTACCAACGGGTATCGTGATATAACTCCTTCTTATTGGAAGGATGGAACTAATATGATGCCAAACTTTAGTGGTTCATATGTTGATAACATAAGGGTAACAAAAAATCAAATTCTGTGTTATAGAGATTACGACGGTTTGGAACTTATTTTTTATGATTTAAAAACGGGAAAGATGATTGATTCGGATATTCATAGTAATAGAAATATTGGTGATGTGATTCTTCGGGATAATATTGTATACTATATGAGATATGATGAATGGTCAATTGAAATATATGATATGGATCAAGATACGGTAAAAAGCATTCCATTACCTTCATCAGATGCAAGTATCTTAGAAATACATATTGAAGTTGGACCGGATAATGAAATTCTATTCTTAGATAGAAAGGGAATTCACATACTTAAAGAAGAAACAGGAACATGGGAGATGATTGTAGATGGAAGTCAATCAACGTTATCTGTGCCAAGTTATTATGCTTCCCCTATTGTAGCAATGCCAGGAACAGATACAACTTATTTTATCGAGTATAATGAAGATCTGGTTGTAAAGTATGAACGATATAAGGATGGAACAATCATTTATGAAAAGGAACTTACGATATGCTCGCTATACGAGAATACATCCATAAGAGAGGCAATTTCTTATTATCGTAGAAAACACCCTGAAGTAAAAATTAATTACAATGTGTTGACGGGGGAAGCGTATGGTGTTGCAAAAACAGATACTATTAATACATTAAATACAGAATTACTTGCAGGGAATGGAGCTGATATCATCATAATGGATGATTTACCATTATCAGATTATATTGAGAAAGGTGTTTTAATGGATATCAGCGACATCTTTATAAAAGCCTCAGGAGAGCACATACTACTTCAGAATGTATCTGATTGCTATACGAGAGACGGAGAGATATTCTGTATGCCAATGAGAGTTTTTCTCCCTTGTTATGGAATGCAAGAAGATATCTTAAATTACACAAAGACGGTAGAAGATTTGGCCACCTATTGTGAAGGGAAAGAATTAAAATTGATGGAACCTTATCGATATGATAAACTTGTTCGATTTTTTCTAATCAATTATTCCAATGAAATCTTCTCAGAGGATGGTCTGATTGATGAAGAAAGACTTTCTTCCTTCTTAAGTAGTATTGATATCATCGCTAAGCAGATAGGTTCAGATGCTGAATCCAATGGTGGGTATTTAGAGGATAATTCAATAAATACCAGATTGATCGACAAGTATTTAGGATATCTTGATGTCTTGTTATGGGAAGATTATGTGATGCTTAGTACAGATACGATTGGATCTAATGTGAGTTGTGAACATCTGATTGCGATACTAAATCATATCAATGGTACCTTTGGTTCAATCAATGACACATTTTATCCGAATGGAATTGTTGGAATCAATCAACAGACAAAGGAGCCAGAATTAGCCAGAGATTTTGTAAGTAGCCTATTCGAAGAAACTATGCAAATTAAAGATTTAGCTGATGGTTTTCCTGTCAATGAAAACGCCTTAAACAATTGGATTAAACCTGGTGATTCTCGTGATAGTGAAGCTTATTGGACAAGAGAATTTGCATTAGAGGAAATTCCGTTTCTTGGATTAACGAAAGACGATATGCAAAAGGTAGTAACTATGGTAAAATCAACAACTAGACCAGCGTATACGGATGATAGCGGATGTACTATCATCGTGGAAGGTGCAGTGGCTTATCTAAAAGGCGAGAAAACGTTGGAACAGGCAGTGGATGAAATCAGTCGAAAAGTAAATCTGTATCAAAGTGAATAATAAAAGATGAACTGCTCCTTACAAGATGAAACATAACATTTTGTAAGGAGCAGTAGAAATATATAGAGACAAGAAGACAAGAATGATATAATATACTAACATAGGAATTTTATGACTTTTTATGACTTTTATGGCTAAGGAGGAGAAATGGAAAAGAAAATCTTAGCATGGTTTTGTATTTTATCCATGTTTATAACTTTTACTGGTTGCAAGAGTACACAAGAAATAAGTAGTGAAAGTAATTCCAAAGAATTAAGTAAAGGAAGTTACACAGAGTTTATACTTTCAGAACCTATATTGGAACCGAATGAAACCGATTTCTCACTTGCAGTAAATAGTGAAGGTCATTTTGAAAGATATACAGTGCAGTATACAGAGAACTATTTAAATTCGGTCTATCGTTGTTATACTTATGTGGATGGAAAATTTCAAAAATCTGCTGTTGATTGGGTAAATAAAGCTGCAAGTGAGTTTAGCTTTGCACTGGCTGATTATTGTCATGGCGAAGATGGAACCGACTATTTGTTATATACAACACCATTAACTTATGATACGAAAGGACGACCAGAGTATGATAAGAGAGAGTATGGAGTGTTAAAGGAAGTAAAAGGTACGAATAATTATATCGATGTTACACCAGATGATTGGGAACCAGGTATTGAAATTTACAAATTACGTGTTACTGAAGAAGGGGTATTTTGTTATATTATCCAAAATATTATGACTCTAACATTTTATGATCCTGTGAAAAACGAGATAATTAATTATGGAAATTTTACTAGCGTTACAGATTATGTTATACGAAAAAGTACGTTATATTATATCGATGGAATGAAGAATGAAATCCAGATAGTACAGCTAAACGAGAATAAAATTGAGAAAGTAACATTGCAAACTGATAATGAGTTTTTGCAGGTCTCTTCAGAGGGTGATATCATTTTATTGAATGTGGAAGGAATTCATCTATATAAAAAAGGTGGAACTATGTGTGAGACAATTCTAGAAGGGAAAGATGCTAGGCTGTCATCACCAAACTTTATGATTCTTAGCTTTGTAGTAGTACCTGAAACTTATGATACTTACTACATCCTATATCTTGATTTAACTACATATAAGGTATTAATTGCAGAATATCGGTTTGATGATACTTCCAATGATATGCAAGGGAGAGAGCTTACTATTTATTCTTTATGGAAAAACGTAAGCCTTGAACAAGCAATTTATTCATATAGTCAATTACATCAAGATGTTAAGATTAATCTTGTAGAAATGTTATCTTATGAAGACACGATAGATTCAGACAGTGAAATGATACGTTCGGATGCAGTTCGGAATATAAGTACTGAACTACTTGCTGGTAAAGGTGCTGATATCATATTAATGGATGGACTGCCCATATCATCTTACATTGAAAAGGGAGTTCTGTTGGATATGAGTGAGTGCTGTTCTGATTTACTACCAGGTATTGCAAAGAATTACACACAAGATGAAAAAATCTATTGTATGCCAATGAGATTTTTCATGCCAGTATTCGTTATGAGGGGAGATATCTCAGAACATACAAAATCCATCGAGGAATTAGCAGCTTATTGTCTAAATAGTACGAGAAGTCTGATGGATCCATTAAGCTATAAATATTTGGCCCAAATGTTTCTCTATGCTTATGGTAGTGATATATTTCTAGAAGATGGAACATTATCGAAAGAGAATCTTTCCTCCTTCTTGATAAGTATCAACAAGATAGCAATAATGACAGGTGCAACAGAGGATGGAGATAAAGGCCAATTATATACGAGCTTTCCAATTGGTGAAAGCACAATGCGAATAAGAAAAGCTCTATGTGGAGATTTAGCTTTTGTTTATTCCCAAGATGTACAATCTGCGATCTCATTCATTGGAGACTACACAGATTTGAGTAGGATATGTACCTATAATAAGATGGTAAACGGAAAGTATATTCCATTAAATGATATTTTTATACCAGATGGTACCGTCGGTATTAGTAAAAATGCGAAGGATGTAGAATTGGCAAAAGATTTTGTAAAGTATCTCTTTAGTGAAGAGGTACAATCGCAACACTTACATGATGGATTCCCAGTCAATAACAAAGCATTAACAGTTTGGAGTCAAGAACCTTATAATAAAGACGAATGGGAGGGTATTCTTGATGATAAAAATAGGATTCTTAATTCGAAACCAGCAACGGTGGAAGAAAAACAGAAGGTGATAGAAGAGGTAAGAACATTAACAAAACCTGTTGTAGTCGATATGATATGTTGGGATATACTCCTAAAAGGAACCTTAGAATACTTAAAAGGTGAAAAAACTGTCGAACAGGCATCTTCTGACATTAGTCAAAAGATAAATCTTTACATGATTGAGTAAATTAAAGTAAAAGCTCCTTACAAGACGAAGTAAATTCTGATTGTAAGGAGCTTTTTGCATAGCTTAAAGTATATAAGGTAGGAGAGTAAAAGTTGTGATGAGTATCTATATACAAAATTCAAGAAGTAATAAGTAATAATCTATATCCGTAAATGTTAATATTTAACATCTATTCTTATCTTTAAACCAAGGCATTAGTTCAACAGTTTAAAAAACAAGATTAGAGAGGATATCATATGGAAATATTAAAGGTTCAAAATCTTACAAAGGTTTATGGAGAAGGAGATACACAAGTAAAAGCACTAAATAATGTGTCATTCGTGTCAACGACTGGTTTTTGGCATGTTGGGTATAAGGAAATTTCGAGTGAGACTTCAGAGTATTTAAAGCAAGAAAAAAACACAAGAAATATCTCATTTTATAAGGATTTGGGCTACAGTAAATTCGAAAATTCGACAAATGAGTATAAGCCATATTTATATTTATCGGCTATGGATGATAAAAGCTATGATATGATGAATATGAAGTTAGTAGAGGGGAATTACCCAGTAAATTCAAGGGAAATTGTAATACCGAAGCATTTACTTCAATGTTCAAACAAAGAACTTAAAATAGGAGATAAATTAACAGTAACATTAGGGAATCGATACATTAATGTAGGTGGAGAAAAGCAATATCTTGATCAGTATTCTGATTTTGTAAAAGAGTCAAAAGAGATGCCTGGTGAAGAGTTTGAGATAACATCAGACGCTACGGTATATACAATTGTAGGAATTATTGAACGTCCAAATTATGAATATAGTTGGTCACCAGCCTTTAGTGTATTTACGAAGATAGAGGATTATAATCAGTGTAATGCCAGAGTTTATCTGAACAATGTTTCCAAACACATATATGAAGAAACAAATGATACAGCAGATAAATATGATATTTTAGAGGTTGAATATAATAACAGTGCCTTATCCTACTATGGAATCTCGAGATATTCAAGATTTAACACAATGATGGATGGATTAGTTGTAATTTTAGTTATTATAATTATGGTTGGTTCTATATCCTTAATATATAACTCCTTTGCTATTTCTACGTCAGAAAGAACAATGCAATTTGGTATGCTTGCCAGTGTAGGAGCTACAAAAAGACAAAAACTTTACACTGTCTTATATGAGGGAGTTATATGTGGATGCATTAGTATTCCAATTGGTATTCTATCAGGAATTGTCGGACTTAGTATTACATTCAGCGTTATCAGTTCAATGATAGAAAGTGCTTTTCATGTTGAACAGAACTTAACTGTCGTTGTTTCTTGGCAAGGTATGATTGCTTCTATTATTATATCAATGATAACAATACTTTTGTCGGCGTATATACCAGCAAGAAAAGCATCCAAAATTACTCCAATGGAGGCAATAAGACAGCAAAAGGATATAAAGATAAAAAGTAAGAATGTAAAGAATATGAAATTGATACGTAAATTATTAGGTCTAGAAGGCGATTTGGCGTTAAAAAACTTAAAGAGAAACAAAAAAAGATATCGTGCAATCGTATTTTCGCTAGGAATCAGTATTATACTATTTATCAGTGTAAATTCATATACTCACTATCTATCAAAATCAATTGAGATTGTAAAAGATAAAAATTCTGGTGATCTTGTTATTGGAGGAATTTCAGAGGACGACATAAATACCGTATTACCAGAAATTTCTTCATTGGATACAATCACGGATATTGTATTGAAAGGGTATGTTCCAGGAAACTATCAATTATCCAAGGAGGAATACAATCAATATGCTACTGAGGAACTAAAAGAATTTAACAAGTTGAATGGAATGAGTGATACACAGTTAGGATTTTCGATTAATGTTGTTGATAATGAAACTTATGAAAAATTGCAAATACAAACGCATGTAGTACAGTTAAATGAATCTAGTGATACAATTCTTGTAATGTTAGTAAATCAGCAAAGAACTTCAAAAAATTATAGCTTAAAGGATATAAAGCCACTTAATATTTCTAATGGTACCGTATTAGAAGTAAGTCAAAATAATGCTGAAACAAAAAATGAAAAATTGAAGTTAGCAATCGAAGGCCAAGTTGTTGATTTACCACTTGGTATGAATTATCCACCTGTTGGGAATGAAATAGTTGTTATCATATCCAAAATGACTTGTGAGCAATTGTTAGCTGGGCATGAAGAAATGAAAGAAAACATGTATTACACCATTATTGCTAATACGACGGATCCAGATAATATTAATAACACCTTAAGTGAAATCTTTTCACGAGTATTACCTTCAAGTAATGCATTTATCAGTAATCAAGCACAAGATGCGATGCGTTCGCGACAGATCATAACCATATTTAATATCTTTGCTTATGGCTTTATTATCTTAATTTCACTAATTAGCGTTGCAAATATTTGTAATACAATTTCAACAAGTTTTTCGATTCGAAGAAGAGAATTTGCAATGATAAAGAGTGTTGGGATGACTCCGGCATCATTTCATAAAATGATAGTATTGGAGAGCTTACTTTATGGTTTAAAATCACTTTTATTGGGAATACCAATCGGAGCAGTTTTCAACTTTCTCATTTATCAAATGATTGACCGGAACATTAATTCTAACTATGGTGTTCCATATATGACATATATAATCGCTATTATATTTGTGTTTCTTATTGTAGGAATTGCAATGTTATACTCTACAAGTAAGATAAGAAAAGACAATATTATAGATGGTCTTAAATCAGAAATTATATAGAGAACATAAGGCCTTGCAGCATATGGAGTACTTCAATGTGCGGTGGTAGAAAAATACTAATCATGAAAGAAAAAGGACACATGTCCTTTTTTTTTAACTATGTCCTTACTATAATAGAGAAAGTTAAATTTCAAATTCTCATGGATGAAGTTTTGAGATTAAGCGAATAATGAAATAAGGATATAGAACAAAGGAGTTTATATGAAGAAAAAAATTATTAGTATAATTTTGATTATGAGTATGTGTGCTGCATTCCTGATTGGTTGTGGAAACAAGACGACGTATGAATTGGCCCTTGTAACAGCCAATAATTCAATTGATGACAAATCATTTAATCAAGGTTCATGGGAAGGACTTGTAGAGTATGCCGAGGAAAATAATATTACTTATAAATACTATAAACCTGTAGACTCAACGAATGATTCAATTCTTAATGCAATTAGACTCGCAGTAAGAGGCGGGGCGAAAGCTGTCATATGCCCAGGATATTTATGCGAAGCAGCTGTTTATATGGCACAAACGGAGTTCCCAGATGTAAAGTTTATATTATTAGATGGAAGTCCAAAGGATACAAATGGAAATGCTTCTATTGGTGATAATGTTAAATCAATCTTCTATGCAGAAGAACAAGCGGGTTTCTTAGCGGGGTATGCGACTGTTATGGATGGGTACCGTAAGTTAGGTTTCATGGGAGGAAGAGCACTTCCTGCAGTAATACGATTTGGATATGGATTTATTCAGGGGGCTGAATATGCAGCAAAAGATCTCGATTTAGCAGAAGGTGAAGTAAGTGTTAAGTATAATTATATAGGAAACTTTGATGCAACACCTGAAAATGTTACAATTGCAGCATCTTGGTACAACGAAGGAATTGAAGTTATATTTGCATGTGGTGGTGGCGTTGGTAATTCAGTGATGAACGCTGCAGAAGCTGTTGGGGCGAAAGTAATTGGTGTAGACGTTGATCAATCAGCTGAATCGCAAACAGTTTTAACTTCTGCAATGAAAAATCTTGGAAAATCAGTGTATTCTTCTCTAGAAGAATTATATAGTGGAACATTTGAAGGTGGTAAGGAATTTACATTGGATGCATCTTCACAAAGCATATTGTTGCCACTAGAAACTTCTAGATTTGAAGCTTTTACAAAAGAACAGTATGATGCGATTTATGAGAAATTAGTGTCAGGAGAAATTACAGTACTTCGTGATGACGCAGTAAACGAAGCAGATGAGTTACCTTTAGAATATGTAACAGTAAATGTCGTACAATAAAAAAAGAGAAGAGCCTAGGACTTGTTCCTAAGGCTTTTTTATTTGACGGGTTCAAAGGTCCTTAAAATAGAAATTTGACGTCATTTTGCACAAGGGAATGTTAAGAGTATGGGATGACAAACATAATTTATACGCAACACGCTTTCGCTTGAATGAAGTTCGTAACGGTACGTAAGGGCCTAGAATACAGGCCCTAAGTACCGACGACTTCATAACAGTATGCTCCTAAATTATGTTTGTCATCCCATCTTGGCAAGTCAATTCAAGTGCAAAATGACTAATTCAATTAGGAAAAGTGCTTTTGACACCCTAATCTTGACAGGAACTCCTCTGAATTTCCTGTTAAATAAAAAGCGTCCCCAAGAAGGAAGCCGAAAGAGAGAATCAATATGAGAAGAGAAGAAATAGAGAATGAGATAAAAGATGTAAAGTTTGAATCACTTGATTATGTAATGCAATTTTTTAACTTAATGCCAGAGTGGTTAGTGGAGTCATTTCAAGTGATAAGACTAAAGAAAGATAGCATATTTATCAGAGAAAATGAGGACGTAGAATTAGTGTATGTTCTTTTGAAGGGTTCTGTAAAAGCAACCGATTATCGTGTATTTGGGATAACTTATGATTTCATGAGGTTTCATCCAATGAGTACATTTGGATGTATGGAAGTACTACTGTCGTTAAAACATTATAAGACAACATTAATAACAGTTACAGATTGTACGCTGTTAGTTACGTCAAGGAGTAATTTTGAAGCTTGGCTTCGAGAAAATCAGAAAGCGTATATGCTAGAGTCTCATATGATGGTCTCTCAACTCCTAGAGCAAGGAAGAATGGAACGAATTTTCTTATTTATCCAAGGAACGGATCGATTAATGTATCTATTAATGCAACTGTATGAAGAAAATGCAACTGAAAGAAACTTGTGGATTATTCCTATTAAAAGACAGCAAATGTCAGATTATACTGGCTTAAGTATAAGGACGATCAATCGAGGTATTAGGAAGTTGGAAGCGGATAAATATATAACAAAACATCGGAGTCAAATTTCAATGACAGTAGAGCAGTATATGAGAATGAAGTCGTATATTATGGAAAAAGTTGAGTAATATGCAAAGTTATGTTACTAGTATTTGTATTCTATGTTACTATTTCTTATTCAAATCGTAAGAAAGAATTAATTATTATTATATAGAAATGACATTATTATATGTAATAATGTGGATGTTGTTCATTTGAAAAATTGATTTGAGGGAGAGATGTAAAATTATGAGGAAGAGATTTTGCTTAATTGGAATAGCCTTTATTATGTGTTTAATGGTTGGTTGTAAAAGGACAGAAGATAAAAACGTAATGGATCAGGAATATGCTACATTAGAAAAGGAGCCAACATCGGAAAGGACACCTGATTCTAATGCAGACAGTTCATATGATATTTCTGACAGCACAGCTGGTGAAAACCAGATCAATCAAAAAAGTAATGATATTAGCTTATTAGATAATGGATTTATTGAGATAAAAAGTGGAGAGCAATATGACTTTGACGGTGATGGAGAAAAGGAAACGATTGAATTTTCGATAGCTAATAGAGATGATGCAGAAGAAGGATACAAATTATCAATTAATGATGTGAAAAAAGAGGGAAGGCTTAATATGCCAACAGGAAAGGTATATATAGGATCACTTTACAGCAATTCATCTCTTCAGATTTTAATTGATGAATATGGTTATAGTTATGATTATGCAACCGTTATTTTTTCATATGAAAATAATCAAATATATGAGTTGGGACGAATTGGTGGACTTGTAGAAGAAATCAAGAGATTAGGAGATGGAATGTTTCAATTTAGCCAGAGAGCAGAAACACTACAGACATGGTGGCATCCACGAAAATTCTATCTAGCAAACTCATATTATTATGATGAAAGCTCTGAGAATGAAGAAGAAAAATCTATCATAATGCCAAAACTAGTTTATATGCCAAACGAACTCTATCCTGTTGGTACTCAAGTTAAATTAAAACGTAATATTAAGTTGCTAAAAACACAGTCGTTGATTGCAGATGATGTTGTAATAGACAGAGGGGAATTTATAACGATAGTAGCTTGTGATGATGAGGAATGGATTTATTTAGACAACAACGAAGGTAAGAGTGGTTGGTTACAGATGGACAAAGAGGAAGGTGTAATAATGCAAGAAAGTCAGAAGGTATATCCAGGGGATATGTTTTCTGGATTAGAAATGGCAGATTAAAATGTCGTATAAAGAAATGCTTTAAGTATGGGATGACAAACAGTATGTTTCAAAATTTGTTTGTCATCCTGTTTTTTGAAAGTTAATACATGTGTAAAAGGATGAAATGAAATAGTAGAAAAGTCCACTCTTTTATACCAGTATATATAGGTGGTGGATTCTGTCAAGCGTTTTTGAAAATGTCCTAAAAAAATAAATTTATTTGCCCCAGTTCGCCGGGGCATTTATTCATTAGCTGCTTAGTGACTTTTCATCATGTATGGAAGTTGTCTGTCAAGGATACATA
>JAEYPP010000069.1 GCA_023410575.1 Bacillota bacterium | reverse complement strand
CTGCTACCTTCCCTGCATCATTGAGCACAAAGGTTGCTGTGGTAATGCTTGCTATTGTATTTGCTTCATTCAAGCTGATTGCGACTGAGAAGTTTGCTCCATCAGCACTTACTACTGCGGTTGTCGTCCCCTTTACTCCGTCAACGACTGCTTGCACTGCTTCTAATTTCTGAGCTGCATCGCTTGGATCGGTTACGGCCAGATTCGTATAGGTTGCCCCTTCGATTGCAGTTTTTGCTGCTGCTACCTTCTGTGCATCTGAGAGTGTTACTGTAATCACTTTCGTTCCTTCTTTTAAAGAACCATCCTTAGCTACCGCTTTCACCGTTACTGTTCCATCTCCTGTAGCTGTTAATAGTCCATCTTCACTTATTGTCGCTGAGCCGGTTCCATTTATTACTGACCAGGTTACAGCCTTATTAGTAGCATTATTCGGTGTTACCGTTACATTCATCTGCAAGGTACCACCAGAAGCAACGGAGGTAACAGATCCTGTACTTGTTATAGTAATTCCTGTAACAACAATGGTTGACGGTCCTGTTGAAGGTTTTGTTGATGAGCCTGCTGATGGATTTGATGTTGTGCTAGTTCCGCCGCTGATTACTGTCTTACCGGTTCCTATTGCTTCACCACCACTCTTGTTGGTTGTGATCGTACTATCTTTTTTGGTGTTATTCTCAATTTTGACGATTACTTCACTCGCACTTTTATCAAGACTTGTTCCTTCTGCTCCTTGATGAAGCACAACATCTGTCTTTGCTTTTATTTCAAGCTTCAAGGGTCTCGAGGAGGTAATTGTACTTCCGCCCGCTGTTTCCTCTACAAAGACAGGTACCTGCTTACCGTTACCTGTAATATTCAGCTCAGAGGATTGCAATACTACAATTTGCTCCACCATACCGTTGATCTCAATGTTAAGCTTAGAATCCGCTCTATCGATAACGATACGCTTTACATTGACATCTTTATCAATAACAAAACTAGCTGTGTCGTCCTTAAGATAAACAATATTCCCATTCGCATATTCAACCCAAGTGCTGTCTTTGATTGCATTGATCGTAATTTTCTTAAAGATGCCATGATTTTGAACATCCGCATTTGGTGCATTTACAATTAAGGTTTTTGCTGAGTAATCACCTTCTGAAATAACAAAGGTTTCTGCCTTCTTTGTTGATAGTGTAATCTGCGAAACACTGTCTGCCTTAAGCAGTTTATCTAAATGTTCCTGTGTAGCTGCTGTTCCTGTTCCATTGGAAGAAATTACTTTAATCGTAACCCATTCCCCTGCTGCTGTAATTAGGGTTTCATTTGCTTCTTTTTCTTTTAGCCAGGCTTTATATTTTGCCGTACTCTGGAAGCAAACCGCACGAATCTTGAATTCGCCTTCTTTTACTGGCAATACAATACCCTGTATTGTTGCAGTCTCCACCCCTGCGGTATCCTCTTTGACTTGGAAGCGGGTAATTCCCTCTGTCTTTACTCCCTTTCCTGCAGCCGTATTTAGCACTGTACGGTTAAAGTCGTAGGCACCACCTGCCGGAATGGTTAAATCCTTAGGAAGGTTATTAATCTTAACTTCTGTAATATTATTACGTACCGTAACCTTTGCTTCCGGTCTGTAAACGGTTCCATCTGCAAGTGTTATCTTACATCTGATATAAGCTGTGCCTGCTTCTTTTGCAGTTACAACTCCAGATTTTTTATTAATCGTAACTGAATTCGGATTTCCCTTATCTGCCTTAACATACCAGGAATAAGTCGCTCCCTTCACCATAGCTTTCTTTTTAATGTTGAAATTGTACGTTTTAGGGCCCTTCTTACCAAGATATAAATACTTCTCAGAAGCATTCATACAAGAGGCATCTGCAAGCCCCTCTCCCGGTTGTGTGTCAGTAGAGGTTAGTTTCACCTGGCTTGCTGCTTGTACCTGTTTTGGTTCCCCATTTGCCAGGCTAACAAATACCATGACTAATACAAGCATTAACGATAGCACTCGCCTTATCTTTTTTTTTGTTTTCATTGATTTTTCTCCTTTTTATATAATTATTTTGCATTATGTACTCCTCTTTTCCAGATATGTATAAATCCCCCCCATTCCACCGCCTAAGGCGGCATCATTCTTTTGCCTATTTTGACACTTTAATCCTATTTGCTGATGTAATATTATAACTTATATTATCAAAAAAAAAATGCCGTTTGCATGAAACGGCATTTTTATGACATGAAATAACTATTTGCATTACTATTTTGTGATATAACGAAAATGTCATATTATTGTATCAAATACAGTTCTTGGGCTTTCTATCCCTTTTTGGACAGCAAGCAGACTGTCTCCACGTGCCCTGTCCAAGGGAACATATCCACTGGACACATTTCCCAAAACCCTGACCAAACTCACTCCGGCCCCGTCTTGTGTTCTAAAACCTCTAACCTGTTGTTTGATTTTTCTTTCCATTTGTTTTCCTCCTCATCAAATTTAAACCTGTATTTGATCAAGCGATTCCCCTATCCAATTGATACCATTATAATCCATTTATTATATAATTTCTATCATTTTCCTTCTCTTTTACTCATCAGTACCTGGCATAATGGCATACAAAAAGTATTTCCTTGAAGAAAAGCAAGAGGACATCTGTTATGGATGTTTCATGGTAGAACCATTACCAAAAAACAAAGAACTTTAATCACTTATTAGCAAATTGGACTTTTAACTGGGTATATCATTTAAAGAAAAACAGGAAAAATTGTGTTCGATAAATCGGAATTTAACAACACATTAATTAATCATCCCTGATAATCAAAATTAGATTCATCTTTATATTTTATTATTTTTGCTGGAACTCCTCCAACGATGGCATTTTCTGGAACATCCCTGAGAACAACTGCACCTGCGGCAGCGATACTATTTTTATGCATTGTTACGCCTCCAAGAACCTTTGCTCCGCATGTAACAGAAGCATAGTCTTCTAAAATAGGCTTCTCCTTTCCTCTATAACCGATGGTTACCTGCTGAAATATTCTGCAATTCTCCCCAATCCTTTCGGCGGCTATTATAGTAGAAAATCCATGTTGAATAAATAAACCTCCTCCAATATTAAATGTGTTAATATAAAGGCTGTCTAAAGGCTTCCACAACATACGCGCAATGATATAATGCATCCAACATTTTAATGAGCGAGTAGGATTTTTAAGACGGTGCTGCAATAAATTACGGAAAGCTTTATCTTCAGTTAAAAACCAATTTAATGATACAAATAAGCCTCCTTGGAAACTCTTGAGTTGGCAATATCTTTCTATATCCATTTTTATTAATCTTTTATGCGGCGACATAAGGACACATACATAAACGGGTATCGTTCTAAAGATGTTCCTCGTTGCCAACAATCTTTTAAAATCCATAATTATTATACCTTCTTTCTTAATGATATAACCAATTCACCAAATTCGACTTTTCTAGTTTCTATTCTATCATAGTAATTAATTTTTTTCCATAGAAATTGTAATTTTTTTCCATAAGAATACATCTGTATATAGTTCAGTTGTTTCCAGTCTGATAAATCAAATAGTTGTAGCAACAAGAAATCAAAAAATTGCTTTGTAATTCGTTTTTGCTTAATCAAATTACATAGTATGCGGTACTGGCTTTTGGTATATGTAGTCGGAACTTCTTTTTCGACATCCTCTATACTGGCGATTTTCAAGACTTTTTAACCTCAAAAAAGGTATAAAAAAGCACTTTCAGCTTTTTACAGCCAAAAGTGCAATTTTCCTTATAAAATAGTCATTTTCTGACATGTCTCCCGATACCAGTTCTATTCCTACACTTACTGGAATTTCTCGTTTTAACTCTTTTTCCAGTACATTTACCACATTTGGTGTAAATATGAAATGGTCGAAAAACAGCGTAAAATCAAGGATTTCTAAGAACCTGCTTTGCATAGCAACACACACGTCTCCACATGTCCCGTCCAAGGGAACATATCCACTGGCCATGCTTCCTTCGCCTCATATCCCTTCTTTTCAAAATATCTCAGGTCTCTCTCTAGCGTGATCGGATTACATGACACATACACTACTCTCTTTGGTGCGAGTACTGCTACTGCATCGATGAAAACCTCTGTACTACCGTTTCTTGGTGGGTCCATTAATACAACATCGACTGGTTTTTTCTCATTCGCGAGTTTTACCATAAACTCACTTGCATCTGCATTGTAAAAGTGTACGTTCTTAATATCGTTGCGCTTTGCATTTGCAATCGCATCTTTATAAGCATCCCTGTTCAGTTCAACTCCGATAATCTCTTTTGCATGCTTCGATGCAACTAAACCAATCGTACCAATGCCACAGTAGGCATCAACGACCGTTTCCTTTCCAGTCAATTGCGCTGCCTGAATTGCCTTATCATAAAGAATCTCAGTTTGAACTGGATTAATCTGATAAAATGACTTTGATGAAATACGAAAAACATTACCACATAACGTATCTTCGATGTAACCCTTACCATAAATGGTTGTCTCTCGATTTCCAAGAATCATACTGTCGGTACGGTTATTCACATTGACGATGACTGTTGTAATCTCTGGATGTTTTTCACAAAGTGCTTTTACAAAATTATTCTTCGATGGGAAAACTGGAGAACCAATGACAAGTACGACCATAATCTCATTGCTCGTAAATCCACGTTTTACAAGGACGTAACGTAGAAGACCATAACCTGTGTCTTCATCATAAGTCTTAATCTTAAATGATTTCAACATGCCTCGTATGGTTCCTATAATTTCATCTGCTTTCTGGTCCTCAATCAGGCAAGTTTTGACTGGAATTACTTGATGGGTTCCCTCTTTATAAACTCCAGAGATAATATTGCCACGCTGATTACGTGAAAATACTGCTTGTACTTTATTACGATAGTGATAAGGATGTTCCATACCAATAATCGGATTGACTTTACAATGAAATTTTAACAATGTCTCTACTTGTTTTTGTTTTATCTTCAATTGATATTCATATGTTTGATCAAGGTACTGACAAGCTCCACACTTACGAAAGATTTCACAGTTTGAAGTTACCTTTGCTTGTTTCTCTCTTGTTTTATTTCCTGCTTCCTTTGCATCTTTGCCCTTTTCTTTTACGACTTTACTTACTTTATTATTGTTTTTGGCTCTATTACTCTTCTCAGCTTTCTCAACATACCTCTTTTCCAATTTTTCATCCAATTTCTTCGTTTGTTTTTTCATCTAATCTGCCACCTTTTCTATTTGAACTTAGCTTTCACTAAGATATTAACTATTTTAATCTTTCCCACGTTTCTTTTTCTTTAGCTATTTGCTATAAGTTTATGCAAGTTAGATTAATTATAGCAGACTTCCTACGAAAAGTAAAACAACTCACATAGGCTGTTTATCTCCACACGCAAGCCCCAATGCTTCAAAAAAGAGCTTTGTAAAATACACAAAGCCCTTATAAATATTATTATATTTTACCTCTGCTCGTTATCCTCATCTAGCTTAAATTTACACACTTTTTCGCTATATGTAGTAAAATAAAGAAAATCTTCTCCGAATTCTTTATTTCCAAATGCTATTATATGATTACCAATTGGTTGATTCATATTAATCAAGGTTAAATTATCATTTTGATCTATTTTTAGAATAGTCGCCATCCCATCAATAGATACATACATATTGCCACTGTTGTCAAAAATCATATTCAAGGGTGCACCAAATGAGCCGGAGTTTTTCACTGGCTCCCGAATGATTTCAGTACCCTTACCAACCGAACCATCCGGATTAATTTCATATTTTACAAGAGCCATAGAATGAAAATCAGTTAAATAAAGATATTTATGATCAGGACTAAAGGCAATGGAAAAGAAGGAATCATAATCACTCGAGCTTATATATTCCGATTTGTCAAGATCGGTCGAATACCGATATACCTTACCTCCGTTAACAACATAAATATTTCCTTCTTGATCTATCTCCAAACCACTTGCTCCGAGAAATCCGTTAAAGTCTTCTTTTATTAAAGTGGTTACCTTCCCATCATCCGTGATTTTTACTATTCTGTCCTGAGCCGCTGCTATTATATTATTGTCATTGTCATATTTCATATCCCATATAAAAGGACTCTTAAAAACATAATTCCTTCCCTTCTCAAGCGCGCTAAGATCACAAAATGTGGTTACTGTACCATCCAAAGATACTTTATCCAGTGCAAATGGTCTTGCAACCAGCATATTTCCCTCCTTGTCAAAAAGTATGCCACCACATACACCAGCATCTATTCTGCAAAATTCTTCCCAGACATTTACTATATCCTTCGTTTCTGTTGATTCATCACTTTCCCTTAAATCAATAGAATTCAGATTAGTATCAGTAGTCTCTGTCGTATCTGATGTAATCTCTGTTTCATTACTCTTAGCACTTTCATTCATATTCATCTCTTTATCTGTATTTGTGCAAGCAGATAGGAGAATCAAACTGAAACAAAGTAATATTACTTTAATAACATTCTTATACATGTTGCTTACCTCCCAGTTAGCTTTTTATGAATATTTTAAATTACTATTATCACTCTTACCAAGCATTTCTTGCTAATATTACTTCTTTTTTATTAAAATCAATCAAATGTTTATCTCAAAAAAGTTAGAAAATATCATCTCTTGACAAAATTTGGTGAGTATACTATCCTATAGGCATAAAATAGGATACCCTACTAAGGAGATAACCCAAATGACTATATATCAGTATATAGAGGACACTGTTACTTATATTGAGAAAAACATAAAAAGTAAAATCATTCTCGATGATATTGCAGCGTATTTACATATATCAAAATACCATCTTCACAGAGTTTTCAAACTCGTTACAAATCAGAAATTGATGGAGTATGTAAGAATGCGCAAATTATCCTTAAGTCTGAATGAGTTACTATATACCGATTTAAAGATAAACGATATTGCTGTAGAATTCGGATTTGAACACGAGCAATCCTTTAATCGTTCCTTTAAAAAAGTTTTTGGCCTAAGTCCTTCCCAGTTTCGGTTGGATAAACAGCAAGTTCCTATCATTGATAAAATTGATCTTAACAGCATAATACCTATGAAAGACGGCGTTATTCTATCACCAAGATTTGTTGTAAAACCCGAATTCAATCTAGTAGGCATAAAACACAACATACTAGTGGACGAAAATTATCATTCCAGTCTCGCTAACCGATTAGCAAGGGATTTCTTTTATAATCACAGGAAAAGAATACCTAATGCTCTTCATTCTAATACACTGATTAGTTTTTCCTCTTACAAGGATATTACTTCTAATCATAGTATGTATTTTCCGGCCATAGAGGTTTATGACTTAAATTCTATTCCTGATGGTATGTCGGGTATGAAAATAAAAGCCCATAAATACGCGATATTTAAATACATTGGCTCTCATTCTAGTGAAGGCATCACCTTAAATACCCTGATTAATATATACCAATATATTACTTCCTGGTTTCTTCATTCACAATATATCCATGATGGAAACTTTCATTTTGAGCTAATCAACAGTATAATATCAAAAGATAATTATTGTGAAGCAGATATTTACTTCCCTGTCAAAATCAAAAAATAAATAGAAAAAATCTTAATAGCATCAAAACCTTACACCTACTCTTATATCCAAGTTAATATTTATGGTTACAAATCCATAGATTCTTGCATATAATTAAGAGAATAAATGAAATGGTAATCCATATGCTCATTCATGTTGTAAACCCAAATGAAACAATTGCTACGATAGCAGCACAGTATGGAGTATCCGCCCAACGTCTGATGTATGACAATGCAATTGAAGACCCAACACATTTAGTTGTAGGGCAGGCTCTCTTAGTCTTATTTCCATCTAAAATACATCTTGTAAGAGAGAATGAAACATTATATACAATTGCAACTGATTATCAAGTTAGCGTCATTAGTCTCGTTCGTAATAATCCATATGTGATAGAACAAGAGGGGATATATCCAGGTGAAACAATCGTTATCTCTTACGATACAACAAAAGAACGTATGATAACAACTGGTGGATATGTCTACTCCTATGTAACATACGATACTCTTGTACAAACACTTCCTTTTCTAACCACAATCAATATCTTTTCCTATGGTTTCACAATGGAAGGTGACTTAATTCCGACAGATGATGAAGAAATAATCGAGATTGCACGTAAATATGGTGTTGATCCTTTGTTAGTACTAACACCATTAGACGCATATGGCAATTTTAATAATGAACTGGTAAGTGTCATTGCCCAAAACGAAGAGATTCAAACGAAAGTAATTACACAGCTATTAGATGTTGTAGCGGAGAAAAAATATAGCGGAGTGGATGTTGATTTTGAATTTGTCAAAGGAGAAGATGGAGAAGGATTTGCTACCTTTGTTAGAAGATTGCGTGAACAGATGAATGAACAAGGATATGTTGTTACCGTAGCCCTAGCCCCAAAAACAAGCGCTAATCAGGTTGGATTACTTTATGAAGGTATGAATTACGCACTTCTTGGAGAAGCCGCCAATTCAGCACTGTTAATGACCTATGAATGGGGCTATACGTATGGACCACCACTTGCAGTTGCACCACTTGATCAAGTAACCAAAGTGGTGGAGTTTGGAGTCAGCCAAATCCCTGCGGATAAACTCGACCTTGGAATGGCCAACTATGGTTATGATTGGGCACTTCCATTCGAGAAAGGTGTGACAAAGGCTAGGTCAATCGGGCTTAATGAGGCAGTAGAGATTGCATTTCAAAATAATGCTCAAATACAATTTGATGAGGTTGCACAGTCTCCTTATTTTAATTATACCCGTGATGGCATCGAACATATTGTTTGGTTCGAAGACGTGCGTAGTATCCTTGGAAAGCTAAAATTACTGAATATAAAAAATCTTCGTGGACTTGGTTATTGGCAACTCATGCGCTATTTTCGTCCGAATTGGATGCTAGTCAATGCAATGTTTTATCTAGAGTAAAAATATCAGTATTTGGGGCATGATTGTTATCAATCGTGCCCCAAATACTGAAACAGCACCTTAAATTAAGCTTCTAAACCACTTGTTAAAAATTTAAACCTTGATAAATGCTCACTTTACAGATTTTCTTACATTACAATCAAAGTTTTACATTCAATAAATCTATAATATCTCTTGGTACATTCATGTTATGAACCATAATATTTTCATAATACTTTTCTATCCGACTAAATTCAAGCAATGGAAAAATGGACCGTTCATTATGAAGCATCCACATAAGTATAAGTTGGTTACCTGTTATGTTTAATTGATTCGCTAGTTTTTCTACCAAATCCAATTTTTGAATATTTTCTTCCGTGTTGAATAAGTTCCCACTATAGTATTGTTGGCGTTTCCTTTTACTCCCATAATTTCCTTTGGTCAAAGGTGAGTAGGCACAAAATGCCATCCTCTCTTTATCTATATAATGAAACATTTCATCATCTGCATGGTTTATAATATCAGCATCATCATCTAATTTGGGATGAATATAAGAATATTCTTGCTGCAATACTGTATAAGGTGTTAGGGAATGTTGGTTTGCTAATTGATTCGCTTTGGCTAATTGATTTGTTGTTAAATTGCTTGCTCCAATATAGCGTATTTTCCCTTCTTTCACTAATTCGTGTAAAGCCGTCATAGTCTCTTCCATCGGAGTATTTGGATCATAAACATTTGTATAATACAAATCAATATAATCCGTCTTTAGACGTTTTAGACTGTCTTCCACTCCTTTTCGTATAACATCATGCGATAATCCTTCATATTCACTACTAACTCTATCCCATTCTACTTCACCATTCGAGTTTCGAATATGATACGGATCTTTTAATCGTCCACCAACTTTTGTAGCAACAAACATTTGATTTCTGTTCTTGCGTTCCTTCATCCAATCTCCGAGCATATTTTCGCTCTCGTCTCCTATATATTCCCCATGCCCCATCCACCAACAGTAACAATTTGCAGTATCAATGAAATTTCCACCAATTTCAGCAAAATGGTCCAACACCTGATAGGAATCATCTTTATTAACAGCCGTTCCAAGCAACATTGAACCAAAACAAAGTTCACTTACCATTTCATTCGTGCTTCCCAATTCTTTCTTTTTCATATGCTCTCCATTCTTCCGCTAAGCAGTAACGCTTATTAATGTATTGTACGAGTTGTTTAGTAAAATATCAGTTTTCTATTTCCAGAATTTATTATACAATATATATTGGTATTGTATAGCACCAATAAGTATCTATTTATTAGGAACCAATTAGGAGTGATTATATGTATGGATTTCATATTGAAAAGGATCAAACAGTTTCAAATGCAAAACAATTACAGATTCAAATTAGAGAAGCAATTATCACAGGCAAATTAGTGGCTGGGGAGCAACTACCACCTACAAGAAAACTATCACTAGGATTAAATATTGCTCGTAACTCGGTAATTGAGGCTTATGAACAACTTATTGCAGAAGGATACTTAGAAAGTCGTACAGGTTCAGGGACCTATATTGCCGACATAGGAAACACCTCATCGATTTATTACCATACAAGTACTTATGCAGATTTACGGGAAAATAAGCAGACAGATGTAATATCATTTAATGCTGGTAGTCCTGATGAATTATCCTTTCCTAGAAATCTTTGGGGGAAAGTTATAAAAAATGCTATCATTGATGATTCCTCTTTTTTTTCTTTCACAGGCTCTACGTTATTGCAAAAAGAAATCTGTTCCTATGTATTTCGCACCAAAGGGGTCGTTTGTGATTATAGACAGATTGTCATTGTAAATGGAGCATCTGGTGGCTTAGATATCATTGCAAAAGCATTCGTAGATCACGGTAATCATATTGCTATGGAAGACCCTTGCATTCATTTTGCACATGAAATATTCGCAAAACATAAATATACAATTCATCCTGTTCCCGTTGATAATCAAGGCATGATTACGGACAAATTAAATGAATTGGAAAATGTAGATCTAATTTATACAGTCCCTTCTCATCAATTTCCGATTGGAGGTGTAATGCCAGCCAAACGAAGATTATCACTGCTTTCATATGCATTAAAAAAGAATGCTTATTTGATTGAAGATGATTATGACAGTGAATTTCGGTATAGTGGAGATGCGCTGCAAGCATTACATAATTTAAACCCGGATCGAGTTATCTATGTAGGGAGCTTCAGCAAGATATTTTCTCCTTACCTTCGATTAGGATATCTCATTTTACCTTTTCAATTATGCTCAATGATTACCGATCAGATTGAGCGTAGTAATCAATGGGTAAATACAGCAACACAATTAGCTATGGCTGAGTTATTAAGCAAAAAATATATCGATCGACATACCTATCGGATGAAGAAAATATATGAAGAAAAACGAATTTATTTAATGAATAAATTTTATGAAGTGTTTGCTAATCGAATTAGCATATCAGGGGAATACGCAGGTCTTCATTTTCTTGTATCCTTTGATAAAAATATAGGAAACGAAGATCTTCAACGTATGACGTCTCTTGGAGTTGAAGCTGATTTCGTAGAAGATTATGCACTGATTAAAAAGAATCACGAGAATATGTTAGTAATTGGATATGGAAATCTCAGTTTTAGCCAGATGGATATTGGAGTATATCGGTTAAAACAGGCATTATACCCTGATACTGATATTGCTAATTTATAAGGTTAGTGTAAATAATTATGTGTCTCAGGTAGAAAATATTCGAATCTAACATCTGAAACCCAAACAATATGAAAGGCCACCGTTAACTGGTGGTCTTTACTGTAGGGGGTACCATTTTTATTGCCTAGTCGATACATTTATAAGTCTTCTTCATAATACTTTCTTTAATGACATAAACATCATTTTCACTATTACTGGAAATTGCAAGATAATCACCGACTTTACCTAGCATATAATCATCATAATACCAACTTGTAAATACTTTAGTTGTCTTTGTTAATTGTTTCGCATGGATATATGACTCTTCATTACTTACACATACTCTCGCAAATTTAACTAACTGATATACCTCATTCGTTCGCTTGTTATGTACCGTCGGCTGATACTCTGCATCACAAGTATAAGTACCTTCAAGAATCTTATAGCTCGTCTCAAACTTCTCTCTTCTCATTGGATATACTTCACCATCTATTCCAATCATAACGTAAATGTTGGCATCTGCTACAATTGTAACATCTCCTTCTAACGTACGAGCTATTAAAACGGTACCCTCATCTGCAAAATCTAGAGTTTTTGCAAACCCTACAGGTACTGGTAACTTTCTATATCTACACATATTCGTTTTATCTACCATATCCTTCAAGGAGTCGATAATATCATAACTTGTAAAATACTCTTTCATACGGTTAGCAATAAACTCTTTAAATGTTCGATTAGCGAATTGATCCTGATACTTTGAAGCTACAATAAATCCGCCAGCCTTTTTCTTATGTCCTCCACCACTACCAATATTAATTGTTATATATTGTGCTAAATCATTAGCTGTAACGTCTCTACGACAACTTCGAATCGAAATCTTATATCCATATTCTAACTCATTATAAACAATACAGATATCAACATTATCGACCTGTAAAACTAAATCACTAATAAATCCTAAAATATTAGGATCACAAGGTTCCACCTCGACAACTGCATATCGTTCCGTTTGATCATACTGATAATTTGCAATTGCTGCTCCTGTAATTTCAAGTTCCCCTAACGTAAAGTTCGAATTCTTAAGACTATTAATTACATGCTCTTTCGGATGAAGTTCTTCCATCATATCCATATCAAGTGGATGTTGAATTTCACCAAAACAATTCGTATCCATATATAAACCATAATAGAGAGCAGTAGCTAAATCATTATCTCCATTCACATCATAACCTTCATTACGTAACATTGAATAAACAAGCGTTGAACAACTACCATATCCTGGACGAATTTCTGTAAAGTCATTTAATTCAACACAAACCTCATGATGGTCAATCATTGCAATCTGTGGAGCATCATGTTTCTGAACATTCCCCTCTCCATATTGACAATCACTTAATAATAAAAGCTCACAAGGTTCTAATTCTGTTACATGTTCAATTGGGATTTCTAATGTCTTCACGAGTAAAAGAAGATTACTCTTCTGGATAATCTGCGACCCAGAGTAGATGAATCTTACTTCTTTTCCTAAACCCTTAAAATAACGATATAATCCGAACCCAGAGGCGATTGCATCGGCATCCGGATTATCGTGACATTGGATTACAATCTTTTGATATTTTTCTAATTCACTTAATCTCATTAGGATTCCTTCCTACTTTATGGTATATGGGTTATCCGCAGTTCCTTCTCCATCAACGGTTAACTTTTCTAGTGATATTGTTACAGCTGGACGAATACCAAAACCACTTGCACTTGCATAATAAGTTATAATATCCTGCTTACTACTTGCTCCAAAACCGACTGCTAAAACAGAAGTTGAATCTGTTCCATCTGGTGTACGTAATGCCCAGTTACAATAAGTTGTATTATACGATAATGCAACTTTATAGAATGAAGAACGATCACTATCGATTGCTGATTGAGTAGGAGATGCAAATATCAGTAGATTATTGTTATATAAATACTTTTTCACTTCATCAACCGATAGTAGATATACCTTGTCCGTTGTCTTTTTACTTGCGTATTTGGATAATTTATAATCTGCTGAAATTAATCCAGGGGCGAATTTGTATACCGGTTTGTCCGATCCTTCTGCATTTATTGCATTTAAAGTTGTCGTATTTACTACATCGCACAATAAATTAATTTCCTCTTTCGTAAAATCATATAAAAATCCAGGTTGTTTATCATAATAATTCGTTTCTTCATCCGTTCCAGTACTTACTGGAGCTTGATCCTTATATGTAACTCTGGCGTCGTTGGAATTTAGCCATGTACGGATATTGGATGTTTCCCAATCACTATTTCCACGGAATTCAACAATTTGACTTTGAGAATAAGTTTCCTTTATTGAACGATCATAAGAATTACCACTCAAATCTTTATTGAATTTGCCACTTTCTGCACAATCAAATGGCTTCATGTCCAATACTTTTTCCGAAATTAAAACTGCTTGATTTTTCTCAGTGTCTACGTTAACTATAATCCAAGTGATCGCACTATCATTATTGGTACTGCTATATGCTTGAGGCTTGTAAGTACCAAATTTTAAGTACTGACCGACCTCAAAGTTAAAACTCGGCTTTTCTGGTGCTTGTTCTGTTGGATTTACTACTTGTTCTGAGTCATCTTCGATAGCTATTGGTTGATCTATATTACTGGCAGATGGCTCTTGTTGTGTATCTTTTGGAGAATTATCTTGATCTTTTGAACTCTCACTTTGCACTTCGTTTGGTATTTCAACTGTTGGTGTAATATTTTCATTTTTCTCGACTGTTTGAGTTGCCTCGACTAAAACTTGTGTTGGCGTAGCCGTGCTAGCTGGTTCTTTTGTTATCCCAACAGTAGGAGTTGTTACCGCATGTGAATCATTATTGGAATCCTGGTTCCATTTTCCAAGAAGGAACGCAAATAAAATAACCATTACGGCACCAGTAGCCACACAAATTGTTGGTATTAACTTTTTTGATTTATTTGTTTTTTTGTTATGTAACTCGACCTCTTCGACAACCTTAGCGTCGCTACCCTTTGTAATCTGTTGAATGCCGTTATACAATTCATTCATGTGATTACCTTTAACCGTAGCATCTAACCATTGATTGCTTAATAAAAAATACTCCATTGATTTGGACAGAGGAGCATTCTCTATCTTATAAGCAATCAATGGAATCTTCTTTGCAATTGCACGTTCTACCTCACGAAGTACATGTTGAGAAGCATTCGAAGCTTCTGAATATACTAAAATGAACGCAATACTATTTTCAATACCATTAATAATCTCCTCACCATACTCTGCTCCAGGCATTATATTTCTTGGAGCAATCCAGCAAGGTATTCCACTATGCTCTAAAAAATCGCATATCTCTTCAGCTTTCTTCAATTCTTTACTTGCATACGAAATAAAGACATGTTTATCCATATCATGTACTCTCCTAAATCATAATTTCGACTCACTCATTCTTTAATTATATCATAAAACCATATTTAGTAAATAATTTTGGTTATTTTATTCAAAAATATTTATTAATTTAGTATAAATTTACTTTTTAAACTTGGAAATTGTACGATAGAATTTCTCGATTTCCTCTCTTTGTTCCTTGGAATCTGCATTTGTGCGCCCCATACGATCACACCAACCAAGCAACGCAATTTCCTGTATATCTACCTCTTGTACCATCTGTTGTATATTTCCAAATGAAAGATTTTTATTTACATACAAAATATGCATATGCCAACGAACCAGTGATACTACCGACTCAATAAACACTGAATCGAATGAAAAATATTGAAGAAAATCGCTTGCGAGAGACGCACCTACCGTATCATGATTATAAGCGGTAATCTTACCCTTTTTATTACGTGTAGTATCAGGCTTTCCGATATCATGTAAAAATGCAGCCCACATAAATACTCTAGGATTTTTACTTATATGCTTGACTTTAGCTGCTTCATCTACAACTAGCATCGTATGTTTCCAAACATCTCCTTCTGGATGATGAATTGGAGATTGCTCGGTTTTACTCAACTTAAACAACCAATTCCATGGATCTTCCCGAAACCATGATTTTTCTAATAGTTGATTCAAAGAAATACTTGGCTTCTCTAAATTAAGTAAAGCATATTCAATTTCATCTATTCTAGCTTCCATTATGGTACCTCCGACTTTATCATTTATTGTTAATTATAGCAACTAGGGTTATCCTTACCAATCACTACTTATCTATACTACATTGATTATACTTTATTTTTCCTTTACTATCATCTTTTGTGTAACTCTCTTTTTATACAACTAAAATTGGAATACTCAATTCTCTATACTCTTTTGTTGGCATCCAGTTAAATCCATCATAATATTCTTTGCAAAATCGAACACAAAATTCATATTCTCCTGGCTTATATGCACAAAAAGATTCGGTAAAACTAAACATAAAGTATCGAAGATAATTTCCCACCTGAAAAGAATGCGGAATCCATCTCGCATCCTCAAGTGTTGGTGTTACGTTATCAAGTCCTTCACCCACAGCAGTAAAAAAAATAGTATCTCCTAAGCTAAGCCGTTCAAACATACGTATTCCTCGTACTGTACACTTACTGCATGGGATATAATCTTGATTTGTTTCTAATACATCCTCCATAACATTCCACCTTTCATATGAACTTTTCCTCATAATTCACCTAATCCTTTATCTAATCAAAATCTTTATCTCATAAAAACCTTTATCTTATTGCAACTTTTGCGCACCACAACTTTTATCTCGTCATAACCTTTATCTCATCGTAATCTTTATCTGATCGTAATCCTTATATGATCGTAATCCTTATATGTATAGAGATAAACCTCTTATAATTTATATATATGTTTGTACCAGTCATTTAAAAAGGTTCTATAATAAATGTTGGGGTATGTGTGAAAACATACTTCCAACATTTTATTTTATGTAATAAAATACATCTACTAAGCCTCTTACGCGCCCTGACCAAAGTTTGCAAATTAGGAGGTAACTTA
>JAEYPP010000055.1 GCA_023410575.1 Bacillota bacterium | reverse complement strand
GCGTCTTACGATTCCTGTTGCCTTCATTTAGAATATTCCTCCATTTACTTCGTCAAACTTAGATGCATGTCATTAAAATATTGCTATGACTATATTGTTTGTAAATTCAAGGAATTTATACCTATATATGAATGCTTTACAATAAAATATTTTAATAACGATGCTATCATTCTTATAACACCTTATAATGACTTATGATCCCACATCAATATTAAACTAATAATTTACTTGCTTTAAAAATAAACCCTGAGGATATATTAATTCTCCTGCATTACAACGCTCTTTACTTAGTAATGCTTCTGATACACTATCGATTGTTCGTTTTCCTTTACCAACTTCTACCAATGTACCTACAATGATACGAATCATATGATGTAAAAAACCATTACCACTACATTCTATTCTTACTTCCGATCTATTTTTGTCGACAACACGGTAAATTTTAATGTCATGGATGGTACGTACTGTTGATTTTCCATCTTTTCTATCCGTTGAAAATGCTTTAAAATCATGAGTACCAATTAGGTGTTTTGCTGCTTTTATCATATGTTCTATATTAAGATCACCATAATTAGGGTAAGTGTACTTTCTTGTAAAGACATTCTCTCTTTCTCTAGTATCAATTCGGTATTCATATACTTTACTGATAGCATCATATCTTGCATGAAAGTCTGGTAATGCCCTAGTGGCTGTTAGAACCCTAATATCCATTGGTAAGCTAAGATTCATTTCCTTTTGAATTTTCTCAACACTAAAGGAACGAACCGTATGAAAATTGCAAACCTGTTGTAATGCATGAACTCCTGAATCTGTTCGTCCAGAACCAATCACGTGAATCGACTCCATTAGAATCTCACTTAATGTTGCTTCTAGTAATCCTTGGATTGTACTTTTACAGTCCAACTCATCCTTTCGTCGTTGCCACCCTTTATAGTAGGTTCCATCGTACATTAATGTTAACATTATATTGTTTAATTTCTTACCATTATTTTGCATAACTCACCTACACTCCAATCGGATCTTGACACTGCCAAGCTCATAGCCTTTCTATTATAGTTAAAAGATTCCATATCTTCAATATCTAGCCTTAAAATTTAATTTTTTTTAATAATTTAATCAATTTATGGATTGAAATAAAGTTAATTCAATCTTAAGAAAGAAGTATTTGAAAAAAACTATTTTTGTGATACACTAATATTCATCAATTTATTAAAAGAGATATTTTTACGCATTTATAGCGTTTTCCATTGTTCTAGGGGGGATTCTTATGGGAGAAAAATTACGCATTACCTTTAATAAAATAAGGCTAAAATTAAGACGACCAATAATCCAATGTGTTTGGTTATCACTTGTATTAAATTTCTTAATAGAAATCTTATCTCGACGCTCAATTTTTAAAGCATTTATATATCTTTTTACGAACCCACTTGTTTTTATCTATAATGCTTTAATTATTATGGCAACTTTGTCCATTGCTTTATTTTTCCGACGTAGGACATTTGTATACTCCTTAATTTCACTTGTTTGGATTATCATTGGCATCGTAGATTTCGTTCTGTTACAGTTTCGTACTACTCCATTCACGGCTACTGATATTACACTAATAAAGTCAGCACTTGATATATGGCAGTACTATTTAAAATTCTATCATATCATTTTACTTTTTGTGCTTTTGTTACTTATTGTTTTAGGATGCTTCTTAATTTTTAAAAAATCCAAGAAATACGAGCGTAAAATATCCTACTTAAAACTTGCAATCTTCTCAGCAGTTACATTTGCCTCTTCCTTTGGCCTAGCTCAGATTGGAATAAAGGCAGGTTTGCTAGCGAAGAATTTTGGAAATATAGCAAGTGCATATCATTTATACGGATTACCATATTGCTTTGTTAATGGAATTATTAATACCGGTGTGGATAAACCTGATATTTACTCATCAGAAGTTGTAAATACGATTGTTGATGCTGTTGAAAAAGGCAAGGTTGTTAATTCGTCCGAAATACAACCAACTGTAACTGTATCACCAGTTGCTACTACGATTCCATCACCAACAGTTACTCCAACTCCAACTCCTACTCCTCTGCCTCCAACCACAGTAGCAGATGAGCAAACACCTAATATTATCTTTCTTCAGTTAGAATCATTCTTTGATCCAACAGAAATTATTGGTGCAACATTTAGTAAAGACCCAATTCCTAATTTTCGCGCACTAAAAGAGAGCCATTCTTCTGGCTATCTAAGCGTTCCAAGTGTTGGAGCAGGAACGGCTAATACCGAATTTGAGATTATTACAGGGATGAATCTTGACTTTTTTGGACCTGGAGAGTATCCATATAAAACAATACTTCAGGAGAAAACCTGTGAAAGTATAAGTTACAATTTAAAAAATTTAGGATATGGTACCCATGCTATTCATAATAATACTGCTACCTTTTATGATAGAAATCTCGTTTTCTCTCAACTAGGATTTGATAGCTTTACTAGTATTGAATATATGAATAACATTGAGCGTACTCCATTAAATTGGGCAAAGGATAAGGTATTAACTGGTGAGATACTTAAAGTGTTAAATTCAACGAGAACCCAAGACTTTATTTACACCATTTCTGTCCAAGGCCATGGCAGTTATCCAGATAGTGAAGTATTAAGCGATCCTGTTATTGACGTTACTCTTTCTGATGAGTTGTCAAGCAGTCTTTACTATCCACTTCTTTACTATGTGAATGAACTAAATGAAATGGATCAATTTATTAAAGATTTAACCGATGCTTTAAAAGAACGGGATGAGAAAACAGTACTCGTAATGTATGGTGATCACTTACCTGGCTTCCAAATCGATGAATCCAATTTGACGAACGAGGATCTATATGATACTGAATATATTATCTGGTCTAATTTTGATATGGACTTAGTGAATGAAGATGTTGAAGCATATCAATTGTCCGCAACAGTTCTTAATCGTCTCAATATTCATGAGGGCTTGATTACAAAGCTTCATCAAACGCAGATTGGATCTGATATTTATCTCGAGGAACTTCAGGTTCTGATTTACGATATGCTTTATGGAGATATGGAGTGCTTTGGAGGTATTAATCCTTATACTCCAACTAAGATTTCGTTGGGTACAAGTAAGATTAAGCTTCTCACTGCCGATTTTGTAGCTTCCTCTACCGATGGGGAGGACGGTTTACTCGTTGTCAATGGAATAAATTTTACTCCATACAGCAAAATATACGTTAATGATGAACACTACAGTACAATCTTCGTAAACAAGAGTCTGATAGTTGCTACTTTACCAAGTGTAATAGCTGGAGACAAGATCAATGTCATCCAATCTGGGAATGATATGTATGAATTAAGTCGAACTGAGGATTATATTTACAACGTAGATAATTCTTAAGCCGTAAACAAAAGCCATGATAGAATTATGCTCTGTAGGTCTGACATGTTTACAAAAAAGTGGGATGAAGAAATAAACTTATAAATATGTTTATTTCTTCATCCCACTTTTTTACTTATTTTATAGGAATTTACCCTTCTCTATATTAGTCTTTTTACTGAACGATTTCATCCTTGAAAGAAATTGAATTATAAAGTTCTTCATCTACAGTTACTTCTTTTGCTTCATCCCAAGCCTTATACTGGTCCTCAAATGCCTGATCTTGACGATCTTTAATAATCTCTTCTTTCTTTGCATCCGTAGCCTCTTGATTTTGTTCTTCTACACAATAAAAGATGAAATAGCCTTCCTCTAAATCAATAACATCACTGATCTCACCCTCTTTTAAAGCAAAAGCAGCTTCTTCAAGTTCAGGTTTCATATCTCCTTTGCCTACAGTAAGTTCAACTTCATCCTCATCATCGGTATTTGCTAATGCAAAATCCCTAAAGTTTGCTACTGTTAATGCTTCCTCATGAAGCTTATAAGCACGCGTTTTCGCTTCCTCCAACTGCTCAGGAGTATAGTCAAATTGAACACCATCCACATCAAAACCATACTTAGCAACTAGTATATATTGAAATACGCTCTGTCTTGCATCCTCGTCATTAACAAATGTATCTACATTGAGGGTCAAGCTCTCATATATTTTGTTGTACAGCACATTATCTTTATATATATTTCTAATGATATCTTTATTGACTGAATAATATTCAATTGATTCTTCACTAAATCCACTTAGAAACTGGGAAGTATACTCATCTACGTCAAGGAGTTCATCTTCACTTAACGTAATTCCTAATGTTTCAGCCTGTGAGCACACCAATTTGATATTGACAATCTGATCAAACACAGATTTCTTAAACATCTCCTCATAAGTAGTGCCCTCTTTATCAATCTCCATCGACCAAATCTCATCTCCATACATAGCTTCAATCTCATCTCGTTGAGACTGAAGATAGATACGAAGCTCATCAAAGGTAACCTCTTGTCCATTTACTGTTACAACAACTCTTTCGGCATTATCTTTAATCGTATCTTGATCGGTCGGTACACCTGTATTGTCAACCACAACACTACTGTCCTTACTATCGTTATTCCCTTTACTGCACCCAGCCATAGAAAGCACCAAAGTTGCAGTTATAATTAATATTATTTTCTTTTTCACTGTATCTTTTACCCTTCTTTAATAATTTGTTTCTCCATAGATTCTATCTTATATTACTGTTATCGGTTATTCTATTAATTCCTTAAAGTCTATTAATAAACTTTTTACGTTTTCAAATATAGAGGCAGCATCTAACTTAATTATCTTATTCATTTTATTTGCAATCGGAAGCTGGTAGGTGAAGATTGGAGTGGCACCAGGAGTTAACTTTAATTTGTTTTGATACTTCGCCATAAGATTCGGTATGAGCTCCACTTTTAGCCTTGCTTTCGGAAACATCTTAAGATTTACTTCACTACCCTTCTGCTTTAGCTCTAGTACATATACTTGATGGCCCAAAGCTTTCAGAAATGCAATATGAAGCAGATTATTCACAGAGGCTGGTAAATCACCAAAACGATCCATCATTTCTTCCTGCATATCCATAAATTCTTCCTCATTCTCAATACCAGCAATTCGCTTATACATATCAAGCTTTTGCATCTCATTTTTAATATAGGTAGATGGAATAAATGCATCAACATCTATGTCAATTGTTGTATCAAAGGTTTCCTCCTCTTTAATTTCACCTTTTAATCCTTTCACCGCATCATTAAGCATCTTACAGTAAAGATCATAACCTACCGATTCCATGTGACCACTCTGCTCTGCCCCTAACAGGTTACCAGCACCTCGAATTTCTAAATCTCGCATCGCAATTTTAAAACCAGAACCCAACTCCGTAAATTCTTTGATAGCCTGTAATCGTTTTTCTGCAATCTCTTTTAGCAGCCTATCTCTCTTATACATCAAAAAGGCATAGGACGTACGACTCGAACGTCCAACACGTCCTCGTAACTGATATAACTGAGATAATCCTAGACGGTCTGCATCGTCAATAATCATCGTATTAACATTTGAGATATCAAGACCTGTTTCAATGATTGTAGTTGATACTAAAACATCTATTTCTCCATTGATAAACTCGTACATGATTTTTTCTAATTGACGCTCGTTCATTTGACCATGAGCAAAAGCTACATTGGCATCCGGAACTAATTTTGCGATGGTATTTGCCATCTCCTCAATTCCATTTACTCGGTTATGAACATAGTAAACTTGGCCACCACGTGCTAGTTCTCGATTAATTGCCTCTCGTATCATTTCTTCATTGTACTCTAAAACAAATGTTTGAATTGGTAAACGATCTACTGGTGGTTCCTCTAAAACACTCATATCACGAATACCTACGAGACTCATATGCAAGGTTCTTGGAATAGGTGTAGCGGAAAGTGTTAATACGTCAATATCACCCTTAAGTTTCTTTATTTTTTCCTTATGACCAACCCCAAATCTTTGTTCTTCATCCACTATCAGTAGTCCTAAATCTTTAAATTGAACATCCTTAGATAAAATCCTATGGGTTCCTATCACGATATCAAGTTGCCCCTTTTTCAGACGTTCTAATACCTTTTTTTGCTCTGTTTGGCTCTTAAAACGTGATAACATATCAATCGTTATAGGAAAATCCTTCATTCTCTGAACAAATGTATTATAATGCTGTTGAGCTAAAATCGTAGTCGGTACTAAATATACTACTTGTTTTGAATCGGACACCGCCTTAAACGCTGCACGGATAGCTATCTCTGTCTTACCATAACCAACATCACCACATATTAGACGATCCATAATGCGATGACTTTCCATATCCTCTTTTGTATCCTCAATTGCTCGAAGCTGATCTTGTGTCTCTTCATATGGGAACATCTCTTCAAATTCCTTCTGCCATACCGTATCTTTGCAAAAGGCATGCCCTTGTTTTGATTGGCGTGTAGCATATAAATCAACTAAGTCTTTAGCTATATCCTTGACTGCACTCCGTACGCGAGCTTTCGTATTTTTCCATTCTACTGAATTTAATTTATTTAACTTTGGCTTCCTTGTATCTGCTCCGGCATATTTTTGTATTACATCAAGGCCTGTTGCCAGTATATACAACACGCCTCCACCGCCATATTCAAGCTTAATGTAATCCTTGCTTACTTTATCAACCTCAATCTGTTCAATTCCACGATAGATTCCTAGTCCATGGTTTTCATGAACTACATAATCACCGATATTTAAATCTGTGAAGCTTTGAATTTGTTTTCCTTCATAGTTAACTTTTTTCTTCTTTTTCTTTTTTTCTGCTCCAAAGATATCACTCTCAGAAATAATGACTAACTTAATTAGTGGATATTCAAATCCTCGGTGAAGATTACCACACATGACAACAATCTCACCTTTTATCATCTCACGCTCTGGATCCTCACTATAAATCGCTAATAAATCATTATCTCTTAAATTCTCAGCTAATCTTTGTGCCCTTGTCCTTGAGCTGGACAATACTAGTATTCGATAGCCATTTCTTTTCCAATTTTTAAGTTCCTTAACTAGGATTTCGAAATTATTACCATATGGATTCACTGACTTTACAGTGATATCAAACTTCTTTTTCGTTACAATTTGAGGTATTTTATGGTCCATGGTGCTAATGAGAATACAGTTACATCGATTCAAATTCACCAATAGCTCTTTATAATCATAAATGACATCCATCTGACTAGGTAGAATATATCCCTTTTCTATACGACCTATCATGCTCTCAGAAAACTCTACTAAAACAGTTTCTCCCTTTTCAATGATACGAGAAGGTTCATCTAAGAAGATAATAGAATCATCGTTACTAAAGTAGTCGAAGAACGAACATGTTTTATCATAAAAAAAGTTAATATAACTATCGATATTTACTAATCCTTGAAAACATTCCAGATTTTCTTTGAATTCAGACGTCAGACGCTCAATCCTTGCTGCCTCTTCTGTTCTCATCTCCAAGCGAAGTTGCTTAATATATTCATTTACCTGCGAATCGATGTTTGAGATACCTTTTTGAATTGTTTGATTATCAAGTACAATTTCTGCAGCTGGATAAATGACTACATTACTAACACGCTCGATGGAACGTTGGCTCATAACATCAAACGTACGAATGGAGTCAATTTCGTCTCCCCATAGCTCGATTCGGTAAGGCGCATCCTCTGTAAGTGGATAGATGTCAACAATACCACCCCTTACGGCAAATTCTCCAGGACTCTCAACCTGGCCTTGTCGTTCATATCCTAGATGAACTAACTGATCCATAAGCTGTACAAGATTTAGTGTATCTTCTTCATGTATTGAGATGACACGTTCTGCAAGAAATTCCAAAGGTAATAACTTATCAAGTCCTCCATCAATTGTTGCTATAACTGTAATCGGTTTTCGTTCAATTAATGCTTTTAAAACTTTTACACGTTCTGTTATAATCGCATTACCACGAATATCTGCACTATAAAATATGACATCCTTTGAAGGATATAAATATGTGTTGCGATCATAGAGTTTCATATCCTCATAAATTTCTTTTGCCTTGACATCATTATAGGTAATAATAAGTCGAAATGGATGTTTTTCAGATAATGCATACATCATATGACATTTTTGAGAGTCAATACATCCTGTCACTAACAATGGATATTGTTTTAAAGAAATCGCCTCGACGATATCATTAAATTCTTTATACTCTTGTAAGGGTGCTACAAACGTCTTCACTACTTGGCCTCCCTTTTGTTGTATCGATTCATTGCAGATTCAAAACTATCATTAAGAATAACTTCACAAGCCATTGATGCTCTTTCTAGTGCCTCTCGTATCTTAACTTCGTCCTCCTTATTAAATCTACTCAAAACATAGTCTGCTAAATCCCATTCTGCTGGTTTTTCTCCTACTCCAACTTTTATACGTTTAAACTCATCTGTTCCCAGATGGTTAATAATACTCTTAATTCCATTATGTCCACCTGCACTACCTTTTTTACGTAGCCGTAATTGTCCAACATCAAGGCTAACATCATCATATATAACAATTATATCCTCGTTTGATAGTTTATAGTAGTTAATCAATTCACTAACACTTTCTCCACTTAAATTCATATATGTTTGAGGCTGGGCTAATATGACTTTTTCACATCCAATATAACCACTACCGCAAAGTGCTTTATGCTTTTTTGTATCAAGCTTAATTCTATAATCATCACAAAGACGAGTAATCACATCAAATCCTATGTTGTGCCTGGTTGCCTCATATTTACTTGTTGGATTTCCAAGTCCTATAATAATGTACATATAACTCCCTCTGCATGCCTTACATGCTTCCTATCTCTTTCACCAGCGACTTATTTTAACATACAAACATGCCGCACATATGTCTTCCATCCTCTAAAACACTTAGAGGTGGAGGGCATACCTGCGGTCATAATTCTAATCATAATTTTTATACTATATTAATATTTGCAACATGCTACCTACGGTTAAGAACATTTCCATTACTATCTTGCATTGTAATACATTTCTCCACCCTCTGGAGTAATTCCTTTTGCCTCAAGCAATTCTTGAACAGTAACTAATTTATAGCCCTGACTGATTAGCTCTGGAATTACTAATTCCATTGCATCTGCTGTTGTCGGATACAAGTCATGTAACAATATTATATCACCATCTTTTACTGTGTCCATAATTTCCTTAAATATTTTATTTTTATTTTTCGAACTCCAATCCATAGAATCAACGGACCAAAAAATTAATGGTACCTTGACAGAACTCTTTACTTTATCACTCTTTGCTCCATAAGGTGGACGAAGATAAGCATCCCCAATATTAGCATTGTCATTAATTAAATCATTGGAATGTGTAACCTCATACTCGATTTCATTCACCTTAAGCTTTGTTAAATCTTTATGACTATACGTATGATTACCGATTTGGTGCCCTTCTTCAAATAGTAATTTTACTGTCTCTGGATAGGTATCCACACGATTTCCTAAGATAAAGAATGTAGCGTGAGATTCATTTTCTTTTAGAATATTAACTATTCTTTCTGTTACTGGTGGATATGGACCATCATCAAAAGTTAATGCAACCATTTTCTGAACTTCCTGTGTAGGTTCTTTTTCTGGCTCTTGTGTAGGTTCTTGTGTAGGTTCTTTTTCTAGTTGCTCCTCTAATGGTGGTATTGTAACAATATCATCTTCCACATTGACTTGTTCCTGATTGGCATCTATCTGATTAGGTATTTGAGGCGTCGGTATCGTAGTTGCAGTTGGTTCTACTACCTGAGTTGGTATAATAATAGGCGTGGGAGTCATGGTTACTTCTACTGTTGGTGTCAATGTAATAGAAATATCTACTCCGTTACTTGGATTATCTGCTGCATTAACAATCGTTTCATCCTGATTATTTTCAGAAAAACCTAACTTATAACCTACGAACAAACCGATAATTACTATTATTGCAACTATCCCCCATATAATCTGAAAGGAATGATTTCTTCTTCTTCCTCTTCCTCTTCCTCTTCCTCTTCCTTGCTGCCTCATTGACCTTCATCCCTTCTAACTAATGTATCTCTTTATCAACTTATAGTATCTCTGAAATAATATACTAACTCACTTATCAGAAACTTTCAAGTAGTAAAACTTAAGAAAAAAAGCAAGCTGTAATTAGCTTGCTTTTGGATTTATTTTTTTAAACAATTATTTAGTCCCTTTTTTTACTCATTTTCTTTCTCTTCTGGTGTTGCCTCTAACGCTGCAAGTTCATATTTTTCAAGGATAATATTTTGAATTTTATCTCTGGTGTCAGAATTAATCGGATGAGCGATGTCGCGATATTCACCATCTCCTGCCTTACGACTTGGCATTGCAATAAAAAGGCCCTTTTCACCTTCTATAACTTTGATATCATGAACAACAAACTCATTATCCAATGTAATTGAAACGACTGCCTTCATCTTACCATCCTTACTAACTTTACGCACTCTTACATCTGTAATTTGCATAATGCATCCCCCTTAGGTATAATTTCTTTTGTCGTCTTAAGAAAAATTTCTACAATACATAACGGTCATTTTTTTCAATGACTATTTTAATATTTCCCTCTTCTCCGACATGTGTCGTATTTGCTCTTATCGTATCACGACTTTCAACAATACAATTCTCAATATAGGTATTGTCACCAATATGCACGTCATTTAGAATAATAGAATTTTTAATAGTGCAGTTGTTACCAACATAAACCTTTTTGAATAACACAGAATTTTCAACTACACCATTAATAATACATCCGCTCGATACCAAACTGTTTTTTACTGCTGAGTCAACATTATATTTTGCAGGTGGTAAATCATCAATTTTTGAGTATACGTCCGGATACTGTTTAAAAAAATAATCCCTAATCTTTTTATTTAAAAAATCCATATTGGTTTTATAGTAAGAATCTACGCTTGCTATACTACTCCAATAGCTGTCCATTGCATAAGCATAGAGTTTTTTCTGATTCTTATAACGAACCAGAATATCATTTACAATGTCATAGCGTTCTTCTTGTGCTGACTTCTCAATTAATTCAATTAAGTGACGTCGACGAATGACATAAACACCTATAGAAACCTCCTGTGATTGTGGTATTAATGGTTTCTCCTGAAAATCAACAATTCGGTTCTCCTCATCTGTTATTACACTTCCGAATCTGGAGATATCCTCATAGTTTGGTAACTTCTTAGTTACGATTGTAATATCTGCCTTTTTAGCAATATGGTATTCTAATACCTTATTATAGTCTAGTTTATATACACCATCACCAGATGCTATCACTACATAAGGCTCATGACTGGATTTCAAAAAATTCAAATTCTGATAAATCGCGTCTGCTGTACCTCGATACCAAAATCCATTATCTACTGTTATTGTTGGCGTAAATAAATATAAGCCGCCTTGCTTTCTACCAAAATCCCACCATTTAGAGGAACTTAGGTGTTCATTTAATGACCTTGAATTAAATTGTGTTAAGACTGCAACCTTTTGAACATGTGAATTAGACATATTACTCAAGGTAAAGTCGATACTACGAAAGCTTCCTGCAACCGGCATCGCTGCAATAGCTCTTTTATTGGTTAGTTCTTTCATTCTTTTACTATTTCCGCCCGCTAATACAATACCTATAGCTCTCATCGTTGGTCACCTACCTTAATTAAACATTCTCCTGATGATAATAATCCACTTGGATAATCATCTAATGTAGTGCCTCCTGAGATTGCAGTATTTTTACCTATACGAACTCGATCAGGAATAACACTTTCCTCTCCTATTGTTACTAAGCCATCCGTATAGATTGACGGGAATGCCTTATTGACTTCCTCATTTCCAATACCAAGTTCACAATTGGAGCCAATGACACAGTTTTCCGCAATAATTGCTTTATTTATGATGGTGTTTTCTCCAACGACTGATGATTTCATAATAATAGAATCCTTTATTACAGAACCTTCACCAATTGTTACCCCCGCTCCGATAACGGAGTTATAAACCTTACCATAAATTTCTGTACCTTCACCAATGATACAACGTTCAACAATTGCATTTTCCGCAATATACTGAGGTGGTATCACGTCACTTTTTGTATAAATCTTCCAAAATTCTTCATATAAATTAAACACCGGAACCAAATCAATAAGTTCCATATTTGACTCCCAGTAAGATGTTAATGTACCTACATCTTTCCAGTAACCATTATATTCATAGGCAAATATTCTATCACCTTTTTCATGGCAATATGGAATGATATGTTTACCAAAGTCACAACCTTTTTGCTCTGACAATGTTATTAATGCTTCTCTTAACACTTTCCAAGTAAATATGTAAATGCCCATTGATGCTAAGTTACTTCTTGGATTCTTTGGTTTCTCTTCAAACTCTTGGATTCGTTTATTCTCATCCGTTATAACAACACCAAAACGACTTGCTTCCTCCATAGGAACTGGTATTGTTGCTAAGGTGATATCTGCATTGTTTGACTTATGAAACTCTAGCATAACCTCATAATCCATCTTATAAATATGGTCACCACCTAAAATTAACACATATTCTGGATTATAGTATTCCATATATTTTAAGTTTTGATAAATCGCATTCGCAGTTCCTGTATACCATTCTGCATTCGTACTTTTCTCATAAGGTGGTAAGATGGAGACTCCTCCAATGTTTCTGTCTAGATCCCAAGGAATACCTATCCCTATATGAGTATTCAGCCTCAAAGGCTGATATTGAGTTAATACACCAACGGTATCTACGCCGGAGTTAATACAATTGCTTAGTGGAAAATCTATAATTCGATATTTACCACCAAAAGCTACTGCTGGTTTTGCAACACTTGATGTCAACACTCCTAATCTTGAGCCTTGTCCACCTGCCAACAGCATTGCAATCATTTCTTTTTTTATCATGCCATCACCTCTTGCTGTTTGTTATTTCCATTATATCATCAATTTTTACAAATGTGAATATATTTACCAAATAATTTTAAACAACTTATCTTTTTTTGGTAAAATTAACTTATCCATTGTTGCATATTGTCATAAACTAGGATAATTTGTAACAATAGTTTACCAATGTACCGTATGAAACAGTAACATTTTCATAAATTTCAAATATATTGGAATAATGATATACTATACAGCCCTTGACCCTTGATGTCAATGTTAAAAATTTCTGCATTTTATTGATCGTATATTAAATTTCCTAGTATTGTTGTAATTTCACATAAAAAGGTTATAATATGCATATCAGTAAAATCTAAAAATGTGCATATTAGATATGCTTTGAATAAAAACTGGAGGTCATTGACTATGTATCAAATCGATTTTACCAAACCGATTCATGTTCACTTCATCGGAATCGGAGGTATCAGCATGAGTGGTCTTGCGGAGCTTTTACATACCAAAGGGTTTACCGTAACAGGATCAGATCATAAGGAAAGTAAGATAACAAATCATCTAATTAAGCTAGGAATTAATGTGGCTTATAAGCAAACAGCTGAAAATATCAATGAGGATATCGACCTCGTTGTATATACTGCTGCCGTTCATGAAGATAATCCTGAGTATCAAGCTGTCATTGCACACAATATTCCAATGATGGATCGAGCTAACCTCTTAGGTCAGGTCATGAAGCAATATAAAAATGCGATTAGTGTTGCAGGTACTCATGGAAAGACAACTACCACTTCAATGGTTTCACTTATGATGATTGAGGGTAATATGGATCCTACCATATCGGTAGGTGGTATTCTTGATAATATCGAAGGAAATATTCGTATTGGTAACTCTAGTAATTTTATAGTAGAATCATGTGAATATAAGAACAGTTTCTTAAGTTTCTATCCAACCCATGAAATTATTCTCAATATTGAAGCAGAACATCTTGACTTTTTTAAAGATATAGCAGATATACGACATTCCTTCCGTGTCTTTGCTCAAAAGCTCCCAAGTGATGGAAACTTAGTAATTAACGGCCATATAGAAAATTATGAAGAAATAACAGCAGATCTGTCATGTAATGTAGTAACTTATGGAGTCTTAGACGGTATAACAGATCTTATTGCAATTGCTTCTCCATTTAATTATGCCGCCGCCAATATTTCTTATACAGAAGAAGGATATGGAACTTATGACTTAATCCATGAAAACCAGTTTGTTACACGCATTACTCTTAATGTTGTAGGCGAACATAATATTTCAAATTCGGTAGCGGCCATAGCATTAGTCAATAGTCTTGGAGTATCCTTTCAAGCAATCAAGGTTGCTTTATTAAATTTTAGAGGAACCGAACGGCGGTTTGAAAAGAAAGGGGTTATCGGTGGAGTTACAATTGTTGACGATTATGCGCATCATCCAACCGAAATTAAAGCTACTTTATCTGCTGCCAAGGCATATCCTCACAAAGATATATGGTGTGTATTCCAGCCACATACATTCTCTCGTACAAAAGCACTATTTTCTGACTTTGTTGCCGCTCTTTCACTTTCGGATAAAATTGTGTTAGCAGATATTTACCCTGCGCGAGAAGAAGACCCTGGCGATATCTCATCAAGAGATATTAAGGAACAACTTGAAAAAAATGGAAAGCAAGCATACTATTTTGATGATTTTAAAAAAATCGAAGAATTTTTACTTAAAAATTGTACTAACGGTGACCTGTTGATAACTATGGGAGCCGGAGACGTTGTTTCTATTGGAGAATCTCTCCTTCATAAATAGTTATCCACATAATCCACAACCTTATCAACATTTTTATTCCGATAAGGTTGTGGATTTTTTTCGTTTATAACACAAATTTACATCATTAGACTGTCTTCGCTATAATGTCAGTATTAATCACACCTCTACCTTATTTACTAAGAAACTATAATGTTTCATCCACGAATTTATCCACATTATTAACATTATCAACATCAAAAAGATCACCTCCTCGATTGCCAAAAACCCCTATTTGCAAGTGAATTTTTATATGCTATAATGTGCATGCAACTTAAGGTCTCTGCATATTTGTTATGTTAAAGGGGAGAGACCTAACCACTCGCCTACATAAAGATTGGGGTGTAACTATGAGTAATTTTACGTTATTATCATCAACGGAAAATGGAGTTACTGTTATTACAAATCGTTTTGTTGATGAATATATGCCACGTGCTAATGGTAGCTTTGTGAAAGTATATCTTTTACTCCTACGCTGCCTTCAAAATAATAAATTAGAAACTTCCATTACGTATTTAGCAGAAGTTTTAGATGAGACAGAAAAAGATATTGATCGCGCAATTCGCTATTGGGAGAAAGAACAATTGATAGTGGTTGTCCGTTCAGATAAGACAACTATTTCTTCCATTGCATTTACCATGCCAAATGAAACAGTAATCAATTCCTCAGTAAAAGCCAATGATAACGAGCAACCACCTGAGGTGGAAGAAAGCATATCTATTACTAAAACAACAATTCATAAACCTAATTATTCTGATGCACAGATTAAGCAATTGACTGATATGGAAGAAGTCAAGTGGATTATGAATACAGTAGAACGATTATTGGAACGCTTATTAAAACCTGCTGACATTCAATTAGTTCTTTTTCTATATGAGAGCGTTGGTTTTAGCGCAGAACTTATCTTTTACCTTTATGAATACTGTATCTCAAAAAACAAAAAGAATGTTTCTTATATAGAAGCTGTTGCTATGTCTTGGGCTGAAAGTGGTATTAATACTGTTGAAAAAGCTGAGGAAACAACTGCTGCGTATAATAATAACTATAATGCGGTAAACAAGGCCTTCGGTCTCAATCGTGCGCCAGGTACGATTGAAAAAAGATACATGCACCGTTGGTTCCATGAATATTGTTTTGATATTCATATCATTGAAGAAGCTTGTAATCGAACAATGTTAGCAACTGCAAAACCAGATTTTAAGTATGCAGATAAAATATTAGAAACCTGGAAGAAGAATGGTGTAACTTGTTTAAAAGATATCGCTGCTCTTGATGAAGTTCACGCAAAAAAAACTGCTATCAATGCAGCCAATAAATTAACAGCTGCAACAAGACAGACAGCTACGTCCACTAATAAGTTTAATGCATTTCCTCAACGTAAATATTCTGATGAAGATTTTTTATCTATGGAACAACGTTTGTTAAACAATCGATAGTTGAAAGGAGTTGAATATGGGATTAAAGAATTATCAGTATAATACAATTCTTCGAGAGTACGATAATCGCCGTTTACAAAGCAAATTTGAGTTAGATCGTCGAAGAGAAATTGTATATGAAAAATTGCCAGAATTAAAGGCCATTGATGATGAGATGATTCATGACTCGATTCAACGCGCAAAGCTTGCTTTAATGAACGATTCCACTGCGTTAAGTGGTTTAAAGGAGCATAATGAACAACTGGCAAAACGAAAACAACAAATCATCGCTAATGCGGGTTTTCCAAGTGACTATTTAGATCCACAATACGTATGTTCAATGTGTAAGGATACAGGTTATGTTGGTAATGATAAGTGTAGCTGCTTTAAACAAGCGATTGTGAACTTACTATATTCTCAATCCAATGTTCAAGAAGCCTTATCACAAGAAAATTTTGATACTTTTTCGCTCTCTTATTATGATAATACACATATGGATGAGATAATCAAACAAACTCCATTGTCTAACATTAAAAATATTTTAAATATTGTAAAAACCTTTATTGATAATTTTGATCATCAGTATGATAATTTACTTATTTACGGAAACACGGGTGTTGGTAAGACATTTTTATCCAACTGTATTGCTAAGGAGTTATTAGATTCTGGTCATACTGTCATTTATCTAACATCTTTTCAATTGTTTGAAATTTTAGAAAAGTATAAGTTTAACACAGCGGAAGATTATGATGAGATACGTAACCGTTTTGAGTATATCTTAGACTGTGATTTACTCATTATTGATGATATCGGCACTGAAATGAACAACACGTTTATTACGTCGCAGTTATATCAATGTATCAACGAACGGCATTTAAAGCAAAAATCTACGATAATTTCAACAAATCTATCTTTTGAACAACTTAAAAACAATTACAGTGAACGAATTTTCTCAAGAATTTCAAGTAACTATACTCTTTTAAAAATAATAGGGGATGATATTCGATTACAAAAACTTCTTAATCCTATAAAGAAACGAACAGTTTAATCTTGACGAAATAAGTGGATAATAGTATTATAACGAGTGTTGGAAACCGATAATGAACGATACTGGAGGAAAAATGATGTCACAAGAAAATTTTTTAGAAACCATCCCTGTTGGAACGCTAGGAATTATTGCACTTGAAAGTAGCAACGGTCTTGGTCAGAAGGTTAACGATTATATCGTTAAATGGAGAAAACAACGTACAGGTGAGCATACTACAACAATGGCATTTGCAGGGTATCAAAGAGATTCTTACCTGATTAAGCATGCATGTCCGCGCTTTGGTACGGGTGAAGCAAAAGGAACCATTAAAGAATCTGTGCGTGGTGATGACTTATATTTACTTGTTGACGTTTGTAATTACAGCTTAACTTACTCTGTGTGTGGACATACCAATCATATGTCGCCAGATGATCATTATCAAGATTTAAAAAGAATAATTGCTGCTGTTGGTGGTAAGGCAAGAAGAATTACAGTTATCATGCCTTTCTTATATGAAAGCAGGCAGCACAAGAGAAGTTCAAGAGAGTCTCTTGATTGCGCACTTGCTCTACAAGAATTAACAAATATGGGTGTTGAAAGTATTATTACATTCGATGCTCATGACCCAAGAGTTCAGAACGCAATTCCATTAAAGAGTTTTGAAACAGTAATGCCTTCTTACCAGTTCATAAAAGGTTTATTAAAAAATGTACCTGATATCAAATTTGATTCAAAACATATGATGATTATTAGCCCAGATGAAGGTGCAATGGGACGTGCTGTGTATTTTGCTAACGTACTTGGCCTTGATATGGGTATGTTCTATAAACGTCGTGATTATACAACCGTAATCAATGGTCGCAATCCAATTGTTGCTCATGAGTTTTTAGGTGCTGACGTACAAGGTAAGGATGTAGTCATTCTTGATGATATGATCTCCTCTGGAGAAAGTATGTTAGATGTCGCTCGTGAATTAAAGAAGAGAAAAGCTGGTCGTATTTTTGTTTGTTCAACTTTTGGACTATTCACAAATGGTTTAAAGCAATTTGATGAAGCATATGAAAAGGGACTTATCTATCGTGTCATGACAACTAACCTTGTATATCAGCCAGAGGAATTGTTAAGCCGTGAGTATTATATCAGTGCTGATATGAGTAAGTACATTGCTTTATTAATTGATGCATTGAATCATGATGCTTCCATTAGTGATTTCTTAAGTCCGACAGAACGCATCCAAGCAATACTTCGTAGATACAATCAAATTTAAACAATATTCTATCAAAATGGGGCGGTAAATATACTCTCCTAAAAAAGTTTTTTGCTTGCAAAACACTCGCGCCAAGCGCGGTCGCGTATGCGACATCATCATCGCGCGCTTGTGTGCATATTTGCGTCCTTCTTTGGACGCTTTATTTATATACTAGGAAACTAAGAGGAATCCTAGTATATAAATAAAAAATGCTGTAGGCATAGAGCTTACAGCGACTTTTTATTAAACTAAAATTCAAACACGGGTTCTCCTTCTTTGTTCCACTCTATTTTCATAAGCATCGCGTGGCGGTTCGGATTATATAAAGGATTTCCAGTAATCTCTGCTTTCGTTCGAGCATGATAAACTAGAATATCATTGCCTTGTAAATCAACCGTAAAAGAATTGTGTCCTGGTCCATAGATTCCTTTTTCTATACTAGACTGTAATACAGGATATCTTTCTTTCTTCCACTCCCTAGGATTCAGCAAATCGCTATCTTCATCAATACTAAGCATACCCATGCAATAATTAACTCCTGTATCACTAGCAGAGTAGGTTAGGAATATCTTACCATTTTTATTTAGTACAGAAGGTCCCTCATTTACCCAGTAACCTTTTCTTTCCCATTCATAATCGGGTGTCGATAAAAGAACCTGTACAGTTTTTAGTTTTGTAGGTGTCTCCATCTCAGCAATATATAGATTTGATATTTGTTTACCAACACCTACCTTCTCTGCCCATATGTAATAATATTTTCCCTTACTTTTGAACACTGTTCCATCTAATGAGAAGGAACGAAAAGAAAACTCATCATCTTGGGCACACTGCATCATCCCCATCTCATGCCATGGGTCTTGTACAGGATTCTGTCCGATACATTCCAATACATAAGGCCTAATATTCCAAATGTCCTCTACTTCACCAGAAGCAAAGTAAATATACCATTTCTGATTGATGTAATGTAATTCTGGTGCCCATACATGATAACTCATAGGGCCCCCATCATGCTTTTCCCAAATCATAACTTCTTTCGCATCGCACAGTGCTTCTAAGGACTCGGCCTTTCTCAATGCTATACCATTATATTCAGGTAAACTTGCTGTAAAATAGTAACTTCCATCCTCATGTTTGTAAACATAAGGGTCTGCTCTCTGTGCAATCCATACTTCATTATATTTTAAGGACTTCATCTTCTTATCCTCCTTTATCGAATGTAACTACACAAATGTAGGATTAATCAGCCTCGTCTTATATAGTTTCCCCTTTCACCAAAAGATAATCTAATAGTATCTCTGTTCGAGTAGACTTTCCATTAATCATGTCAAAGAGCATATTAACTGCCATGATAGCTACTTTTTCTACTGAATTGTCGATTGTTGTAAGTCTTGGTGTAACATAGTCTAAAACATCGATGTTATCAAAGCCCATAATTCCATAATCTTTTGGTGCATTTTTCCCACGTGATTTTAAATGCTTCATAAGTTCTAGTGCAAATATATCACCAGAGCAGAAGAATGCAGTTTTTACACCATCTTCTAGTTGATTTGTACAAAGGCTCAGATAATCTCCTTGATCAATAACAACTGCCTCAACGTCCGTTGAACACATCATTGCTTCTTTAAAACCCTTTTCTCGTTCTTCATGAACGTAGATGTTCTCTTTTCCACGGTCTAATAATGGTGGACAAACAAAAACCACTTTTTGATAACCTTTTTTAACGATCTGAACCGATGCTGCTCTTGCTGCCTCTCGTTCATTGATTCCAACAAAAGGAATATCTTCTTCAATTTTATTATCGATGGTTACAATCGGTGTATTTAAACTATTAAGATACTTTTTATACTCTTCTCCTTGATTCACAGAAGATAAAATAATGCCCTCCACGTGATAATCCACAAGTCTTGCAATCTGCTCTTTTTCTATAGCTGGGTTCTTCTCATGTAGTGTGATATTTACAAAGTATCCCTGTTTTCTAGCCTCTACTTCAATTGCACTTAACATCTGCGCAAAATATCGGTTATTAACATCAAGAATTACTACACCAATGTTGTAGGTTTGCCCTTTGACAAGTCCTCTTGCTAATAGATCTGGTCGATAATCATATTTTTTCGCTGTTTGTAATATAAGATCCTTGGTTTGTGGATTAATCCTTCCAGTATCGGATAACGCACGATGTACAGTTGTTCGTGATACTCCACATATTTTAGCAAGGTCTTTTGTCGTTATGCCCATAATAGACAAATCTCCTTTTAAATCGTTTCTTAATACTATACCATAAAACTATAAATATTGGTATACACGACTTCTATTATTTACTAAATCCTAACTATAAATTACATCACTCGAATTCGAACCATATTGAAAGAAAGTGGTTGAAGCTTTGCTTTTACGAATCCATCCACCACTTTGGAATCCTCTACTTGATATGGTTTCACCTCATTATGATTCTTTAGATTACTAGCTTTCTTATCTTTATGACTTAATACAATATGTTCCTGAATACACTGTAATTTAAACTGCTGAAGCACTAGGTTTATATCAACACTTTCCTCTTCACTTCGATTCAGTGCAAAAATTACTAACTCATTCTTTTCATCATTGAATACAACCACTTCATCTACGTAAGGTACCTTCTCAAATCCTTCACAGGAATAAGATTGGCACTGTAACAGGTCCTTCAGCACAAGACCATTGCCATAAGTGGCCATCCACGAGAATGGATAGAAGATTGGCTGAACCCAAACTTCACCACCTTTATCTGTCATAATAGCTGCACTAATGTTCGTCAATAATGACTGACACGCAATTTTAATACGATCTGCATGCTTGATAAAGTTCATCATCATGCTAGAGAAAAGTAAGCTGTCCTCCATCGTATAAATCTGTTCACTTAGATGAGGAGCAATCTGCCATGGTTTCTCATCTACTTGAGCAGCTACTTCTTTATCTGGGATGGACCAAACTCCCCACTCATCGAAGCTGATGTCAAGCACTTTTTTCGAACGTTTCTTTGCTTTTACAACATCACACGCTGAAATTACTGTCTTAATATAATTTTCCATATCAATAGATTGAGCTAGAAAGTATTTTGTTCCCTTTTCTTGATTCCCATAATACTGATGAAGAGATATATAGTCTACATAATCGTAAGTGTATCCTAAGGTAGTCACTTCCCAGTCAGGATAGCTAGGCATATCCGATTTACTACTGCCACAAGAAACCAATTTGATATCTGAGTCTACTTGTTTCATAGCTTTTGCTGTCTCTTGTGCTAGCCTACCATATTCTTCTGCTGTCTTATGCCCAATCTGCCAATCGCCATCCATTTCATTCCCAAGACACCACGTTTTAATATGATAAGGCTCCTCGACTCCATGCTCTCGCCTTAGATCACTATAATAAGTTCCATCTTTTATGTTACAGTACTCAACTAACGATACTGCATTTTCTATTCCTTTCGTTCCTAAGTTTACTGCAAAAATTGGCTCAATCTCTGCTTTCTTTGCCCATTTCATAAACTCATTGGTTCCAAATTCGTTGGTTTCAATTGCTCTCCATGCAATTTCTAGACGCTTAGGACGATCCTTGATAGGACCAACTCCATCTTTCCAATCGTAGCAAGAAACAAAATTTCCGCCAGGATAACGTATGCCTGTTACACCCATCTCCTTAACCTTCTCAAGTACATCCATACGAAAACCATCCTCATCAGCTGTTGGGTGCCCAGGCTCATAGATACCAGAATATACGACTCTTCCCATATGCTCAACAAAAGAGCTATATATCCGTTTATCGATTCTTCCCTTGATGTAATCTTTATTCACAATGATCTCAGCTTTCATGTACTACCTCCATAGAATTATTCTTTGGTTCCTGCAGTTGCTATTCCTTCTACAAAATATTTCTGACAAACTATGTATAGCACGAGCAATGGCGTTAATGAAATCATAGTTGCGGCCAATGTAGGGCCATATTTGATTACCTTATTCCCCACCAATATGGCAAGTCCAGCAGATAATGTCCTCTTCGCTGGCGAACTTGTGAGCATCAATGGATAAAGAAGATCATTCCAATTGTTCATAAAGTGAAAGATTGCAAGACTAAAGAGTGCTGGTTTACAAAGCGGTAACATTAAATAACGGTAGATACGAAATTCTCCCATACCATCTATTCGCCCAGACTCCTCTAAGGATTTTGGAAGTCCTACAAAGAAAGATCTCATCATATAGATACCAAAAGCACTAGTTGCCCTAGGAAGAATCAATCCAAGATATGTATCCAATAAATTAAGTTTATATATCTCAATATAAAGAGGTGTCATAATAATCTGAAATGGAACCATCATAGTTAAAAGGATGATGGAAAACAATAACTTTGATCCTTTAAAATTCATTCTCGCAAAGGCGTAGCCTGCCATAGAATCGAATATCACACTTATTAATGTAACACCACCTGCAAATAGGACTGTACTTTTTGTCATATCAAAAATCGGGATACTTTTAGCTACATAAAGGTACTGGGATACCGTCCATTCCACTGGAAAAAATACGGGTGGATACGATATTACATCTGAATCTGTTTTAAAGGAGGAAACAAATAGCCAGATAATAGGAATTATTACAAGAATAGCCATACCAATGGTAATCACAAATCCAATGATTCTACCAACTGTGATTTTTCTCTTATTCACTTGCTTCCTCTCCTTTCTTTAAAACAAATCTTCTAAGTACAAATGTTATCGTAGCGATGATGACGAAAAGAAATACAGAAATCGAAGAAGCATAACCTAAATCATATGGAGCTGTTTGAAAACCTCGATCATATATGTACTGTACTAAAGTCTCTGTTTTATTCAAAGGGCCACCCTGTGTCATTACATATGCTTGATCAAACATTTGTATTGCACTAATGGTTGTCGTTACAACACAAAAACTAATAGTTGGCCATATGCTAGGAATTGTAATGCTTATAAACTTCTTAAAAATATTAGCTCCATCCATATCTGCTGCCTCATATAAAGAAGCTGGCACATTCAGAATTGCTGCTGTGATTAGTGTTAATGTATAGCCAAACCCTTTCCATGCACTAACCGCAATAATGGTAGGCATCGCAAGTTTAGGATCCTTGAGAAATGATACACTCTCAACTCCAATTTGACGCAAGATATAAGGGAGTATTCCAAGATTCGGATCTAACAACATTGACCAGACGATGCCTATTGCTGTCATAGAGCATACAAACGGCACATAATAAATAGCACGTAAAGCTTTTGTAAATCGATTATTCTGTGCAACGTACATACTTAAAACTAAAGCAAGCCCAATTTGTAGAGGTACCTCAAACAGTGCAAACACTAAACTATTAAACGTAGCATTGCTAACTCTGCTATCGTTAAATAACTTGATAAAATTCTCAAGTCCTGCAAAGGAGATATCCTTCATAAAAATGTTCATGTTTAGTAAACTTATGATAAATGAAGCAATGAGTGGGATAAAAACAAAAACTGCAAGTATCAGCATCGAAGGCAGAATAAATAGATATGCACTGTTCTGGTAACGTGTTTGAAATTTTTTCTTTCGCTTCATACTGTATCCTTTCTTTTTTAGGAAAACTTTATGCTCAATTATATTTCTTGTGAACTGAAGTATAACACCAGTTCACAAGAAACAAAAATCATAAAGATATCAATCAATATAGAACAGTCATAATCTAAATATAAGATACAATACCTACATTTGCATATTTATTGAGTTAGTACTTTGTCCATAGCTGCTGCCGCTTCTTTTAATGCATCTGCTGGAGTTGCACCGCCGTTAATAACTTTTTCAAACATAGGAATCATAACATCATTATCAATCTGACTTGCTAATGAATAACCTAGATTATAAGCACGTCCAATTTCTGTTGCCACGGATATAGAGTTCAATACTTCGTCGTTCTTAATATCACTATCCTCTGCAAGTGTTTTAGACCATACAGGGAAACCATTTCTTTGAGACCATTCTTTTAAGATTTCATCGCTAAGCCAATATTTCATAAACTTATAAGCTGCTTGCTTCTTAGCTTCATCGGTTCCCTTTGGAATCACATAGCTACATCCACCAGCTGGTGAGAATGCTCCCGCACTACCTGCCACACAAGGAGCAATTCCAAAGTTAATTCCTTGTGTTCTCAAACCATTGATTTGCCATGGTCCACTCATGTACATAGCAATTTGTCCAGCTTGTAGCATCGTATCTGCATCAGCACCTGTGATATTAAGTGGTGTTACTTTTTTATTCACTGCTAAGTCTTGTAACCATTCTAAAGTTTTAAGGTTTGCTACGGAATCTAAGAGGTTTGTATTGGTATTTGGATCATCTGCGTCTCCGCCATTTGCCCAAAGAAACTGCATATATGTAGCGTTGGTAGGTAGAGCTAGTCCATATTGATTCTTGGATGCATCCGTTAGTTTTACCGCATAATCTGCAAGCTCGTCCAAGGTCGTTGGTGGTGTGTTTGGATCAAGACCAGCTGCTTCGAACAAATCTTTATTCCAATATAAATAGCTAACATTATATTGCATTGGTGTACCATATAACTTACCATCTACATAAGATAATTCGGTTACATTTTCTAAAAAGTTGTTTTTATCAACACCTGTTGTTTCCCAGAAATCACTAATATCCTCAAGTGAGTCATTGCTTACATAAGGTGCAATATTCTCAACTCCAAATAAAACTAGTTCAGGTGCTGTTTTTGTTGCTATAGCTGCTGGAAGTTTCTGATGTAATGTGTCATTTGGCATGATGTCCATCTCAATTTTGATATTATCTTTATTAGTTTCATTGTACTTGTCTACAATTTCTCGTAGGATATCTCCATCCGACCCTGTGAATACATTCCAGAACTGAAGCGTAATTGGTTCCCCATCTGCTTTTTGTTCCGTTGCTTTTTCTTCTGTTACTTTTTGTTCCGTTGCTTTTTCTTCCGTTACTTTTTCTTGTGTTTCCTTGGCCTTACACCCAGTTAATAGCATGGATATAAGTAATGTTGATAATGCTACACATAACAACTTTTTCATAATCCCTACCTCCTAAATAATATACTTACATAGGTTACGTTGTGTACACGTGTACTCACCTTTAAATTTAAGAGAACTTCTTACACTATATCTAAAAGTGTCTTTCATTCTCCCTTTGTAACTTGTACTTGCGTTCACGTGTACTCTTTACAATTATTATTATACATAATTATTTTTTCTTGTCAATATTTTTTAAAAAAAGTATCAAAATTTTTTATTTTTTATGACATTGTTATAAAAAATTACATAAGAAGTTGATCAACTAAAATATAAACACTAACGGCTCATACCACAAAATCTGTAGCATGAGCCGTTAGTTTAGAGCTATGAATATTTGCTTAAATAGAAGACTAATTTCTTTCTAAATGTATAATATTCGTTTCCATATTATCATTAAGGACAATCTCTTCCTCTCGCTTATGACATGTTAATAGAATAATCTGTCGCTTACTTTGAGATGTTAGCATTGAGAGCGCTTCTCTCGTTCTATCATCATCGTAAAGCGCAAAAGCGTCATCTAGGATAACAGGTAGTTTAGCTTTTGGAAATAACAGTTGTGCCACTGCTAACCGAAGTGCCAAGTACATCTGATCCATCGTTCCAGCACTTAAATTATCAATGGATACATATCGAGTTTTTTGAAGTACTTTTATATTTAGATTTTCATCGATTGTTACTTTTTGATATTCATTATTGCTTATCTTAGCTATCAGCTCTGATGCAACTTCATTTAATCGTGAGCCGAAAGTGTCATGTATTGTCGAGGATAAATCCTTAAGTGTCTGAATACTGAGTGTAATCGCTTGTATCTCACCTTGCTTCGTCTGCCTTTGTTTCACTAGGCGCTCATACTCCTCTTGATCATGTAATAATTGTGCCTCTTGGTTATGATTACTCTCTAGTATCCAACGAATACGCTCAACTTGTCCCTTAATATCGTCATATCTAGCTCGATATTTCTCTTCATTCGCAGTTACCTCTTCTCTAAACTCTTCCGCAACTAGCTTCAATTCCTCCATACAGCTATCAGACACCTCAGGATCCTCAATAAAATACTTCATAACATTGAGAATCTCAACCTCAATGTCCTCGGCTTTTTCTTTTAATTCCTTTAATGATATTAGGTATTCAGCTTTACGTTCCAAAAGTTGCTCCCGTTCGATTCCACTCTTTGTCAACTCATTGAATTTCATTAATAACTGTGTTTCATTCGTAACACGATGTTGTAACAATATATCATGTCGCTTGCTGTGAATTTGAAATATCTTTTTTTCAAACTCACGCTCCATTTCCTCCATTACTTTTAACCTTTGTCCATCTTTAATTACTCGATAGACATATTCTAGAATTCCAAAGAGCAATAAACCTACACCGATGGAACACCGTAAGATCTGATTGCCAATGGGAGCTAATATAAGAATTACACCTAGTAAAGCAATCATTATACCTATGCTTTTTCCATTAACTTTTTTTGAAGTACTACCAATTTCCCACTCTGATTTTTTAATCCTAATTTCATCTTCATATTTCTGCTTTTTTTGTCGTAATCCTTGTAACTCCTCTAAATGCGCCTGAATAACGCTTGAATTATCGAGTTCCTCAACCGTACGTTTTGATCTCTCAGTTAGATGATCTAGTTTTTCCTTTATTTGTTTTTTTTGTATTACAATATCTTTATAAGTCCGATACTTTTCTTTTACTGCCGGCAACATCGCAAGCTTTGCAAATTTTTCTGTACAATTAGCATCAGAATACTTAATTTTTTTTGTCTTAATTACCTCTAATTGCTCAGTTAGATAAGACAGTTCCTCCTTTAGCTGCTCACACTGCTCAATTGCTTCTTGCTCCTTTTTTATCGATTGCTCTAGTATTTGAATTCTATCATTTGGTATTGACTTTTCTATCTGTTTTCTTTTATCTGTAAGGTACGTAAGTGCTCGATTAACATCAACCTCCGTACTCTTTGACATCGATAAATTTGTAATATAATTTTTTAACTCTTGTGCTAATTCATATTCTGTTTTTGCCTTTAATTGTTCAATACTTACTGTATTGCAATATACACTCTGCGTTAACCCTTTAAGCAGATGCTGTACACCTGCTTCCTCACTTGTTACCTCACGGCCTGTACGCACATGAATTACTTGAAGTTTCTTCTCTTTCTTATAAAAACTGCGATTAATTCGGTAATCCTCACCATCGATTTCTATTACCATACTCCCTTGATAGGCACCAGGTGTATCCCAGGGTTCATACCTTGTGTATAAGTCATCCTTAGAAGCTCTCCCTCTTGTTCTCTCAATTCCAAAAAACATACCTCGAATAAAAGCATGTAGTGTGGATTTACCAGCTTCGTTTGGTCCATATATTATATTAAATCCTGGTTTTAGCATTATATGACTATCATGGAATTTACCAAAATGCTCTAGATTAATTTCTTTAATAATCAAAATGCTCCTACCTTTCCTTTGTATTTAACAAAGCTTCAATCCCATAATATAGCGCTCTTTCAACAATTTCTTCATTCTCGGATTCTGTACGAATTTTGCTTATATATGCGCCTATTAAATTATCTTTATTCTCTATATATAATTTATCAAAATCATAGTCTGGTAATACCCAATCGACTACCTCAACAATATTTCCAATCGAATATATTGCTTTTGTATCTAGTATAATTTCTGGATCTCTCTTACCCTCTAAAATTATTAGATACATATTCTCTTCTCCAAATTGCTTTAATAATTCACTCAGTTCATCAATTATAGAATAGTTTGTTGTATCTTTCGTAATTGGTAATACAATTTTCTGATAGATTCTTTTTGAAAATGGAACAAACTCAATCTTAACACTTGTTTTCAAATTCTCATCTTTATTAATCGTACCATAAATATAACCATGCTGCCCGAGTTCTGTCTTATCTAGAGGTTCCAAAGAACCACTATAAGCCATATTTTCCGTTACTATTTCTGGCTTATGGATATGACCTAAAGCAACATAATCAAAACCGGCATTTGCTACCTTCTTATAATTGATTGGAATATTTCTCTCATCACCACCATGAGCAAGCAATATATTGATCCTCTCCTCGATGGTACAAAAAGCATTGTCATACTTTGGTTCATAGATGTCTCTTGTTCGATAGCTAAAACCATAAATCTCGGTATTTAACTCCTCAAAAAAGATACTATCCATCTCTTTATTGATAAATAAGTACGTATTCTCATTCCACTTAAATTCTAAATAATTTGAGTTCATTGAAATGTAATCATGATTTCCTGCCATAATTACAACTTTAGTATGTGTTAATTTTCCGAACATATAGTTGATTTCTTTTAATTCACGCAAAAGAGGTTGACGATGAAATAAATCACCTGCAATTAATAGTAAATCAACACTCTTTTCCTCACATGTCTTTATTACTCTAAAAAAGGTATCGTATAATTCTTTATCTCGTTGAATTGACCATGCAGTATCTGATTCTGGTGTCGCTCCTAGGTGTACATCTGCAATGTGTATAAAGTCCATTCTCTCTCTCCTTTAAATCATTCAAAATCCAAACAAATTATTGATAATATTATAGCATATCGTCTTTTTTTTTCCTATAAACTATTGTATATTGTCTAAAAAGAATTATAATTAGTACTATAGTACTATTTAATATAAGAAGGAGGTTGATATTAATCATGACGATACTGACTTTACATATTTCGCAATTAGTTCCTGGAATGATCGTAGCAGAAGATGTATATACATCACGTAGAGAACTAATTTTGTCACGTAACACAGTTATAGGTAATAAAATTATAGCAAAACTGAAGTTAAGTACAGTCAAAGAAATCATGGTTTATATCCCCAAAAATCTTGCTGTAAATCTTCCTATCAGTGAGTCCAAACTAAATGAATTGAAGAATACAGTAGAATTTAAGAAATTTAAGAAAATCTACACGGAATCCGTTGAATTACTAAAATCCTCATTCATGGGATTGATGGGTTATTCAGCAAATGAAATGAATATTGATCATTTAATACATTCTGTTACTAATATACTCAAAGAATGTCGAAGCTCTCTTCGGACATTCGATATGCTTCAGTGCATGAAAGAACAAGATGATATCGTTTATGTCCATTCAATGAATGTTACTCTTATTTGTGCATCATTTGCATCTTGGTTAAATTTTTCTTCTGATGATATGCAACAACTACTCTTAGCTGGCATGCTACATGATATTGGAAAAATGAAAATCCCACAAGAAATTATACATAAACCCGACGCTTTAACAGAAGAAGAATATAAGATGGTCCAACAACATCCTGATTTTGGTTATCATATATTAAAAGATTTAAACCTGGATTCACGAGTTTTAGATGCCGTTTTAATGCACCATGAACGCTGCGATGGAAGTGGATATCCTAAAAATTTGACATCGAATGAAATTACTACATTCCCTAAGATTATTGCGATTGCAGACGTTTACGATGCAATGACTACCAATCGAATTTATCGAGATGGTATCTGTCCATTTGAAGTAATTCGCAATTTTGAAAATGAGGGCTATCAAAAGTATGATGTTGTTTACTTGATTCCATTTTTAAAAAGTATTGCTTTAGCCTATATCAATTCAACTGTTCGCCTAAGCAATTCACTAACTGGTGAGGTCGTCATGATTAACAATCATGCACTATCAAGGCCTATCGTTAAAGTAAACAATCATTTCTTTGATTTGTCCAAGGAAAGGGATTTAGAAATTGTGAGCGTACTCTAGTTGTTTGAACTATTGATTAAGTGTTACTTACGTTCATTAGTGACTTTACATTATATATTTATACAATATAACTGATTATTCTATCAGCCTTTATCCTTTCCATAAATAAAGACTTCTAATGATAAATAAGAAAGCCCTGACTAATTCCAGGGCTTTCTTAGCACATAACTAACGTTAGTTTATTCTGCTCGCGATTGAAGCACTTATCCTAATGCAGATTCAGGTAACTCCAATGAAATTCCTGCTTCCAGTAAAAAGTGATTCATTCAACCCCATTATCTCATGAGTCAATTCCTCCTATTTCTTGGTAAGTATAATGTCAAACCAACTTATGTTTCGCCCCACATCCGTTCTCACCATCTGCATACGGTCAGGAATTGCCTCCCAAAGCTCAGCCATTTTACTACCATAACCAGTAAAATCATCGGCGAAGTCGATATTGACCGTGCCGCAACGGCCAAAGTGACGTTTCCACCAATTGAGGGAGTGAAAGTAGTAAAAATCATTGTTCCAATGTTCGCTTAGATATTCGGGAACTAAGTCCTCGAATTCCTTATGAAGCCCAGGTATCGCGAACCCAATTTTACCACCAGGTTTTATGAGTTTTCCAAGGTAGTTGTTAAAATAAGTGTCAGCAGTGCCGTAAAACTGATAAGAATTCACGCATATTGCCGCGTCGAAAAAGCCTTCGGCAAAGGGTAATGAATGTGCTTCAGAGTAAATCGGAAATACCAAGTCCTCCACTTTTGCCTCTCGAATACGTTGCAAATTGTCCGATGGACTTATCCAGAGATCAGTTGCGAACACATGAACCCCATATTCCTTCGCAAGGAAAATTGAGGACAGAGCCTGCCCGCAGCCAAGGTCAAGTACCTTCATGCCCGGCTTGAGCCCAAGCTTGTCCGAAACTATTTCTGTAAGCCAGAGGCAGGGCGAGCCCATTTCGTATAGTAATTGCCATTCTGGGTCGTACTTCGCTGCGCGAGGAAATCGCGAATTTACTATCGCGTCTTTTTTTTCCTGTGTTATCTGATGAAATTCCATGTCATACCTCCTAATTAGATTTCTGATTCTGTTACATGCGGATGTTCACTTTACATCTTCTGGCAATTTTCACAAAGATATATACTTCCACCCAGATAGCTTTCTTTTGTAATCAATGTATTACATACTGGGCATGGCTTATTGACAGAGTATTTACTCATGATTGTTTTATAGCCACCCTTACATCCATATAGATCATACTCTGTATCTCTTCCACCCTTTTTCCATATATCTAATAGAATACTTTTTAACGTATTGAATAAAACATTCAACTCTTCCTCGGATAGTGTTGACATCTTGCGTTTAGGATGAATCTTTGCCTTATACAGAATATCCTGCGCCACACCATTGCCTACCCCTGGAATACGCTGTTCCGTCGTTAGAAATGCCTTTGCAGAAAGAGAAGATAACTTTTCCTTATGAAGTAAATCTCTAAAAAACTTCTCATCAAACTCTTGCTCCAACGGAGAAGGATTCGTGTTAATGGTGTACTGTTTTGGTATTCCATTCATATCTCCTTCTCTAAAACAAAGAAAAGAGCCCCACATTTGGACTGTACAGGTTATGGCGGTTGCATCCTCAAATTCCAGATATAGTTGATGCTTATCTGGTAATTTAGCGTTCTTTTTGTGGTATCTTATTGGAGTAGTAATAATTATTATCATATCATCTGCTTTTATTCGAACACTTCCGCTATATACATCTGCGCAAATTATTGTTTTTCCGGCAAGCTTTTCATTATATTCAACCGGATCCCCTGTATACAGAGCAAATGCATGAGCAGTATGATTTGCCTCCGCTTTAACTATTATCTTACCACTTATTTCTTTATTGATTTGATCTATAAGTGTATAGGATTCAGGTAACTCAATCATTATAATTCCTCCTAGCTAATTTGCTCTTAGTATAAAAAAGCAAGTATGACAGGTGTATGTCATACTTGCTTTTTATTTATCATTTTTGTATATATTACATATTTCAACAGCTCTTTGATATATTTGAGATCTTAATCCAAGAGGTTCTATTACTTCTACCTGACTGCCAAATCCAAGTATCAGTTCAAACAACCCATTGTCCTGTGGATACGTGAAATGAACCTCCATAGTACCATCCTCAAAAAGTAGTATCTCGTCTTCGTTAAAACTATCAAAAACCCTTGCTCTCATCTGTGCTTTGAACTTTAATATAATATTAATTACTGTACTGTCCTTATACCACTCTTCTAAATAATCCAAAGTTTCCAAAGGAGGTGTATTTCGCGTAAAGTAATCGTCTGTTACTTTAACCATACGCATCCTTTTTACCTTGAATACTCTATAATCCTCCTTGCTATGACAATATCCCTGAAGATACCAAGAAAAGTCTTTAAGAAGAAGTGATAAGGGTTCTACGGTACGATTCGTACATTCACCTTTTTTATTAACATACTCGAAGCTGATAATTCTTTTCTCATTGATCGCGCTATTTAGATTCTTAATCTTATCCTTTTGCTTGTTATTACTGTTCCAATTATTATAATCAATATTAATCGGAACTGATTTGCTATGACTACTTAAGATATTTTTGTCCGGTTTTAAATTCTCTAACTTCTCAATCGTATGCGATATCTTTTTGTCACTAACAGTATTATTTAAATTTTTCAGAGCCGATAGCAAAGAGCTAATTTCATAATCATCCAAAAAATTCTTTGTAATCTTATAATTCTCCAGTATTCCGAAACCACCTTCTGCACCCATATACGAAACGATTGGAATCCCTGCCTGATTAATTGAATCAATATCTCGATAAATAGTTCTTTTTGACACTTCAAAATATTCAGCAAGTTCTTTTGCACTGATATGATTTCTATTAAGTAGCAACATTATTATGGCAAGAAGTCTCTCAAGTTTCATAATATCATGTATCATCCAATTCTCTTCATTTAAGACGATTGGATGATGTCCTTTCTCCTAACTAGGTTAGGTAATTCAGTTACTCCATTATTTTCTTTCCTAAACGTTAAAACATATATGTATCAACCCTTGACAACCACTATTTTCATGCTATACTAATAAAGTCGCAAATGCCCATAAAAACAAGGTCTTAAGGGCAAATTAACCGAGTGTTCGTGACCTTCCACTCGTAAAACAAAACTAAAGGAGATTTCTATGAAAAATCAAAAACTATTCTTTCTTATTCAAGCTGCTTTGATAGCAGCCATTTATGTTGTTCTAGTATTTATTTTCCAACCGATTAGTATTTCCTACATTCAAGTTCGTATTGCTGAAGCATTAACCATTTTGCCATTTTTTACACCTGCAGCTATTCCAGGTGTTACAATTGGGTGTTTACTTGGTAATTTACTATCTGGCTGTGATGTACTTGATATTGTATTTGGTAGTTTAGCTACACTAATCGGCGCTCTCGGGTCTTATAGTCTTCGTAGGCACAAATTCTTAATCCCACTCCCACCAATTATCGCTAATACTATTATCGTACCTTGGGTGCTCCGTTTTGCATATGGCGAAGCATTATCGATACCGTTTATGATGCTGACAGTTGGTATCGGTGAAGTACTATCTTGTGGCGTTCTAGGGTTAGTCTTATTGTTTTCCCTTTCACGTTATACATCCATTTTTCGTAATCCATCTTTAACTAAATCATAGTTTGAAATACATCTTAATTTCTTTGTTATTAGATTAACAGACTATCATTAATAACTGGGCTCATTTGTGATTCTATAAAACTTTAACTAAAAGAATGGGTTCAATGATATATTATTCAGATTACCTTACAAGTCCCACGCATTTGTGGGCCTATGAGTAAAGCGCACCAAAGAAATATATCATCGAACCCATTCTTTTTTTATATTCTACTAAAAATCACAAACATGCTAAATAAGTTTTATAGTTCACAGTTATTTACAGTACGTGGGAATGGGATTACGTCACGAATGTTACCCATACCAGTTAAATACATAACGCAACGCTCAAATCCAAGACCAAAACCTGCATGTCTTGCTGAACCATACTTACGTAAATCTAAATAGAATTCATAGTCATCTTGATTTAAGTTAAGCTCATTCATACGTTTTACTAGCTTATCGTAATCATCTTCTCTTTGGCTACCACCAATAATTTCACCAATTCCAGGTACTAATAAATCCATTGCTGCAACTGTCTTATTATCTTCATTCATCTTCATATAGAATGCTTTGATATCCTTTGGATAATCAGTTACAAATACAGGCTTTTTGAATACCTGTTCTGTTAAATAGCGTTCATGCTCTGTCTGAAGATCACATCCCCAGCTAACCTTATAATCAAAATTATCATTATTTTTTTCAAGAATCTCAATTGCTTCCGTATACGTCACATGACCAAAATCAGAGTTAACAACATGAGTTAATCTATCTAATAATCCTTTATCGACAAAGTTGTTAAAGAACTGCATCTCTTCTGGCGCATTGTCTAAAACATAACGAATTACATACTTTAACATACCCTCTGCTAAAATCATATCATCTTTTAGATCTGCAAACGCAATTTCTGGCTCAATCATCCAAAACTCTGCTGCATGTCTCGTTGTGTTGGAATTCTCAGCTCGAAAGGTTGGTCCAAACGTATAGATATTCTTAAATGCCATGGCATAAGTCTCACCATTTAGCTGACCACTCACGGTAAGATTTGTTGGTTTATTAAAGAAATCCTGTGAAAAATCAATAGTTCCATCTGGATTTTTAGCAACATTATTTAAATCAAGAGTTGTAACCTGGAACATCTCTCCCGCACCTTCACAATCACTTCCTGTAATTAGTGGTGTGTGCACATAAACAAAGTTACGTTCTTGAAAGTACTGATGGATTGCGTATGCAATTAACGAACGTACTCTAAATACTGCTTGGAAGGTATTCGTACGTGGACGAAGATGTGTTATCGTACGTAAGAATTCCATAGAGTGACGTTTTTTCTGAAGTGGATAATCCGTACTGGATTCACCTTCAACAACTACCTCATCTGCTTGGATTTCAAAAGGCTGTTTCGCATCTGGTGTTGCAACTAATTTACCTGATACAATCACTGCACTTCCGACATTAAGTTTTGAAATAGCTGTGAAATTCTCTAATTTATCAGTATAGACAACCTGTAATGTTTCAAAGAATGTACCATCATTTAATACTAAGAAACCGAAGGTCTTCGTATCACGAACGCTTCTTACCCATCCACCGACACTTACTCTCTTATCAATATAATTTTCTTTGTTGCGAAATAAATCGCGTATCTGTATAAGTTCCATTCAAAATTCCACCATTTCTTATTATATTTAGTTCCTTTGGTATGTATTATACTCTTATAATAGCATTATCGACAAGCCCTAATTTTTTTAACCGTTTATATAAGAATAAAATATAGTGCTTTTGACCTTGTTTCTTATTTTATTCGGTGTTATAATGTGATAAGGCTTTGTTAAATTTTTAGCACACGCTATAAGGAGGTCAACGATGGTTATTTCTATATGCGTTGGAAGTTCATGTCATTTGAAAGGTTCAAGAGAAATTGTAACTAAGCTTGAATCTCTTATTCATGAGTATCAGCTTAAGGAAAAAATCGAATTAAATGGTTCCTTTTGTATGGGTCACTGTGTAAAAGGTGTCTGTGTAGCGGTTGATGGTTCCATATTTTCTGTACGTCCAGAAACCACACAGGAATTTTTCAAAAACGAGGTGCTTAGGAGGCTTACATAATGAATGTAATAGGTTTTAAAGAAGCGAAGTGCAAAAACTGTTATAAGTGTGTGCGCAACTGCGAAGTTAAAGCGATTACAGTAAAAGATTCTCAAGCATATATTATGGATGATAAGTGCATTCTTTGTGGGCATTGTCTAGAAATTTGCCCGCAGAATGCTAAATCATTTATCAGTGATTTAGATCGAGTAAAAGCTTATATAGCACAAGGGTTACCAACTATCGTTTCCCTAGCACCATCTTATCTTGGTGTTTTAAAGTATAAATCAACTGGGCAGGTTATCACTGCTTTACGAAAGCTTGGGTTTACTGCTGTACGCGAAACAGCGGAAGGTGCAGCATATGTAACACATGAATATAATCAGTTACTGGATGCAGGAACAATGGAGAATATTGTAACTACATGCTGCCCATCTGTTAATGACTTAATTGAGATATATTATCCTTCCTTAACTAAATATATGGCACCTGTTATTTCCCCAATGATTGCCCATGGCAAAATAATTCGTGAGGAATATGGTAATGATGTTAAGGTTGTCTTTTTGGGTCCTTGCATTGCTAAAAAGAGAGAGGCAGAAGGTGACCCTCGAACTATTGGTGTCATTGATGCTGTCATAAATTTTAGGGAATTTGAAGAGTGGCTTAGCGAAGAGAACATAGATCTTATGCAATTAGAGGACTCCCCTCTAGATAATCCCAACCCACTAGTTAATCGACTCTATCCAATTAGTAGTGGTGTTCTATCTTCTGTTGTTGCTAGCAGTTCCAAGACAGGACATTATCGAAAGTTCTATGTACACGGCATTAAAAACTGTATCGATTTATTTGAGAGCATGAATCGTGGTGAAATCACTGGATGCTTTATTGAAGCTGACATCTGCAATGGTGGTTGTATTAAAGGTACCGCCGTTGATCGTGAATCAATCTCTCGGTTTAAAGTCAAACTTGATATGGAAGAAACAATACCAAAAGAACCGGTTTCTAACGATTACTTTAACCTTAATACGGCAATCGATTTATCAAAGAACTTCTTTGATCATTCTCCAAAGGATGCCATTCCAAGTGAGCAACAGATTATGAATATATTAAGTAAGATTGGTAAAATACATCCTGAAGATATGTTCAACTGTGGAGCCTGTGGTTATGCCTCCTGCCGAGATAAGGCAATTGCTGTTTTTCAAGGCAAGGCTGAGCTTAATATGTGTATTCCTTATATGCATGATCGCGCTCAATCCATGTCGAATATAGTGCTAGATACGACTCCTAATATTATTATCGTTGTAGATTCTGAGATGAAGATTATGGAATTCTCACGAGCCGCAGAAAAGTTATTTAATATCTCTCGTGCAAAAGCAAAAGAGATGTATTTATATGAATTCATTGATCACTCAGATTTCCAAACTGTAATGGATACACATCAAAATATTCTTGGTAAAAAGGTTGTTTATCCGGACCTCAATTTTACGTCCCTACAAAGCATCGTATATATGAAAGAACAAAACCTTGTTCTTGGTATTTTTCAAGATATATCATATGAAGAAGAACAAAATCGTAAGGCATACATAGTAAAAATGGAAACTATTGAGATGGCTCAAAAAGTCATAGATAAACAGATGATGGTAGCCCAAGAAATTGCTGGTTTACTTGGTGAAACAACTGCCGAGACAAAGGTAACCTTAACAAAGCTTCGTGATACCATACTTAATGATGGAAAGCCTTATGACCTTTAATAGATATCGTCAGTAAGGAGTTAAATATGAGTGTAACATTAGATGTATCTTACAAAAGTCTACATAAGCACCATGAGGAACTTTGTGGAGATAAGGTTGAAATATTAAAAACTGATAATGCTGATATTATTATTCTGGCAGATGGAATGGGAAGTGGTGTTAAGGCTAATATTCTTGCAACCCTAACCTCAAAGATTTTAGGTACGATGTTCCTAAATGGTGCTGGAATCGAAGAATGTGTTCAGACGATCGTTAAAACTTTACCAATATGTAAAGTTCGAGAGGTTGCATATTCAACTTTCAGTATATTACAAATCTTTAATACAGGTGAAGCATACCTTGTTGAGTTCGATAATCCAGCCTGTGTATTCATTCGGAATGGAAAATTACTAGATGTCCCATTTACTGAGCGAATGATTGAAGGAAAAAAGATACGTGAATACCGTTTTCATGTTGAAGTAAATGATTGTTTTATTCTTATGAGCGATGGTGTAATTCATGCTGGTGTTGGTAAAGCTTTGAATTTTGGTTGGACCTGGGATAGTATGGCAGAATACAGTGTGAAAGCAACCAACGAGACATTATCATCTTCTCGTCTTACATCAATACTGAGTAAAGCATGTGATGATTTATATATGCAATGTCCAGGTGATGATACGACGGTTGCTGTTGCTCGTGTAATGGATAGCAAACCAGTTAATCTATTTACGGGACCACCGCTAAATCCTGTTGATGATACGAATGCTGTAACAGCGTTTATGAGTGGTAAGGCCAAACGAATTGTTAGTGGTGGGACCTCTGCAAATATTGTATCCCGCATTTTAAGGAAACCGATCTTAACATCGCTTGAATATACCGATCCAGATTTACCTCCAATTGCTTATATTGAGGGAATTGACTTAGTGACGGAAGGTGTACTAACATTAACACGCGCTTTACAATTGATGCGTCGGTATATTAATAAAGATATAGATGAAAATTTCTTTTTAGAATTGGACAGAAAGAATGGTGGATCTCAAATTGCTAAGATGATAATTGAAGAATGTACAGAACTACATCTTTTTGTAGGAAGAACTATGAATGAGGCTCATCAAAACCCAGGTCTACCATTTGACCTAAGTATACGAATGAATCTTATTACCCAGTTAATCGACATTATTAAAAAAATGGGGAAAAGAGTTTATGTACAATACTATTAAAACTTAGTGTAAAATACAACCTTAAGCAGTGATAATGCTCTGTATAAGGAAAACTTAGTATTTGCTCTAGAAAGGTAAGGAAATAATATGTTACAAACTGATAATGACATCGGAACGATCAAACATGAGGTTCTATTTGAAGTTGCAAAGCTAGCATTTAAAAATCAATTAGCTGAGAAGGAAGATGCTATTCCTTTTGAGATGATTCCTGGCCCTCATGCTAATTTCCGTTGTTGCGTCTATAAGGAAAGAGAAATCATACGACAGAGAATACGTCTTGCTCAAGGTAAATCACCCAATGCAAATTTAAATGATAAAAACATTGTGCAAGTTATATCCTCTGCTTGTGAAGAATGTCCTATTACAAGATTTGTCGTAACCGATAACTGTCAAAAATGCATGGGAAAGCGTTGTCAGAATGCTTGTAATTTTAAAGCAATTACAATGCTTCGTGATCGAGCATACATAGATCCTTCTTTATGTAAAGAATGTGGAAAGTGTGCGCCATCTTGTCCATACAATGCAATTGCAGATCTAATGCGTCCTTGTAAACGCAGCTGCCCTGTTGATGCAATTTCTATGGATGAGAATGGGGTAGTTATAATAGATGAAGAAAAGTGTATTAGTTGTGGAGCTTGTATTAAAAACTGTCCATTTGGTGCGATTAGTGAACGTTCTTTTATGGTTGATGTTATTAACTTAATTCAATCTAATATCCCTGTGTACGCAATGATTGCACCTGCAATTGAAGGTCAATTCGGCGCTGGTATCACAACAGGTATTATCGCGGAAGCAATCAAGGAACTTGGTTTCGAGGGTGTTTATGAAGTCGCTTTAGGTGCTGACTTAGTTGCCGCATCTGAAGCTGAAGAATGGGCTGAAGCTTATGAAAAAGGAGAAAAGAAGACAACCTCCTGTTGTCCAGCCTTTGTTAGTATGATTAAAAAACATTTTCCTCAATTGATTAGCAATGTTTCAACTACTGTTTCTCCTATGCAGGCAACTGCAAAATACATAAAAGCTATTGTTCCAGATGCCATATGTGTGTTTATAGGACCTTGTATTGCTAAAAAAGGAGAAGTATTAGATCATATAACTGAAGGTGGTGCTGATTACGCTTTAACCTTTGATGAACTTTATGCTATGTTTCGTGCAAAAGAAGTTGAATTAAGTACTTTCGGAAAAAATCTTCAACAAGGTAGTATTTATGCAAAAAATTTCGCCGTAGCAGGTGGTGTTACAGCCTCTGTCATCCAAGCTTTAAAAGAGAAGCAAATTGAGGCTGACCTAAAGGTTAAGGGCTGTAATGGTGCAACCGAATGTAAAAAAGCTTTAATGATGATGAAGGTTGGAAGATTACCAGAACAGTTTATTGAAGGAATGGTTTGTGAGGGCGGGTGTGTCAATGGCCCGGGAAGTATACTTACAGGCAAATTTGCAGAGCAAAATCGAGCAAAGAGTTTAAGTATGGTAGATGATCGCAAGATTTATGATACCGTGGATTACTGCCAGTCCGTAGACGTGCGTATGCACAGAGAAAAGAATTAATAAGATAAACGAACGAAGTGGCTATCGTAGATCCTATTTGAACTAATCGCCAACTGTTAGATTTAATGGTCTAACTTATTGGAACAAGTTCAATCTGTATCTACAATAACCACTTTTCTAATGAAAACTATTAACAAACTTACTCATATATTCATAAGATAATGGTGCATTCTCTTGCATCTGTTCAGGTGTTAAAAAATACGCTTGAAACATCTCTGAAAAGTATTCTGAACTTGAGCTTGTAAAATAGCTGTCAAAACCTGAATCTTTTGCCTCATCTTCATATATCATCTTCCATTCCTTATCATTTGAAATGAAATTGTTGATAAAGTCTAGTGCATGCCCAATCTCATGAATTGTACAATAATCAATTGAAAACTCATTATTCTGAAGATATATACGGGAATGATAATAAATAGTTAATCCTACTGTATTCACAACTCCACTATCGTATACTTCTTCTAAATCTCTTGGAGTCAAAATAATCATCCAACCATTATCGTTCAAGGTATCTATCATCTTTTTTGGTAGCAACTCTAATTTCTCATAAACTTTGTCCGCCCACTTTACACTTGATCCATCTTCAAGCCATATGACAATGTCACTATACTCTTTCCAACGTCTTGGTTGCTCATACTTATCAAATCCACCCAATTCTAAAATCTTATTCTCTAACTCCTGAATATAGACTTGAGATTCTTCTAAAGTGACGGGATCATAGTTAAACACATAACTATATTCTTTCATAATTGCATCTTTTTCAGTTATCTGTTCTTCTAAATCCTCACTCTTTGACTTTAACGATTCGAATTGAGCTGTAAGCGTTTGATAGGTTTGAACTAAATCATAGTTTTTCTCCTCCAATGCTTTTTTGTTTACTACTAAAGCATCTTTCTCATCCTCTAGCTTATCTATTACTTCCTTCTGGTCTAAAATTTGCTCATATGCTTCTTTTAGTTCCTCGTTTTTTCTTTCTATTCTCTGATTCAGCAATATCAGAGTGGTAAAATTTGTTCCTAGGAGTAAAATTATGATTAAGATACTTATAATTACATACTTCTTCTTCATAATAGATGTAGAAGCCTCCTTCACCCTAATTATTGCATAATAACTGCATTAAATATTTCTACTCTAACTTAACAATTTATCCTCTTGTCCCTATAACAACATATGCTTTGTTCTTGTATTAATTCATATTTAAAATTTCGCACATAACGAATATGATTAAGTATCCCTCAAGCACTATACTAAAAGCATAATATACCTTCATTCAAATACTATTTCGTTACATTGTTCATCTTTTAGGTATTATAATTTCCTGTCCAACATATATATGATTGATATCCTGTATGTCATTATAGCTTTGTATCTCACTTATTGTTGTATTATACTTTTTGGCTATCGATGCTAATGTATCGCCCTTTTTAACCGTATATGTAAATACCTCTACTTCTGATTTCCCTCGTAAATACTCTTCGATTGCCTTCCCTATGGCCTCCCCAAAAGCTTTTTGATTTTCTGATTTAATTAAATACTCATAATCATTCGGATTTGAAAAAAATGAGGTTTCTAACAGTAATGCTGGACACGTTGTTAGTCTTGTTAAGGAAAGACTCCTATCACGAGTCGGCTTTACTGAAAATCCTAATGAAGTTGCAATACTCTGATTTACCCGTTCAACAACATCATTCCCAAGGGAATAACTATAGTATGTAAGAAATCCACTTGTTTTGGAATAGTTACTAATATAATCTAATGAATTTCCATGGATAGATACAGAAATATCTGGTCTTAAATTACGTATCATCGACACTCGGTCCGACAATGAATAAAACGTATCATCACTCCTAGACAGAATAACATTAGCACCCTGCTTCTCTAAATATTCCTTGGTGTACAATGTAATATTTAAGTTAACATCCTTTTCGACTGGTCCATACTTCCCCATTGGTCCTACGGTACCACTATCATAACCACCATGTCCCGCATCAAGGAATACGGTTGTACCTTCTAAAGTTACGTCATCCCCTAATTCAGGTGCTTTTTTAAGCTCAAACTTCATTACTCCTTGATTAAATAAAACATCATATCCTGTAATATTTACAGAATCATATAGCTCAAAGCAGTATGTCACACGCTTATATTTTTCATCCTTCATTATGCTGACTGACTTTATAATGCTATTTTGAGGCACTGATGGCTGTTTCGCAGCTACTGTCTGATAAAGCGTCAAATATACGTTATATCCCTCAAAATACACCTCGTATAAGGCATTAACATTCATAGTAAGCTGTGTAACAACTTGGTTTCTCTCGCTGATCTCAACTATTTTAGCTGCAGTAACCTTGTTATCAGTAAGAGACTTAGTATATTTTTTTATACTTGACTTTGATACATAGGTACCATCATCAATTTTATAATAACTTCCATACTCACCTAATATTTTAAATGTTGTTCCTCTTGTCAAAGGCATACATTGTAAATCAGAGGTACTAGTATTGGTTCTTGGCATAGCGTACTTTGAAGTTATAACTCCATATGTATCTTTCGTATATTCTTTATACTTCACCTTGTTACCAGATGATGTATTAGTTGACGTACCGCTTGTTGAAGCTTTTCGAATAATTGTAAGCTCTTTTATCTTTCCGTTGTTTTCAAAGGTAAATGTATTAGTTCCCACTTTCAAATCAACATAAGTTGTAAAGAATCCATATTCTGTGGTTTCTAGTAATTTCCCATTTAAATATAAGGGATACTCATAATCACATGCACCCAATATACTAATGTTAGCCGATTTTGTTGAGTACTTATTGGCTGGTGTGGCTATGATAATATCATGAGGATTACTATATCCAGGCATGTCCTCCTCAGAAGCCAATACATGATTCACTGGTAAATCTGTTATTCCCATTATTAGAATCAATGAAATGATAAATATTTTTTTTAAATAATTAGTCATTCGTGCCTTACTCATAATTACCATCCTTTCTAAATAGCTAGTGACGTTAGTTTTCATGTCTTCATAATATGTTTTCATTGTGTTATTTTAATGTCAAAGATGATATTATTCATTATTTCTATTTGGGTACCTCATCATTTCAGATAAGCCTAATTAACTACAGCAAAAGTATGCTTAACATACAAAAAGTTCCAAATTCCTGATACCAAGCATTTGGAACTTTTTCTAATTAAGAGTCGACAGGCAGATTCTGTTTTCTAGGAGGGAAAGCTAGAGATGAAGGAGGAGTAGATTTTTTTAACTGTATATAGTACAATTTACATATATATGGAATTCTATTACAAAATATAGCTGACTTGTATTAATAGTCGAAGGAGTTTTGAGTGAAAATGTTTTAAAAATCCTAGCGTTACAGGCAGAGGGTTTTCAACCACATGATAGAAAAATGCAAAGTGAAAAAGAGCTTCAATTAGAAGTGTTTATGAGTATATATAGATTTCATAAAAAGTAGTTAGGAGTACATATAAGAATGGAACAGTATGAGAAGTTAATCAAAAACATGAGTGTAGAATATAACTCTATTAATTTGAAATGTTGTAGGATATCTAATTTAAGGTTAATTTGTGCAATAGTATGTATCATATCAGTTTTTCTTAGTATTAGTAATAGCAGAATAGATGCTTTCTTTGTAGGTGTTGGGCTAGCTATTACTTTTGTTATATTATTGATTTATCATGTTACTGTCATCAAAAAAAGAGATTATATATATGCAAAAATGAAAGTATCACAAAAAAGAATAGATAGATATAATGGTAAGTGGCATGAATTTAAAGATACCGGAATTGAATTTATCAACGAAGAGTCACATGTTGAAAAGGACTTAGATTTGTTTGGAGATAATTCTTTATTTCAATATCTTAACGTTGCGAATACATTGGAAGGACAAAATATTCTAGCTTCATGGTTACATCCAAATGATATAAATGAAAAGATACTATATATGCGTCAGAATGCTGTAAAGGAGTTAATCGAACGTAAAGAAGTAGCAATTGAAATTGAGACTCTAAGTACTATGATAACATTTAATAAAAAGAACACTAAGAATTGGTATACTGAATTTGTAAATTATTTGAAGAGTGATGGAAAATTAGTTCATTTCAGTATAAGACTTAGTGCAATCTTACTTAACTTCATTATAGTTGTGTTATTTATATTACAATTGAAAGGTTTTGAGACTTTATATTATATCGGAATAATTGGAGTATTTCAGCTAATAGGTGCCTCTTATTTTAGTTACAAAAACTCGAAAATAATTAAAACTATATATAACTTTTGTATTAATATTGAGGACTATCATAATCTGATTAATTATATTGGAAATATAAATTTTAGTTCAGAACACTTACAAGCATTATGTAGTAAAGTAAGTGGACAGAATAGATCTCTCATAGGAATTAAGAAACTGAAGCAACTAGATGCTGCGTTTTCTTTACAGACAAATCCACTTATCCATATTCTGTTACAGATGTTTTTTCTTTACGATATTCATTGCATTGCTACTCTTCAACAGTGGAAAAGTAAATACAGCGAAAGTATGAATGAAATCTTTGATGTTATTGGTGAGGTCGAAGCGTTACTAAGTCTTTCTGTTCTGGGAGAACATCAAAATATTTCTTTTCCTGTATTTGAGAATAATAATCAAATAATATTTGAATCAGATCATATGTATCATCCCTTGGTTTCCCAGGAAACAGTGATATCAAATTCATTTTACACAAAAAATGGAGTTAATTTTATTACGGGATCTAATATGTCAGGGAAAACAACATTCTTGAGGACAGTAGGAATCAATGCAGTATTAGCATATGCAGGTGCGCCTGTTTGTGCGGAAAGAATGCATCTCTCTTTTATGAAATTATTTACGTCTATGAGAGTGCAAGATGATGTATCAAAAGGTTTATCTTCTTTCTATGCAGAGGTTCTAAGGATAAAGGAAATTATTGAGCATCTGGAAAAGAGAGAACCAATGTTGGTATTAATCGATGAAATTTTTAAAGGTACAAATTCAAAAGATCGTATTGTTGGCGCAACAGAGATTACTAAAAGTTTAAATAAGGATTATGTAATATTGTTTGTATCTACACATGATTTTGAGCTATGTAACCTAGTTGACCAACATGAAGTTGTAGGTTCTAACTATCATTTTGAGGAGTACTATAAAAACAACAAGATTTATTTTGATTACAAGATTAAAGAAGGGAAATGTACAACTAAGAATGCAATTCATATACTAAGAATGGCAGGTTTGATGAAATAGAATATATGCCTAATAAATACAGTTTTCTTAGTACGCTTGAACTTCTACGTATGGTGGACCGATTTATAAAACGATTCAAAAAAATCTCCTAGAAATGAAGTAAACCCCTTTGTTAGACAAAATAAACGTCTAATGAAAGGGGTATTATTATGCCATTTAAAAAAATTTCAGACATTTACCAAGTATATTCTATAGTAGATAAAGCGCAAAAGAGCTTCAACCTTATATATACTAGGTTTGAAGCTCTTCACAACAGAGGCGACAATCAGATTTGAACTGATGATCAGGGTGTTGCAGACCCACGCCTTACCACTTGGCTATGTCGCCTTAATAATAATATATTCCATCGTATTAAATCATATGATGGAATATTTAAACTCCCCGAGCGGGGCTCGAACCTGCAACACCACGGTTAACAGCCGTGTGCTCTACCATTGAGCTATCGAGGAATACTTTAACTTCTCATTGAAATATTATTTTTAACAAACCTTAAGGTTAAG
>JAEYPP010000008.1 GCA_023410575.1 Bacillota bacterium | reverse complement strand
TACCTTCAGACCAGTTTCTATAAGTTGCTGCACACTTCTCAAACTCAGGAATTCCTGAAGTTTCAGCAAACTTAATCCAGTTCCAGAACTCTACTCGTTGATAAGAGTATCTTTTGTCTTGGCAGATGTTAACGATTTTTTGTTACTTGAAAAACTTGTGTACAAGATGTGTGCAACATCCTTCTTACGTATGGGATGGCAACTGCTATAATTCATGGCTAAAGGTTTTATCAGGTAACTGGTATCCCCCTAGAAAAAACAATGTTGTAACGAGTAACCGTTATCATGTCCATGTAAATAGGTGTACACATCTGAGTAAGTGTAGTTGTTACAGTTTTCCAATTACAATTGACTTTTAAGTTTTATAGATTATAATTAAGAGAAAAAAATAAATCGTAAATTTTTCCTAATGGTAATTACCTTAATCTAGCGATACATATGGATGTTTACAAACAAGAAAGGGATATTTATGGATATTGAAATTACATACAATCTTACTGAGCTTCAAATACATGATTTGTTGGATTTGTATCATGAAGAAAGCTGGAGTAAAAACAGAACAATAGATGATGTTAAAAAGATGCTTGAAACAAGCTGGATAATTGCTATTAAAGACCAACAAAATGATAAGCTATTTGCTTTTGCAAGATTATTGACAGATTATGTTTATCGCGCATTTATTTATGATGTTATTGTTGCAAAAGATTATAGATCATTAGGTTTCGGAAAGTTAATCATTAACCGTATCCTAACCCACGAAGACTTAAAAAATGTAGAAAGAATCGAATTGAATTGTATTGATAGCAATATAACATTTTATAATAAATTTGGTTTTGATAAAGTACCTGATGGCACTAATATGATGCGATATTATCGATAAAATTAAATTTCGCTTTTAGTTATGATTAACGAATTCGACTTACTTGGAGGATTAATATAATGAATAAAATAGTAAAAATGGGGTTGAAATATTTGCTTATGTCCATCGCTACTGCAGTTATTTATGGGATTATAAACTATTGGACAAGGGCCGTAGTAGATATGAAAGCATTAGTTCTGTGTGCATTTGTATTATTTGTGATATATTGCGTAATGGCATTAATTTCACCCCCTTTACGTAAATTATTAGGGTATGAAAATAAGCAATAAGATTAATTTAACTGGAGGTGAGTATTATAAAAATAGCATTTTTAAGAAAACATCATAACAAAGCTTTATCCCATGCAGAATAGCGATAATGTAATCTATTTCTGTATGGGATGAATAGGTATTGCATTATCTGCTTATTCTGCCTTTATTTTGTTATCAAAAATAAGGAGCGGATTAATAAATATGAAATATATAAATGCAGCAGATGTATTACCAGAAGAATTATTAAAGGAAGTTCAAGTATATGTAAACGGAGATTTACTTTATATTCCCAATGACAATGGGCAAAAGAGATGGGGAGAAAAAAGCGGCTCTCGTACATACTACCTGAAAAGAAACATTGAAATGAAAAAGAAGTACAAAGAAGGAAAATCCATTTCTGAAATATCTAATTTGTATGGGTTGGCATTTGATACAGTAAAAAAAATTCTTTATAGTTAAATTCAAACAGGATTCTTTTTAGAGTCCTATTTTTTATGTCACAAATATATATAATTATTTATGGCATTTATACAAATCAGTAAAGATGGTAAAATTATATATGTGCTGAAAAAGTGTGTTCTAGGATACAATAATCACATATTTGAACACCACATAAAATTGAAAATAGAGAGAGAGGAAGATACATATGCGTTATGAATTTAGTTTTTATAAAGATGAGGATTTTGATGAAATAGAACAGTTAGTCCTTGCATCATATCAATGGGAATACCCAATCTGGGGACTGAGCAGACATGAATTCGCAAGAGGACTCAATCCTGCATTTACTGGACATTATCATGCATGGTGTCATACCGTTGGTGTATACAGGGAAAGTAGTAAAGTAGCAGCCTGTGTCATCAATGAAGGTAATTATAGCGGAGAAGCATTTTTCTTATTTGACTCGAAAGAACGTGGAGAAGACAGAGAACTTCTTAGGGAAATGATAAAGTTTGCAAAGACGCATGTCTCTAATGTTAAGGAAGACCGACGGACTAAGTCTTTAAACCTATATGTACCTACATGGAATACTACATTAAAGGAAATGGTTCTACAGACTGGATTTCATGAAATGGAATGGGGCGAGGAATTATATATCCTACCTTTTGCAAAAAGTCTATTTGATGTAAAACTCCCTGATGGTTATTCTTTTGCAGACGGTAATTCAATTCCAGACTTTTACCTTTCCAATACTCATCGCTTATCTTTTAGCTATGATGGAGATTGCAGTGCTTGTGAGCACGGAGAACAGGCTTTCCATGATTTAAGAAAGATGAAACACTATAGAAAAAATCTGGACCTATGTGTTCTTGATGAACAAAAGAGACCCATAGCAATGGCTATCATATGGTATGATGAAAGTATGCCCTATTGTGAACTCGAACCTCTAGGAGTCGTTTGGTGGGAAAGAAGAAAAGGAATTGCAACGGCAATTTTGCACGAAGCTGCTAATCGAGTTAAGTTTATGTTCCCTAAGTGTATGGGAATGTTAGGCGGGAATCAGACCTTTTATAAGAAAATTGATTATGAGAAGAAAGCGTTTATTCCACTTTACCACTGGGAACTAGAAGTTTTTATTTCTTGGGAAAAGGAATCCTATGATAAAGACTATGCTAAAGAAGTATAGGTAATCATTGAGTACATACAATATTAATTGATGAACTGTTAAGTTAGATGAGTACCCACTTGAGTACGTAAAAATCGGATGTGCTGGAAAGTCCCTTTCTAGCAGTATTTTTTCGAGGGGCAGGGTTCGAATCCCGTCTCGTGCTTCTTACATAACCTCAAAATCATCAGTAAATATGATGGTTTTGAGGTTTTTTCGTTTTGTTACTGGTTTATATATTGTACGTACTAAGGTTTGAGAAGCATAAAAGAATGTAAAGACATTTATGAAGCTGAAACTGCTAATAAGGAATAATATGTGATACAGAAGATTTTAGTTAACGATTATACAATAATTGACAACATAAATATATATTGGTAAAATTGAGAAATATATTAATTTATTAGAGGAGTTCCAATATGAAAGGCTTGATGATTCTGATGTCAACTTTCCTTTTTGGAAGAAATATCATGTGAATACGGATATAGATATGATGTGGACATTTGATTTTGTAGAATATCAATTAGCATGGAATAATGGACATTGAAATGAAGTGAACCTCTTCCATTAGAATAGCAAGAATTGCTCATTTCTTATGAAAAGATTTTATCATGATAAGGGGGGTGAAGAAAATAAAAATAAGAAGAGGACTATTTTTTCTGGTTTTTGTTGTGGTATTCCTAAGTCAAACACAAAGTAGTATAGCATGCACAATATTTTCTGTCACATTAGATGATGGAACCATATTAGCATGTAATAATGAAGACTGGATGTATTCAATCGGAAATACAGTAAAAATCAGTGCACCAGATTCAGAGAGCTATGGTAGAGTTTGCTTTTACAATTCTTCCTATGTACAGGGCGGTATGAATGAATATGGCTTATTTTATGATGGAGCATCCTGTCCAGGAACCGAAGTACCATACGATAAAGAAAAGAAGGATTTGGGATATGATTTAGGTGAAACAGCATTAGCGAAATGTAAAACAGTTAAGGAAGTAGAAGAATTTTTTAGCGATTATAATATTCCAGATGGTTTTTATGATCATCTTCTATTTGCAGATGCGACCGGTAATGTAGCAGTGTTTGAATGGGTGGAGGATCAATTTCATGTTATATGGAAAGATGCAGAGAAGAAACATCAGGTAATAACGAATTTCTGGTTGTCAGATCCTACACTAGGTGGATATCCATGTTCTCGTTATGATACGGCAGAAGAAGTTCTATCTACGGAGGAAATAACGGTCGAGGTTTGTGAAGAAATATTAAATAAAACGAAGCAAGATTGGGGAGACGGTGGGACTCTTTACTCAAATATATGTAATTTAAATGAACGAGAAGTATGTTTGTTTTACAGAGGCGAAGCAAAACAAAAATATCAAATTAATTTAATTGATGAAATGAAAACAATGGAACCTGGAACATGTGAAATTATGCAAATGGAAGAAATATGCCGTAGAGGAGTAATGGAGGAGAAAGAGGTGTTTTCTACAGATTTAGAATTGAAGGATAACAAGATACCAACTTATGAAGTAATTACAATTTTAGTATTGATACTTATTGTAATAATATATATTTTTAAAATACGTAGAAGTCGATGAGGTAGTGTCAAGAATATTGTGTCAATAGAAGAGAATTCAATTTCATGTGTAAAGATTACTCTTTTCTCCATATGATTGACTTCACAAATCAAGAAACGTATAACAATGATAAACAGAATTTAATTGTATACACATTAGTGGAGGATGGATTAATGAAATATAAACGTTTACTTAAGCTCCATGCGATTCTGTAATAGGCAAATGTGTGGAGTGGTTCTGATTGTAATGGTGATTTGAAAGTACAGAAATAGGTGAAATGAATATCTCACTTGAGAATTTAAACCTTGATACAATCGTGTGAGTCTATAGGTTATAACATCCCATGTGTGCAGATACATAACAATGTTTATAAATGTAATGTGTAACCATTATTGGTATAAGTTGTTATTCCGTGGTAAAAATGTTATAATCAGCCAGGAGTTATAAAATAAGTGTAATTTTTTTACGGAGGTACTTATGAGTGATTGGAATTCAAGACAATACTTGAAATTTGAAAAAGAAAGAACACAGCCAGCAAAAGATTTAATTAATAGAATTGAAATAGATAATCCAAATAAAATATTGGATATTGGTTGTGGACCAGGAAACAGTACATATGAATTAAAAAAGCGCTGGCCAGATGCAAAAATCTGCGGCATTGATAATTCAGAAGACATGATTTATACTGCAAAAAGTACGTATAAGGATATTGATTTTGCCATTGTTAATGCATCAAATCAATTACATACGGTGAATGAGCAGTATGATATTGTATTTTCGAATGCATGTATTCAGTGGTTACCAAATCATCATAAGCTATTACGTGAAATGATGGAATTATTAAACAATGACGGTATATTAGCTATTCAGTTACCAATGAACTTTAATGAACCAATTCATCAATTGATTAGAGAGGTTATTCAACGAGAAAAATGGGCAGGTTTAATCTCAAATGAAAGAGAAATTGATAGTTTGTCGAAAGAAGAATATTTTGAGTTGCTTTCTAACATATCTTCAGATTTTGTACTATGGGAAACTATCTATATGCATAGAATGCCCTCGCACGAGTCAATACTTGAGTGGTATAGAGGAACTGGATTACGGCCCTACTTGAATCAATTAAACGAGGAATATCATGAAGATTTTGAAAATGATATAATTGAACTTATTAAGGAGTATTATCCTATTCAAAAGAACGGTGAAATAATTTTTAGATTTCCGAGATTTTTCTTTATCGCTAAGAAATAGGTGAAATAAACACAGAGTCAACCTAGTCCTTTGCGAGGAGTCTGCGACGCTTTAGAATCATCCCTATATTAAAAATACGAAGGATCTTGCTCCGCATGGGCCTTCGTATTTTCTATTCCACATCTCCGACGTGTATTTTGCATCGTTTATGATGCATTTCACATATCTTTTCATTCTCAAAAGATATTTCTCCATAAGCTGAGTAAATTAAATTTATTTAAAAGAAAGTATACACTTTTATGATTGGTGTACACGTACTATTGGTAAATTTAGTTTATTTATTCTAATTTTTGTGATACTATATTTTGGAAAAAAGAATTATTATCTATTATTAACGATTGTGAATAACAGAGAAGCATTATGCAAAAGGAAATAATTTATGGGAGAAAAATAAAATGCGAAGGTATAAAAGACTTATTATTATTTTGACTATCATGACGATTTTGGTAAGTATATTCATGTTAGTATTATATTTTATGGGCAGAACAGATAATAAAGAAATATCTACTACAACGAAGATATCAGAAGAGGATGTAGAAGAGTCTACATTATCACCTACTTTTAATATTATGAGTGAGCCTACTACAGAGCCAGCAGAAACTAATGGGTTTGATGATATTGACAAAGCAATAAAATGTTATTTGAATACTAAGAAAATAGATGCAGTTAATTTGTCAAATATTGAAGATATTGAAGGTACTGTTGCTATTATGGAATCACATATGTTTTTTCCTTGTGTATATGTAGAAAATTTAGGTATTGCTTTTATATACCCGACTCAAGACGATGATTCATTACCTATTTATTTATCAGTAAACAGTGATACAAATAGATACAACATAAATGTTTTGGGCGCTATGCCTGGTATGACTTTTGCTGAAATCAAAAAGAAATTAGGAGTTGAGGATATAAAGAAATCCTGGATTGCTACTGAGGAAATTGTAGCGTATGTGCTTGAGTATAATGATAATGGATTTAATTATAGTTTTGTGTCTTACGAAGAAGATGGGAAATACTCTGAATTATATATTTCACTAGCAGATTGACGGTATACAAAACAAAGAATTACAAAATTTAAACGCTAAAGTAATTGATGTAGCATTGTATTACCAAAAATCTCCTTTCAAACTTAAATTAAAGGAGAGAAAGAAATAAGGCTTCTGGCGATTTTTCGTTTTAGCACGACTCTAATCAAATTTATATTTTTCAACTATGGTTTTTAATTAATTCTCTTAATGTAAAATATAGCATTGTATTATTATTCAATACAGTGTATAATTATACATATGAAAATAAATGAGGAGGATTAAAATGTCTGTTGATTATAATGAAATCTCACAAATCTATGATAATGTTAGAAATGATGAAAGAGGAATAATTGATTTGTTTTTAGAAGAACTCAAAGCAACGAGCAAAACTCGGATATTAGACTTTGGATGTGGAACGGGTAATTATGCCAATACCATAAGTAAGCTCTCCGTTGCTCAAGTATATGGTGTTGAGCCTTCAGATGGGATGAGAGAAAAAGCAAAGGCAAAGAATCCTAATATAGTCTTTGTAAAAGGGAACCACGAATACATACCATTTGAAGATAATTATTTTGACTTTATCTACATGACAGATGTTATACATCATATTCCTGATATAGGAATAATGTTTACAGAGATTGCAAGAGTACTAAAGAATCGTGGAAAAATATGCATTGTAACAGAATCACATAATCAAATTGATAATCGATTTTATGTTAAATATTTTCCTTCCACTGCTATTGTAGATAAGGAGAGATATCCTGATATAGATGTAATAATTAAGGAAGCAAAAAGCCATTCTTTAAATCATATAAAAAATACTATATTAGGTGATAATCATGAAACATTAGTAACATCGGATTTTGCTGAGCTTGTTAGAAATAAGGGATACTCAATGTTTCATTTAATACCCGATGATGAATATAAACTTGGTCTCGACCAGTTAGAGCGTGATTTGAAGTCTGGCCCTATAAGATATATAAATTCTGGAGAAACGCTAGTATGGCTAAATAAGTAAATTTTATTGATGTCTTTTGATTAGTAGAGATTCTTATTTATGATTTATATATAATAGAAAGGGATTTTATCATGATTGAAGCAATGTTAGGATTTGCGTATGACTGTAAAAATGCAGATAAATTGGCAGATTTTTATGCCAACCTTCTTGGTTGGGAAAAAATCCCCTCAGGTAAAGGGTGGGCCGCATTGCGCTCACCACAGGGGTGGGTACTGGCTTTTCAAGAAGTGGATGAGTATATTCAACCGGTATGGCCGTGGAAACCTGGAGAGCAACAGCAAATGGCCCATATTGATTTTAAGGTAAATAACTTAGATGAAGCTGTTTTACATGCTTTACAATGTGGTGCATCAAAATCTGAAATACAGTTTTATGAAGATTCAACAGTGATGTTTGACCCTGAAGGTCATCCTTTTTGCTTAAGTACGTCGGAACAATAACTCATTTTGTTACACCTTGACTCTTCCTTTGGGGAAAAGATTATCTCTGTGTTGAGATAATAGTTGCGAAAAGTCTTATAATGTGATAATCTAGCTAAGAATTAAATAAATGAATCAGGTGTCAGAAGATTTAATCATTAAATTCGTGCTGATGAAAAGGGAAACAGGTGAGAATCCTGTACGAACTCGTCACCGTAATAAGGGAGCAAAACCGACATATCACTGGGAAACTGGGAAGATGGTGAATGCAATAATCTTTAAGCCGGGAGACCTGCCTGATTTGAGTACAAAGCAAATGCTTAAACCACGAGTAACTGGTTGTACATGTGAATCTGTTCTAATATTCTTTATAAGAATACAGGGAATAGATTTATTTGTGTATAGTTTGAGCTGTCTTTTGATAGCTCTTTTTTATATACTAGGAACTTCCTCTGAATTTCCTAGTATATAAAAAAAGCGTCCAAAGAAGGACGCTATGATGCACACAAGCGCGATAGGAAGATGTCGCTTACGCGACCGCGCTTGGCGCGAGTGTTTTGCAAGCAAAACACTTTTTTAAGTGAGGAACTTATGGAAAATTCTTATCGTTATTTTCAAAATTCAGAGTGTGAATATTATCCATGTCACAAAGGTGTAGATAACATTAATTGTTTATTTTGTTTTTGCCCTCTTTATTACATGGAGAAATGTCCTGGGGAATACAAGTATATCGAAGTAAATGAAAAGAAAGTCAAAGAATGTACGAACTGCACATTCCCCCATAAAGCAGAGAATTATTATGTAATTATTAATATTCTATCTGCTAGAAATTAATTGTGTATATCATTTAATTTATGATATAGAGTAATGTCCGGGGAAACAGGTGGAATTCCTGTACGAGCCCGTCGCCGTGATACGAAAGTAATCGTATTCGTTCTTGCCTAATGCCACATTAGGGACAAGTCATTGGAGTTTTCTGAGAAGACGAACGAATATATCCGTTAAGTCGAAATATCCGAACATTACACATCCTTTGTAAAAACTGCGAGTGCCAGGAAAAAGGAAATAAAAATTTAAGGAGAAATAATATGCGAATGAAATTGAAAAACAAAAAAGTAAGTTCATTGCTCCTTTGCATAATGCTTATTGTGGCTATGGCATTTACTGTAGTAGGATGCAGTAACAACAAACAAAATGTAAACAATCAGCCTTCGATCGAAGCTGGAACAAATGCCGGGACAGAAAATCAAGAAAATGTCTTAGGTGAAGGAAAAACCAAAATTTTATTTACAGTTGTAGATAAGGATGGAAATGAAACAAATTTTGAGATACACACAGATAAAGATATAGTTGGTGATGCATTGTTGGAACATGAATTAATTGAAGGTGATGCCGGTGACTATGGTCTTTATGTAAAAATAGTAAATGGAATCACCGCAGATTACGATAAAGACGGAACATATTGGGCATTTTATGTGAATGGACAATATGCAACTAGTGGTGTAGATACAACACCAGTAAAAGAAGGGGAAAACTACTCTTTTAAGGTTGAAAAATAATGAAATCAACAGCAAGAGAAATCGCGATATTTGGGATGTTAGGAGCTTTGATGTATGCCTCAAAGGTGATAATGGAAGTGGTGCCTAATGTGCATTTATTAGGTGTGTTTACCATTGCATTTACCGTGGTATATAGACAAAAAGCTTTGTTTCCCATATATACTTATGTCCTTTTGAATGGAATATTTAGTGGATTTTCCACATGGTGGATTCCGTATATATATCTATGGACTTTATTGTGGGGAATTACTATGTTACTCCCACAAAGAATACCGAAAAAGATTCAACCACTTATTTATATGATAATAAATGCTTGTCACGGATTTTTATTTGGTACACTATATGCTCCTGCACAGGTGATACTATTTGGTCTAAGTTTTGAAGGAATGATAGCATGGATTATTGCTGGACTTCCGTGGGACTTTATTCATGGAGTAAGTAATTTTTTCTGTGGTATGCTTATTTTCCCAATTGTATTACTGTTAAGGAGACTGGAGAATAGTATAGGAGATAGGTAAGGTGCTGTCGCACTAAGGGCAGTATGAATAAAGAATGAAGGGTGATGGTATATTTTCGCTGTAGCGCTACTCTCACAAGCCCTACAAAGTGTGTGGGGGGACTTGTAAGGCACTCCGAAAAATACCATCGCAGTTTAACATAAAGGAGACTTATGAAAAAGATTATTCTGATTATGTTTTGCTTATTTATTATATCTACTTTTAGTGCATGCAACTTAATTAATCAAAGGGAGCCAGAAACGGTTACCATGGATGGAACTACATATCGCAGTGGCTTTTATGGTGACTTATGGCCTGAAAATCTAACTTATAAGGGTGACCCTTACAAAGAAGGAAGGAACAAATTTTACCATGTAGATTGCGAACAATTTGATTGGGTACATAGTAAGATTGGAAGAACTACGAATGGTGTGTTATTTTGCGCTGAAAATCAGTGGGAACAGGCATGTGAATTCTATAAAAATAGCGACAACTTTACATACTATTGCGAAATTGGAAGCGAGTATATAGATCGTGATCCTGTTCTAGTTACAATTCCAGATATCGATACCACAATGTTCGATGAGCTAATGTCATTTGCTAATAAGAATAGTTATGATCCGTTCGGTTCTAGTGATGATGTGACAACTCGTCGTCTACCATTCCCTGACAGGGATGAATCGCCAGAACTAAATTTTTATAAAAAAAGTAAAGACGGATTTTTTACCTCATTTCAAGGTAATACATTTCTTGTGGTAGATGGTAAACTTTTGCTTGTATACTATTATGACTATGGTCATGGAAAATACGAGGAACTGGTTGCTGTTGATGTTCCTGAGGAACTGGGAACATATTTTATAGAATTGGTGGTGCAACTAACACCGTAGATGTAATCTTATCTTGTGCTTCATTTATTCCCTATAGAACCTGATTTCTCAAGTTCTATAGGGATTTTTCGTATATACAATTTTGAGTCTTCTTGCATTTATGAGAATTGAATGAATCCTCTTAGTCCTTTCATGTAGATAAGTAAATATAGTTTATATAAGTATATTCTCTTGACCCTAACGTTACGTCATAGTATATAATTCAATTTGCTTAAGGAAAAATCGGTAATGTAATTAACGGTTGTATAATGTCAGGAATTGAACAGGAGAGAGAAAAATATGAACAAAAATCAAAATCAGGATATAAATCAAAATCAGGATGTCAATCAAACAATGAATTCGTATGAGTCGGAAGCGATTAAACGATGGGGTGAGAGAGCAGAGAGTTCAATACAACTATGGAAAAGTTATACAGGTGATCAACGAGATTTAGTATTGAAAGCTATGGATGAAAATTACGAGGAAATAGCACAACTGATGCGAGAAGGTGCTGCTATGGATTCACCAAAGGTACAGGAGCGTATCAGAATATGGCATGAACAACTCTATTATTTTTACGAACCTTCCATTGAGATCATCGAAACCTTGGGAGATATGTATAAGAATGATCCAGAGTTTCGCCAATATTATGAAAAGATTGATCCAGCCCTCCCAGACTTTTTTGGTGATTCTATTTCATATTATGCGGATGTTTTAGCAACAAAATGGCTGGAGTCGCAATCCTTACAACTAAAGGAGTAAAGAAAATGAATAACATGAACGTAAACGAAAGATTTGTATCACCATTATTACAAAAGGATAAGGCAGAAGTTCCGTTTATCTTAGAAAAACCTAAGAAAACATTGGACGATTTAGTACTTCCAGATAAAACTAGACAGCAGATAGACAGTCTTTTGCAGAAAGTAAAATTGCATCAAATATTGTATGATAATTTTGGATTGGGGAAGGTTGACTTAAGTGGGGGACGGACAGCCATCAACTTATACGGACCTCCAGGAACAGGAAAGTCTGTTACGGCTGAGGCGATAGCCAATGCCCTAGGAAAACTGATGATTCGCGTAAACTATACGGAAATTGAATCTAAATTTGTGGGAGAAACACCTAAAAATATTAAGGAAGCTTTTAAATTCGCAAAGGAGAATGATGCAATACTATTTTTTGACGAAGCAGATTCCATATTAGGAAAAAGACTTTCGAATGTAAGTCAAAGTACAGACCATGCAGTGAATGTCAGCCGTTCTGTTATGTTACTTGAACTGGATTCTTTTACAGGAGTAACACTTTTTGCATCTAACTTTATGTCTAATTACGATAGTGCTTTCGTTCGTCGTATCATTGGACATATTGAGATGCCGTTGCCCACAGAACAAGGTAGAATGCAACTTTATCAGAAAATGATGCCTGTAGAATATCCAAAAAACATTACAGAGGAAGAACTTCATCACATTGTATGTTACTCAGATGGTTTATCAGGTGCAGAGATTTTAAATGTGATTATTAACGCAGCTACTTTTGCATTGAATCGAGAGGGTATTAATTGCAGGATTATATTACAAGACTTTGAGCTTGCGATTGATGGAGTTAAGATGGCTAAGATAGCTAATCAACAAGTATAACATTGCTATATTAGCATGTTGACAATTCAAAACAAGAAAAATTGCGTTAGTTTAACCGATGTTTCTAATAATAATAGAGAAAAATGGCGACAGCATAGGAACTAGAACATTAAAGCGAACTTTGATAAAACAAAGTTCGCTTTAATGTTCTGCAGTGGCCTATACTATGAGTATAAACTAGTAGTTATATGTATCATCGAATGACAATCCAACAATATCATCCTGGTGTAAGTTCTGAACTTCTAAGTACTTTGGACTCTCCTCCATAAATAAACTTACTGCATCTACATCATGAATTGCAATCCATGAACAGCCATTGCCGGTTTTCCTAGAGATACATTTCCATACAGCATATGCTATAATTGGCTCAATTTCTAATCTCTCTTTTGAACGAAGATCTTTTACTAATACAGCAATTTGTTTCAGCTGATTATCTAATTGTGAATCTTTTACTCCTGTAATTACCTTTTTCAAACTTTCTCCTTTCTTGGTAGACATGAATTTAGTTAGATTCTTTTGAATAAGATATGTTCCATAGCATCTACCATAACATGGGAATATATTGAATTATTATATCAAAGATTTAGAAAAATACAAATTTTTTTTTTTAATAGTGTTGTATAAGGACATTATTATTCCAATCCTTTTCTTCATGAATTATCCATTCTAATCCTCTTCTTCTTTCAATAACGACCTCAAAATTCAAATCACCAGTGGATATATTTGGATTGTTGTTCTTTTCAGTAAAAGCCCAATGATAGCAATCAAATAAATATACTTTTTCCTTTATTTTATCAATACTCCTTAGTCTTTCCAAATTCATTCCAGGAATAAGCCCAGAGATACACATTGCTCTTTCTGTGTTACATAACTTAGATGCATCTACAATCTCTTTATCGGTTATCAAATCTAGAGCCCATATTACCGACCAGTATGCCTCATAAGTCCATACAATATCTATTATATCTTGCTGTGTAAACAAATTTTCATTATCAGCTTGAGTGTATTTATTATGGAGTAATAATTTTTCTTTAGGAAGAAAATCATCTATTGATAATGACCAGCTAGCTGATTGCTGTAGTATGAACATTAAAGAGTCTCCATAATTCTCACCATTGTTAATAGAGCAAGCTAATTGTATTGCAAGCATACTAGCCAATGCTCTTTTTTTTACATCTTCAACATTCTTTAATGTGATGTTATTCAATTTTATTTCGTTCAAGAACTCCTCAGAGTACGAAATACCTTGTTTTTTTAACTTTTTTATAACCTCATATTTTATTTCTTCCTCTGTCTTTATTTTGTTTCCAAAAATGCTCATAACTCCTCCTCGTATATCTTCTGTTTTAGAATTTTTGTCAAAAGTATATTGGCTATAGAATCTTTCTACAGCAAGAATTTGGTTATAATGATTTTTTTTATACAGTATTTCCAAACATTCTAAATGGAATTAGTTTCTATTATATACAAATCATTGCCAATTTGCAATTAAAGGTAATATATAGTAATATTAATCGAAGTAGGATAACTATGGCGTTTTTGTAATGGCATAAGAGTAAACCACTTGCTATGTGATGCGAACCTTTTGTTAGTCAAAATTAATGTCTAATGAAAGGGGTTTAGTCGAATAAATGGGGGATTTAATTTATATTGTAACAAATCAAAAAGAAAGGGCACATATATGTATAAGCTTTAAAATACATTATATAAGTAGAGTATTTTTTCATTACTAATAACTAAGATAAACGGAGGAATTATGAGATCTATAATAGAAAAGTTAAAATATCTAAAGATTTTACGTTATCTTAAAGGTGGATTAAAGAAGTTCAGTGATTGGGTAAAGCGAAGTTTTGAACATTCTTCTACTGGATTAATCATAATCTCTATCCTTTTTAGCGCTAGTATCTTAACGGGACTTGTACACAATTTCTTCCCTAGTTCTACATGGTTTGTAAGTGCTATCCTTGCACTTATCGCAACCTTTTTATTTACAGAGCTATTTGGGTGTATCATTAAAATTATATTTGGAATAAAGAAGCGTAACCGAATCTACTGGTTTCTTGATTTCTCTCTTATCTTTTTTTGCATTTTAGTCGCTGCACAAGGAGAGAATTGTTTATCCGGTGTATTATTTTCAATCTTTCTGACATGTGTAGTTGCATTGTTTGGGAGAAGTTTATGGGCATTGTTTCGAAACCGTAAACGTACAATTCTTGTATTTGGCAGTCTGGCTGGTTCGTTTGTTAGTCTAGTCTTAGTATTCGCATTATTTTTATCAGAAGGATTTACAGAAAGTTACATATTAGATTATCTTGCAATGGCTAAGGAGGTAACAGTTAAGGAAGACGTATACCAAATTGATGCGAAGAGCCAAGGTTCATTTACAACAACTTCTTTGATATATGGGATGAAGAATAATGTTGATTTGACAACAAGAACCGTGGATTTGTCTTCATTTGCAAATAGAACATTTCCAACTAAATCCTTCATGAGAAAGTATTTTGGATATGATCTGACAGAGGCGCCCCTCGCGGGAAATATATGGTATCCTGCGAATGAACAGAATTGTCCTGTGATCTTCTTAATCCATGGTAATCATGACTATACAACGGATTCTTATCTCGGTTATGATTATCTTGGTGAATATCTAGCCTCTTTTGGATATATTGTCGTATCTGTAGATGAGAATTGTTGCAATAGTCTCAGCAATGAAAATGATGCACGCGCAGTGTTACTTCTTGAGAACATGAAGTATTTTTATGAGTTAAATGAAGATAAAAATAGTAATTGGTATCATCGCTTCAATAAGGAGCAGGTGGCTATTATAGGACATTCCAGAGGTGGAGAGGCTGCTAGTGTGGCATATCTATTCAATCGTTATGAGAGTTATCCTGATGATGGAAACATTTCTTTCCGTTATAATTTTAATATAAAATCAATCATTGCCATTGCTCCAACAGTAGACCAATATCAACCAGCAGAACATGAAGTGACAATCGAGAATGTGAACTATCTGTTGCTTCATGGGGCCAATGATCATGATGTTTCTAAAGCAATGGGACAGAAACAGTATAGTAATGTTAAATTTACGGGGGAGGGCGAGTACCTAAAATCGATGTTATATATTGCGGATGCAAATCATGGTCAGTTCAATACGAAGTGGGGAAGATATGATCTTGGCTATCCGGTTAACGGTCTTCTAAATGTAGCAAATCTACTAGATAAATCTAGTCAACAGACGATCGCCAAATTATTCATTAAAACGTTTCTTGATGTAACCTTAAAAGGGGATCAGACGAATATCGCTTTATTAAAGGATTATGAGAGATATGCAACAAGTCTTCCGAAGACGGTTTATCAGCAGACTTATCAGACATCAAACTTTCAGTGTATCTGTGATTTTGATGAGGATTCCAATTTGAATTCGGCAACAATGAAAGATGCTATGATACATACTACTGGTTTTAATGAATGGAAAGAAGTACGTCAACACTTTGGTGGCAATCCCGTGGGAGAAAATTATGTATTACAGGGTAACTGGGTGAACAAAGAGGGTGCTACTATCAATATCACCATACCTGAGGTTAGTCTGAGGGGAAGGTCTGTAGTTTTCGATGTAGCAGATATGAGAGAGGAGAGAGGGAAAACATTACTAGATGGTACAGTGATACTTAGTGATGCATCAGGTAATATCTCTAGTACAAGAATCAGTAATCATACTATCGTATATCCATCTTTGCCAGTTCAGTTGACAAAATTGGATTATCTGTTTGGAGACTATGAGTATAAACATCAATTTCAGACAGTAACATTACCAGTGGATTCCTTTCAGTCAGAGGGCACTGCAATCGATATGGATCGCATTGTGAGCCTAACGATTACATTTGACTCAAGTGATAAAGGATTGATTCAGATGGATAATATTGGAATTGAGTAGCAAATATCTTAGCCAAAAGGGAGAACAAGAGGAGAAAAGATGAAAAAGAACACAACAATTATTTTATTAATCATGATAGCATCTATATTTGTATCAATTTCTGGTTGTAATAAGGCTCACAATAACGTTAATGACCCTAGTTCAACCAATGCTTTCAATAACGAAAGTACTCAAACACCTGCACCTCAAAACATTAACGAAAGTACTACAACACCAGCACTCCAAAACATTAATGAAAGTACTTCAACACCTGTTCCTCAAAGCATAAACGAAAGCACTACAACGCCAATCCCTAACAATGTAAATGAGAGTACTCCATCACCAGTAACTTCCTATCAAAATTATATGGGGACCTGGAATACTGGTTCCGAGTATGAAGAAGAATTAACAATATGGGAAACGAATAGTACTTATCAATTGGTAATTGGAGTTTATAGAATAACGACTTTATATGCAACTGCAGAAAAAGAAAGTGGTAATAGATTAGAATTTTACACGACAGATGGACCAAGCATCACCGGAACACTTGAGTTTAAGGGAGATAGTATTTTAGTTACAATTATTGATTCAGATTTTGAATATATTGAAGCAGGAACCACTTATGATTTTACGAATCAGATTTCTCATGACAATCCATCAGAAACAATAAATTTAGCTATAGAATGTGATGAGGATTTATGTACTGCTGATGAAATTGTACTGTTTAGCTTTAAGGTGGAAGGTTCCCAGAAAGTATTATCGATCTGTGAAGAGAAAAATAAGAGTTACATTGTATATCGTTATGGCACAAAGGATAATATTGAATTGGAATATCCGGAAGACAAAACTGATTATTTTGGCTTTTCTTATACAGATTCTGATGATTATCCTGATGATGCATCTGATGTTGATCTTACAAAGTACTTATCTTTTACTAATAAAGGGTATAACTATACGATTCGTGAATATAAAAACGAGACAATGAAACAGTTAGAAGCTGATATACTTATCACTGATTTATCCACGGGTGATGTGGTTACAACAAATAGAGCTCAAAGTGGAAGTATAATTGGTGATTTATTATATATAAAAGATTACTTGAATGATGCGAGGTAAGATCAGAACTTTAAAACGAACTATATAAAATAAAGTTCGTTTTAAAGTTCTGTTTTGTATTATGCTATGAGCTAAAAATGAGAGGAGATATAAAGAGGATGAAGGATCGAGTAATAGAATGTAAAAAACAGTTTTACCATAAGAACAGGCTTAACTTTATACTTGCGACAATTAGTCAGATTGCATTTTCTATTATTGGCTTAGCAATATCATTTTTGATGATGATTACGATTGAAGCAATTGAATATCAGGATACAAAAAGAGTGTGGATGGCAGGAATCTTGTGCGCCACAATATTGGTTGGATATGTTGTGTTTGGATTTTTACAAAAGGTATATACGAATCGATACTTAAAAAATGGATTATCCAACTTTAAGAACTACATATTTCAAAATATCTTAAGAAAGAGCATACGTGAATATCGTAATTCTTCTACTGGTCAGATTATCAATGCTTTTTCCAATGACCTAAGTTCGATAGAAACAAACTATTTAAGCGGTACTGTGCAGATGATACAACAAATCGTAATCTTTATTATTGCAATGTGTTGTATGTTCTATTTGAACTGGATTCTTGCATTATGCATTCTTGCATCCTGTGTTATCCCTATGACAGTATCTTTAATCTTTGGAAGAAATCTGGATGTGAAAGAACGCAAGACTTCAGATGAAGGAGAAGGCTTTGTAGATCAGGTAAAGGATCTTCTAAGTGGATTTACATTAATCAAAAGCTTTCAGGCAGAACAGGAAGTACTTTGCTTATTTAAGGAGAAAAACATTTCTTTGGAGGAAGCGAAGCGAGACCGAAGAGAGACCAATGACATGGTAAGATTGGCTAGCATGTTTTCTTCCATTTTGGTTATTTCCATGATATTTATCATCGGATTAGTTTTAGCATGGAAGGGAGTGCTGACTATCGGAGCAGTCATTGCATTTGTCGAATTATCGCATTATGTAACCACTCCTATTGAGAAAATCTTCCCACTAATAAAGAATCGACAAGCTGTGAATGCGTTGTTTGGTAAAATCAGTGAGGCAATTGCTTCGAAAGAAGAAACCACAGAAAGCTGCGTTCCAATTACAGGATTTTCCCAAGCAATTGAGTTTAAGAATGTTTCCTTTGGATACGACAAAGAAAAGCAAGTTTTATCTAACATTAATTTGACATTCCAACCTGGAAAAAGTTATGCCCTAGTTGGCAGCAGTGGTTGTGGAAAGTCTACGTTAACACAACTGCTCATTGGATATTACAATGACTATCAGGGAGAGATTGACATCGATAACAAACTGCTATCTACCATATCGCTCGACAGCCTTTATGATGTGATCTCTGTAATATCGCAAGACGTATTTTTATTTGACAGTAGTATCTATAACAATGTAATGATGTTCAAAGAATTTGACGAAACTAAGGTAAAACGTGCTGTGAAGATGGCTGGATTAGAAAGGCTGGTTGAAGAAAAAGGAATGGATTATGCTTGTGGTGTAGGAGGGGTGAATTTATCAGGTGGAGAGAAACAAAGAGTTTCCATTGCAAGATGCCTTCTTCGTGAAACTCCAGTCATTATTATGGATGAAGCAACTGCAGCACTGGATAGCAGAACAGCATACGAAGTGGAGAGTGCAATCTTAGATATTGAAAAGGTAACCAAGATTATCGTTACCCATCGTTACCATGAAGATTTACTACGAAGATATGATCAAATATTTGTTCTACGAGATGGAAAGATTGTGGAGCAGGGTGATTTTGATACGCTTATGAATCTAAAACAGTATTTTTATTCTCTCTATCATGTATCTGCTGGTGAAAAGCAAGAGGACTTTGACCAATTGTAATATAAGTTAATATATGGTAATATTAACATGAAGCAGTCGCCCAGGATGTAAGCAGATAAGGTCAAATATATTAGTTTCAGTTAAGAAGGTGATTATATTGTATAGAATAATGTTGGTTGAAGACGATGTAAAATTATGTAATATTGTAAAAGAGTATTTTGAAGAACATGGCTTTCAAGTCATAGTCATAGAGAACTTCAATACTGTAATGCAAACTTTTTTAAGAGTTCAACCAGATCTTGTAATGTTGGATATCAATCTCCCTTGTTATGATGGCTTCTTTATATGCAAGTTAATAAGAAAAGAGCGTAATACACCAATTATATTTATTTCAGCTAGAGACGGAATTATGGAACAGATACTTGGGATGGAGGTTGGCGCAGATGATTATATAATAAAACCATTCCAACTAGAAATATTGTTTGCTAAAGTATCTGCTTTGCTTCGTAGAAGTTATGGAGAGTTTGTAGTGGATGAAGCTCAGATATTATGTGTAGGAAAACTCATTTTATATAATAATAAATTCAAAATGTACTATAACAATAAAGAGATCGAATTAAGTAAGAATGAGCTTGTTTTATTAAAAATATTTATGGAGAAAAAGGATACAATTATTGAGAGAAACCAGTTATTAATTGAACTTTGGGACGATACAGATTTTATAGATGATAATACCTTAACAGTAAATATCACTCGATTAAAAAGCAAATTTCAGAAATTGCATTTAAAAGACGTTGTTAAAACGAAGAGGGGAGTAGGATACTGGTTGGATTCTAAGGTATTGATGGGTGAGACAGATGAAACGTAAGTTTATCTTTGCTTTCATTAGGGATATGCGAAATTTTACAATAGGATATGTTGTAAGTAATATCTTAATTATCTTATTTTATTTCTTAACGTCGAGAAAAGAAGTAGAGATTGCATATCCCTGTATCATGAGTCTATTTATTTATATGGTAGTAATAGTGATTGAATGGTTCAAGCATTATAGTTTTAACAAGACGCTGATGAATTGTGTGGAAAACCAAGAATTTGATTTAAAAACGGTAACCGAGGAGCAAAAGCAGGTCCAACAAGCCATTGATGAGATACATACAAGATATTTGGCTGAGATTCACACCTTAATGTCTGAAAATGAAAAGAAATATTATATACTGACACAATGGATTCATGATATTAAAACACCAATTTCTGTAATTGATTTAATTTTGCAGCAGTCGAGCAGAAATGTAGTTTACGATAAAAGTATTCTTGAGAATATAAAAGAAGAAAATGATAAATCAATCGAACAAATTGGAAGATTATTGACATTTATTCGATTAGACTATTTCTCAAATGATTATATGATAGAGCCGATTAATTTAACGGAACAAATATTTAAATTGGTTAACCAAAGAAAAAATCAATTTGTATATAATAATGTATTTCCAAAGTTCTTGTCAGAAAAAAAAGAGTTTTATATTTTGACCGATCAGAAGTGGAATGAACTGCTGCTAGAACAAATAATATCGAATGCTATTAAGTACTCAAATGCAACGGATCAGAATAAATATGTTTTTTTAAATATTGTTCAAGAGGGACAATGGACAGAATTAACAATTCGGGATGAAGGCATCGGAATATCTGAATATGATATGAAAAGAATCTTTGAGCCTTTCACAACAGGAGACAATGGGAGAATCATAAAAAATTCAACTGGTATTGGGCTATATTTATGCCAGATGATAGCGAAAAAATTAGGAATTCAAATAAGCGTTGAATCAGAATTAAACAAAGGCAGTTGTTTTACAATTCGTTACCTTTCAAAACTGTAAGTTGGCAGTAAGGGAAGATTATGGCACTAGTGATGTTTGTTTGATAGAATGAAGCCATGAAAAATGAAAGGATTGATACTTATTGACCTATCCATTTTTGGCTGGGCTAGAAAAGTAGATTGTATAGGTGCGAAATGAAAGTACTTAAAACGAATAACATCATCAAGGTCTATGGGGATAAGAGAACTACAAATACGGTTAATGCTTTGAATGGTATAACGCTGGAGATTGAAAAGGGAGAGTTTATTGGAATTATGGGTGCCTCTGGCAGTGGTAAAACAACGCTGCTTAATATCTTATGTGGTATGTTGAATCCAACCGCAGGGAATGTAGAAATCAATGAAACAATAATCAGTACGATGGAAAAGAATTCACTTGCAATATTTCGAAGACGAAATATTGGCTATGTGTTTCAAGATTATAAACTTTTAGATAGCCTTACGCTAAGAGAGAATATTATGCTTCCTTTAGTACTTGACCGTTTAAATCCATCGCATATAAATGAAAGAGCCATAGAGATAATTCGATTATTAGGATTAGAAGAAGCTTCGAATCAATATCCATATCAGACCTCCGGTGGACAAAAACAGAGAGCAGCCATCGGAAGAGCTTTGATTAAAGAGCCTTCTATTATCTTTGCTGATGAACCGACTGGAAATCTCGATACAAAGGCTTCCAATACGATTATGGAGAGCTTTGTTCGGATTAATAAGGAGAAAGATCAAACGATTATTATGGTGACTCATGATCCTAAAGCAGCGAGTTATTGTGATCGTATTCTATTCATTAAGGATGGTAGAGTAAATCTTGAAATAGTAAAAAAGTCGGGCCAAAAACAATTTTTCGAACAGATTTTAGATTGCATCGCAGTAATAGGAGGCGATGAAAATGACGGTTAATGATATATTTGTGAAAAATTTTAAAATGAATTCGAGAAAGTACGTTGTACTTTTTACGTGTACTAGTTTTGCAATTGCTCTTTTCTTTATGTATACTACTATTTTTTTGAATCATGATATAAATAAAGAGATTTCAGCTGACTTAAGAGATATCCTAGTAGCAATCTGCATAGCTATTGTATTTTTTACGGTATGTTATTTCAATTATGCTTATACTTCTTTACTCAAATCTAGGAATAGTGAATTTGGTTTATTATTAAGTCTTGGAATGATTACCAAGGATATTAGGCGGACCGTTTTTATTGAAAATACAATCATAGTCCTAACATCTTTTATATTTGGTTTACTAGTTGGTACAATTTTTTCAAAACTATTTTTCTTAGGAGTAATCAAAGTACTAGATGCTGATTTTATTAATTATAATATCGGGATTCAGAATTATTTAATGACACTGGGGATTTTTACTTTGATTTATATATGTGTAATAACTGTTAAAAATCAAAGGATAAAAAAACTTGATGTGATTGAGCTAATTAATTCGGAGAAAACAGGAGAGCACTTGAATTTGTTTCATCCTATCTTTGGAGTAATCGGAATGCTTTTCATCCTGTTAGCATATGGCATTGTATATACAGATGCCATGAGAGTTACAAGAATACCAGAAAAGTCTACTTACTTTACTGTACTTTGCTTTACGGGTTTATATTTAGTAATATCACAAATTGGAAAATTATTTCTCAAAGTGAGCAAGAGACTGAAAAATTACTATATTAAAAACATGCTAAGTATAACAGAAATAGATTATAAGCTTTCTAGAAATAAAGATATGATTTATATTTTAACATTATTAGTTGCGATGACATTGTTTTTTCTTAGCTATTCCTATTCAAAATATATTATTGCAAAGGCTTCAGATGGCAATTATCTAGTATTTATCTCAAGTTTTTTAGCAACTTTATTTTTTGCAGCCTATATCAGCGTAATTTATTTCAAACTATTTTCTGATATTAGAGAGGAAAGAATTCGATATCAAAAGCTCAACTGCATTGGAATTACTAAAAATGAACTCAAATGCTACGTTAATTACGAACTTAATATTATCTTTTTCCTCCCGATTGCATTTGGAATGCTCTTAGTAATACCTTACATGTCTATAGAATATATCAATAGTGTTTATTTGAATCAAGTATTATTAAGTCTTTTTTGTATTTTTGTTGGATATATCTTTTTTATTTACTTGTTCTCCTTAGTTATTAAAAGAAAGTATATAGAAGAAATTATGAAATAGATTGATACCTGTTTCGTCACTAGTGATAAAGGATTGATTCAGATAGATATATTAGAATTGAATAGAAAATTTATGTTAAAGGACCATGAACCAGAGAAATGAGATTTTGCGATTTTCTCTGGTTCATGGTGACCACGAATACTATAGTGTTACAATGAACCATATTGCGAAATTATCTACACATTCTGCTCGAATGGTGCCATTATGGTTTTCAGCAATAGATTTAGCAATCGATAGGCCGATTCCATAGCTATTCCTGTCACTTCGGGATGTTTCAGATCGATAAAAGCGATCAAACAATCGGTCGATATTTTCTGATTTACTTATGTTACATGTATTGTAAACAGAAATCTCAATTTTACGTCGTTTTTTGCATACCTCCAATCGTATTTTCCCATTTGTGTTAGAATATTTATTTGCATTATCGAGTAGGATGGATACCATTTGTTGAATTGCATTCCGATCTCCGATAAAATTAATATCGTCCTCAATCTTTTGGATATACTCTTTTCCAGTCGCTTCGGCTAAAGTTGAAAATGGTTCTGATATTTCCCAGATTGCCTCACTCAAAGAAAACTCTTTCATTTCTAGTAATGGACGTTCTTCATCCAAACGAGATAAAGTCACAAGGTCTGCAATCAATCTCGACATGCGTGTAGATTGAGACTGAATGTTTTGTACCCATTCGTTATTCTCAAGTTCCATCGAAAGCACATCCGCACTTGTGGATATTGCAGTCAGCGGTGTTTTCAATTCGTGTCCAGCATCCGTAATAAACTGTTTTTGCATCTCAATATTGCGGACAAAAGGTGCAATTGCACGACGTGAAAATGCATATACCAGAATAAATACAGCGAGTAAACAACTGGTTGCTACTAATGCTGTTACGAAAAGTAGTGATTTCGTAGCTTGAAGTTCGCGCTCCGAGTTAAGGAAAAAAAACGCTGTCCCTTGGTTCGTTTCTGATACAAGATAGCGATATTTCTCGTAATAACCGCTTGTGTGATTTCCTTCTTGTACATGGTGAACAAAGTTAATTGCTTCTTCCTTTGAGATAGATGCAATATTATCTTGATTGATTCTTATAATTTCACCGTTGGCATTACAATAAACAACAAAGAATCGCATCATATACCGCACCTCGGGTGAAAAATGTTTCAATGGACCTGGGGTATTAGCTTCAGGTGCAGAGATTGGGGGCTTGCCCTCTTTTTCAAAACGCGAAAGCATATCGAGAGTGTCATCTTGTTGGCGTGTTACGTTACCATAGTTCCATAGGTTAACTATACATAGCAATACGAGTACAACTGATGTAAATGCTGCCATAGCTGCAGCAATAAATCGTCGACGTAATTTTTTTAACATTATGATTCCTCCAATGAATATCCAGCGCCACGCATCGTCTTGATTTCTATGTTTGCTTTGAGTTGTTTGAGTTTCTTTCGAAGAAAGCCAATATAAGTCCAAACAACATCGATTTCAGCTTCACAATCAAGCCCCCAGATTTTCTCCATCAGGTGTTCCGAGGAAAATACTTGATTTGGATGACGCATGAATAATTCCATAAGTTGATATTCTTTATTATTTAGTCGAATATTCTGTTTCGTAACAGAAAGCATATATTGATTGCAATCTAAATTCGTATTTCCTAAAGAAATAATGGATGGAGTATAAGATTCGCTTCGGCGAGTTAAAGCTCTGACACGAGCTAGAAATTCTGCCGCAGCAAATGGCTTGGGTAAATAATCGTCTGCTCCTGCATCTAATCCAGCGACACGATCTTCAATTTCTCCTTTGGCTGTCAAGAATAACGTAGGAGTTGTAACACCATTTTTTCGAGCTTCCTTTAAAACTGATAAACCATCTTTGTCTGGCATCATAATATCGAGTACAAGGGTGTCGTAGGAAAAGCGGTTGATATATTCAAGTGCGTCGTTGCCATTATGAACAATGTCAACGGCATATTTATTTTTTTCTAGCATAACCTTTAAAGCTCTGGTAATGGAAATCTCATCTTCAGCAATTAGAATTCGCATATGTTCCCTCCTCCTTTATCATTATTATATAGGTCCAAGTTGAAATCATCTTGAAAAACAAATGTATCTCAGATAATTCCAATCATAACACATAAATGTGTCCAAAAAAAGAAGACACACTGAAAGAATTGATGAATGATTGCTGAAGAGAAATGAATTCTCAAAAAAAGAATTCACAAACAGTTCACCAACTTTTTCAAGTACATTTTAGGAAGAATCGATAAGATTAAATTATCAAATACGAAAGGAGCATAATCGCCATGCAACAACAAGGCACTTATCGGCACGAGCTTAAATATCAGATTAGTATGTCGGATTATCTCGCTATTCGTCAAAGATTACGTTCCGTCATGAAAGTAGATTCTCACACTGGGATTGATGGACGTTATCGGGTACGTAGTATTTATTTTGATAATGCAGATGATAAAGCTCTGCGCGAAAAAGTAAATGGAGTGCAAAAACGGGAAAAGTATCGCATTCGTTATTACAATGATGATTTTTCCTATATCACATTGGAAAAGAAGATTAAGAATAACAACCTTTGTATGAAAATTGATGCTACGATTACAGAGCATGAGTGCAGAGCAATTCTAGAAGGCAAGACAGAATGGATGATGGCACATCCATCCGAATTGGTGAGAGAGTTGTACTGTAAAATGAAAAGTCAGCAGCTTCGCCCAAAGGTTTTAGTTTCTTATATCCGAGAACCGTACATCTATGAAGCAGGCAATGTCCGTGTCACATTTGACTCTGAGATTCGAACAAGTGGATATCACAGGGAGTTTCTAGAGCCCACGGTACAAGATATCAGTGCTACTTACCAACTAGGTGATATCATTCTCGAGGTAAAATACGATGCTTTTTTACCGGAAATCATTGCTGATCTTATACAAACAGAAGGAATCCGACAACAGGCATTTTCAAAATATAGTGTTTGCCGTCGGTTCGGCTAATAAAAACATTGGAGGAAATCATTATGAATTTTAACGACATTTTTAAATCAAGCTTTTTGGATAGTGTAACACAGTTTTCTATCTTGGACACATTGCTTGGGTTAGTAGTTGCGTTAGCAATAGGCCTTTTTATATTTATAGTATATAAGAAGACATTAACAGGTGTTATGTACTCTAGCAGTTTTGCATTAACCCTTGTTGGTCTTTCGCTTGTAACAACACTTGTCATTATGGCAGTAACTTCAAACGTTGTACTTTCTCTTGGTATGGTAGGTGCTTTATCGATCGTTCGTTTCCGTACTGCAATTAAAGAACCTGTAGAAATTGTATTCTTGTTTTGGGCATTAGCTGCGGGTATCGTCGTAGGAGCAGGCATGATACCTCTTGCAATTATCGGCTCAGTTATTATTGGTATTATTTTGCTTTTGTTTGCAAACCGCAAAATCCGTAATCATCCCTATATTCTTGTACTAAATTGTGAGAACGAAAAAGCAGAAGAAGCAGTATTTAGTATTCTTGATAAGAGCGTAGAGCACTATATCGTAAAGTCAAAGACAATCAATGCTTCTGGGATAGAGTTGACTGCTGAGCTTCGCACAAAAGATGCAACTACATCATTTGTAAATAGAATTCACGATATTTCTGGAATTACTAATGCTACTTTAGTTAGCTATAATGGCGAATATATGTCGTAACTTAAAGGAGAATAGCATGATTGCACATAAACATATATCAAAAATAGTTGCTGTAATCATAGCGATGGCTGTCTGTGCGTGCTTGTGCGCAATGGTATTTACCGATCAGTTAGTGTCTGCTCTCGGTGGGACTAGTGTTACGATGGAGTATGAATCCAAACTATTTGACACAAGCGAACCATTAAGCATCAATATTATTATGGACGATACCCAATGGACAGATATGCTCGCTAATGCAACTTCTGAACAATACTATCAATGTGATGTTGAAATAAATGGTAACATGTACTATCGTGTTGGCATTCGTCCAAAAGGAAATACAAGCTTAAGCAGCATCGCTAGTGATCCCGATACCGATCGCTACAGCTTTAAACTAGAGTTTGACCAGTTTGTAGATGGACAGACATGTTATGGCTTGGATAAGCTCATTTTGAACAATAACTATGCCGATGCTACGAATATGAAAGAGGCATTAATTTACGATATGTTTCAATATCTAGATGTTGATGCTGCTCTGTATAACTATGCTAAAATCTCAGTCAACGACGAGTATTGGGGCGTATATCTTGCACTAGAGGCTGTCGAGGACAGTTTCCTTCTACGCAATTATGGTACAGCAGATGGAGAACTTTACAAGCCAGATTCTATGGAATTTGGTGGCGGTAGTAATAAAGGTCCGATGAACAGTAACATTCCTCAATTTCCTGGCATGCCGAATACAGGCGAATCAGCTAATGCAGATGAGAAAACGAATATTGATGAGATATCGAATGCAAGTCAGATGCCCAACATGGGTGACATGCCGGATATGAGTCAGATGCCAAACATGGGTGATATACCGGATATGAGTCAGATGCCTAATATGGGTGATATGCCTAACATGAATGAAAAGTCTAACAATAGTAAATTATCATTTTTCGGTAATGGTGGCATGGGTGGAAATGGTGCAAACCTTAATTATTCGGATGATGGTTTAGATAGCTATTCAACGATTTGGGAGAGTGAAATTACGAAGACTTCCAAGAAAGATCATCAACGAGTGGTCGAAGCTTTAAAGAACATTTCACAAGGAACAAAACTGGAAGAATACATGGATATCGATAATTTACTCAAGTACATGGCAGTTCATGTGTTTTCTGTAAATGAGGATAGTTTATCTGGTTCTATGGCACATAACTATTATCTTTATGAATACAATGGAATGCTGAATTTACTACCATGGGATTATAATCTTGCACTAGGCGGAATGGGTGGTATGGGCCGATCAGGTAGTTCAGATGGTGCGACAAGTATTGTAAATGATGCAATTGATAGTGCCTTTGCATCTACAGATTTCTTTGATACGCTCATGGAAAACGAAGAATACAAGGCAAAGTATCACGATTACTTACAACAGCTTGTGGATGAGTACTTGTTGGGAGATGGGTTTGAAGATTTCTATACAAGAACCCGTAACCAAATTGATGCTTTAGTAGAAACTGACCCAAATGCATTCTACACCTATGAAGAATATATCAAAGCAGTAGATACCTTATATGAAATTGTAAAACTTCGTGGACAATCCATCCTCGGACAATTAAATGGAACGATTCCGTCAACCGAAAGTGAGCAAAAAAATTCGGATGCATTGATTACTGCATCCAATTTGGATGTCAGCTTAATGGGTAGTATGAGTATGGGCGGTGGTAAAGGCAATTCTTTTAAACGTGGTGACAGAGGTAATGCGACACAAGAAGAAACCTCAACTGTGCTTAATATTACAACTTCTAGTGAGGATACGGGAAATGCCGGAGAATCACAACAATTTACCGGACAAATGCCAGAGGGAATGACTCCACCTCAGTTCGGTGGTGAAATGCCAGAGGGAATGACACCACCTCAATTCGGTGGTGAAATGCCAGAGGGAATGACACCACCTCAATTCGATGGTGAAATGCCAGAGGGAGTGACTTCACCTCAAGTAGGTGGTCAAATACCAGAGGGATTCGATCAATCCCAGTCCAATGGTAATATAACAAGTGATGAACAATCCAGTAACGATACAACTCAAAGCATTGAATCAGATGGACAATCTGGTAATAACACAACTCAAAGCATTGAATCAGGTGGACAATCTGGTAATAACACAACTCAAAGCAATGGATCAGATGGACAATCTGGTAATAACACAACTCAAAGTAATAAATTTGGTGGCCCAATGAATAACAATTTCGATTGGAGTAATATGCCCAGTATGAATCCGAACAGTAACAGTGTTGCTCCAACGCAAACCATAATCATCTATGGTATTTGCTTTGCAGTTCTTATTGTTGCATTAATTTTTGCTAAAGTGTATAAAAGAAAACCTCGAAAGCGATAATAACCATTGTTAGGAAATATGGTCTTGCTCTTGCTAGCTTGAAAAAGAACCGATCATAACAATTTAATTTGTGTATGATTGGTTCTTTTTTATTGTATCTAGGTACAATAAAACCACCGGCTATGCCGGTGTGTCCCCAATTAGTTTTAGTTTCAAGAAAAAAACTCCTATGACTAATTTCGAATAACAACAAAAAGAGTCCCGCATCTTTACAGAATGCAGGGCTCTTTTATCGTTTAAAGTGAAAGTTCTTAATTAATACCATTCACTTATTCTGTTCACATTTATTGTCTTTTTTGTTCCATCCATATATTCAATCTCCGCTTTTGTTATAATAGAGTAATTAGTAGTCGTGTTATACCACGCCGCCTCCCAACAGCCCCCGCCAATACAATCTTTGTCTAACGGACCAACGTCTTGTAATCGCAAATTCGAAGTATTTCTTATATCACACTTGATCTTATCGTCTACTGCATTATAAGGTGTTACATTAAAAACAATGTATTTAATTTTTTTATCAGAGTTATTAATATACTTAATATAATTATCTACTCCGCCTACACTATTCATTTCCAGTTCATACGATACCACATAAACAGCAGGGTAAACAGGTTTTTTATGATATGCTACTTTCGAATAATTACTATAAACCTTTATCCCATCAACTAACTTATAAGCCTTCACTCGAAACATACACTCAAGAAAATCAGAAACTTTTGCTTTATAAGAACCAATATTTTTCTTATATTCTTGCATGGTAAAGAAAGGAGCACCATGATATGCAGCATAACAAACTTCAGTCTGGTAAAAATAATCCTTTTTCTTATCCCATTTTAGTTCATATGTTGTATTATTTATCTTTTTTACCGTTACCTGTGGAGCTGCTGGCTTGTCTACAAATTTTGCATATAACACAATATCTTCCCCATCAGCATTTTCAATCTTATCCACTCTTTCTTCATATTCTGGAGAAGTATACCAC
>JAEYPP010000009.1 GCA_023410575.1 Bacillota bacterium | reverse complement strand
GAAGTAATCGATACTTGTGCAAATAAAATGGAGTAAAATGCTCTAAATATTTAATGTAAATGGAAAGTGGTAGTGAAATACTCCACTTTCTAATTATTTAACTAACGTATTATTATTAGGCGCTTACCCTCTATCCATCTTCATCTCCATAATAGGTACATTTATTTCTTTCGCTATTCGTTGAAGTTCTAATCTATTCTCTTTATTGCATTCAGTTCCAACATAGATACAAGAGACTGGAAGTTCTACTTTATTATTCTGCTGTTTATTAAGCAAAAGAATTCTCCATTCTTTTTCATAACTCCAAATTGAATCTTTTGTTATAAGGAAATGAATAAGTTGTAATTCATATGTATAATTTATATTCTTATTCAAAATTGAATTCCACGGAATAAGGGGGCGCTCTCTTGAATACAAAACAGGAAGAATCAGTACTTTGCTAACATTAGATTCAAGTTTACTTAAATCATATTCTATACAAAAACCAGTATGGTTAGCTGCATAATGTGACCACATTAATCTATTTTTATAGTCACTACATAAACAACCTATATGGTAGTTCTCACTAAATATTTTATGAAGATCCTTATCTACTATGGAAAACTGGTTATCCATCTCTATTGCATTATCTATGAATTCAGGTGTTATTTCTTGTGCAATAAGTTTTGTACTTGTTATTTCGTCTACATCATCTTTAATACCTAAACTGTTCGATAAACTTGGAATAATATCCAGTGTATTATTCTTAAATACAGCTTTATCTGGCTTTAATATAGATACAAATTGATAAACATCATCTTTCTTCATTTTTCCGTCTAAATACTTATTATCTTTAAATAAGATCTCTAATAACACCGAAAACTCATTTATATATTTTTGTATAACATAAAGAAGTTCTATATTAGTAAGTTTTTTGTCTCTTATCTCATTAATAAAATTAAAAATCCCTTTGTTGTTCATTATCGCATCTATATCACTCTGATTCAATGATTCACATGAATCACAATCAACATTTTGTGATAATACTTTTTCAAGTTCACCAATCTTCAAGTCAATATTATCTGTTCCATTATGAATTAATGCATCCATTAATGATGTTATATTCATACCCATTCTACAATCAAAAGGATCATTAAAACTGCCTGGTGCTGCGCAGTATAAATATTGCTTTTTAAGACTATCTAAAGCGTAATTATCTTTATCGAATTGCCTATATTTATATAACTTTCCACCGTGTGTTTTTTTCTTTAGGTAACAATAAAGGAAACTCAATAATGACGATCCATCAATTTCATTCTTGAAAAAGCTACTAAGCATCTCATCTAACTTATCTATAGATCCCATGGTTAATCCCTCCAGCTTCGATTAGTATGTTTAGATTTTATTACTCGAGTAATCAATTTATATATTATAGTTGGACTTATATGTCTTTTTTTCTATATATTGTATATTACCATTTTTTGTATCTATAAACAAATCACTTTTTTAATTTATACAATGCCATCACTCATTATTACTTTACATTATGTTATTTTGAACTTTTCATTTTCTATTATTAGTGGTAACATCATTAATATCTGTGAACTTAACTATCTTTCAATTCATTTGTTCATCCAAAAATAAAGTTCATATATATGCAAATGAACGAAACCCATTTATCATACTAATTTATTAGTATTAAGAGATATTATGAGTTTCGTTCACCATTCGTCAGTTTTAATGGTTATTCTTATGAAATATCTGAAAAAATTATTTCATAAAATCCTTAAAATGAACTTTATTCTCATGAAACTAAAAAATTAATTTTGTAATAAAATTAACTTTTATAAAAATGCACCCACTAATGTGAGTGCATTTTTATAAATAGAAGTATTTATTTTTCCTATGTAGCCGCTTGCAATAAGAACATGACTTCATATGCCTAAATTAGAGTCAGTGTTTCTCCTGACTTGAAATTGGCATTGTTACATGCATTCTTTATTACATAATGATTGTCAGTTTTGGAAACAATTTGTTCTGTCCAAACTGATATGGGAAATCAAATTCCATTGTCCAGTGTTCATTCGTACTATCGGAGTTATTAACTATATTGATTTGTCCTGTAAATGATGTATCACAACTATTGGATGTTATGTACTTAGCCTGATATGTACTAGCTTCAACATCTGCCTCTTAAATGAAATTCTTATTTGGCACTACATCATTTCCTCGCATTTCCTTGATCACTTCACCAGTAATAGCATTTACATATAATGAAATATTCTGATGATCAAATCTTACATCATAGATAAAAATCCATTTCTCAATGTCAGAATCATAATAAAGCATGTCAAGTGCACCATCTGTTGTGTTTTTTTCAAGCTTAAGATAATCAATTCCGATTTGTATAGCATCCGTTGATTCAATTGCCGGTTCCGTTTTTATTGAGGTCAGTTCCTTGGCTGTTTTCAAGCCATTAGTTGTAATAATATCACCTTCTAGATTTACCTCTAAACAGCCTTTACAATCAATTCCTTTATAATATTGCGCTACATTAAACCTAAACGTCCTTTTGTCATGTATCGATTTAATATAAGACTTATCAAACATATATTCGATTTCATCTCCACTGAATCCATTTTCATCTAGATAGTTTTCTATTTTATCAAGAACGATATCCGGTGTTGATTTATATGCCCAAATAAAACATTCTGTATTTGAAACCTGATGCTTATATTTTCTTTCTTCATCGCCAGAGTCACTATTCTTACTTTTCAATGAAACAAACATAATTACTGCTACGAATATTAGAATAAATAAAAGAATAAACCCTATTTTTTTCCCACTTTGTGATGTTTTCATACTTATTATCTCCTAATATATTATTGCAATCCTATATAATCAATCCATTACATGGTGCAAAATATGAATGTATCATTTACTATTCTTTCTCGTTCTTCTTTTCAATCTGATTTATCCAACTGTTATATCTTAACATATCATATCCGATTGCTTTTGAAAATACCTTTTTATAATCATAAATGATTAATGCATCCATTGCATTAAATTCTACCTTATTTTATAAAGTATACGTTATTTACTCAATATTATAGTTCTAAAAGTCTCTCACCTTTTATTTGGTCTGCACTCCAGCTTATTACAGCAAAATTTCCGCATGAATGAGAATCTACTTTATTAATCCATTCAATTTCATTACTAGCTTTCGCAGATAACATTTTATTCGTAGTTCCAGTATCGTAAAGGGAAGAATTGATGACCCACCACTTGGTTGCTATATTGGCTCTTTGTAAATCTTTTTCTAAACGCATTGCCTCATAAACTGGAGTTGTTTCTGCTAATGTGACAATAATTACTTCTGTATCTCCATGGTTACGTAATCTTGGTAACAGTTTTTTTGCTGACTCTGGAATATCACCATTGGAACGCTTAATCTCCTGGTTATAGCTCTGAGTGGAGTCTAGTAGTAAAAGGGTATGCCCTGTAGGCGCAGTATCAATTACTACAATCTGATCTTCTGCTTTTTCTACAATGTCAGCAAACGCCCGAAATACTGCAATTTCTTGTGTACATGGAGATCTTAGGTCTTCTTCTACATAGGCAATATCTTCATCAGACATTGTTTCTCTCGCTTTAGAAAGAACTTCATCTTGATATTTTTTTAGTTCTGCTTTCTCATCAATATTGCTCAATGTAATTCCACTGGTTTCTTTAATGACAAATTTAAGATGAGCAGCTGGATCTGTAGTAGTTAGATGAACCCTTTTACCTTTTTTCGCTAAACCCATTGCAATGGCTGCTGCTATAGTTGTTTTACCAACGCCACCTTTACCCATAGTAAAAATTACTTTCTTATTTGATTTATATAGATCTTCAATTACATCTTTTAACTTAGGAATGTTATCTGCTTTTATTGTTTCTTTGGAAACAACAAACTTATCTTTTATAAGCAAATCTTTTATGTTCTCAATACCAGCAATATTATAAGCTCTAAGAGGTATGATATAAGTAGTTAGATCCCTTAATCCCTCTGGCATACCTTTTAGTGCATTCTGTTGTTTCTGATATAGTCCCTCAGAAATCGAATCATCCCAATCAGTTAAAACCCCATTGATTACCATCATCTGGTTATTCACACCAATTTCGCCTAATTCCTTTGAAGCTCGCTCTGCTTCTTCTAAAGGAGTCTCTTCAGGTCGCGAAACCAAAATCAAGGTGGTAAGTGACCCGTTTGCCAAAGTATCCACAGCTTTTTTATATGTTTCTTTCTTGCTTTCTAATCCAGAAAGCTGTCCAAGACAAGAAGCTCCATGTGTACTCTCACTAATGAAGTTACTCCATGCGGAAGGAAGTTGTAGCATTCTTAAGGTATGACCAGTTGGTGCAGTATCAAAGATAATATATTCATACTCTTCTTCCATTTTTACATCCGTTATAAATTTGGAAAATTCATTAAATGCTGCAATTTCAACTGTACAGGAGCCAGATAGTTGTTCTTCCATATTGGCTATTACTGATTCAGGTAATACACCACGATAAGGTGCAATCACACTTTCGCGATATTCAGCTGCTGCTTCCTCAGGATTTAGGTTCACAACTACAAGACCGGGAACTTCCTTTATGGAGGTTCCTTTATTATTAAGGTCCGTGTTAAATACATCCTGTAGATTGGATGCTGGATCTGTGCTAACTAACATTACCTTTTTACCGCTATCTGCTAATGTTACAGCGGTAGCACATGCCGTAGAAGTCTTACCTACTCCTCCTTTTCCTGTATAAAACGAATATTTTGTAAGTTTAATTTTTTGTGGTTCAAAAATATTCATATAAATCTATCCTTTCATACATAATATAATTCTCTGAAGTAAATCACACTATGATTAATATGTAACACTATACTTCCTGTAACTTATAACATTGTGAAGAGATGAATGCAAAGAGCAAAGCATTGCGATTTTCTATTACCACTTTGTCAACATTATATAATTTCTACTTATACTTTAATTACTTAACAACAACCTTCCGAACAATCACACCCACATTGATTTGTTTCAGTGTTTGCTTCGGATTTTACTTCTTCTCCAAGATAATTGCTAGGAATATCTAATAACTTCATAAATTCGTCATTGGTTGGATATCTGCCAGTTATGACGATTTCACCATCTAATACGGTAGCTGGTAATCCATCAACACCTTTTTCTTTGATATATTTATTTACAGTTTTATTAGTTACAAATTCCTGTGGTGCGCTTGATAGATTAAATCGTTCTACCTTTACCCCGTTCTTTTGCATACTATTTAATACTATTGAAATACGTAAAAGTTCTTGGTCAACTCTAACTCCACAAAGTCCTGTAGAACAACACATAGCCGGTTCAAATATTTGCATTTTTTTCATCATTAATCTCTCCATTCTTTAAAATTAATTTATTTTAATTTTATTAACTGATTTACCAAAAACATTTACTAATTATTCGTTATAGGTGCTGGAAACCAATGCTTTGTCTTTTTAACTATTTTTACTAGCAGAAGCATTACAGGTACCTCTGTAAGTACACCCACCGTACATGCAAGAACTACTGGTGAATTCACTCCGAATAGTGCAATTGCAACAGCTACAGATAGTTCAAAAAAGTCAGAAGCTGCAATGAGAGAAGCTGGTGCAGCAATATCACTAGGTAACTTAGCTACTTTACTCACTAGGTAAGTAAGAGTAAATGAAATTATATTTTGTAAAACTAACGGAACAGCTATTAAAACTACATAAAGTGGGTGTTCTATAATAATATCACCTTGAAAAATAAAAATGATAATAAGTGTTAATAACAAACCTATCGTTGTTGCACCATCAAATTTAGTAAGGAACTTATTGTTAAAATATTCTTCACCTTTATTCTTTATAATTAATACACGTGATAGAAAACCCGCAACCAATGGCACAACTACAAATAAGACAATTGACATTATAAGGATATCAATTGGAAGGGCTACATTACTTATACCTAGTAAAATTTGAACAATAGGAATGAACAATACTAATATAAGCAAATCATTGACCGTAACTTGTACAAGTGTCTGTGCAGGATTTCCTTTAGTTAATGTACTCCAAACAAATACCATAGCAGTACAAGGTGCAGTTCCTAATAATACAGCTCCAACCACAAAATCACTAGCAATACCTACTGGTATCAAAGAGCTAAAGATAACTTGTAAAAATAATGTAGCTAAACCAAACATCAGAAATGGTTTCATTGCCCAACTAGCAAAGCTCGAAATCACGATTCCTAAGGGATGTTTTCCAACATTTTTTATTGATTTAAAATTAATTTTTAACATCATTGGATAAATCATAATCCACATAAGTATTGCAAGTGGAATGTTCTGGTCGGCTATTTCCATACTTTCTAAAACTGAACCAATCCATGGCAGAAATCTACTAATTATAATTCCTGCAGTCATACACAGTAATACCCAAACTGTAAGATACTTCTCAAAAAAACTAATACCCTGTGTTCTTTCTTTACTCATATAATTACTCCTTAATGTCAAAACTGACAAATTATTATTTTAATAAGTTCCTTATCCAGAGTATTTATTCTCTCAATTCATCTTTACCTTCCGTTATAATTACCTTCTAACAACATTGGTTCTCTGATTTTATATTTTTACATTTTTTGCATACACAATCATCTTTCTCGCAAGTTATACGTGTAAAGAATTCTATTAGATCATTTGTTTTTTCCTTGTTTAGCGTATACCGCATCCATGCCCCATCACGTACTGCATTTACAAGTCCACTTTCAGTTAAAATTTTCATGTGATAGCTCAGAGTGGATTGGGAAATACTGAATTCTTCTAATATATCACATGCGCACATTTCTCCACATGATAGCATATCAATAATCTTTAACCGTGTTTCATCTGAAAGTGCCTTAAATGTAGGAACATATTCTGCATATGAAAATGCCATAAAATTACCTCCTTCATATTTATATGTATCAATGACATCGAAAACTCTCGATATGATAAAAAAATTATATCAATCATATCGAGAGTTGTCAATATGCTTAATATGACTTAAAAAAGCCCTAACTCAGGCAAATGAGTTAGGGTGATAATGGCTTTAGCCTTGTGATTCTATTTTACCTCATATCCAAGATAAGTTACATCATATCGTCCTTTGTAATCATACCTTATGGTTACTGGTCCTGTACTACGCCATCAATAACTACTAGAGGACGAATCGTCTTGTCATTCATGATATAAACCACCTTATCATCTTTAACATTAATGTGAAGAACTTCTGCTTCCTCGATAGGTTGACTCTCAAGAGAGTAAACGGTATTTTCTATTTTTATTGCACACTGCATCTCTTGTTTATTGGCAGAAGTAATATTAATATCATAGTCTCCTGAAGTAACAACCATCTGATATAATGGTTTTCCATTAAATGATCCGGCATAGTTAAAGATAATATCCCGAGTTCCAAGCTTTTTATTTTCATGCAGATAAGCTACTAGCTGTCCACCTTTATAAACATCAACCTGGCAATTTGCTGCTAGTAACATCTGATAGTCTAAGACTAAACTTGGTAGTTTTTATAACTATTAGGCTTGTTTTATACCCACAGCCAATATCCTTCCTGTGGGTATAGAATACTTTATCTATCAAGAAAGAATCGTGCATTTTTATGATTTATCACTTATTGTTAAAACATTTGTTTAAGTACTTTTCAATTACTTCATCCTCAATTGTTTCATTCACGCCCAAAGCGACAGCATATATTAAATAATACTCCCAAAGGACTAAATCTTTTTCGCTTTTATCCTTTATTAATGAGTAATCTTTCAGATAGTTTTTCAATGCATATGCTTTGTTTAGCAGGTCTTTTCCTTTCGATGTTCGTTTATAGTTTTTATTCATATATATGATTTGTTCCAAAACCCTGTAAAGGCAAACGAATATAGAAATCAAAACTACGAACATTGATGTAATTGAGATGACATTGAATAAAATAGCTTTTCTAACTATTCTATATTGAAACTGATCAGCCCTTATTTCACCATAATTATAATCTTCTCCGTATAAAGTGCTGCGATGGTAATAAACGTCTTGATCTGTCACTTCATGATAAAGCTTTTCAATATCACTATCTATGTTTAGATAAAAATATGTATAACCGTCTATTTCTGGATAAACTTGATAGTTTTCATGTACATAATTATCCATAAATAAGCTAAATGCAAACAATATAAAAGGAATACTGGAAGCAATTATGATTTTTATGAAACGTAAAAAAATACCGCCTCTGTTTTTCTTCAGATATTTTTGCTTGAGTGCCTCTTCTCGTACTTGTTCTTTATAATCACCTGCATTAAAGTTACCTGAGCGAATTAACTCTAAAATCATCCTTTCACTTTGGAGTAATTTCGAAGTATCCTTTTTTGTACATATAAAATTATGATTCATTTCTTTTATAAAACCTGTTTGTTTTAATACTAAAATAGTCGTCGCTGCGCATTTTTGCAAATCAATCTCAAGTGTTGATACAAAAAGAACAATTGCTGGAGATACTTTATCTAGCTCATCTCTATAGTAGAGATAACTCTCATTCTTACCAATATGAGCATTTTTGCGTATTCTGCATTTCAAAAATAGTATCCTTGCAAAATAGATGACAATAATCCACATAAATGGACTAAACATAAAAACAATCATAGAATGTATCAGATAGTCACCGCTAAATATCATATACATAAGCGAATATTTAATTTCAATCTGAAACGGTTCGGCATTAACAAGAAAACAAGCTATGATAAAAAAGATTGCAAGGAAAGGTAACGAAGCATTTAAACCTATTCTAACCTTCTTTTTGGTGTCAACTAACTGTGCTTTATACATAATTGCAATTACAACTGGTATTAACAATAGACCAATTATGATAAACATCTACGTTTCCTCTCTTTTTCTTGTTAAAAACTCACTTTAACATTCTTCTTAACGTCATCGGAATCTAATTGGAATAAATCCATTTCTTTAAACCCAAATATCTTAGCAAAAAGATTGGAAGGAAAAACTTCTATCTTGGTGTTATAGACTGTAACAGCATCATTAAAAAACTGTCTGGAAAAAGTTATCTTTGATTCTAATTCACTTAACTGATTTTGCAATGCCAAAAAATTCTGGTTGGCTTTTAAATCTGGATAACTTTCAGCAGTAGCCATTATATATTTAATTGAATCTGACATTTCCTTTTCTACTTCTAATCTTTTACCAATATTACTAGCATTTTCTTGGTTGGATCGTAACATCACGACTTTTTCTAAAACGGTACTTTCATGTTTTGCATATCCCTTTACGATTTCCACTAAATTTGGTAATAAATCATACCTTTTTTGTAAAAGTAAATCAATCTGCCCCCACGCATTTTTCGTCCTTAGCTTACTTTTTACTAAACCATTATAACTACAAATTACCATAATTGCTAAAACAATAAAAATACCTAATACAATAAAAATACCTAATACGATAAATATCTCCATAAATCACCCTCCATTAAATTGCTATGCTATATAACTTAATTTAAACATAGTAGGAATATTATGTAAACAGTTATTTTTCTCATCTATACATTTCAAGCCAATAATATTCGAATTCACATGAAAAAGCGTACCTTTGGCTCTAAGCTTAAAGGTACGCTTTTTTATGTTATGTAAAAATGTGTTCTAGTTTTCTATCGCCATATCAATTACTTATCAAGTTCATTGCCTTCACTTACTGTTTCTCGCTTCTTAATCGGCATTAACAAATCAAGCTGAAGATCCTCTGGCTCTGAATCTGGTAGATTAACATGGTTTACATAATTAAGATGTTCTTCCATCCAACCAAACATATTATGATAATCCCAACTTCCATTGTACTCATAAACTTTATGATTCTTAATCCAGTCACAGATTCTACTCCACTCCTCAAATGCTCCCATTGGAATCATATAGGCAGCATATAATCCACCGGCAAATTCTTTTCTTACCAATGGTGCTGGAATTTCCATATCCTCTGGTACCGTAACCCACATCTCATAACCATGATATCCGCTTTCATCTACAGGATTTGGTGAATTGAATCCATAATGTCGGAGGTCTGGTTTTTTACTTACCAAGTCATGTTCACGTACAAATGCATCAATTACCTGATTCACATGCCATTCTGGATCGTCTCCTTCATACTGATAAGCTGCAACTACAGCCTTTGGTAGTTGAATAATTCGTATATCTCGGTCGGTTAATTTTCCTAATTTTTCATTTGCTTGATTTAAGTCTTCCATCGTGTTTTCCTCCTTGAGATTAATTTTTTCAATCGAAAGAGGTACCACCATGGATTTTAATGTTTCATCTGTAATTAAAACAGTGTTCAAGCTTAAATTTGCTGTCTCCTTAAGTCGAGTAAGCAGACGAAGTAGAATCGAACGAATGGTAGACAATGATTCTATTTCCGCATTTAGTTGCTCAATATTTTTAATAAATACTTTAATCGCTGTTGCTGATTTTTGATCATCGAGTAACGATGCAATCTGTTTTAATGGGATACGAAGCTTTCTTAAGATAATAATCTTTTGTAATTTTTGACACGCTTCTAAACCATATACTCGATAAGAATATCCTTCTACTCTCTCACTTTGTAACAGATTAATTTGCTCATAATATCGAAGTGTTCTTGTCGATATTCCAAACATTTTTGTTACCTGACTAATCGTTCTTATTTCCTCCATGTACAGCCTCCTTCCTACTAGGGATTATAAGGTACGACACGACGTCAAAGTCAATATACTATATTCGAAAGTACTTTTCTATAACTTCATTCGTTATTTTGCACATAAATAGACTCGCTATAAATGGGATGACAAACATAATTTAGAAGCATACTGTTATGAAGTCGTCGGTACTTAGGGCCTGTATTTTAGGCCCTTACGTACCGCTTAGAACTTCATTCAAGTGAAAGCGTGTTGCGTATAAATTATGTTTGTCATCCCATACTCCTTACATTTCTTTGTGCAAAATGACGTCAGACTTCTTCTAAAGTACTTATACACCCTAATCCTATTAAATTAAAAAGGCCAGAATCATTCCTTGATTGAGGCCTTTAACACTGCATTCTCTTAGACTAATTCTTTCATCTCATCTTGCGTTAAGATGGAAGTACATTGTGGGCAGCGGGTTGCTGCAATAGCGATATCTGTACAACAATATGGACATTTCTTAGTTGTTGGTTCTTTTGGCTCTTCGACTTTACGTGACCTTGTGAGTCGATTGATTAATTTTAAGAACAAAAAGATGACAAATGCCATAATGACAAAGTTGATTAGAGCAGTAAGAAATGCACCATATCCGATGTCTACTCCACGAACTGTCCATACTAAATTCGTAAAATCAGTCTTTGCAAATAAACCTATCAGGGGAGATATTACATCTTTGGTCAGCGAGGAAACGATTGCTTGGAAAGCTCCACCGATAATTACACCAACAGCAAGATCCATTACATTACCACGCAATGCAAACTCCTTAAATTCTTTTAGAAATTTCTTCATACTCATTCTCCCTTCTGTGAGTTAAACTCATTGTCTTTTGTACACTTTATCATAACATAGAAAACAAAGATGTAAAAGTAGTAATTATGTTTGTGTATCTATAATATACACTTAAAAAGTTTTAACATAGTTTTCTCTCATCTTTATAATCTTTCCCTGCAGTATCACCAAATATCCCAGATATTTTAATCATTTAAATTTAATCCTTCCTGCATAGCAGTACCAATCTTTTTACCCAACATAATATATTCATTATTGTACGAATCGAATGTTATTGGTTGCAATATTGCAAGATCTATTTTCCCTTCGGTATTCATAATTTTTTCATCGACACTTAAGTTTACAATGGTGCCTATCATGATATTGGTAGTTTCGTTATAACTATGTAACTCACACTCAAATGTCATTGGAAGTTCCTCAATGATTGGTGCATCGACAAATTCACTTTTTACTGTATGAAAACTAGCTTTTTTTAACTTATCCGAAACCTCATTACCAGAAACCATACCTACATAATCGCATTCTTTTACATGGGCAGCATCTGCAATACTTACAGTAAATGCTTTTCTTTCAAGTATATTATTCACTGTCTTATGACTTTGCGTGAGGAAAATTGAAATCTGATTATAGTTTGAGATTCCTCCCCACGTTGCAATCATAGCATTAGCTACGTCTTGTCCATCATAAGTTCCAATAACTAATACTGGCATCGGATACAGGCATGCTTGTACTCCCAAATTCTTTCTCATTGTTTATCCCTCTTTCTACACGAAGTATTTAAATTGAATATATCCTATTTTTTGAAGTCAAAAAAACTAGATACGATTCTTATTTATTTCTTTATTTTATCATATTTTCTACCATAAATATACATTTTAGTATAATGCTCTTTATAAACTATATAACGTAAAAATAAATATCATACCTATTTTGATTGGAACATAAATTATATAAAGTCATATGATATGACATAAGGCAAAGGGGCTTCTATTAGGAAGCCTCTTTTTATGAGGTGCGAATTATGTGTGGAATTGCTGGTTTTTGTAATTATAGACAAAATTATTTACAAAAGTATGAGCTATGGAAGAATACTTTAGTTGAGATGAGAATGACGGTGAACCATCGAGGTGGTGATCAAGATGGCGAGTATCTTAATCAACATGTCGGTCTTGCGCATTCTAGGCTTTCGATTCGTGATGTTCAAGGAGCTAGACAACCTATGTGTAGAAGAATTGCTGATAATGATTATGTAATTGTCTATAACGGAGAAATATACAATGCAGATGAGTTAGCAGCTCCATTAAAGCAAAAAGGATATGTTTTTGAAACTAGTGGAGATACAGAAGTTATACTTTATTGTTATATTGAATATGGTTTAGATTTTGTTTCAAAACTGAATGGAATCTATGCGTTTGCAATCTGGGATGGTAAAGATTATCGTCTAGTATTATATCGAGACCGTGTTGGCGTAAAACCACTCTTCTATTCGATAAAAAATAATTCTTTGGTTTTTGGTTCAGAGATCAAAGCACTTTTTGCTCATCCAGAAATAATTCCTGAAGTAGATGACAATACATTCCGAGAAATCTTTGGTCTCGGTCCTGCTAGAACTGCAGGTTGTGGTGTATTTAAGGGTGTAAATGAAATACTACCAGGAAGTTATGCTATATTTTCTCAAAACGGCTTTTATGAACATACTTATTGGAAACTAGAAGCAAAAGAGCATATGGATAACTATGAAGAAACAGTAGAAAAGGTATCCTATTTAGTAAAAGATGCAATCACTCGTCAAATGGTATCCGATATTCCAGTATGTACTTTTTTATCAGGAGGACTTGATTCAAGTATAGTAACTGCGATAGCCTCTGATTTTATGAGGAAACATAATCAAACACTGAATACCTTTTCCTTTGATTTCTCAGGAAATGATTTATATTTTAAAGCAAATGACTTTCAGACTTCGGCTGATCGACCATTTGTTGAAAAGATGTTAGAAGCATATTCCTTAAATCACACTTACTTAGAATGTGATGAGAAAATATTAGCTGATTTACTTACTGCTGCAATGGAGTCCAAAGACCTCCCAGGAATGGCAGATATTGATGTATCGTTGATGTATTTTTGCTCTATCGTAAAAAAATACAATAAAGTAGTATTAACAGGTGAATGTGCGGATGAGATTTTTTGCGGATATCCATGGTTTTACCGAGAAGACCTATTGGCTGCACAAAGTTTTCCTTGGTCAAAAGATTTTGCTGCTAGAACGATTATGCTCAAAGATGAACTGATCTCATCTCTTGATTTAAATTCGTATATTCAAAGTAGCTATGAAAAATCCATTCATTCGACTCCATTGTTATATGGTGAAAATGATGAGGAAATACGACACCGCCAAATTAGCTTTTTAAATATTAACTGGTTTATGTCTACCCTACTTGATCGTATGGATAGAATGAGCATGGCAACAGGACTGGAAGCGCGTGTTCCATTTGCAGACCATCGAATCATCGAATATCTTTATAATGTTCCATGGAGTATGAAATATCGCAATGGTGTGGAAAAGTCACTTCTAAGGGATGCTTGTAAAGACCTTATCCCATCGGATATACTATTTCGTAAAAAAAGTCCTTATCCAAAAATCTATAACCCACAATACGAATCGATTCTAACGAAAAGATTCCAACTTCTTTTAAATGATGCATCTGCTCCAATCAATCAATTAATAAGTAAAGAAAAAGCTAAGCTTTTTCTTTCTTCACAAAAAGATTATGGGAAACCATGGTTTGGGCAATTAATGGCTGGGCCTCAGATGATTGCCTATCTAATCCAGGTTAACAGTTGGTTAATTCGATATCACATCAATTAATAAAAGAAACCCGAGGACTTCGCAAAGCGTATGTTTCTCGGGTTAATCAAGATAAATCAATTCATCATAAGAAATCTGTTTTCTTAACTCTTGTGCCATGTGATTCGTTATCGTACCACTTTCTAAAGCATCTTTAATAAATACTGTTTCGATATGAAACGCTTTGGATAAGTGATGCTTTATTCTCTCTTCCGACGCACTTTTTTCTAATGGTGTTATATTTCTTTCTGACTTTTTCTCATAATATTGAATTAGCATATCCACTTCTTTTTCATTTGCATTCTCACGAATATCATTTAAGTAAATAATCATCTGTTTGCATACATTTCTCTGAATAAAGTTGAAATCCTTTAAAATTCGTTCTTTTCGCTCTAGACTATTTTTATGATTGAGTTTTTGTTTTAGCCTTGAAATCTGAAGATATAATAGCAAGGAACGTAGTCCAAAATCATGTGACCGTTTTACATATCCCTTATAGAGAGTCTCAACTTCTTTCGGCATTTTCTCCCTATGAATTATCTGTTCTGCCAACTCTATTTCTCTTTTTGATATTTGGTGAATGGAATACTTTTTGTCCATTTGACTTGAACCGAAAGTCTGCTTATTTGCAATATAATTTAGTTGTCCTTTTAGTATATTTATTACTTGTAATACAGCTTCATCTTTACCCCCCGTCTGCCCTTCTTCTAACTGATGAATCGTATAGTAAATCATCTTAGTTTTAATTTGACTCAAACTTATCTCATCAAGGGGAGATTGTTCCTTCTCTAATAACTTTGGAAATGCAAGAGCTGGTATCATAATACTTATCAGTATTACAATGGTAGCGACAAAGATTAACTCTTCGCGAAAGAAAAATGGAATTCCATTATCCATGTTTACTGGCAGCAGTAATGCGATGGCCAAGGAGATTGTTCCATGCACTCCACTTACGGCATATAAAACTATATATTTCTTCTTTATTCTATCGCTGTAGAATGCAATTCTGAATTTTTCTTGCTGTACATATACCCAGATACAACGGATTCCTACTAAAATAAAATACAAAAGTACAGCAATAAAAACTAATAGCAATACTACACTTTTCTCATTTTGAAACATAATCTGAAGGGAAGAAGGGAGCACTAATCCAAGCAATACCGCAACAAATCCATCAAGAATGTATTCAATCACTTCCCATGTACTATTTGATATTACTTGTAGCTTTGTAGATTTTAAGTTTAATAACGGTTTCTCAATTCCATGAAGTATTCCTGATATAATCACAGCGATAATACCTGATACATGTAAGTAATGCTCTGCCACAATATATATCACAAAAGGAGTTGATAACTGGATAACAGTCATCATGGATGGACTTTCAAAATTGTGTTTTATAATCAAGAGCCTGAGCTTTATGATGATAAACCCAATCATCACTCCAATAATTACACCTCCGATCATGTCATACGCAAATTCATAGATTGCTTCTTTCAGAATAAATTGTTGGGTTAAGCTTGCTGTTAACGTCAATTCAAACATAATCATTGCAATTGAATCACTAAACAAGGATTCACCTTCTATAATATGTTCGATTACTTTTGGGAATTTTCTGTTTTTCGCTAATTCCTTTACGATTCCTGAATTGATGGGAAGCATCACTGCAACGATAAGAAATGTCATCGCTTGTGGCATCTGAGGAATCAGTAAACCAAGTAAAGACCCTACCAGAACAATACTGACTACTGCTAGTGATAAAGATAGAGAAAGAATAGGTCTTACGTCTTTTCGTAATTGTTCGATCGACAGTTTTTGACTTTCAAGAAAAATTAATGGTTTGATTAATACAATCATAAATAATTCTGGGTTTAGCTCGAATTCTCCAAATAAGGGAAGAAAGGATATCAAACTCCCCATAATAATTTGGATAAAAATTAGAGGAATCTGAGGAAAAGCTTTATTTAGTAAGTCCGCTACAACAATTGCAAGTAATAACGCTATGATACTATTAACTGTCTCCATATGAAACACTCCAGTCTTTCTTAATAACGTTATTGTTACCATGATTACATGATTTTACCCTTTTCATTACCAAGGAATAGTCAAAAACGATCTGTACCTTTTTTCAATACACTTTCTCCCAGTATCTTCATAACTTAAGTACTAAAGAAAGTCTTATACTATAAGAATGAGCTTGATTGTAGTTTCTTCGGTGTGCAATTAACACACGCCCACAAAGTTTATGTGGACTTGTAATACACTCCGAAAACATACAATCAAGCTCATTCTTTTCGATTTTAATCACCTTACTTGCCATGAATTAGACAAGTATCTGATCTAATGTTTCTTTAGAATTAGTTATTAATAAAGTTAACTACTCCTTCATAAGGGATGAATACTTGTACAAAACCCATAGCATAATCAGAAAGTGCATAAGGATCAAAATAAATATGCAATCCATCATGTACAAGATAATAACCGTATGAAGAAACTTCACAAGCCTTTACGGTTTCCATTGCTTCAGGATAGTAATCATCTTTCCCTAAGTTAATTAACTTTTCAAATTCCGTTACAACAATTTGTTTAAAATCATCATTACTAATAGCTAATATATCCGTTAAGCTAATTCTTTGTCCTGTTGATAGATTATACATATACGTTTCATAATATGGTATACCATGAGCTCCACCATAATAATCGTACCCGCTAAATGTAAATGCAATAATTCCTCCACCATTATAACCAACAGAACAACTTATATTCATGGAAGAAGGATAAAAATAGTCTTCCATCGAATATGAGCGTGAATCTTCTGCCATTTGATCCGACCAATCAATGAGGTACTCCTTTCTCTGTTCCATATCACTGTTGATTAATTGATATGCTGGTGTATCACCCATGATTTTCGGTAATTGAAAATATGTCGTCGCAATTACAAGGTCACCCTCATAGTATGTATCTTCATATGTTTCAAAAGTTATAAGATCTTCATCTACTCTTTCTTCTGCTTCAGCTTTGAGTGATTGATATTTATAGAGTAATTCACTTAATTCACTATCTTCAGGAAGTGAATATAATGCCCACTCAATTTCATAAATTGCGCTGTCGTAATCAGAGTAATTAGCATAATCACTAGCTGCTAATATAGCATCCTGTTTTAGAGCCTCAAGACGTTCTTTTTCTGCTTGTTCTTCTAGTTGTCGCTCCAGATTTTCTTGAGCAGTTACTAATTCTTCTTGTGCCTTATTATAATATGTTGTATCTTCTTGTATAACTAACATATAATACTTTATTGCAGTTTCATAATCAGCAGATTCTAACGCAGAATGAGCAATATCATAATCATCTCTTGACTTCTGAATCATATTAACCCAATCATTGGCATCTTCAACTACTTCATTAAGAATTGAGTTATCATATTGTTCGATGATTGAGAAAAAATCAATCACTTCTTGATAGGTTTTTGATCCATCTTGATAAGCATTCTTATTTTCTTGAATACGTTCTAATAATTGATCTTCAACTTCTTTTCGTAACTCTTCTTTATCGCTACAATATTTTTTATAAATAGAGGTCGATTCTTCATAGTTATCATCATCAAATAAACTAATTACTTTAACTGCTTGCTTATCCAAAAAGTTTTGATAGATAAAATATCCACCAACACCGCCACCAGCAGCCAAAATAATGACAACTAAAACAATTATTAATATTTTAGTACTCTTTTTCTTCTTTGTTTTTGGCTGAACTTCTTGGTTATTCGGTGGATATACAGGTTGAGGTTGCACTTGCGGATTATACTGTGGAAATTCTGTTTGAGGCTGTATCTCTAGACTATGTTGAGGATAGTCAAATTGAGGCTGTATTCCCTGAATATACTGAGGGTATTCTGATTGTGGTTGTTTTTCTTGATTCTCTTGAGGAAATACTGATTCAACTTGTATCTCTTGATTCTCTTGAGGATTTTCTGATTCAACTTGTACCTCTTGATTCTCTTGAGGATATTCTGTTTCAACTTGTATCTCTTTACTATCTTGAGGAGTTTCTAAATCAGGTTGTACCTCCTGCCCATTTTTCGAATTCATCGACTGATTTTGAGGGATATCTTCATTAATATTAGAAATATTGTTTAACACTACCGTTTTTGTAACATCCTCTGTTGTTACTTCTTCATTCAATAGTATTCGATTGCCACAAAAAGGGCAAAATTTAGAAGATTCTTTGATTTCTTTTCCACAGTGAACACAAAACATAATTTCCTTCTTTCCGAGCAGCGAAATATAGATAAAATCAATTTACTATATATGCTCTTATTTTTATTATTAAGGATTCTCAGTGTCTATTATGGTTTTGTTTGTATCGTATGTAATTAATAGACAATACGTCACTTAAATTATACCGAAAATTTTACAAGGATTCAATACCAATAATGAAAGATAGAACAAGAATAATTATAGAAAAAAAGAGTTCAATCATATAAAAGGCCTCCTAGTACAGTTGACAAACAGACCACTAGGAGGCTTAAATTATATGTGTAATACATGTATTATTAATTATTTGAATTCAAAAGGTTAAGGTACTTTTAAATCTCTCTATCTTTGTACACTATTAGTAAAAAACAAAGTAATGTTAGTATTAAGATAGAAGCTGTCCAAGTTGATCATATACATAACCACGATCTCCACTAAAATTGACCTTGGATAATTCAAAGTATAGCACCCCGTTCTCGCGAAGATTAAGATCAAATTCAACTTGATTACAACTACTTTCTAAAGTCTTTGATTCAATCAATGGTCTTGCAGCCTGTTGCAATAGGGATAACTGTTTTTTTGATAGACTTGAAGGCTCTCCAAAGTCATGCCATAACTTTAGAGGATTACAGACAACGGTATCCACTGTTTTGGTCAACAAACAGTAGATAGAGTTATTATCCTCAACTAAAAGTTTGTAATGAAGTTTTAACTCATCAGAATCTTTATGCTGATTCTTTTCTTGATCCATTGGTAAGTTCCAGATAACACCACAAACAGTTCCATCTTCCTTTTTTACAACAACAGATTCCTCAGACTTATAGATACATTCTCCTTTTAGCTGTTTATAGAAAGCAAAGGTCCAAAAAGTTGGTTTTGGTATACATCCATTAGCAACCAACCCAAAACCACCATGAAAAGGTGTAAATGGTACCCCCATTTCTTCAAATACATCACCAAAGGTCCAATAGGAATAGGACGCATTGCAATCCCCTAAGCGAGACAGTTGATTTGCAATATAAGCTGCATTCTTATTCGTATCATGCAATGGACAATTCGGAATATAGGAAGTATTAAACTCCGTGATATGAATGTCTAATCCACGATACTCAGGAAAATTATCAATTATGGTACGTGTTGTCTGCAAATTAATAAAACCATCTTCAGGATCACTTAGTTTTACATAACCATAATGACCTTTATGCTCTGGTACTTCTGTTGTATAGTGATGTCTAGTCACAAAATCAATCTCTAGCTGTTTTTCATGGCAAAATTCCATAAACGCTTGAATCCATATCTCATCGGTTCCACCACAAACAGCTGGTCCGCCAACTTTAAACTGACGATCTAGTTCTTTAATGCAACAAAATGTAGCCTCAAATAATTTAAAGTATTCCCCTTTATCTGCATTTTCCCAAAATACAGTAAGATTCGGCTCATTCCAAACTTCAATCGGCCAGGTCACAACTTCTTCTTTACCATATCGTTCCATTAGATGACATAGGGTTGCCCTTACCAAATCACACCAGCGTTGATAATCTTTCGGTGGTGTGACATTACCATGCCAATAAAAAACTGTCTGAGTTCCGGAAGCCAGTTTTTTGGGCATAAATCCTAATTCTAAGAATGGTTTTAATCCAAGTTTTTGATAACTATCCATAACTTGATCTAAATAAGTAAAGTTATATTCGACTTTACTTTCCCCATTTTCATCGGTATATTCATGATAGATTGCCATTCCATCACTAAACAATCCATGTCCTCGAATATATGAAAACCCAATCTCTTCTTGTACTAGTGCTAATTGTTTTTGATACTCTTGACCTAATGCTAGATCCATGCGACCAGTACCAATACATTCATCGACATGGTTACGAAACATATAAGTTTTATGCTTGTCAATTATAATCTCTTTATTCTTCATTACTCCCACCTCTAGTTTTTCTATTCAAAAGATATCGACAGTAAATCAGCAGTACCTTCTCCACAATAGGTAAGATAAATTGCTTGCTTGCCATCTGGTAAGGATATATCTTCTATATATTCCTCCCATATATTCGTGTAGCCAACTGGAATTTTTGCAAGTACTGGTCCATTTAACGAAGTTCTTACTTCAAAAGCGCCACTCGCATATCCTCGAACTTTGATTCCTATCTTTTTCACATCGTAAAAATCAAAATACTTAAATCCAATGGTTGCAGTATCTTTTATGTTTGATACGTATGCAGGATCTTTATCTCCATCTCTGCCATCTTGAATAATCATTGGACAATCCTTCTCGCCTACATAGATGTGATCAATGGAGGTAAATAAATTACATGCAATGTAAGTTGGATATTCACCTTTTCCAGCCAGTGGTCCATCATTAAGTCCACATGATGTGATCTCAACTTGTGGAATAGCACCATCTGGCAAAATATCTATTTTTTCAGCACAGCCCTGTCTACTATACCATGTTCCATTTGTATGTCTATGATAAAAGATATACCACTGATTTTTTATTTCAATGATTCCTCCATGGTTATTTGCACCATAAGCAACTGGTTTATTCTCAGGTTTGTCGAAAGAAATACCTATATCACTGTTACTTACTATCACCCCACCATATAAAAACCCACTTACTGGATTTTTACTTATCGCATAACATAATTCATGCATTGCAATGGAAGAATAAATTAGATAAAAAGTATCATCCTTTTTGCGTATGGAAGGTGCTTCAAAAAACTCATGTCCTTCGAATCCAGTGCCAGCACTATAAGAACCACTAGGGAGAACAAAAACAGGATCTTCAAGTATTGTTAACATATCGTAGCCTAAAACAGTCGCCATAGCACCATGTCGTGAAGTATCTGTCGCGAATGCAAATCCTGTATATAGATATGTCTTATCATCTATTGTAAGTACCGCAGGATCAAATTGAGGTTCATCAAAAGAACGTTCTCCAAGTCGAACACCTTGTGAATCATGAACATAACCGTAAAATTGATACTTACCCGCAGGAGTATCACAAACTGCTACTGAAACAACAGAGATTTTATCTAATACATAATAAAGATAATAACGTCCATCCGGGCCCTTGGTTACGTCAGGAGCATATAGACACATTTTACCCAAAGGATTTTCTGGGTCCTGCACTTTTTCATAAATAACACCTTCATATTTCCAATCGGACAAATCATCGACAGGAGCGGACCAACAAACGTAATCTCCTAAACAAAATACATGTCCGTTATACATATCATGAGATCCATAAACATAAACACGATCTCCAAATATATGAGGTTCTCCATCAGGGACATATTCCCATGATGGAAGATATGGATTATAAGCCTGATTTTTCATTTTTCATCCTTTCTAGGTTAACATAAAAGAGGGAACCGAAATATAGTATTTTAATCTCGGTTCCCAGTTTTTAAACTTATTTTAAGTTCTTTGATATGTATCATAATAAGCTATCATTTTAATTGCTATGAGTTATTCTTTAACACCACCAAGTGTTAATCCTGTTACGAAATATCTTTGTAAGAATGGGTAAATACAGATGATTGGAGCCATTGTAATTATGGTAGCAGCCGCTCGAACTGTAATAGGAGTAACAGAACCAGCTGATTGTTTCATACTTTCCAAAGTACTACCCTGATTTGTAACAGCAGCTAACAATTTCATTAACTCATATTGTAAGGTTGTCAAACCTGTATTTGTTCTGTTATAGAGCATTGCATCGAACCATGAATTCCATTGATAAACCGCAACGAATAATGCAACTGTTGCATAAACAGGTTTACATAATGGGGATATGATTTTTGTAAAAACAGTTGTGTATCCTGCACCATCTAACTGAGCAGATTCTTCAAGACTATCTGGAATACCATTCATGAATGTACGAATTACTAACATATTAAATGCACTAACCATACCTGGTATAACATAAACAGAAAAATTACCGGTAAGTCCTAACTCTTTATATAATATGAAAGTTGGGATTAATCCACCATTCACATACATTGTGACAACCCAAAACAAGGATAGTTGTTTTTTAAATAAGAATCTCTTTCTACTAATAATGAATGCTAATATTGCATTGGCAAATAAAGCTAATGCAGTACCAATAAGAGTTCTTGCAATTGTTACATATGTTGCTGTAATAAGCGTTTTTCTTTGAAGAACCGTGATGAAGTTCTTTAAGGTCCACTTACGAGGCCATAAATAAATATCTCCTCGTAATGCATCAGTACCATTATTAAATGATAGTGCTAATGTATTTAATACTGGATATAACGTTATTATTACAAATATTATCATAAAAATCGCTAAACAGATGTAAAATATCTTATCTGCAGTCGATAGTTTTTTCTTTTTTTTGATTTTCATGTTTCAGTCCTCCTAGAATAGACGTTCATCGCCAGTACGTTTTGCAATTTGATTAGCTATAACAACTAGTGTTATACTAACTAAACTTCTAAACATACCTGCTGCAGTACCGAGTGAGTAGTTACCTTGAGAAACGCCCCAATCTAATACGTAAATGTCAATCGTTTGAGAAACACGTTGAACAATTCCGTTACCTAATAAGTACTGAATTTCAAAACCTGCATTTAAAACATTACCTACATTCATTAATAAAAGTACAATAATCGTAGGTCTTATCCCTGGTAGAGTTATGTTTTTAATCTTTCCCCATCGACCAGCACCATCAATAGCAGCAGCCTCATATAAATTAGGATCAATCGCTGTTATGGCAGCTAAGTAGATAATAGCATTCCAACCTGTCTCTTTCCATACATTCGAAAACGCAACAATTGGCCAGAAAAACTGTGGATGAGCAAAAAAGTTTATAGATGTATCAATAACACCCCAGCTTAATAATAACTGATTGACAATACCAGAGTTTGATAGTGCATCATGGACAATAGAGGTAACGATAATCCATGAGAGGAAATGAGGTAAATATGATATTGTTTGAATAATTTTTTTTGATCGTCTAGCTTTTACTTCATTTAATAAAATAGCAAAAACAATTGCAGTTATAAAGGAAGCAACTAGATTGATAACTCCCATCGCTAATGTATTACGAATGGTACGAACGAATGTTGGGTCTTCAAATAATGATTTAAATTGATCCAGGCCTATGAATGTTGATTTAAGGATACCTAATCTTGGTTTATACTTCTGAAAAGCCATAATCCAACCAGCAAGAGGTACATAATAAAATACGATTCCGTAAACAAAAATAATTGCAGACCAGAGTAGAAGAACCTTTTGTCTTTTTATTTCCTTCCAGCTTATAACTACTTTCTGTCCCTTATCCTTTTTTTTCTTTCCTAAAGACATAACTTGTTCACTCCTATATTTTTAAACAGGCAGATGGTAAAACACACATCTGCCCATTTATTATTTCAATTATTATTCAAATCTTGCTGCGTTTTCAACTCTTCTATTAACTTCAGCCTGAATTTCATCTATGAAGCTCTGAGGATTTGTTGCCGCATAAGCTTCCATATAAGCAGCCCACTCTGAATCAAAGTCGTCAGCCATGATAACCTTTGGTAACCACTCAAGTCTTACTTCTTTCATTCTTAACCAAGCTGTTCCACCTGGTGTATCAGTTGTGAAAGAGTTAGAGAATGTCCACATTGGATACCATGGACCTGGTTTTTCTGTAATACCCATTAAATCTACATATGTCTGAGCACCATAAGCTTGGAGACATTCCTGAACTACTGGATTTAAAGCGTCGAAGAACTCACCTGGCTGATTCTCAGGTTTTGTAGCGTTGATGCCATCAGTAGATGTACCTTGCCACTGTGGGAAATAGGAATATGGACAAAGATGAGCTGTTCTATTAACAGTATCAGCTGCTTTTACACGTTGCTCTTCTGTTCTGTAGAAGTTACCATTTTCATCTACAGAGTAGTCAACATCTTTAATTCCCCAATAACGAAGGTCATGAATTTCTTGATCAAGAAGATCATTAACGAATTTCATTGCTGCTTCAGGATCTTCACAATCCTTAGAAATAGCAAGACCACTGGATACGTTAAGAGGTGAACCTACTGTATGCCATTGAGGTTCGATTCCCTTATCCATTACGATTGGTAATGGTATGTAGTTACATCCTTGTGCATCTAAACCAGTTGTTTTTAAAACAGGATCAACAGAGTAAGAGAAACTCCACCATTGATCAACAAGACCTAAAACATTACCACTTGATAACTTAGCAATATACTCATCAAATGTCTGTGTAAAACATTCTTTATCGATAATTCCTTTTTTGAATTCTTCATTAATCTTCTTGAAATAACGATTTGCAAAGTCATTAGTATTGTAATCTGTAACTTTCTGTGTTACAGGATCAACTAATGCACAACCATCATTTGGATATCCTGCTAAGAAACATGGAGGATTCTCAAGTGAGAAGTTTCTGTCCTTCGTACAAAGCATTGTGAAACCAATGTTCTCAATATTGTTAATACGAATGTCTTCTGCCATATATTTTTCAAGTAAATCAAAGTATTCATCTAAAGTTTCAATCTTTGGATATCCTGCCCATTTTAACACTCTGGCCTGAACCCATAAAGCTTCATCATTATGATTAGATACTTTTTCTTCTCCTTGAATGGAACCGAACTGAGGAATCCAATAAATATGACCATCATCTTGTCTTAAAGCATCCCAATCAGCATCTGAGAAAAGAGACTTAACATTAGGATTTTTTTCAATTAAATCATCCAAAGGAATAAGTGCACCAGCTTCATATAACATTGGCTGCCCAGCAGCACCTTCGATAAAGTCATCATACTCATCACTAGCAATCATAGTACCGATAGCTTCTTTATCGTTCTGTCCAACTAACCATGTTTCTTTAACCTTAACACCTGTTTTCTCTGCAATTAAGTTTTTAATATCGTTGTTATCATCAACTTCTACAGTTGGTGGTACAGCGAAGAATGCAGTAAACTCCTTAATTTCCTTTGGAGTTTCGGTATCAGCACCGTCACCTGAGTCTGGTGCTTCAGTAGCAACAGGGTTAGCAGTATCTTTACTACCTTCATCACTGTCTTTACCGCATCCAGCAAAAGCAGTTACTACCATAGTGGCAACTAGTGCTGCACTAAGTAATTGTTTCTTTTTCATAAAAAATCCTCCCTTTTTTATTATATCTTTATTATATATTTCTTTACAAATGAAACAAGCCGATAAATTATATACAAAGACAGGGTAAATTATAGATTTTATTATATATAATTTGTCCACCCCATTAAAAATATCCCAGTCTTTCATATTCTGGGATATTTTATCAATCATATTTTTTTGTAGGTATTCTTGATTGCTTTCGAAAGCTTGTAGGAGTACAACCTTTTAGCATGATAAAACGGTTTACAAAATAATCTACATCATGATAACCAACTGATTCAGCTACTTCATAAATTTTCTTATCGGTCTGTAATAGTAGACTTGCTGCCTGCCCCATACGATACTCATTTAAATAATCTTTAAATGATTGTCCATATTTTTTTCGAAACAACTGTCCAAGGTAGGCACTATTAACGTAATATCTTTCGCTTAATTCTTTTAGTGTTAGATTATCTGCATAATTACTCTGGATTTCCCTTTCAATTTCAGCAAGTATCCCACGAGAAACGTTCTGACGTAATTGATTGAGGTAATCACTATATTCACATGCGAATGTACAAATATGTGATTTACTACCACGAAGAATTCCCTCTTCAAATGTACTCTCACTAATTAAGCGAAGAATTTCCTCTTGATTAATGCAATCATCTTGTTCTGTAGCTAGATGAATTAATTGAAATAATAAGTAATTTATGTTTAAGTTAATTGCTTTACCTGTAATATCCATCTGTTTCATCTCATCAAAAAAATGATTGGAACACTTTATAATCTCAGCATGATCATTTAACTCAATTGCTTTGACAAGTAAATCAATATTCCTTTTACAAAGCATAATTCCAGTATTGTTAACTTGGATGTCTTCTTCGTAATAATTGATATCCTTTTTTGCATAGAAACCTTGTAGGGAACGTAACATACATACCGAGGAGTATGACCTTGTAATATTAGTTAAATTATTTACAATCTTGCCAACTAGCATAATAATTCGTAAATTAACAGACGTATTCAAATAGTCAAGTAATTGGCTTAAATATTTCTGCATGGTCAAACCTTTATCTTTTGCCATATAATCACAAAAAATAAATCCAAATTCATAAACATCTTGTTGCCCTGATACATCAAAAATGCAGTGATTTGCGTCTTCTTTTAAGTAGTCTAAGCAGACATCAAACAATTTTCGTTGATACCCTCGTTTCTCACAGTCAGAGATTTCATCTTCTTCCCCCCAATCAATCTCTATTTCAACATAACAACCTGATTCTTCAAAACGTATGTATCTTTTAATATATTCTAAGTTCACAGAATCATATCTTCCAGATATAACAGCCATTAAATTTCGTTCAAGATATGCCCGTTCCATTTTCTCGTTTAATTCTCTATTATGTTTCTTATTATCATTTAACTTTCTTACTTTATCTAAAACATGCAATAGTTCTTGTTTATCTACTGGTTTCAACATATAATATGTACATTCATAAGATATTGCTTTTTGTGCATATGAAAACATTGCATATCCCGTTAATATTATAAAATAGGCTGTGGAGATTTGTTCCTCACGAATTTTTTTTAGTAAATCGAGTCCATTCATACCAGGCATATTGATATCCGCAATAATTAAATCTACTTCATTATTTTCTAAATAATCTAATGCCTCTAATCCGTTTTTTGCTGTCGCGATAATTTCATAACCAGTCTGATTCCAATCAATGATAAAACTTAATCCTTGAAGAATAAATGGCTCGTCATCAACTAACAGTACTTTTAACATATGTATTTCTCCTTCCTCAAAAGCTGTTAATTGCTGACTTTATTCTTTTTAATCTAATATGGAATAATAATACATTAGAAAAAGCAACTAACATTATTATTATACCATTTGTTCAACATAAATCAAAGGTATTTTCATCTGGATAATTATTCCGATTCCTTTTTCTCCCTCTAACTCAAATTTTGCCTTACCATTTGTAAATAGATTTAACCGTAAGCATGCATTGATAATACCTACTCGCCCTTTTTCCTTTAACATATCTATATTTGCATTACGCATTTGAGATATTAATTGTTGCATATATTCTTCATCCATACCATTACCAGTATCTTCTACTTCAATAACTAGATACTCTTCCTCACGAAAGATTCTAACAAATATCCAACCAGGCGTAGTTTTAGATTCTATCCCATGTATACAAGCATTTTCAACGAAAGTTGCAATCGTTAACTTCGGTATTCTGTAAGCTTTACAAATTTCATCTACTTTTAGCTCATAGGAAAGTCTGTCACCAAAACGATATTTTTGTAAATCAAGATAGTATTTAACAAATTCAATTTCACGTTCAATTTCAACGTTATCTTCATTCCATTCCAAATACTGTCTTTGAAGAACCGCTAGACTATGCACCATTTCCGCTGTTTCATATTCCATTTTTAAAACACTATGCATCCGAATACTTTCCAAAGCATTGAATAGAAAATGTGGATTAATTTGGCTTTGTAAAGCTAATAACTCTGCATTTTTTCTTGCAACAGTCATCTCCTGTTCTTTCATCTTTGATATATATACTGTTTGAATCAAATCATTAATTCTTCGTACCATTTTATTATAATTGGACATCAATTTACCAATTTCATCTTTACCACGAACTTTCGAAATCTCAGATAACCGTTCTTCATCAACTTTGTTAAATACTGTGCTTAATTCATGTAATCGAGTCGTGAATGAACGATTGAATCCCCAAGCAAAAATAACTGGAAGAATAATATTAATCAAAATCATCAATATTATGATTGGAAAATTGGCATAGAGAGTCTGTGAAAATTCTACTGGTGTTTCATGAACATATATAGATAAAGATGTTCCATATAAATTCATACTTGTTTGTAACGAATTATCATCTGGCACATAGGTCTCAAATTCTCTACTTATACTATTATTATCACGATTAGACATTAAAATTTTATCACCATAGCAAACATAAACTGGTGAATTAAAATTCATCTTATTAAGGTTTCTAGTCGTTTCTCCATAATCCAAATCAACGGTAATTATTTTGTTATATTTGGACATAGAAAAGAAATTCATCTTTTGAACGAACATAATTCTACGTCTATAGTTCACCTTATTCGTATCATAAATCATATAAAGTGCTTTCTCTTCGCCTAATTCAAGAAATGATTGATACCAATCACTATCTTGAATCTTTTGAATACTTTGAAGTTTACCACCCTGAATTATAGTTTCATTATCTGTATAAAAAGTTATTGATACCTTATTCGTACTAATTCCATTATCAAACAAAAAATTATTGAAAAAACTCTGATAAGATGATACATAATCAAACGAATTTTTATATTCTTTCTCCAAAAAACTATCGATTGACTGATTCATATACATACTTTTTGCAACAGAATCAACATTATTAATGCTATTGATAAAATTATATTTTACAGTGTTTGCAATATTTTCCATTTCATGATATTTTACGCTTTTCACTGAATTAATTACCATATTAATAATTAAGGTATCTGTGATACATAAAGGAACTAAAACACAAAATATGTAAAGTAGCACAAGTTTCTTTTTTATCTTAAAGTTGTCCAAGCTAGTTTCTATTAATTTAAATAATTTATTCATAGTATCCTCTACTTTTATTTTTCTATCAGTGCACTTTAGTGATTATTGTAATGCTAGAAAGTACCGTTAACACTATAGCACTTACCTATAATTATTATGATAACAAAGATGATTAGAAAATAAACAGTACAAATTATGGAACAATACCCTATCAACTTAATCTTTTACTTCTTCGACTGAGAAAAATAGAACGATAGATCCAATCCAAGCTACGATTGTTCCAATCCATAAAACATTATTCACAGTTGTAAGGTCTAACAGTTTTCCATTTATTATACTTGCGAACACAGAACCCAGAGTAATTGCAGTTGTTATAAACGCCTGTCCTTTTACTGCATCTGCTCTACTTAATAATCTACTAACGTAAGTAACCGAAACTGGAATAAAAATTGCATAACTACCAATTTGTAAAACTTGTGAGAGATAGTAAACTGATACAGAAGATGCAAATAGAATGATTAAATGTTTTACTGCGAATGTACAGGCGGCAAATCGAATGAGATTACAACAACTATACTTTTTTAGTAATCGATTCACTAGAAACATTGCTGGAAACTCTGATATTGCTGCAATAGAGTTCGCAATTCCCATATTCGTACTATCTCCACCATAACTTTGTATAATCTGAATTGTAAATACAGAGAGTGTATTATGATTATAAAAGATAAAAAATACACCGAGTAAAAACAACATAAATCTCTTATTTCTTTTAACAAATTCAAGTAAAGAGGATGCTTGTTCCTCGTGCGAATTATTAGTACTAAGTTCTACTTTTCCAATCTCTTTCCTTGTACGATTAATATTACGAAATGTAAATACTAGCAATGTAAATGCAGTAATTGTTAAACATAAACAGATTGGAATTATAATATTAGAAAAATGTCGTAGTAATAATCCTAAGCTTGTAGATAACACTGCATATGCTATCGATCCAATACCTCTGGCAAAACCGAAGTTTATATAAATTTGTGAATCTTCATATGCAACACTTAACGAATTCATCAATGGTTGAATTACGATAATCATCGTAATAATAAATACCAATAATGCTGATAGTACAAAGGATTGTGAAAGAATAAAAACAAATATGACTGCAGCAAGTATTATACTTGTACTTAACACAGTGAGTACGCTTCGTAGTTCTATTTTTTTATGTCGATCTGCGAAACTGGCAGCAAGTGGTTGTAATACTACAGCAAGAATATTAGAAATTGCCATGATTAATCCAATCTGAGAGTTACTATATCCTTTATCTAGTAAATAAATAGAAGCATAACTTATAGCCGCACAACAGGCCATCCAATAACAACCTTGAATAGCTGCATATTGTCGTGTGAAACGTTGATTTAAATTTGGTTTTGTCATATTAGTATCCGTAATTTTAATCCTTCCATATGTAATATTTCAATTTTAACTTGACTTTGCTTATGAATTTTAACCCAGTAAATCATTAACAAACATTCATGACTTTACTCTTCAATGATAGTACGGTATATTCTCATATTAGTATTAGTCCTACTTATTTTAGCAGTATGGGATTAGTATAGTATGATTGTTTGAATTTTGCAATCGAAAAAGCACTAGAGAGAATATCATGACCAGTGCCTTTATCAGTAATATCATTTCTATATTTTCTTGTTACGCTATACAACATTGCAACGCTTCATATCAAATGATTGAATGGAACGAGGACCACGAATAACTCTTCGTACGACATGCATTAAACCTTGACGATTTGCTTCAATTCTCCACTGAATTAACATAATCTCATCATTAACGATTTCAATACAGGATACCCCTTTTGTATGGATTCCACAGCCAGAATTAAAATAAGGATATTGTCCGGGTTTTGGGAACTTATAACGATGGGTATGTCCACATATTAACATCATCTTATTTTTTTTAATCCATTTTGCATAATTTTTCTCTATTTTATGACGTTTGGTTTGGTTTTTTGCTGGACTTGCTGGATTACGAAAACCAACAAGATGCATGAATTTCCAAAAATAGCGAAGGGTTAACATAGAGCCTATCCAAAACTGATCATTAAGAAAATCTCCCTGATGACCATGTAACACTAGTATCTCTTGTCCAGTTTTCTTGTGTATTAACACTAATGCTTCTTGTGGTTTTAGATTTGGAAATAAAGATACTTGCTTCTCTTCATACTCATCATAAAACGAGTAATAGTTACGTCGGACATATCCTTGATTTTTCATACAAATATTATGATTTCCGTAAATCATAATCATTCGATTATTTTGAAAGAATTTTTTTAAAATGGTAAAGATATCAATATGTGCAGTTCGAATGTGTTTGAAACTTTTATGCTCCCATAACTCATCTCCATCACCAACTTCAACATAAGTATATCCTTTCTCATAATAGTAACGTAATGCACTAACTACTAATGCTTGATTTCTGGCGAATTCATCCGATATACTATCATCTCCACGATGGGTATCACTAAAAAAAACATATTTCGATTCTTTATCAAATACTTCTATTTGAGCGTTGTGATATGCTTGAGTCAATCTTTTATTCGTAAACATGATAACATCCCCTTCAAACTTTTTTATCAGTATTTACGAATCCGTTAAATTTATGAACTTATGGTGAAAAACTCCCATACACTAATTTGCCAAGCTCATAATCAATCGTTTCAAAGATTCTTCAAACCTAACATTATCGTCAAGAGTTCTCTTTTTAGGTCCTTTTAAATGATGCTTCGATGATTTTCTTCGTTCTTCTTTCGCAATATGACGTTCCATTAACATCTGATTTATATTGTCATCGGTATACCACTTTCCACTTTGGTGAATTGGATGTGCACCTTTACCAAGAGCTAATGCTGCAACACCATAATCCTGCGTAACAACAATATCTCCTCGTTTACAACGATTGATAAGAGCAAAATCGACTGCATCAGCACCAGCACCAATTATTACGATATCACTATACTCCGAGGACAGGATATGGTTGGTATCACATAATAACACAACCGGTATGTTACTTTTTTTTGCACAATTTTCTATAATTTTTATTACAGGACATGCATCCGCATCAACATAAATAGTCATATTTTCGCTTTCCTTTACTTTTGAAAAAAAGGAGCTGTTTCCAGCCCCTTCATTTATATCCACATTACTACGTAGACTGATGATGATGTAAAGATTCTTGTATGTTCTTTACTACAGCTGTCGTAAGACCATGAATAACTTGAGGTACATGTTTGACTTTGTTATTGATTTAATTTGTCAATTAATAAGTCTACAGCCTTTTTCGTAACGGAATTATAGAAATAAGCATAACGATAGAACATATATCCATCGACTGAACCACTATTTTGACAGTATTCCACCATATCTACTAAAATATTTTTATTTGTTTTAAATTCAGGTTCTTCTTTTGAACCTGCTTTATATACAGGAATACCAATATATAAATCCACGCTATCAGTCTTTAATAAAGAACTCCATAAATCTACTGTTTTTGCAAATGGATAAGTGCTATGACTAAAACTCCAGTAAATCTGAGGACAAATATAATCAATATAACCTGATTTTGACATCCATGTTTTTATATCAGTATAATAACGATCATCCATCAGTAAAGTATTTAAGAATCCTCCAGGACTAATACCAAATACAACATTGGAATCAATCTTTTTAATATCATTATAGATGTTTTTCACTAACCAATTAACATTACGTCTTCTCCAATTTGCAATGGATAAAATTTTCGTAGTTCCTTTATTTTGACAATCGTTAACATATGCTTGATATTCTGGTGCATCAAATAAATTTTCATAATTACTTCCTAAGGTTGGATAGAAATAATCATCAAAATGAATTCCATCAACATCATAGTTTTTAACAATTTCCTTTACACCTTTACGAATTAAATTACGTACAGAAGCGGAACCTGGATTATAGTACAAATTTCCACCAAATGACAAAACATTTCGATCATTGCTTGTGGAGCTATCAGTTAACCATTTACGAGCTTGGTTTGTAGTAGCAAGCTTAGTAACATCAGTTGTTCCTGTTGTAACTCGATATGGGTTTAACCAAGCATGAAATTGTAAGCCTCTTTTGTGAGCTTCGTCAACCATAATTTTGAGTGGATCAAATCCAGGGTCTTTGCCTTGTGTTCCCGAGCAATATTTTGACCAAGGAAAATAACTAGACTTATACATTGCATCACCAAAAGGACGAACATGTACAACTACTGCATTCATTCCCATACTTACAACATTATCAAACATCGTAGTGATCTGTTCTTTAAATTCCACTTCTGTATAACCAGTAGATTTAAACTCTAGATAAGAAATCCAAACTGCCTTAAAATCAAAGGATACACTCAATTTTGTAGTTGTAATATTTCCGTTATTATCAGTTACTTTAAAGCTATAAGTGCTACTTTCGGTTACCGTAAACTTCGGATTATCCGTAATATCAATTCCATGGGTATCCCATACTTCGTTATCGACAGAACTAACACTACCATATAAATATATGATACTCTTGATACCAGCATCACTAGATGCATCAACTGTTACAGTTGCAACCGAATCCTTAATCGAATAAGTGACATTTACTACTGGAGCAGATCCATTAATCACAAGTTCATCGGCATATACTGGTGTTGTAATACCACCTATAAAACAAATCATTAACAGGAATGCGATCATTGCTTTGAACGAATTATTCTTCATACATTTTCTCCTTACCCTATCTCTTAGTTGGATATGATTTAAATATGCTAACCACAGAATCACAAATTGTTTTTGCTGCTTTCTTTTGAAAACTTGCAGAAATTAATTTCGCCTTATCTTCTGGGTTAGATAAGAAGGCAAGTTCAACTAATACTGCTGGTACTGAATTATCACGTACGACAACAAAACCTTTATCTATTGTTCCTAAATTTTTAGTTCCAAGATTTGTGGACAGTGCATTTACCATATTAGTAGCTAATACTTTACTTGTTAATCCACTTGGAGTTTTGGCTTTATTTGTACTGCTATAATATACACTACTACCATGTGCAGCAGTATTGGTTGCTGCATTGCAATGTACACTGATAAATAGATCTGCTTCGACCTGAGATGCAAATTTAGCACGATCTGCTAAAGCGATTAAAGTATCATCTTGACGAGTATAATAAACTTTAATGCCAGCTTCTTCAAAATAGGTTTTTGCGTAAACATTTAAAACATTAAAATTAATAACCTTTTCTTTCGTAGAACCATAGACAGCACCTGGATCCTTACCGCCATGACCAGCATCTAATACAACGATACGATCATATATTTTACTTGGAGAATCTACGGTTAATTTGAGAATGTCACCATCCACTTCATACTTATATCCTTGGATTACATTGGTAGAGACTGTGATTACTGTCTGATTACTTGAGTTATAAGTAACCTTTATGTTAGCAACGTCGCTATATGAATTTATAATTGGATTCTCATCGTAAAATCTACGATGATCTCCAGGAATTAAAATCTGAAATTTATTCAACTTGTATAAATCTTCATCCGTAATTGAGGATGCATTTATTCCGTCTGGTAACTGAATCTGAATCGGAGTATCGTTAATTACTGGAATATTTTCTTCTCGATCTATGTAAAAAGAAAGTGTAGTTCCATCTTCATGCATCTTATAAGTGGATTCAGCATTTGGTTTTTCAATAATAAAGATTGAGGAATTTTGGGAAGGGGATTCAAGTATAACATTATCAATCCTATTACTGTCTAATAAATCAGATACATAAATCCGATCTCCAACTCCATTCAATGTGTTGTTAAATTGTAAATAAAGATTTTGGGCACTCTCTGTTACAATTGGTTTTAAATTTGATAAGCCTTGAAATGAGATATACTGATATCCATATGCATCCTGGCCAGCAACCACCTCGGTAATATAATTTGGATAAAAATTAACAGTTAAAGATAGATTATCAGTTGAAGGAATCAATTCGTAATTAGCACTATCCCCTTTTAAAGTTACAACAATATTCGTTTCCAAGTTTTCAGCGTCATAATTAACGGATGCAGTCTCAATTAATTCTTTCGAGAAATTAATCATCTGTTGTGATGCGAAGGTATTCTTTAATGAAATAGTGACTTTGTTCCCCTCATGTGTTGCAGAAACGGAATCTAGTTTGTTAGTAAATTGTAATTGTATAGCTTCTAGTTCAGAAGTTGTCACAGTTTCACTAATTGAGCTTAAAGTAGATGCTGAGCCACTATTTAATACAAGATTTTTTGACATTGCTAATGCTGACTTTGCTTGTTCTACCGAAAGTTTATATTGATTTGCTAACCCCCATCTAAAGTATTCTACTTCCTTATAATTTCCTGTAGAACCACCAGTTGATGATCCTGAACTAATAATCAAATTAGGTGTTACTCCTACTAATTTCGAAGTCATAATCTGGGATGTCTTTGTCTGAGAATTCCAAGCATAATCATATCCAAGTGCTTTGGATACAAATTGCGCTGGTACCATAACTGTTTCTACACCTGTAGTTAGGTTCTTGACTAACTTAGGAGATACTCCACAATCAGCTACAATTCCATTAATCGTTACTATACTACTGCCTAATTGCATCTCAAGCATGATATCACCCTTTACAAAGGTTAACTTACCTGTACTTGGAACATATCGATATTTAACACCTAATTTATTGTTATATACACGGTATGCTTGAACCATTGCAGTATTGTTAATCAGTATTGTTGGCATATTGGAAACATTAATGTCTTTTCCATCGAGTGAAACTTTACCTAATACACCTGTATAATTTACAGTTTTATTATCATATGATAATACTTGGCTTTCATTAATTGATACCGTAGATGTTGAGCTATTCCATTCATAATAAAATCCAAAGGTTTCTGAGATAAAACGTGTAGGTACCAAGATAGCAGTTTTTTTAGAGTCGGCATACTTCACACAAATTGGCGCAGCACTCATCATAACTTCTTTTCCATTAACAATCGCTGTTTTACTTCCTAAAGATAAAACAACCGTTGTATTTCCTTTTTTAAAGGTAACTGTTTTTTTCGCCTTATCGTACTTCGTCTTAATCCCCATTTTTTTATTCATAATCATTACATATGGACCAAGAGCAACATTATTACTTGTTAGAATTCCTGGTGTCCCAGGCAAGCTAATTGTTGTTCCATTATATTTATAAGTAATTTTCGTATCTGACACCTTCATCGTGCTCTGTGTCGTATAATTATATAGTTTTTGGTTATTTGCAGCTAGTACATCCATGGATGGTGAGCCACTTATTAATAAGCTCGATATGAGCAGTACACATATTCGTTTACAATTCTTTCTTTTTTTCATTCTATATCTCCTACTTTTTTTACTAATTTTTCACTTGACCACTTTTATAGAATAAATAAGAAAAGTGTTATAAATGTGTCATAATTCGTCAATCTTTTGTCACAATTATGGAAATTTTCAATATAATGTAGAATTGACGAATATTATATGTATGATATAATAAGGATTGTCGAAATTTGAAATGACCATTATAAATGATATAGTGGGATCTGATTAATAGAAAGGGTTATAAATGAAATTACAACACTTATACAGTCTAACAAGAAAAGCAATCGATGATTATCATATGATCGAAGAGGGAGATCGAATTGCAGTTGGTATCTCTGGTGGAAAAGATAGCTTAACAATGCTTTATGCTTTAGCTGGATTACGTCGCTTTTATCCCAAAAAATTTGAACTAGAAGCTATTACGGTAAGTCTTGGCTTTCATGGTTTTGATACCTCTAAAGTTGAAGCCTTATGTAAAGAACTTGATGTTAATTATACCGTTGTCACTACTAATATCGCTGAGATTATCTTTGAAACTAGAAAAGAATCCAATCCTTGTTCCTTATGTGCAAAGATGCGCAAGGGCGCATTTAATGATAAGGCAAAAGAACTTGGTTGTAATAAATCTGCTTATGCACACCACAAAGATGACGTTATTGAAACATCGTTGATGTCACTTCTGTTTGAAGGAAGATACTATACTTTCTCTCCTGTTACTTATTTGGACCGAATGGATATCACTCTCATTCGTCCATTGATTTATGTTGAAGAAGCCGATGTGATTGGTTTTAAAAATGCAATGAATCTACCTGTCATAAAAAATCCTTGCCCAGTCGATGGTTATACGAAGCGTGAATACGCAAAAGAACTTGTAAAACGTCTAAATATAGAACATCCGGGAGTCCGTACTCGTCTATTTCATTCAATTACGGATGGATTATTGGAAAGCTGGAAGAAAGAAATTGATGTTTAAGATATAAATCATACTCTAACAAGAATAAAAAAAGCTGCCCCTATATAGTACAAGATCATTATGTGATGAAATTGCTATATAGGAGCAGCTTTTATTGTGTTTTGTATGATATCTTGAATACAGAAGCTAAGTCATCAAGACTTACCTTTGGTCAGATAGATTACACTATTTTATTCGTTTTTAATTAGAGTTAGATTGACTTTTGCACTTTCAGAGAATAATTTTGGTTCCTCGTCTTCTGTCATGCCGTTCTCCCCATAATACCCATACATAGTATATTTATTATTAAATGAACTACTATACCCCACTTTATAACCATTAACACTTGATGGAAGTTGAACCCTAAAGGTACCTACTCTCTTTCCTGCTGGTATGATTACACTAACTCTCTGATAGTAATTGTATCTTGAATATTCTGGAGTCTCAATTTCATCAGATATTTCAATCAAAACCTTATAATCTTCTTTAGGTGCAGCATCTGATTTTGGAATGGATATTTTACCTTCAATAACGATTTCTCCTTCTTGAATGTTAAAATCAACTTTGGAAGAACCCATACCTTTTATTATTTCTGGCTCACCATATTTATGTACAGTTCCTTGGCTGTTAAAATATCCATGTTCTATATAATCTCCAACATGATTCTCTAATTTATACATCACCTTAAAACCCTCGATCGAAGGACCTAATTGAAATTCATAATCACATGAATTTTTTCCCTCGGGAATTGTAACTGAAGTATCATAAATTTTTTCGTTCTCAACATCGACATCTACTTCCTGCTCATCATAAGCAGTTAATGCAACTTTTAAACCACCCTTTGGTGCAGTCTTACCTTTAGGTAATGATATCGTGCCATAACAGTATGTAACACTATCATAGTTAAGATTGTTTTCTTTATTAAATTTAATGTAATCGTAATTATATTTCACAGAATTACATTCCGGATATTTCTCGTAATCCCATTCGACAATTTCTTTCATTACGCTATCCCTAGTATTTAAATATTTATATCCCTCTCTGTTGGCCAAAGCCGCATCCACATGATAGTATTCTCCACCTAGCTCAACTATATTCCACATATGCCCATTACGCTTGTCAAAAACATACTTACAATTGTTCCCCAATACCCTCATAAATGCAGTAAATGCTTCTGCATATTCTAAACTTTCTCCAAGTACAGTGACTTTGTCAACGATTGCATTATCAAAAGCTTCTCGATAAGTAAAAGGAATTTCATTAGGAAAACGATAAGGCTTCAAATAATCATATACTGCTAATTCTTTTTCAAAAACAGTCATTTCAGATGTTGTGATTTCTTTTGTAATTTTTTGCACTTGCTTATATGCTGTTACATCTTGCTTATTGCCAACATAAAGACCTAATTTTACCTTTTTAGAATAACCATTTACCGTACCGTAGTACATATTAAATGAATACTTCGATGTGTTGATATTTTTCTTCTTCCATGTTACTTCTACATATTTCGTTGTATTATCACTCATCTTAGCCTTAACTTTTTTTGGAAGTGAATATTTCTGATTCTTACATACTGCAGCAAATTGATAATCAATCTTTTCTATTGTAGGAGTTGTTGCATAGGCTGTTGTTGTAAAGTTGTTACTACGAATCATTTGAAAACCTAATATTAAAACCAAAATGTAAATAACTCTTTTTGTTCGTTTCATTAAAAATCCTCCTGTATTTCGATATTTAATATATCAAGTTGACTGAAATAGATAAATGGAATAACGATTACCATAAGAATATTCGTAACCATCTTTCTCTGAACCACCGTAAGACATACTATCTATACAGATACAAGCCCATGGGGTTTTCTCTTCTTCATGATAAATATAAAAATATTCTGTAGCACCATGAGTTATGTAAGAAGACTCATACACCATTCTTCCTTGTTCATCGTAATAAACTCGTCCAGCGTGCCCAGTAGTACCATAAACCTTTGGAGCATGTTGATATATTACCTTCTCTAGCATACCATTCTCTTGATAGTTTAGGTCAATCTCACTGATATCTGCGCAATTAATCTCTGCAATCTCTTCCTCAGAAAAATAATTCTTAAGGTCAGATTGTGATAAGGTTCCCTCTATTTTATCTAGCCTACATTTCTTATCGTAAGAGAACACACTTTGGCTATGTATGTCGTCTGGTTCAAATATATCATTCTCATAAGTAATTAGTTTTCCAGATACATCAAATTTTGCCATTTTCTCATATATCCAAAACTTTTGGCTTCGAAATAATACATCACCAATGGAGTCTTTATAACTACTAATATCCTCATACTCAGTGATAAGAGGAAATGGAATCGAAGGGTTATATTGATAGGCAATTTGAGCCATCTGCTCTCCAGTCATATCATATATACATTCGTAGACCTTGTCTATTTTCTCATCAAAACGATAAGTTAGGTATCCTACTTTCGCCATATCATCTAAATTCAATGTTACAAAGAAACAAACATCAAATAAAATAGCATCTTTTATACGTAAAATAAAACTTATATTTCTATTCTCATTATCCACATAATATTCAACCACTTTTTTCTCACCACAACATGACATACCATCTGGCACTTCTTTTGAAATTCCTCTTTCTAGTAAGTAAGATTTAATAAAATCTACCTCTTGTTGTTCGCTATCAAAGTTTATCTGAATGATATCTGGAAACTTACCTTCCTCAGTTGTGGCAGCCTCTTCAAAGCCTTTATCCAAACAAAAGATCGTACGAACCGAAGTATCTGCTGTCTTAGCAATATTCGGTATAGTAGCTGTTGACTTATTGTAAGGTATAATCGTTGGTGAGATATTATCAGGTTCAGTAGTTGGTGAGATAACATTGTTGATTACTTCCTTATTGATATCCTCATTCTTTTTATTATTACTGTTACATGATGCTAAAAATAATAACAAGGAACAAATCGTTATTATATGTACTCGTTTCATTTATTATCTCCTCATAAAATTTTGTGAATTTACTAATTTCAAGTAAATAAAGGCCTATTTTAGCTGCTTATACTCATCTATTACTTTCTAAAAATTTACAGTATGTCTATTAATAAAACTGGAAGCAAACTTTATCTTCCTAGATAACGTCCTACTGCTTCCAGTATTTTAAATAACTCAAAATAACTAGCAACACTTATCTCATACATAAACTATAGAGAGTAAAGTAAAAATTGCTGAAGGTTTTTTTCTAACTCACTAAATTTCCTAATAACCCATAAGATACGATATTCATAATGATTGCTGCTATGATTATACCTAAAAAAATTGCAAGAGACGCTTTCTTAATATCTAACTCTAACAGAGAAGCAATCAGAGCACCTGTCCAAGCTCCAGTTCCAGGAAGCGGAATTCCAACAAAGAGCATCAGAAAGATAAATTCCCCTTTTTCTAACCCTTTCGACTTCTTTGAAGCTCTGTTCTCTAATTTTTTTACTAGACTGCCTAAGATATTATGCTTTTTCATAAAGTCAAATATTTTCTTGATAAATAATAAGATGAAAGGTATCGGTAGAATATTACTTAAAATGCATATTACATTCGCTGTTATCAAAGGTATCTTTAATAACGATGCTGCAAGTAAACCTCCTCTTAATTCGATTAACGGCAACATAGAAACCAAAAAAATAAACGCTTCTTTTGGCATGAAGCTACCTAATGTACTTTGATACCATTCAATAAGACTTTCCATCCTTGTTCTCCTTTATCATCTAGTTGTATTATTTACCTCATTTCACAGCTTAAGTCTTAATTATTTCATTAACTTTACAACAGCTTCTTTCAATGCTTCATATGCATACTCTGGATCATTAATTTCAAGTACACAATGTTCCATTGGACACATGTCTGTTTTCGTACGATTAATAATATAAGGAACTTTCTGATCATATGTAAAGGATACTTTATATTGATTTAATATATCAATTGCTAGTTCACTTATTACAACTGCATGTATATGCTTTACTTTGCCGTAAATTAATAGTAATGCAGCAGCTTTACCAATCACCTTATCAGCAACAATAGCATCTTTAAGCAGCTTAGCATCATCATTCATTAATTCTAAAATTGGTGCAATCCCACGCTTTGTTGAAGTAAATTGTTGCTCTTCCTTTTGTACTACAATGGTATACCCACCAGTATGCAATATATTTATTGCTTGTTCCATAAAAACCTCATTTCGTTCTATTTATTCTTTAATCAATTCGTGTAATACATGTTATCCAATACATCCCTATGATTGTTGGATGCATGGACGAAAAAATCGATCAATAGATCCACTCTTTTCTAATAAATAAATCATTGGTGGTATCACGACAATCTGAATTACAATTCCAATCACTCCTGTGACAGTTGCACTAATCGCAGCGATCGGACCACCACAAGCAATATTAAATATATTTGCCGCCACGGTTAATGTGATTGCATATACTACTCTACCAGTTATCATTGCAACTACTAAAGATACATAGATACCATATTTTTTACGTTGTAATTTAAGTGTATTGTACAACAAACCACTAATGAATCCATAAGTTGCTAACTCAAAAATCATGAATGGCAGTCGAGCTAAGTCTGGCATTCCAGTCATTGCAGAACTGATGATTGGTGAAAATATTCCAACTAGCAAACCAAAGACTGGTCCTAAAGCAAAACCACTTAATAATACTGGAATATGCATTGGTAAAAACACTTTCCCTGATTGTGGCACCCCTGTTAGATGAAACAATTGAGGAATTAAAATAGCAAACGCAATCAGTACACCTCCAGCTGTCAAACGGTTTATATTTTTATTCATTCATTTCCTCCATATTATCTTTTGTTTCGTCAATTAAAGTTTAGGATTGTAATGCATCCAGTTCCGTTTGTAACATTTTTAAATGCTCACGAATTGTTAGCTTTTGTGGGCAAGCGGTTTCACATTTACCACAACTAATACAATTTTTTGCTTTTTCCTCATCTTTAATAGTATTATTCCACTCCCATATGGAAGTTCCGCTATTTTCATACTTTCCATAAGTGTTCCAGATTTGAAAGTTCCTTGGAATATCAACTCCTGCTGGACAAGGCATGCAATAACGGCAACTCGTACAACCATTTTTGATTCTACGTTGTAGATGATTTTTAACTTCTAAAATCGTAGCCTGCTCTTTGTCACTCAATGGCTCAAATTTATCAAACGTATTTATATTGTCTAAAACTTGCTCATACGTAGACATACCACTCAAGACAACTTTAACATGAGAATGAGAGGCAACCCAACGTAATGCCCAAGATGCCATGGATTTATTTTTATCCACTGAGGTGAAGTGCTCTTTAATTTCATCTGGAAGTAACGCTAAGGTACTACCCTTGATTGGCTCCATAATAACGAGTGGTACTCCGAGTTTTTCAGCGAGTTCATATCCCTTATCACCTGCTTGTTCCTCGGTATCCATATAATTGTATTGTATTTGACAAAAATCCCATTTTTTTGATGTAATTATTGTTTCAAATACATCATATTCATCATGAAATGAAAATCCAAGATGCTTAATCTTACCTTGTTCTTTTAATGAAGCACAAAAATCATAAATACCATAGGATTCCATCCTCTCCCATTGGTCTTTATTAAGTGCATGTAACAAATAAAAATCTATGTACTCTGTTTGAAGACGCTCTAACTGTAACTGAAAAATTCTTTTTGCATCCTCTTGCGAATTAATCTCCCAACACGGAAGTTTTGTTGCTAAATAGTAAGAATCTCTTGGTAACTTCGACAAATATCTACCTACAAAAGGTTCGCTTTCTTTATTGTGATATGGATAAGCGGTATCAAAATAGTTAACTCCTGATTCTCTAGCAACATCTAACATCCTTGTGGCTTCCACTTCATTGATTGAGCCATCTTCATTCAGTGGAAATCTCATACATCCGAATCCTAAAATTGAGCATTTTTCATTATCAATCATTCTATATTCCATAAATAAACCTCCTCATTTTGTAATTTATTGTAACATTTTATACAGGTATATATCAAGTAAATTATTACTTATTTTTCTAATAAAAGTTGCTCCATTACTCTATGTGACTGATACTGATTTTTATAGTAAATTCCAATACGATTAATATCACTACTACGATTCGAAAATAAAGGATAGATAAATCCACATTCTACTTCTCCAGGTTCATAATCTCCAACCAGTGGGCAAATCGCACAAATGAGATACTCAAATACCTCTTCCGATTCACCGAGACGTTCTTTATCTGAAGCCTTTACTGGCACATCATATCGATCATGAAATACGTAAATTGCATATTCATGGCCAGTTTGATATGTTTTTGTAACGATATCATAAAATGTATCCATTAATGCATCATTCTTTAAACCACAAGATTTCATCTCATTTAGAAGACGCCACATGTTTACAATTCCATGTTTGCTATCCTCAAACTTATGTTCCTTTAGATTTTCGTTTGTACTTGAAAACGGGATTGCCTTTGCGATTGTCAAATTATCTTGTTTTTCTTTTGCTGATAGCTTCAGAAAATTAGTATTAAAGGTTCCATCCACATAACCTTCTGAATCAATATAGCTTCCCGCTATTCTCGTAATTGAGGTACGACTAACTGTCATTCTTCTTGTAAGCTCTAGCATATCCTCTCTGTTAATCATGAAACTGTAGATCTCCCTTAATTTGTATTCTTAACTTTATGCTTTAAACTTTGTGCTTTTAAGCTTTGTGCTTTAAGCTTTGTGCTTTTAAGCTTTGTGCTTTAAGCTTTGTGCTTTTAATGTATTGAATGATTTAGCTTTTTATTGAATAATCAACTAATTTCTCTCCTTGATAAATTAGTTTCATCGTAAAGAAGTCCTTTGTCTCTAATAATTTCTTTAAGAATAACTTATCCCCTTCCCAAAGATTAAGGTTCAAAACATCTTCCTTCTTCACCCACTGTAATTCACCTTCTGCGCAATCAATCATTTCTCCACGAAACGCACTCGCAGTAAATAGATGCATGTACTCTGTTTCCCAAATATCTGATACAAATGTAATAATTCCACGAAAAGAATAATTAGTTAATGTTAATCCTGTTTCTTCTTTTACTTCACGCAAAAGACATTCCTCAGGACTTTCATCTTTCTCAAATTTCCCACCAATACCAATCCACTTAGCATGATTTGGATCATTCACTTTTTTATTCCGATGAAGCATTAAATATTTATTTTCTTTCTCAATATAACATAAGGTTGTAAGTTTCATGAGTTACTCCATTTTCTTAGAATATTTTTAAGGAACAAAGTGTTTTGCTTGCAAAACACTCGCGCCAAGCGCGGTCGCGTAAGCGACATCTTCTTCACGCGCTTGTGTGCATAATTGCGTCCTTCTTTTGGGACGCTTTTTTTATATACGAGGAAATTCAGAGGAATTTTCTAGTATATAAAAAAGATGGGAGAACAAACAACGAACTACGTTTATTCTTCCATCCTTGTTGTAAATTTTCTAACAAGGAAAAGCTCGTAAAAACGTACTTTTTCTTGTATTAATATATCACATTTGGAAAGCAAAGCAAATAGTATAATTAATAAATTAAGTGTGCAATCAATGTAATTATAGGTAATGCAATAATTGTTCGCTCAATAAAAATTATAAACAACTGTCCAAACTTAATTGGAATCTTAGAAGCTAATATTAAAGCTCCCACCTCAGATAAGTAGATGAGCTGTGAAACAGACACTGCCGCTACAATAAAACGTGTCATTTCACTTTCAACTGTTGAAATCATAATCGATGGTAGCAACATATCTGCAAAACCTGCAAATAACGTCTCGGAAGCAGCTGCAGCTTCTGGAATCTGTAGTAATTCAAGCATTGGCATAAATGGAATACCTAAAATTTTAAAGAATGGTGTATATTCTGCTACGATTAATGCAACCGTACCCATAGCCATTACAATAGGTATAATACCAATCCACATACTAAGTACATTTTCAACTCCATCTTTGCATATACAATTTATAAACTTTACATTCTTAACTTTATCAATTGCTTGTGTAAAAGCATAGGAAAGACTGCTATGTCCCTCTGGTATTAATTCAGAATCATAATCCGATGGCTTACCATTAATGTAGCAATCTTTTTTCTTAGAAAGAGGTGGTATTTTAGGAAGTAGAATTGCTGTTACCAAACATGCAAAACATACCGTCAGATAAAATGGAACAAACATATGACCTAATTCAACCTGATTAATTACAACAAGACAAAACGTTATTGACACTAAAGAAAAGCTAACTCCAATAACACAAGCTTCACGTTCAGTATAATAACCATCTTCGTACTGTTTGCTAGTTAACATAACACCAATCGTTCCATCCCCTAACCAAGAAGCAATTGCATCAATGGCAGCTCGACCAGGTAATCGAAACAAAGGTCGCATTACTTTGATTAAAAGTGTTCCTGTAAACTCTAACAATCCAAAGTTTAATAACAAAGGTAATAAAAATCCTGCAAATAAAAATATAGTAAATAAAATTGGTAGTAAATCATAAAAAACTAATCCACCAGTATTTAAAGAATAGATAGCCTCAAAGCCAAATTCATAATAGGTGAATAAGCAAAGAATAAATGCAAATCCACGTACGAAAATTGAATACTTTCTCAAATGAAATAAAGACATTAATACTTTCTTCTTATGGATACCCTCTCTTATTTTTTTCGTTCCAAACCTTAAACATAAACTAGTTATAATACTTCCAAAAAAAGAAATTCCAGTAAGTAAAAGTATGATAGCTGGAAAATAATCACCGCATAGATTTTGTAAGCCTTCTGAAAGTACTGCAATTGGAATTGTTATCTTACCATCCATTTTTATCGGACACATAAATAACAAGATTCCAAGTAAGGAAGGAATTATAAACTTCATCCTCAAACGAAATTTCTGCTTACCATTTTCATAATTATTCATTTGTTTTTCTTTCAAAATCATTACCTCATTCTGTCATATCATTATAGTGAGTCGAGGTTTATTATATTAAAAACAAAAAACAAAATCAAGTAAAAATGTATAATTATTAATATTTAGAATTATTTATATGCTTGCTTATTCTCTCCTTGTCTCTCACTTTTTTTTATTCTTAACTTTTTTACACTTATTCTTAACTTTTTTTACACTTAATCTACATCTCATTCTTACTAATATATTGCATAATATACTTTAAAATAACATTCGAAAATAACTCTTCTCCTTCATGTACAATTATGTTGGCATTCTTACTATTGTTATACTTCATATATATATTAGCCATTAATTGCTTTGGAGCTAAAGCTATATCAGCTACATTGAGCATTGATATGTCAAATTCGCTATCTCCGGCCGCTATGATTGTATTTGCCATTAACTTATCTTTCAATCTAAGAATTGCATTTCCTTTCGTTAATTTTTGGGGCATTACATAAACCTTTGTACCATTATGAAAGATATCTACTAGTGTTAGATTCAGTTCGCCAGATAAATATTCAATTGTTATATCAGGGTTATCACTTTTTGTAAAAACAAACAAATCTTCAATAAAGCGAATTTCAAAAGAACAATTTGGATCCTTCTTTAATAACTCTATGGAATGTTGCAATTCTGATTGGCATTCCTTAATCAAGACAAGAGATTCCTCATACCATGTAGGATCAATCACCCCATTCACTAAGAGAATCCCACCGTTACAAACCAATGCATATTCTGGTATTCCTATACCGAGATTAATCCGTTGATACTGCTCGATTGTTCGCGTTGTTGTTGGTACAAAACATATTCTCTGACACAGTTTATGTAACAAGTCGATCGACGTATTAGACATAAAAGAAACTTCACGTTTTTGATAAATCTCAACGCAACATTTTTCTTCATTAATTTCTCTTTTATATGAATAAATTAAGGTATTATCTAAATCTGAATTAAATAGTATCATCTTTCTCCCTTTTGTATCACATTAAATAAAGAAGGGCGATGGTATATTCTTTATGCGCGCTATGCTCACAAACCCACAAATGCATGTGGAGTTGTAAGGCACTTAGAAAAATACCATCACCCTTCTTCTTTATTCATACTGTAATAAGCTCACTTCGTGTGACAGTCCTGTCATATACTATTTTGTCTTTGTAAATAACTTACGAATTAAGTCAACAGGAATCATTGTAACTGCTAACGCATAAACAATTAATAGACCAACAATATTAACTGGAACACAGCTAAACATATTACTAATCCACGTAAATATTGGTAAAGGTATTAAGCTACAATTTACAATGAATAATTGTACAACAATAATCGTAAAGAATACCTTTAAGAAACCAGTATTTTCATTCAAGCCACTGAAAATCTTAAATCTGTCATCACGAACATTGAATCCATTAAATAGAGCACTACCAATAAACAATACAAAGAAAGCAGATAATTTTTCTTCTATTGAATCAAAGAATTGATCAAAAATTGGTAATTTTAAGAATGCAAAACTTATTGCAGTTAACCAAAGACCCATAATTACAATCTGAGTCATCATCTTCTTACTAACGATGCTTTCATCTCTTCTTCTTGGTTTTTCTCTCATGTAAGCCTCACGAGCTGGTTCATTACCAAGCATAATAGCACCTAAACCATCCATTACAAGGTTTACGAATAAAAGGTGAGTAACTTTTAACGGTTCTTCGATTCCGAAGAAAGGTGAAAGTGCACTAACAATAACTGCTGCAACATTAATAACCAATTGGAATTTGCAGAACTTTAAGATGTTATGATAAATTGTTCTACCATAAAGAATTGCATCTTTGATCGATTTAAAATTATCATCTAGGATAACTATCTTACCAGCTTCTTTGGCAGCTTCGGTACCACTACCCATTGCAAAACCAACATCTGCTCTCTTTAATGCAGGAGAGTCGTTAACGCCATCTCCTGTCATACCAACAACAAGATTCATCTCCTGACATAATCGTACCATACGAGATTTATCTGTTGGTAATGCACGTGCAATTACACGAATATTTGGAATTATCTTTTTCACTTCATCATCGCTCATTGCATTTAACTCAGAAGATAGTAATGCAATATCTGTTTTATTTTTAATTAAGCCTGCATCCTCTGCGATTGCTACTGCTGTCTGAATACGGTCTCCAGTAATCATAACTACTTGAATACCAGCATCTAAAACTGCTTGGATTGCTTCTTTGGCTTCTGGACGAACATCATCGCGAATACCAACTAAGCCAATGATAACAATATCATCATTTACTATATTCTCAACTAATGTCTTTTCTGAATATCCAAACGCTAAAACACGCATTGCTTTCGAAGCTAATTCGTCAATCTTCTTATCAAGCACTGCACGGTCTAACGTCTTAATTTCTCCATCATGATCAAGGTATTTTGTAGCTAAAGAAGTTAATCTTTCAGGAGCACCTTTGTAGAATACTTTGCCTAAGTTCTTAATACTTGCCTGACTAAACTTATTCGCTGAGTTAAAACCTTGGTGTGCATCTACAATACATTTTTTATCTTCCTTTAAGAGATTGAATGTAGACTCACCAACAAATTTTAACAACGCTTGATCGGTTGCATTACCACCAATTACTTTATGTTCGGCATCAAACATAGAAGCCGTATTTTTACCAATTGCTAAATCAAGAAAACCTTTTACAACACCATGCTTACTTAATTCGTTAATTGGTATTGATTTTCCGTCTGCAGTAAAAAAATCAACAACTTCAAGCTTACCTTTTGTAATTGTTCCTGTTTTATCGCTAAATAAAATATTTAATGCGCCTGCAGTCTCAATACCTTCTGCTTTTCTAACTAATACATTATGATCTAACATCTTGCTAGTATTTTGCATTAAAACAAGAGAAATCATTAATGGAAGACCTTCTGGTACTGCACAAACAATAATAACAACAGCTAAAGAAACAGCTTCTACTACTTTTTTAATTACTTCTGGTGCACCGATGGAGAAGAATTCAGTAAAACCACCCGCACTAATAATAAAATAAGCAAAATATAATATAGCAATAACAACAGCACCAATATAACCAAACTTAGAAATCTGGCCTGCTAACTTGGATAATTTTACTTTGAGAGGGGAATCTGGCTCATCTTCTTGCATTTCTTCTGCCATCTTACCCATCATCGTCTTTAAACCAACTTTACGAACATCGAGAACACCTTCGCCATCAAACACAACAGCACCTCGAAAAAGAGAATGCTTATCAACAAAAGTATCTCCGGTAATGTCGTCTGCTAATTGGAAATCACCTTCTGCAGCAAATTTCTTACATTCCTCTGCTTCACCATTCAATGCAGAGTTATCAACTCGTAAGTCACCTGAGATTAATACACCATCTGCAGGGATTTTATCACCTGATTGAAGTACGATTTTATCGCCAACAACAACATCATCAACGTCGATTACTGTAACAACACCATTACGATAAACTTTACACTGATCCTTTTTGGTACTATCTTTTAATTGACGATATTTTGTATCACTTGCAACTCCTGTTTTTGCAGATACAAACGCTACGATTAATACAGCTACAATTGTACCTACTGGTTCATAGATTTCGGCATAACCAAAAAAGAACATTACGAGCATCAATGCTGTGATAGCGAGTAATATCTTAATCATTGGGTCGCCAAACGTTTCTTTAAACTCCTGCCAAAACGTTGTTGGTTCTGAATCAGGTATTGCGTTTGATCCATATTGTTGTCTTGATGCTTCGACTTCTTTTTCAGTAAGTCCATTAAACTTCATTTCTTTTTCCCCCTAGCTCATTTCACTTTCGGAAAATGCTTGAATTTTGTGATATTTAATAACTTATATTATCTTTTCTCTTATAAGAAAAGTTAAATAACCTATTTATGATGATAGATTATCATTAGTATTACACATGAACTATTTTTTCATGCGAGTTGCTTTTCTCGAAAAAAAGAAGAAACGTTTTAAATTCAACATTTCCTCTTTTTCGAAAAGTGAAATATAGTTTCACTTAATAACAAATGTTAACTCTAACGATATTTATTTGCAAGTTCGCTTAAACCTGGATCATTTGTTCCCTGCCCAATGGCATTGAATTTCCACTCACCATTATAACGATATATTTCTCCAAAAATCATTCCAGTCATACCTGAATAGTTATCAGATAAATTATACTTACACATTTCAGCATTTGTTTTGCCGTCCACCAAACGTATGAATGCATTTTGAATCATACCAAAATGCTGATTTCTTTGTATTGCTTGATAAATATTCACAACAAACACGATTTTATCATATTTTTCTGGGATTTTTGATAAATCAACTAAGATTTGCTCATCATCTCCATCACCTGCACCTGTAAGATTATCTCCCATGTGTTGTACTGTGCCAGATGGGTGTCTAAGGTTTCCAAAATATACGATATCTTCTTTTCCCATTAATCTACCACTTTGTAAAAGTAGTGCAGACGCATCACAATCAATAGCTTGTGGCTTTGGTGAAAAGAAACCTCTCTTTTGCTCAACCTCATCCCAACCTAAGCCTACAAGAACATTTGCTAAACCCGCATTGTCCTTCGTTAAACTGACTTTTTGACCTTTTTGTAAACTAATTGACATTACTAAATCCCTCCTTAAGTAAAGGTAATACTATTCAACTTCAACACCAAAGTTTGCACATAGAGCAGCAAGACCACCTTGATATCCACTACCAATCGCATTGAATTTCCATTCACCATTATTCTTATATAACTCACCAAATACCGCTGCCGTTTCAATCGAGAAGTCCTCACCTAAATCATAACGAAGAATTTCTTCTCCAGTCGCGTCATTGGCTATACGAATATATGCATTATTCACTTGTCCAAAGTTTTGTCTTCTTACTTCAGCGTCATAAATTGTAACTGTAAATGCGATTTTTGTGATATTATTAGGAATCATCGACAAATCAATCTTAATCTGCTCGTCATCTCCATCACCTACGCCTGTAAGGTTATCTCCCATATGTTGTACACTATGACTTGGATGAACTAAATTTCCGAAGAAGACAAAATCTTCTGGTTTTGATACTTTGCCGCTATCTGTTAATAAGAACGCTGCTGTATCTAAATCAAATGCACCACCAGTATCAAACTGGTTAACATCCCATCCGAGTCCTACTACAACCTTACTTAATCCAGGGTTATCTTTCGTAATACTAACTTTTTGACCTTTTGTTAAACAAACTGGCATATTAACTCCTCCTTAAGAAACTTGAATACCATAATGGTTACATAATGCCGCTAAACCACCTTGGAAGCCACTGCCGATTGCATTGAATTTCCACTCACCATTATGTCTGTATAATTCACCAACAACAACTGCAGTTTCAATCGAGAAATCTTCTGCAAGATCATAACGGATTAATTCTGTATTCGTTGTTTCATCTACAATACGAATGAAAGCATTAGAAACTTGTCCGAAGTTCTGACGTCTGCTCTCAGCTTCATAGATAGTAACTGTAAATGCTACTTTTGCAATATTGGCAGGAATCTTACGAAGATCGATTTGAATCTGTTCATCATCACCATCGCCAGCACCTGTCAAATTATCTCCCATATGCTTGACTGCCTCGGTTTGATGTTGTAAATTACCATAGAAGATAAATTCTTTCTCTGTAGGACATTTTCCATTCTCACCTAGCAAAAATGCTGCTGCATCTAAGTCAAAATCGTTACCGGAATCATAAGCATTAACATCCCAGCCCAAACCAACCATAATATTATTAAGGCTTGGGTTCCCTTTGGTTAAATCGACCTTTTGACCTTTTGATAAACTAATTGGCATAATCATTTCCCTCCATTATTTTTTATTTTTTCTATTACATGATACTTTTGATTATTTTTCTGGCACATGATACATCTTATTAAACTCGGTCTTAATAGTTTCAAGTTTAGCTTGATCTTCAATACGCTTTCTTCTTGCATCTTCTTGAATCATCTTTGTCTCTTCAATACCGGTTACAATTGTTCTCCAAGTAGTCTCCAATGTCTCAATCTTTATGGAGCTACCAGAAGCTAATCTAGCAGTCATCTTGGATTGTTCAACGGTATTTTGTGCATTCTTAATCAACATCTCATTCGTCTTTTCATCTAATGCTGACATTGCCTCTGCCTGAATCTTTTGTCTCTTTAGCATAATAGCCTGCGCTAAAGCCTGTTTAAATACAGGTAAAGTAATAATAAATGCTGAATTAATCTTACGAACAAGATTCATGTTACTAAACTCCATCGTCTTAATCATCGGAATTGATTGCATTGCTACATTCTCTGCAGTACGTAAATCCTGTGTTCTTTGTTCTAGCATCATCAATGCCTGTTGCAGACTTTGTAACTCAAATTGGATGGAATTATCACCACTTGTTTCCATATCATTTCTTCTTTGTTCAATATAAGCCTCTAACTCTCTACAGCCTTGTTCACCAGCTAAAATATATTTAACCAACTCATGATAATAATCTACGTTAGCATGAAACATCTCATCAAGTTTTTTGTTGGAACTCTTAATCTCTCCTTCATACTTTTTCAACTGTACATAGATTTTATCAACTTCATCCCCCATGGTATGGTACTTCGCTAAAATCTTATCCAGCTGCTTTCTCATATTACCAAATAGTTTTTGAAATAAACTTTGATTTTCTTTAATTTCTTCAATATCAAACTTTGACATAATTTTTGCAAGAACATTTAGCATCTCACTGGAATCATCCAATTGAGACATATTCATACTGTTCAAAACTACATCAGAAGCCTTAGAAATTTGCTCGGCTGCCGGTGCACCAAAAGAAACAATCGTCTCTAGATTATCTACTTCAATCTGACTACAAAGTGCATCAACTTCAGGTGAATTCACTAATTTTGCATTCAAGCTTTCACGATCTGCGGTAATATCATAAGATTCAACTACTGCAATCTCATTCTGCCCGCTCTCTGTTTTATCTACAACTGATGTAAGCTGTGATGTTTGTTGCGTTTGAGTCTTCGTAAAATCTAAGCCCATAATCAACTACCTCTCCTAAATAATTTATTTCGCCAAGATTGACGAGTTTCTATGGTTGCAGCACCAATATTCGGAACAACTAAATCATAAACATACGTACCAATTTGATGCTCTTCCATAAGTTTTAAATTAAAGAACTTTTCTATATTCTGATATCCAGTAGGAATAAACATCATAATGTCAAACCCTACCAGATTCAAAAATGCTATTACAATGCTATCCTCTAAAGACATAATCTTCTCCGTAGTGTTAATCACTACTACCTTAGGATTCTTCTTTGTAAAATCGAATTTTTGAATCAATCGTATAATATCCTTATTTAGATTAAGAATAGTTGATATAATCGTATATTCCATCCCATTTTCAAAGGTACCCTTAATTGTTTTTTGTTCAATTAAGAGCTGTAGCTTATCTAAGATATAATCCTGAACTTCTTCTCTTAAGTATCCAAACTGATATGCAGAATGGCTTTTCACTTTATTCTTTTGAATGATACCATTGCGATAAAACTCGGTTGCATAAGGCTTTATCTTATTTTCCGCATCATTTTGATATATTGGACTATTCTTATACACTAAGGTATCGACTGTAAGTAAATTCTTTATACTCTGCCAATATGCTGGTATATCATTATTCTTAACGCCACTAATCTTAGCATAAATAACTGGCATAGTCACAACATCTCCAACTGTACTAAAATTAGGCCGGTATTTTAATTCTTGGTCCCATAAGAGAGCAATTTCTTCATACATTGTACGAAGATTCACAGCAACACCTTTACTATACTGATACTCACGATAGATTCCAGAGTCTTGATACATAAGTGTATCTAATTCTCTTTCCGCGTGATAGGCAGCTGTTCCCATCTGGATATCTGAAGTTGCTGTTGGAAACTTATCAACCACAAGTGAATTCGAATACTTCTTTTCAAAAATAAAAGAATCTAGTAATTGGCATTGAGTATTTAAATTTGGCACTAGAATTAATATATCTACTGGTAACTTTGATAAAAGTTTGATAAACAATATCTCATTATTATCTTGCGTACCGCCAAGGTAGATAAAGCAGGCAATATCCGGCATCTTCCAATTGGTAAATAAACGACCTTGATATCGCTTTAACCAGCATAATAAGTAAACTGCTTTGTTTGTCAATTTATTTAAATTATTACCTTCCTTCTTCTTTTCCTCTAGCATAACATCAAGAAAGGCCTTAACCATAAGACGTTGTAATTCATTATTGGAAATATACTGTATATTTCGTGATAAATCTAAAAGCATTTGTTCAGCATCAGGATAATTACCACGTCGAATTTCTGAGATTTCTTCCATCGTTGGAATATCGATTTCATTTTCAACGATAACAACTTGCCGTTTCGCTTCAGTCAATTTTAATTGCAATTGATATAATTCATTCACATAGGTCAGTTTATCTTCAACTCCACACATCCGAAAGTAACAGTTATAGAACAACTTAGGATCGTCTCCTCTCGTCTGTATGCTTGTTAATATATCCTCAAAAATATTGCCCTTTACCCAAGCATTCGTACAATTCATTACTTTAGGTAATTCTCCATACAAACGATTCACTTTCATCTGGTTTTCAATATCTTTTCGTATCCAGGTAACGCCATAACCTTGTGGAAAGTTACTACCGCCTGATACTGCAAATAATTTAGATTGTTTCGACTGGGCATCAAGTTTTTGATAATCATCATCTCCATGACACTCTAATAGTAAAATATCGCAGCCAGCGCTTTTTAGAATAGAAAGCATCTTTAATTCATAATAAGTAATATTACCATCATATAAAATCTTGGGTAATTGGTTATTGCCCAACTGATGAGCAATTCTTTCAAAGCGATAATACATCCAACACATAAATTTGATATATGCATTCTTTAATATATTATCATTCTTACCTTCTTTACGCATTCCATCTAGTGTATCATAAATTGCAATTGAAATGTTATTCCTTTGTAATTCATCCATTCGAGGTAACCACTTTTTTAATGCATTTGCTATAAATCCTACACTCATCTGGAATGACATACCCATTATTTCACTGTAGTAGTTTAGATTTTTTTCATCTGGATTCTGAAGTTTACCTTCAATGACAACTCCTGACAATCTAGCAGCATCATAGTACTGAGCCATAAAACTTTTTATCGAATCATTATATTGATTCAATCGATAGAAATAAACACCTTTTTCACGTCGATCATTCAAATTCGTAAAATATTCATTTAGATTCTGAAGTGTCTTTAATTCGTACATAGGCTAAATTTTTCACCTCATTGCTTCTTAATCTTACCTTTATTTAAAACATACCCTAAACTTGCACCGATTAAGCCTCCAATAATATGAGTTAAATTAGATATATTACTCTGAACAAAAATTCCTTGATATACTTGCCCCCCAATATATATCAAAGCGACTAGAATTAATGTTAATGGAATTGACCCATTTCTTATACTTGTAAAGGAGGATAGTAAAATAAAAGCAAACACAACACCACTCGCTCCTAATAACATCTGATGTGGGAAAAATATAAAATTAACAATTCCTGTTACCATTGCTGTGGATAGTATAACAAACAAAATATTAGAAGAACCATACTTTTCTTCAAGTAAAGGTCCGATCACTAATATAAAGGTTATATTGCCGATAAAATGTTCCCATCCGGCATGTCCGACTACATGACCCAAGAACCTTATGTAGGTAAAAGGACTTAAAAAAGAGGAACGATATACGCTAAATAGATGTTCATTCGCCCATCCCTTTGTTAATTGATCCAATATAAGTGTTATAAGACAAATAATTGAAAATGTTAAAACAACTGGTGAATTGAATGATATTCTTAACTTCTTTTTTTCCATTTTGTTTCTCCCCATCTGAAATAAATATAGTTTATCAAATTTATATCATTTATTCAAGTTAATTCCTATCTTTAAATGCATCTATAATAGAATTTTAATCTTTATATAAACCCTTTAATATAATTATGAATCCACTTATAATTAACTGCTAAATTGATATTTTGACCACTATCAAAGCCTGCAGTGCTGATTCCAATTAATTCTCCATACATATTAAGCACCGCTCCACCAGAACTCCCGTGAGATATTGGTGCAGTAAATTGAATCATATCGACATTATTAATGTTACGAAAGCCCGAGATAATTCCATCCGATACCGAATTAAACAATCCTAGTGGACTACCAATTGCTACAACCTTTTGCCCACGCACAAGCTCCTTGGTGTGATGATATAATTGAAGTGGCTTACATCTTCTATCAATTCGAATCAATGCTAAATCCAGTACATTATTATATTTGATTATTTCATTTGTCTGATAGATTTCTTCATCTTCCTCAAATCTTATGGAATAGTAAGATCCTCCACTCATCACATGATGATTAGTTAAAATATAACCCTTTTCATTGATAACTATGCCAGAACCAGTTGCAAAAACATCACCTTTTTTATCATGAACTGCAATTAATACAACCGACGATGCCAACAAAGCAAGCTGTTCAAAATTTAGCTCCTGAGTCGTATTCTTTCTTTGTGTTTGTTTCACTTTTTGTTGCGTATTTTGATTCTGATTTTGTGTGGTTCTTTCATTATGTTTCGTTGCTTGACTCTGATTTTGCAAGGATCTTTCATTATGCTTTGTTGCTTGATTTTGATTTTGTGTAGAGCTTTCATTATGTTTCGTTGCTTGATTCTGCTCTTTCGTTTGTCTTGTCTTAGTATTAGAAGTTGAAGTATTAGTTATTGATTTTGACTCTCTATTTGGGTGTTTTAGGCTAGTACTAGCAATCGATGAAACTGATGTCTGTGTTTGCGTATATACTGTATTTTGCTCACTTGTATTCTCAGTATTTGTCAAAACATTCGCAGGACATCTCAATGCAGGGACGTCCAAACTTCCTTTTTGATCAAGTTCAAGATAATCTGATAAGGCTAATAATTTCGGATTAACATTCAATTCTCCAAACGGGTTCATAAGCATTACATCAAATCCAAGAAACGTTAGCATATAAAAAAACAGATATTCATGTTGTTTGATTTCACCATGATATATAATTTTATATGAACATTTTTGACTCCAAGTGTCTAACCAGCTTCCAACGATAGTATCCAACCAAAATATTAATTTAATCATAAAATTCTTTTCAATGGATTCATTATAGCTATTTACATTCTCTCGAAATAATTGTTCCATAATTATCAAAGAATCAATAAATATTTGCTTAATCATTGAATCAGTTTGTAGAAACTTTGTATTAATATCTTTCTTGTTATTTAACTTCCAGTCCTGATATGATTTAGTATAGTATTTAATTAAATCATAATCATTTAATCTAGGCATGTAACTCAATCGAATATACTTTCCTAAGGCTTTGCTTTCATTCTCTACTAGCATACAATCCATTGCTTTGATATCATTAAGATATTGATTGTTGTATCCAATACATCGTATAAAATATACATCTTTCAAGTTATGATGAATTCCACCTTTAACATGAGCAAAGGAGGATATTGACGTTATCTTCATAATATTTAATCGTGTATTAAACCGTTTACCTTCCATATCAACCACCCTATAATATGTATAATTACAGCTTATTATCAACTTTTTTGTACTTTTATACAAGTTCTTATCTAAATTTTGTAAACACGATTAATTCTACCATATATTAAAATAAATTACTATTCTATTTATTCAAAAAATGATATAATTGTTCATGTGATAAAATCTAAAACACATCTATTTATAAATGGAAGATCTTGAAACAATTTTACTAGAGGAGAAAAAAATGAAACATTCTAATTTAAGTTATAGTATCGGTGCACTTCTGTACAGTCCTGCAAGCAATGATACTATTGTTCAATCTATAGTAGATGAAAAGTTTGAACACCCATTTTCCTTAGCACTTTGTCTAGAAGATACGATTCGCGATGATCTAGTAGACGTTGCTGAAGAAAAGCTTATACTTTCTTTAACTGTATTAACACAAAAAAAACTACAGAAGGAGTTTTACCTTCCTAAAATATTCATTCGAGTAAGAGAACCACAACAGATTACAAAATTAGTAGATAAATTAGGTGATGCATTATCGATATTAACTGGATTCATTATACCAAAATTTGATCTTAGTAATGCTGACACCTATATTAAAGAAGTGAAAGATGCAAATGACACAGCAAGATCTCCGATTTATATTATGCCAATTTTTGAAAGTCCAACAATGATTCCATTGGTAACACGTTATGAAACTCTATATTCGTTGAAAGCTAAATTAGATAGTATTAAAAACCTAGTATTAAACATACGTGTCGGAGGTAATGATTTATGTCATTCATTTGGTTTACGCCGTCATAATAATAATACAATTTATGATATCGCTCCAGTAAATAATATTTTAACTGATATCGTAACTGTATTTGGTATGGATTATGTAGTCTCTGGTCCTGTGTGGGAATACTATAACGGAGATGGTTGGGATACTGGATTAGAACGAGAATTAGAACGAGATCTTCTCAATGGTTTTGTTGGCAAAACGGTGATTCATCCAAATCAGATTCGAATTGTTAATCAAGCTCTAGCTGTTTCTAAGACCGATTATGAAGATGCATGTTCTATCCTTAACTGGAATAGCTCAATGGATACTCTTGTTTTAAGAAGTATTACTTCGGAACGAATGAACGAATACAAAACACATACGAATTGGGCTAAGCGGATTATTCTTCTACATAGTATTTATGGTTTTAAATGATTTTTATGTTTGGCATACAATAACTAAGGGATTTGCGTTATGCAAACATAAGAAAGGACTGACTTGGGGCTGTCGCACTAGCTGAATATTGTAGAAAAGAATGAAGGGCGATGATATTTTTCGGAGTGCCTTACAAGTCCCCACACACACTTTGTGGGGCTTGTGAGCGTAGCGCGCCGAAGAAAATATACCATCGCCCTTCATTCTTTATTCATACTACCCTTAGTGTGACAGCCCCATTCCAGTCCTTTTCCATTAATTAATTTAGGCCAACCCTTATTAAGAAATTGGCTTCTTTTACTAACCTAGCAAACTATTGATCTTTGCGTCATGCTCTTCCTTCGTAATTATTTGCATCTCATACTGTAAATCAATCTTTTTAATCATCTCGTAGTTATCTAATTTTTTCTGAACAGCAGATAATTTCTCATTATATTCCTCTTCGGTAATAATCTCCATAGCTAGAGCCTTATCTAATTTTTCTTTTTCCGATTCAAATTTACTCTCTGCTTTCTTTCTTTCTTTTGCAAGATTAGCTTCTCGATTCTTAGCCTCTATTTCATTCAGCTGAGCTTCAACTTGCTCTAACTCATCTAATTGTGAATTCAATATTTCTAGTAAATCAGTCATATTCGATTCAACGGCCACATCTTTTAAGGAGCTAACATATTCTTTACCAATCTGAGCGTATGTTACCTCTAATTTTTTTGCTATTTCCTTCTTTTTAGACTTTATACTTGCTATTTCTGTCTGTTCCTTTGCAACATTACCAATCGTGTTACCTACATCAACCGCCGTAGAAACTACACTATTACCAACCTCTTTCACTTTTTTCACTGCTTTATCTAATGCATCCATAATACAACCTCCTTTTTAATTATATAATAATGGACTTTTGATCCAATTATTTATCTTATACTTATCCGATTCCTATTTTAATCACCTTTTTACTGAATCCTACATCATTTGTTAACAATCAGCTTTGGAATCTCGATATAGGATACTATCTTTGACTCTTTGTTAACTTTCCAAGGTTTTCGTATACCTAATAGTTTATTGAATGCAATGTCAGGAATATTAACTCCCGCTGCCAAACAACTCATCTGTATCCCTCCTGACATACGAGTATTAACTTCAAGAAAATATGGAATATCATTGAGATACTTAAATTGTATATTGCAAGGGAATTCCAATGGAACTTTTTCTAGTATTTCATAACACATCGTTAAGATGTCTTGATCAAATTCAACTTTTTCATCCCTTGAAGAACCCTTAAATCTCGGTACTGCAATCATTCCATCTTCTGTTCGCAAGCAATCAACACTTATCTCATAACCAGGAAGATATGGCATTATAATTCTCTCTTTAAAATCACTTTCTGTGTTAAGAACATCCATAACTGATTCGTAAGACATCTTTGTACTTGGATAAGTTAGTAAGGTGGATGTTACTTGAACCGAATTATCAATCTTTCGAAAACTCATTCCACCCTCATCTTGTACTAATTTAAAGCATACGCCAGAATACTTCTTGATAAGTTTTTCATAGGCTTTCTCAAACTCACATTTATTTTTTACTACTTCAAATTCTGGTACATGAATCATTGAGTTATCCTTAAATAAATTATATGCATAATCCTTACGATTCAGATTTTTAATTAAGTCAAATCGATCCACCATTACTTTGACACCAATCGATTGAAAGCGAGATATATATTGGCTTATCTCTACTAAGTTTCTTCTAGGTATAAAGACATCAATTTTACGTTCTTGGCAAAAATGAATACAAAAATCAATATAACTAATACCATCTAATACAGGCTCTATATACCATTCATCACATACATTCTTTATTATGGATTGCTCACGTTGATTACTTCCGATAACAGTTATTTCTAAGTTTTCTTTTTTTAATAGGTTTATTATGTTATAAGCTGTGCTAAACCAATGGTTAAACCAAACTCTAATCATCTTATCTCCTTAAGTATCTGCCATTTTCTTAATAATTCCACATGACTTGTAATTTTGTAGCCGGATATATTCAATCGGTACCTTTTTTTCTTCCGCTAATCGAACTATATGCTGTAATGAGAGATCATCTTTGTATTCGTCTCCAATGAGTACTTTCCAAGGTACTCGTCGCAGTAATACTCGTGTTGTTTCTCCAATTCCAGGCTTGATTAGATTCACATCATTAATATCATACTTTTTTGCGATTTTTATTACTTCTTCAACACCATTACTACTTGTTGTTTCCTCTAATATGTCATTTTTTAATTCAAACTGACTTTGAATCTGATCAATAAATTGATACGATAAATCCTTATTCTCTAACTCTTCATAAAAAACTGCGCCATGAAAATCTTGTTCACCAATAATATCACTTCTTAAAAAAGTTCTACTAATCAATCCAGAAACAGTACAATTCAGACAAGAACTTGGAATTAATATGTCATCATGCGTTCCACACAGTTTCGTGACATTCGCAGGATCAGCTACAACAGCTAACTCAGATGAAACTCCTGGAAATGTAGCTACTTGTTTTTCTAATTCTTTTAATATAGCACCTTTTCCAATCCATCCATCCACAAACAGTAATTGTTCTGGCTTATATCGTTCTAATAAAAATCTCATTGCATTGATATCAATTCCTTTTCCACGAATAATAGATATTGAATAATGAAATACCTCAATTCGATACTTCCATCGAATATAGCGTTTTAAAAGGATTCCAATTGGTATACCAGCTCTTGCTAATGAAACTAAAACGACATCTTTTCCTCGCTCTTTCATTATTTTATCAGCTAAACGTCCAATTGCAATTGCTGTTGGTTTCGAATACACCTTCATTGCTTCTTCATAGGCTTGCATATACTTTTCTGAAGGTTCATATTCAATTGGTAACATCTCACAATAGTGTTTACCTGATTGAATTAACTTCTCTCTAATTTCAGTTGACTGTGGCTCTACAAGTCCTGTTATGTCTTTTAATAGTAGTATTACATCATCTTCTGTATATGAACTCCTCACTTATTAACACCACCTTATATAACTAATGTTCTCGTTACCATTTTGTTTTAATGCGTATAGCAAACTATTAAGTCCTGTCCTGTCATTATTTCTCGAATCTGTAATAATATAAACTTTATCATAAGCTTGTAAATCGTAGATATATGTAATCCGTTCCGAACAATATAAACTACGTAATTCATATCTTTCGTGTAAAGGATAACATTCATCTACATCCACCATAATAGGACTTCTTGTTGTGGCATGAAACCGTACATTAAAACCTTCATCTTCCAGCTTTGATGCTATATATAAAGCAGGGTACATGAATTCTTCTGTGCCTAACACTAAAATACTACAAAAATCTTGAATTTTACACTCTGACTTTACTTTTAACCATAAATCATTACATGCTGTCCTATAATCAAAACTATGAACAACTCTTCTGGCATCCATTAATCCACCATAATTATTAACAGAATATTCCATGTCTATATTTGTTGTCTTACATATATGATAGTTTCCATCTCCGATGTATTGATTCGCGATCTTTTCATTTTCTGAATTACGTGTTTTAACTAGATAATGAAGGTTGATTCGATTATCCATGAATTGTTGTTCCACATCAATATCCATACCATTAATAATCGATGCGATAGAAAAATCTACAAAACAATCGTTGTACTCTTTTTGAAGAAGAGATATTATGTTTTTTATTGTATTTCCCGTTGTCACTTCATCTTCAATAAAGATAATTCGATTGACTTTACCAATGATCTGATCAATGTCATTCTTCACTAACTTTTGTTCGGTTGCATGACTATGCGCTTCAGAAAAGAATAGATAGTCTACTCCTTCCATTACTTCTCTTGTTGTTTGTATGTAATAACAATCTAATTGAGTTGCAATCCGTGCGCCAATTGCGGTCGCTGTCTCTGCAAAACCAACTAATAATAATTTTTCTTTGTCATAAGTATCTTTTATTTTCTGTGCAAGATTATCAAACATTTTCAGGGCACTTGAAGGAATTACTGGGACATGTTTTCCTTGAAGAACATTTACTATAAGATAATTTCTTTTACGATTATTTTCTCGCTTAGCAACTCTTATTACCTTTTTTTCTGTATACATAAGTGCTTATTTACTCCTTCCAAATTCCACTTTAGTTTATCATGTTTTCAATTCGTTGGCTATGTTTTTTCTTGCATTTACTAACTTTCTAATCAAAAATTAAGGATTATAAAGAGATGCTGTCGTATGAAAGGAGCATATTATAATATGAATAAAAAAAGAAGGTGATGGTATATTTTCGCTGTAGTGCTATGCTCACAAGCCCACAAAATGTATGTAGACTTATAAAGCACTCCGAAAATACCATCATCCTTATTTTTTTCTTTTACTCAATATTCAGTTAATATGACAACTGTCTACGCATTCCTTTATATCTTAACTTAATCATACATTTCTTTGATCATCTTCTATTAACATCATTACTGAGCGGAAATAACCATTCTCATAGCTTGTATCAAAGATATCTTGTATATAATTAACTGAAATGAAACTTTTAATCGTGTTACTTACTTGTGACATAAAAGTTACATTATCAATAAACTTTGTTGTAATCTCAGTCTTTAATTCAGCAAACGCCTTATTCCATGCCTCAAGGTCGACGTTAAGAAATACACTTGGTTCATTGGTCGGATAATTCTTGCAAAAATAGTCAAGCTCATATACCCAATAATCACGATATGGATTCATACCATCAGCTTCGGCAGTGGATTCTGCTAACTGCTTACGCAATTGTGCTACTGTATTCGTCACCTCATTCGTACTTAGCTTAGTATCAATATTCTTATTGAAAAAGATTGTAATCTCAGTTGTTACTACTAATAGAATTAATAATAATATTAGTTTACCGTACTTTTTAAACATAAACTGTCTCCTCATTATCCTCTTTTGTCTCTGTTACGAAATATATGTATATGAAACTATTTACATTATTCAATCCGATAACAGGCAGCAAACTAGCCATGTTTATTATACAGTATATGAAATATTAATCCAATTAATTTTTTATAAATTCGTTATCTTATGTAAGCGATTACAAGTCCATTACAGGTATCTATTCATAATAAGGTAGGATAAGATGACAACCTGCTGTTATGTTATCGTCATATAAGGAATTGCACCTTTTAATTAGGTATATGTAATCAGTCATGCTTTCACACTCTTTTGTATAATGTTCAGCTGCAATCGACCATAAAGAATCACCTGGCTTAATCTCAATCGTTTTATAACTACGTGTGCTTGTATCCTCTTGATCAGCATATGCTATTCTAGTTGGAATACATACAATAATAGTAAGTACTAATGCAACCAATAACAATAAGATGATTAGTTTATAATTCCAGTGTTTCTTTGAAAATACTTTGATCTGCTTGACTGTATTGATTCTATTCATAAGATAACCTCCTATAAGTTAGAACATTCGTTCCCGAACATATGTTTTCTTCATTATATCGAACATATATTCGAATGTCAATAGATAATCGAAAATTTGTTCTAAAAATCGAACATTAGTTTTGCATTTTTAAAAATCATATGTTATAATAGGACTAATCAAGAACGGAGGTTATAATATATGGGCTATGGTAAGATAAGTACGAAGCAAAACGAGATATTAGAATATTTGAAGGCTCAGATTATTAGCAGAGGATATCCACCTGCAGTTAGGGAAATTTGTGAAGCTGTGAATCTTAAATCGACCTCTTCTGTTCATTCACATTTAGAGACATTAGAAAAAAACGGTTACATAAGAAGAGACCCTTCGAAACCGAGAGCTATTGAAATTGTCGATAGTGAGTTCAATCTTACAAGACGTGAATTAGTGAATGTGCCAATTGTGGGTACTGTTACAGCTGGGCAGCCTATCTTAGCGGTTGAAAATATTGATGGATATTTCCCTATTCCTACAGAATACATGCCTAACGAACAGACATTTATGTTAAAAGTAAAAGGTGAAAGCATGATTAATGCAGGTATTTTTGATGGTGATCAGATTATTGTAGAGAAACAATCTACTGCTTCGAATGGGGATTTTGTTGTTGCGTTAATTGATGATTCCGTAACAGTAAAGACATTTTATAAAGAGAAAGGTCACATTCGTCTACAGCCAGAGAATGACTTTATGGACCCAATTATCTTAGATGATGTTCAGATTCTTGGTAAAGTGATTGGTTTGTTCCGATTATTTAAGTAGAATCCTATTTGTATTCAATAAAACTTTGACTAATATAATGAGCTTGATTGTGTATATCCAGAGTGCCGTTTAGGTCCCAAACATCTTGTGGACTTATATAAACGAACACCAAAGGGAATATACAATCAAGCTCATTCTTTTTACTCATATTTATAAGTTGGCTCCGTCAACTACTTTACCATCTCTCCAGATTCTTTCAAGATCATAAAATAGACGATCTTCTTTTGAGAACACATGCACAACGACATCGCCGTAATCCATAAGAACCCAACCGGAATCGCGAAGTCCCTCTACACGTTTTGGTTCAAAACCAGCTCGCCCTAATTCTTCGCTTACCGAACTCACCATAGCATCTACTTGAGATGAATTTGTACCATTTGCGATAATAAAATAATCTGCGATAATTGAGATATTACCTATTTCAATTACTTTGATATCTTCCGCTTTCTTGTCTTCAAGAGCTTTGTATGCCAAACGTACCATTTCCTTAGATGTATTCATAAGTGCTTCTCTCCCTTTCTATTATTTCTCATTCAAATTTAAAACTATTCTATAATAATCCAATGTTTTTAACGTAAATTCATCCATCTCTTTATTTGTACTCTTCAAATAACGTACCGTGTTATCTAACGCATAGTAAACTGCTAAATCCAAATTGGAGAATGCTGTTGTTCGAATTACTTCCAAAGATGGAGTCGTCGGCTGTATTCTTCTTGGCTCAATATAATCCGACAGAAAGATTACTTTCTCAAGAAACGACATATTTGGTTTTCCTGTCGTATGATACGTAATCGCAGAAAGGATTTCATCATCCTCTATACCATACTTTGTCTTAGCGTAATAAGCACCAAGTTTACCATGAAGTAAAAATGGATTTCTCCGTTCAACATCGGATATCGGTAAACAATAACGTTCACATTCGTTTATAGCGACGTCAAAATCAATATATTTTGCATTGTCATGTAAAAGACCTGCTAACATCGCTCGTTCTACACTTTCGCCATAACACATTGCAAGACACGCTGCTAAATACTGCACTCCTTGTGTATGCAAAAAACGCTTTTTCGGAAGGAGTTCTTCTATCCTTGTCTGAAGTTCTTCAATTTGTGCATTCATACATTACACCTACCTTTAGAAAGATGTATACGAATTTTCGTCACAACCAATGTATTATTTCTTATATAACTCATTATTTCTTATATAACTCATTCTCTATTATATATTGTTCCACTGCCATTGGGACATAATACCGAATGTTTTTACCTTGTTGTAACTTACTCCGAAGCATCTTTGAAGAGACATCGATTTGTGGAATTTTGAGTAAATCGATTGTTGCATCATATCGTTTCTCTAAATCTTTAATTTTTAGTAAAATCTCCTCATCATCCAAATCCTCACGCTGTGCAGCAACAATATGAGACAACGACATCACAACGTCTGGACGACTCCATCGTTCCAATTGGAATAGAGAATCACCACCAATAATAAAGTAATATTCAACATCTGGATTCTTTTTTGTCAATTCGAGTAAAGTATCTGCAGTATACGTATTACCTTCTCGATAAAACTCCATCGTATCGATACGAAAATGATCATTTCCTGCAATTGCTAGTTCAATCATTTTCTGTCGATGTTCTTCCTCAATGACATCCTCAAGTTCCTTATATGCAGGACGTTTCGATGGCATAAATACAACCTCATCTAATTTAAATTGCTCGAATGCAGTTTCTGCTAATATCAGATGAGCAATATGAATTGGATTAAACGTTCCACCCATGATTCCTACTTTTTTCATAAACGACACCAGCCTTTATTCCAGTTTGATGTTTTACGCAATCGACTACAATCGATAAACATAACGCCTATAGATCTGCTAATATTACAGCTCAATTCTCTTCTTATCTTTTGATTCACGGTAAAGTACTATTTTCTTACCGATCACTTGAACTAATTCAGAATGAGTACGTTCTGCTAATACATGTGCAATTTCTTTTGGATCATCAAGACAATTTTTCAAAACAGAAATTTTAATTAATTCTCTTGCCTCTAAAGCCTCATCAATACCAGCGGTTAACTCTGGTGAGATACTACCTTTACCTACATTAAAGATTGGATCTATCTTCATTGCAAGACCTTTTAGATAAGCTCTTTGCTTACTAGTCATATATATAATCCCCTTTATTTATAATAATCAAATTCTAATCCGTACATACGAACAGAATCACCTTCTTGTATACCTAGTGCTTCTAATTCATCTAAGATACCACTGTCTTTCAAGAATTTCTGGAAGAATTCAAAGCCCTTCTCATTATCAATATTGGTATAGCCAAGCATACGCTCGATACGAGGTCCTTCTACAACATATATCTGATTTGCTTCATCATAAGAAACCGTATATGGTTCGTTCGAGTTCGCATAATCTTCTGGGAAGTATTCTTTTTCGAATACAATCGGACTATCTTCAATCTTCTTTAATTCCTCATTAACATAGTAAAGAAGCTCCTTTACACCTTTACCACTTACTGCAGAAATTGGGAATACTTTAATTCCTTCAGGTTCAAATGTGTCGCGAATCTTTTGGATTACTTCTTCGCCCTCTTCACCATATAGAACATCGATTTTATTCGCCGCAATAATCTGAGGCTTCTTCATAAGTTCTTTGTTATAAGAGGCTAACTCATGATTGATGGTGCGAATATCTTCTATTGGGTCACGTCCCTCTACGGAACCTGCATCTACAAGATGAACAAGAATCTTCGTACGCTCAATATGCTTTAAGAATTCATGGCCAAGACCAATTCCTTCACTTGCACCTTCGATTAAACCAGGAATATCGGCAATCACAAATCCTTCGCCACTATCTAAATCCACTACACCGAGGTTTGGATTTAACGTAGTAAAATGATAATTTGCAATCTTTGGTTTTGCGTTCGTTACACGGGATAAGAAAGTGGATTTACCAATGTTAGGAAAACCTACCAAACCAACATCAGCAATTACCTTTAATTCAAGTGTAACATTAAGTTCCATCGCTTTTTGTCCAGGTTGAGCATATTTAGGAACTTGCATGGTAGCTGTAGCATAATGCTGGTTACCTTTACCACCACGTCCACCGCGCAAAATTACCTCACGTCGATTACCATGGGACATATCAGTGATTACTTTACCACTTTCGGTTTCCTTAATAATCGTTCCCTCTGGTACTTTTATAATCAAATCAGCACCATCGCGACCTGTACAATTATTTTTTTCTCCATTGCCTCCATCTTCGGCAATGTATTTACGTTTCATACGGAAATCAACTAATGTGTTGAGACCTTCATCAACTTCAAAGATGATATTGCCGCCTTTACCGCCATCACCACCATTAGGGCCTCCGGCTGCTATAAAAAGTTCACGACGAAAGCTGACATGACCGTCACCCCCTTTGCCGGAACGAATATATATTTTAGCACTATCTGCAAACATACAAACTCCCATCTGACTGCTAAAAGCAGACAAAAAATCAGGAAAAAACCTGTAATCTATTGGTTATGAAAAAGGGCCCTTCCAAAATGATACTTTTCGCATAAAAAGACTCATTTCGGAACAGCCCCTAAGTAATTCGTTACTACTATTTTGCTTCTACTGGGTAAACACTAGCTTGTTTCTTGTCTCTACCCTTTCTTTCAAACTTAAGAACACCGTCTACTAAAGCAAATAATGTATCATCACCACCACGTCCAACGTTA
>JAEYPP010000091.1 GCA_023410575.1 Bacillota bacterium | reverse complement strand
TTCTCAATAAGTATTCGCTCTGATAAAGTTAAGTGCTTATTAGTTGCCATAATGGTATCCTCCTATATACCAGCATCACTAGTATAGAATATCATAAATGTGAAAGATTAACTTCCATGATTAGATTCGAAAGAGTAAATTCAACCTAGAACATCTGTGGGGGTGGAACTTAGTTTTGCAATTCACTAGGATGAAAAAAAGATGATAGAGTTATGAAAGAATATTGAAAAAATTCACGGAATATGATACGGTATTTACAATACTGCAATATATTACGTTATAATACAAAGCTTAAGAGATTCATAAGATATATATGACGTAGAAGGTACTGAAAAACCTTTCCAGTCAAAACTATGCGGAAAGGCTTTGGTAAAAAAAGAATGGATATAAGAAATAAAGTGGAGGTAGGTATGAGAAAATTTAAGGAAAGAATCGAAAAAAAAGTATTGTCATTGATTGTACTTATTACAGTTATCGTACAAGGTTTAATAGCTACACCGACGCCTGTGTTTGCTACTGAAAGTCAAGTACAAACGTCAGTTGAAAAGTATGGAGCAATTCAAGTTAAAAACTTTGATCACGATAGTAACGCAAGTACACCTGACAGAAAACAATTATGTGATAGTAAAGGAACCCCGATTCAATTAAAAGGAATGAGTACTTATGATTTATCGGTGTATGATGGTAATTGGGTTTTAAATAAAGATGCAATTTATGCGTTATCCGCAGATTGGAAATGCGATGTCATTCGCCTTGTAGTGAATGCTACAGAAGATGGTTATGTAAATGCCCCAGAGACTTTACTTAAGAGTGTAGAAGATGGAATTAAACTAGCATGCGATGAAGGAATGTATGTTATCGTGGATTGGAATGCATTCACTTCTAGAGATTCAAGTGACACTAGATATCTAAATGCAGGTAAAGAATTATCTGAGTTTTCAGAAATTAGGGTGGCGCACCCAGAATATAATGGTCCACAACTATTTTTTGCATATTTATCTCAGAAATATGGAGATAGACCAAATATAATGTGGGAAATAGCAGTTGAGCCGAAGAATCTAGAAGCACAAGCAAATGCTTCGAATACTTGGAAGGAACTAATGCTTCCATATTATAATTCAGTTTTAGACGCAATCCGTACGTATGATGCAGATTCTGTGGATAACATCGTCATCTGTGGAACTGGTCGCTCAAGCCAATATGTAGATGCTGCAATTAGTAATGCAGTAACAGAGAAAAACAGTACAGTTCAGACTATGTACTCTATGCATTTTTCTCCTGGTACACATGACATTTTGCCAGGACCTTATGGGAAAAACTTGCTACAATCAAAGATAACGAATGCCATGGATAATGGACTAGCAATCTTTTGTACCGAATGGAAAACATGCGATGTAACTGAAAGTGTTGGTCCTTATATTCATTATTCTGATAAATGGATTGATTTTTTAAAAAATCAGAACATCAGTTGGTGTGGTGGGTCGTTAGCGAGAAATAGTAAGATTTCAGCAGCAATGCTTAGTAATACGCCAGTGAACCCACCTCTTAATCAGAATTATATAAATGTATGGAAAAAGGAAGAGCTGTCAGTTGTAGGTAATTATTTTCGTGCTAAGATTCGTGGAGAGGCTACTCCAACTTACACTTATTCTTCTTTGATACGAGATTTTGAAAAGAGTATTAGTACTGTCCATTCTTTGCAACAATATGGTAGTTTTAATACCAATATCTACTGTGAGCAATCAGAGGTAAATGGTAGTAAAGTTTTAAGAGTATCTAATATTAACTATACATTAAGACCATGTTTTCGCATAAATAACATAGGTCACTTTGGATATTATAAAGAACTAGTATTTGATGTATATTTTAAATTTGATTCTGGTAAATATCTCCCGAGTAATGCCAAAGCTATTCAAATACAACCAAGATTTGAGTATAATGACACTATAAAAAGTATTCCGGCGTGTATTTTTAGTACCAAGCAAATGATTAAAGAAGGAGACTACTACAAATTAGAATGTAGATTTCCTATCGAATCCCTTAACGCATCCCAAGAAGACTATTTAGTTAATCTATACCTCGATATAGCCTTATATTCTGATACACTTTTGGATTTCATATATTTTGATGATTTTAGGTTTGAATGGAGAAAAACTGAAGATATCAGTCAACAGGATGTGATTCCTGATGCACCAGGATCCTTTGTAGACCTTCCATATGATTTTGAATCAGGGCATCGGGAAGGATGGATCAATGGTCAAGTTTCAACATTAAAAAGCTCAGATATTGTAATTGTAGAAGCAGAGACCCAAGCACTTAAATTCCCAGTCTCTTTTAGTACAGCAATTACTACGTCAGAAGATGGAGTAATATTAACATCTTGTAATTTTCCTGAAAGTGCATTATCTCTTATAGATTGTCAAAAGATTGATGCAATCGCAATGAATGTTTATCTAGAGAAAAACAAAGCAACGACAGGAAAGATAAATATCAATGCTGGTATAAATCCAGATTATGAGAATCCTATGCATAAAGCGATTACCTTTGAAATCGACCCGTTAAAGGGCGAGGAAGTCCCAGGAACTAATTTGCTAAAATACTATTTCAATGTTCCTTTATCAGAGGATGGTATCTATCCATTTAATAGGATTCGGATACGAAATCTAGTACTTGCTTTAAACAACAATTCGTCTGATTATGTTGGAGATGTTTACTATGATAACATTCGTTTTATTGACAATGATAATCTTGATGACATTGACAAAGAAATCAATCAGACTTACATAAAAGCATACCAGATGAAGCAGCAGTTGGAAATAGCATTAAAATCTACAACTTTGTGGGAAACAAAAGTAGAGTTTTTAACTGATTTTGATAGTTTAGATGATGCTACGTATCAACTGCTACAACAAATTACGAATGTGGATAAGTATGCTATATGTAAAATACTTAGAAGTTATGTGCTAGGAATTCCAGCGATTGAAACCTATGATGACTATGTAGCTAATATCATGAAAGTTAGGCTAGTTACTAGGGTATTGGACAAAATATCATATACTGACATGGGTGAGTATACAGCAAATAGAAAATATGAGCAGTTAACGAAACAGATTAAGGCTATTGAAAGTAATCCAATAGTAGCGTTTGATGCAAATGAAGGTATTAACGATACTAAAGCAAAATCTATAGTATATAATGAGCCATATGGAACATTGCCTACGCCTTCAAGAGACGGATATACGTTTATGGGATGGTTTACGGAAAGCGTAAATGGAAGTAAGGTAGAAGCTACGACCATAGTAACTGTAGCATCGAATCATATCTTATATGCTCATTGGGAAGAAAATAAGACGCCAGAAGTAAGTAAGACATGGGAAGTAACCTTTGATGCAACTGGTGGCAATACGAGCATACCATCAAAGGCAGTAACAGAACAGAACGCATATGGTGATTTGCCAACTCCAAAGAAAGAGGGATATACATTCTTAGGATGGTTTACGGAAAGCGTGAATGGAAGTAAGGTAGAAGCAACAACTACAGTGACAGCAACATCGAATCATGTATTATATGCTCATTGGGAAGAAAATAAGACACCAGAAGTAAGTAAGACATGGGAAGTAACCTTTGTTGCAAATGGAGGTAATACGAGAGTAACATCAAAATCAGTAACAGAACAGAAGGAATATGGTGACTTGCCAACACCAACGAAAGAGGGATATACATTCCTAGGATGGTTTACGGAAAGTGTGAAAGGAAGTAAGGTAGAAGCTACAACCACAGTAACAGTAAAATCGAATCATGTATTATATGCTCATTGGGAAGAAATTGTGCAACCAAGTACGCCATCAGTACCAAGTACGCCATCAGTACCAAGTACGCCATCGGTACCAAGTACACCATTCGTACCATATAATCCAGTACCACCAGCTCCTCCAGCTGTACCAGAAACACCAAGAGATAATGTGGATACTGGTAAAGAAGATAAAGAAGATAAAGATAACAAAGATGATACTCAAAATCAAATAAAGAGTGAACCAGTTAAGGTGACAAATAAGACATCAGATGGTTTGTATTTAGATGAGAATGGAGACACAATTGTTAATGCAATTATTGAAACCAAATACAATCAAACTTTGATTCTAGATGAGAATGGTGAAGTACTTAAGAAGCAGTTGGTTACCAGTCAAGATGGAGATACCTTTTATGTCAATCCTAAGGGCTATGTAGTGAAAGATAATAAGATAAGGCATGACGGAAAGGACTATATTGCTTTAAAAGATGGAAAACTTGCAAAAGAAAGCTTGGTTAAGACAAAAAGAGGTAATCTATGTTATACTGGAGAAGATGGTGCAATTGTAAAATCACAAAAGATAGAGTTGCCAAACGGTAAAAGTTATTATGCATCTCCAACGGGTGCAATCTATAAGAATCGCTTAATTACAACTGCAGATGGAGAGTTGTATTACGCAACAAAATCAGGAGTGCTTCGAAAAAACGCTATCGTCACAACAAAGTCAGGCGATAAGTATTATGCAACAGAAACTGGAACTCTTGCAAAAAGCACTTGGATTACGGTTGATGGTAAACAATACTATGCAAATCGTTATGGAAAAATTGTAAAAGAAAGAGATGTACAGAAAAGTAAATAATTAACCACAAGAAACACGCTTCGTAAAACATATGGATTACGCTAAGCGTGTTTCTATATCTATGAGATGTGTTCTATTTTGAATTTTATTATTATATCCGAAATCTATAATGAGATTTCTGTTACTAAGTCACGATTGCATTTAATAAGTTTTATGTATAATTGGAGTCTGTGAAAGTTTTTCTGTAAATAGAGATTTATAAGGTCTTCTATGATAAAATATAAAATCATAGGAGGCCTTTATTATGGCAAGAGAAAAGAAAAATGTTCACAAAGTACAAATGACAGAAGGAAAACGTAACATAATCCGTCAGCTCCTTGAGGAGTATGATATTGAGACTGCAACTGACATTCAGGATGCACTCAAGGATCTCCTTGGGGGAACCATTAAAGAAATGATGGAAGCTGAGATGGATGACCACCTTGGTTATGAAAAATCACAACGTTCTGACAGTGATGACTATCGAAACGGCTATAAAACCAAGCGAATAAACAGTAGTTATGGAAGCATGGATATTCAAGTACCACAAGATCAAAAATCCACTTTTGAGCCACAGGTAGTCAAAAAGCGTCAGAAAGATATTTCAGATATTGATCAAAAAATCATCTCCATGTACGCGAAAGGAATGACAACTCGCCAAATATCCGAAACTATTGAAGATATCTATGGGTTTGAGACTTCAGAGGGCTTTATCTCTGATGTCACAGACAAGATACTTCCACAAATTGAAGAATGGCAGAATCGTCCCTTAGAAGACATATATCCAATCTTATACATAGATGCTATACATTATTCTGTACGCGATAATGGGGTGATTCGCAAATTAGCTGCCTATGTCATACTTGGAATCAATACTGATGGAAAGAAGGAGGTTCTTTCTATAAATGTTGGCGACAATGAAAGCGCTAAGTACTGGCTGTCGATATTGAACGAATTAAAGAATCGTGGTGTCAAAGATATCCTCCTTATTTGCGCAGATGGGTTGAGTGGGATTAAGGAGGCCATCAATGCAGCGTTTCCTAATACAGAATATCAGCGATGTATCGTACATCAGGTAAGAAATACCCTAAAATATGTACCTGATAAAGATCGTAAAGCTTTTGCTACTGATCTAAAAACTATTTACCATGCACCAGATGAGAAGAAAGCACTTGAAGCTCTAGAACGGGTAACAGAAAAATGGACACCTAAATACCCTAATTCCATGAAAAGATGGCACGATAACTGGGATGCCATATCTCCAATTTTTAAGTTCTCATCAACCGTTAGAAAGGTGATATACACCACTAATTCCATAGAATCTTTGAATGCTACTTATCGCAAGCTAAACCGCCAGAGAAGTGTATTTCCTAGTGATACAGCACTATTAAAGGCATTATATTTAGCAACCTTTGAAGCAACCAAAAGATGGACCACTACGATTCGGAACTGGGGCCAGGTTTACGGTGAACTATGTATTATGTACGAAGGCCGTTTACCCGAGTAGGTTAGAAGAATTAATTTTTTTACAGGCGGGAATACTCGCCTGCTCTTGACATGCCAAAAAGATGCTGTTATACATAAAGTAAGGGCAGAAAGCTCATAGCGAGAGCCTTCTACCCATTCATTATCATAGAAGATCTGTATTTACAGACTTTTCTTCATACACTCTATAATTGTTCTATCTTAGGATTAGCCATGTTACTATACACTTATTGTGCTAATAATACTAAGTACAGCAATTACATGCCTATTCATATTGACGTGGCACATAAGGTAAAATCGCCCATGTAACATCATCAGCTGATATATTTCTATGCTCTAATTGTTGATACCCTGCAGTTGCGTGTTCACAAGGATATTCATCACAATTAAAACAACTGCTTAATTGATTTTCTTGTAAACACTTTAGCGGTTCGCATACTTCATAACCATTACCATAACAATAACATTCCGAAGTGCTACAACCAGTACAGCGCATACCCCAATCCGAATCACCATACACAGTATTCAAATGCAGAATGAGGATATTCCGAAATTCCTCACTTATACCATTATAATGCACGCACAAATCGCATCTATGTCCACATTTAGCATACACTGCATTTTCTTTTGAAAAAGGCTTACGATTAGGTTTTTTCTTAATAAGTATCAGTCTCTTGACAGCTTCTAAAGTTGGCATATTATCAACACGAATTAAAAGCCACTTACCATCATGTAAGGTTCGTTCTCTGTCATAAAGTTCTTGTATCTCCATCGGAAATTCATGTTTTATTGCTTCGAATTTTTCTCGCTCTGCTTTACCAAGAATGATTTGAAAAACCTAATGGTCTTTATGTAGATTTATAGAAACAATGGTTTTCTTTCCTTGACGAAATTTCACACAAGGAACATCATAAAACATTCCTGCCACTTCATCTAGTCGATACTTACCACGCATAAACTTTACAATCTCAGTAACCACTTTTTCAATCTCTGTCATATTCAACACCCTCTTTTCCGTTAATATCTTACATCTAATTATATACGATGCGCATATTTTTTTATTGTTATCACCATTAAGCTTATGCTCCACATTAAATCATTATTCTTTTTCATATATACCTCCAAATTGAAATTGATCAAAATCGCCGCATGATGTTCTGTTAACGCTGTAGAAAAGCGCATAGTTTTTAGTAAAAACACCCAGGGATTGTTATGGTCTCCTTTGGCTTAATATGGAAGATTATAACATATATCAGAAAAGTGAACAATAAAAAAGTCCTAGTAGTTTTTACACTACTAGAACTTTAATTACGCTTAGATTCATTTCAAAAAACTTAAAATCCTTAGAACTTACCTGCGTCAGCAGCTTCTTGGATAGCAACAGCAACTGCAACAGTAGCACCTACCATTGGATTGTTACCCATACCGATAAGACCCATCATCTCAACGTGAGCTGGAACGGAAGAAGAACCAGCAAACTGAGCATCACTGTGCATACGACCCATAGTATCTGTCATACCATAAGAAGCAGGACCAGCACCCATGTTATCTGGGTGAAGTGTTCTACCTGTACCACCACCGGAAGCAACGGAGAAGTAGCTCTTGCCTTGTTCCATACATTCTTTCTTGTAAGTACCTGCTACTGGATGCTGGAATCTTGTAGGGTTAGTGGAGTTACCAGTAATGGAAACGTCAACACCTTCCTTGTGCATGATAGCAACGCCTTCTGTAACATCGTTTGCACCATAGCAGTTAACAGCAGCACGAGGACCGTTGGAGTAAGATTTACGGAAAACTTCCTTTACTTCTCCTGTATAGTAATCCATATCTGTTTCAACGAATGTAAAGCCGTTGATACGAGAAATGATCTGAGCAGCATCTTTTCCAAGACCGTTTAAGATAACGCGTAATGGTTTTTGACGAACTTTGTTTGCGCTCATTGCGATACCGATTGCACCTTCCGCAGCAGCAAAGGACTCATGACCAGCTAAGAATGCGAAGCATTCTGTGGATTCTTCAAGTAACATCTTACCAAGGTTACCATGTCCTAAACCAACTTTACGTTGATCAGCAACGGAACCTGGAATACAGAAAGCCTGAAGACCTTCACCAATTGCAGCAGCAGCATCTGCAGCTCTTTTACAACCTTTTTTGATTGCGATTGCAGCACCTACAACGTAAGACCAGCAAGCGTTTTCAAAACAGATTGGCTGGATACCTTTTACCATGTCATAGACATTAAGGCCGGCATCTTTTGTAATCTTTTCAGCTTCTTCGATTGAAGCAATACCATAGCTGTTTAATACAGCATTGATTTTATTAATTCTTCTTTCATATGATTCAAATAAAGCCATTGTAATGTATCCTCCTTTATTATTCTACACGTGGGTCGATAATCTTAACTGCATCAGCTACACGGCCATACTGACCTTTTGCTTTTTCATATGCTGTTGTTGGATCATCACCTTTTTTGATGAAATCTGTCATCTTACCAAGACTTACAAACTGGTAACCGATGATTTGATTTTCTTCGTCAAGAGCGATACCTGTTACATAGCCTTCTGCCATTTCAAGGTAACGAGGACCTTTCTTTAAAGTACCATACATAGTACCAACCTGACTTCTTAAGCCTTTTCCTAAATCTTCAAGACCTGCACCGATTGGAAGACCATCTTCAGAGAAAGCACTCTGAGTTCTACCATAAGCAATCTGTAAGAATAATTCTCTCATTGCTGTGTTGATAGCATCACATACTAAGTCTGTATTTAAAGCTTCAAGAACTGTTAATCCTGGTAAAATTTCAGATGCCATAGCTGCGGAATGAGTCATACCAGAACATCCGATGGTTTCTACCAATGCTTCTTGAATGATACCCTCTTTAACGTTAAGTGTTAACTTACATGCACCCTGCTGAGGAGCACACCAGCCAATACCGTGTGTTAAACCAGAAATATCACTAACTTGCTTACTTTTAACCCATTTTGCTTCTTCTGGGATAGGCGCAGCACCATGGTGAACACCCTGTGCTACAGGACACATTTTTTCTACTTCATGTGAATAAATCATGTTGAAACTCCTTTCAATCTTTCATTATAATTCATACAATCTCATGCTTAGTGCAATCAATTGCTGACACCAATTGTAGTGAATGCAAAATGTAATTCCCATATTTATTCAAACGAGAGCAGTATGTAGAATGTTATTCATCTACTATGTTTACCATACAAAATCCTAAAAAAGTACTGCATCTTTCGTAAATTATATACATTAAATAGGGAATCCCAAAAAAGGGAACTTTTGCTTTCCCCATATTCTCTCATAAAACATTAAATTAGTCTAGTGCTTTTTTCTAAAAAATTTAGAAAAAGGAGCCTAAAGTTGTATGAAAAAGAGCTTTCCTTTTTGTAGCAAAATTGCTATTATAATAAGAAGAGAAACTTTTGACGAGGTTGATATGGGAATATTTGATTACTTAAATAAACATAGATTAATACTTGATGGGGCAATGGGAACTTACTTTGCTCAAAAAGAAGGAAAAGAAAATGCAGTGAGTGAATATGCTTTGTTTTCCGAAGTAGAAAAAATTAAAGAAATTCACCGAGAGTACATAGAAGCTGGTGCTAATTTAATCAAGACGAATACATTTATGCTGAATAAGAATGCAATGCCATTATCAGCGAATGACTTAACAAAGATGATAAAAAAGGCTTGCCAGATTGCAAGAGAAGCAATTGAGGAATCCAAAAAAGAAGTATTTCTTGCAGGAGATATTGGACCAATCATGGCCGATATTGAGAGTGATGATGAGGAAATATTAACTCAGTATAAAGAAATAATTAATGTATTTCTTGAAGAAAAAGTAGATGCAATTTTATTTGAAACATTTTCGCAGCTTCAGTATCTTGAGCAGCTTGCCACCTATATTAAATCTTACAATTCAAAGGTCCTAGTGATCACCTCCTTTTGTATCAATAAGAATGGATATACAATTGCTGGACTTAGTGCCAAAAAACTGTTATCAAAAGTTGCACATATGGATAGTGTTGATGTATGTGGTTTTAATTGTGGAATCGGCTCTGGACATATGTATCAAGTAATAACAGAATTGGAGTTGCCACACAATAAGTATGTTATGATTGCTCCGAATGCTGGATATCCAGAACAACTGCACAACCGTATGGTATTCATGAAGAATGCACAATTCTTTGCAGATAATGCGAAGAAATTACTTGATTTTGGTGTTGCAATTATTGGAGCTTGCTGTGGATCAACACCTGAATTTATACAAAAAATTGCAAGTTTTGCAGGTAGTTATGAGCCAGTTCTTTTAAAGAAAGCAGATAGTTACAAAGATATTCAGGTGTATGAATCAAACAGGAGCAATGTAGAAATTCCTACTGTGACTGTAAGTTCAGCTGATCATCCAATCAATCCAAGTAATAATCCGTTGTTAACGAAACTCTTGTTAGGTGAAAAAGTAGTTGCAGTTGAATTAGATCCACCTTATGATGCAGATGACCGTAAATTCTTATCTTGTGGAAAAGCCTTATCGAACCAAAAGATTGATATTTTGACATTGGCGGATTCCCCTTGTGGTCGTAGTCGAATAGATTCTATTATGATGAGTGTTAAACTAAATCGCGTATGTCGTATGGATGTTATGCCTCATGTCTGTTGCCGAGATCGTAATATGATAGCGATGCGTTCCTCTTTGCTAGGTGCTTATGTTAATGATATTCGTAATTTATTAATTGTAACGGGAGACCCAGTTCCAGGAGAAAGCCGTTCGAAAGTATCGAATGTATATGACTATAATTCGATCCGATTAATGGAATTTGTAAAAGAAATGAATGAGGAACACTTTTTTAATGACCCATTTATCTATGGGGGAGCGCTGAATTATAGTGGAACGAATGTAGATAAGATAATCGAGCGTATGGAGCGAAAACTATTAGCTGGTGCCAGTTATTTTTTAACACAGCCAGTTTACAGTGAGAAAGATATGGAACGTATTGCATTGTTACGGGAACGGACTGGAGCAAAGATTCTTGCAGGAATCATGCCTTTTGTAAGTTATAATAATGCAAACTTTGTAAAAAATGAATTTGCAGGGATTGACGTTCCAGATGACATTGTTGCTCGCTACCATAAAGAGATGTCAAGAGAGGAAGCAGAGCTGGTAGGTGTAGCAATAGCTTCTGAGCTTGTAGAAAAAGTAAGCCAGATGAGTGA
>JAEYPP010000074.1 GCA_023410575.1 Bacillota bacterium | reverse complement strand
GTAAGGGTTAGCCAGAGAAAGTGGTGCGGTTGAGGCTTTTACTTTCGAAGGGCCTTTGAGGCCCATGCCGGCAATAGCCCCTTACAGGGGCAGAGCAAACCACCAGTTCACACTGGTGGTGCTGATTGTATATTAGAATTGGGGGTAGAAATATGAAAAGAAGAAATAGGAAAATAATGATTGTAATGATCATAATATCGATGATTTCATTTTTAGCAAGTTATAGTAGTATTCAAACACCTAACGATGAGGAAATGAAAAAGACAGAGATATATGTATTTGTCGCTGCCAGCTTAAAAAATTGTATGGAGGAAGTCGCCAAGATATTTCAGGAGGAGAATCCAGAGATTAAGGTTATATATAATTCGGATAGCTCGGGAACTTTACAGGTTCAGATTGAAGAGGGAGCAGAATGTGATCTGTTTTTTTCTGCATCAAAGAATCAGATGACCGCTCTAGAAGAGAAGGGGTTTGTAAAAAAAGACAGTGTAAAAGAGTTACTTGAAAATAAAGTTGTATTAATCAAGGCAAAAGGTACAACGTCACAAGTGACTAGTTTTGATAATATTACGAGGGCTAAGAATATTGCGTTGGCAGGGGAAGATGTCCCTGTTGGAGCATATGCAAGAGAAATTTTTGTTAACTTAGGAATTTCGGATGATGTTATGAAAGTCCAGAGAAATGAATGTGCTAATGTGACAGCCGTGTTAACCGCTATTAGCGAAAGAAGCAATGAGGTTGGTATTGTCTATGCGACAGATGTATTATCAGTTGCAGATTTGGTTGAGGTGATCGCTGTAGCACCCAAAGAGGCTATGAATAGCAGAGTCGTTTATCCTGTTGGTCTAGTAGTTAATGAGGAAGCATCCAATGAACAAGATCATGCAGCTAGAAAATTTATAGAATTTTTAGGTAGCAAAACAGCGAAAGATATATTTGAGGGCTATGGATTTATAGTACCATAGAACAAAGCTTGATCGAATACATAGACGTGTGAATATTTTATTGCGAATAAATTTCAATTAGTACATAAGGGGGCGATAAAGTATGGAGTATATGAATAAAGTAGACTGGAGCCCATTGTGGATTTCTCTAAAAACAGGTGTAGTTGCAACAATACTTGCATTTTTTCTTGGGATTGTTGCAGTACAGCTTGTAATGAGGGTGAATAGAAAGCTTGCTTGGATTTTGGATAGCTTATTTACATTACCACTTGTTTTGCCACCAACGGTTATCGGTTTCTCTCTTTTATTACTATTTAGCCTAAAGCGACCTTTTGGTAAGTTTTTATATGTGAACTTTGATATTAAGATGGTTCAGACTTGGTTAGGGTGCGTTGTAGCTGCTTGTATTATTGCATTTCCTCTTATGTATAAAAACGCAAAAGCAGCATTTGAACAAATTGATCTTACGATTATATATGCCGCTAGAACATTAGGAATATCGGAAACTTATATCTTTTTTCGAATCGCTATGCCCATGGCTTGGCCTGGGGTTTTATCGGGAACAATTCTAGCATTTGCTAGGTCAATTGGAGAGTATGGAGCTACTTGCATGCTAGCAGGTAATATATTAGGTAAAACACAAACAGTAGCTGTGGCTATAGCATCACAAGCATCTGCGGGTAATTTTGAGGAAGCAGGATTTTGGGTATGTGTAAATGTCATCATATCATTTGTAATTATCTCATTGATTAATAGAATATCCAAGAAAAATAGTTGGAGTAAGAGGTGAGGGATATGCAATTAGAAGTAAGGATTAAAAAGAAGTTGCGTGATTTTCTACTTGATATGGAATTCATAGTCAATGACAAGTGTATGGGAATATTAGGTCATTCCGGTTCTGGTAAGAGCATGACGCTCAAGTGTATTGCAGGAATAGAGAAACCAGATGAAGGGAAAATTGTACTAGATGGTCAGGTTTTATATGATTCTAAGGAGAAAATTGATTTACCACCTCAAAAAAGAAAAGTAGGATACTTATTTCAGAATTATGCTCTGTTTCCGACTATGACAGTAGAGGAGAATATCTTGGCATGTATCAAGGGAAATAACAAACAAAGATATGTGACGATGAAAGAAGAGATGAAAAGATTTCGACTGTCAGGTTTAGAAAAATGTTATCCACATGAGCTTTCTGGTGGTCAACAACAACGAGTTGCCCTAGCAAGAATTTTGTCATATAAGCCATCTATCATATTATTAGATGAACCTTTCGCTTCCCTAGATTATGATCTAAAGGATGAGTTGCATTTAGAATTGATGGAGATGATTCATGACTACGAAGGTACTATCATGATGGTTTCTCATGATCGTGATGAGATTTATAAGATGACTAAGGAATTACTTATCTTAGAGAAAGGTAAGATAAAACGTTTTGGTCAAACAAGGCATGTATTTGTTGATCCACAGCATGTAGATGCTGCAATCCTAACAGGATGCAAAAATATATCTCGTGTAGAAAAAATAAATGATTATTGCTTATATGCCACGGAGTGGGATATAAAATTAGTTACAAGCAATAAGATTAAGGACTCAATAACTTATGTTGGAATTAGAGCACATAGTTTAGTTCCTTCGGATAACTATAATGAACGTAACATTATGAAGATGGCATTGATTGGGATATCTCAGCTTCCATTTGAAATCCAATTCATAATGAGAAATGCAGACGAGCCAAAGAGTCATGAGGTATGGTGGACACTGCCTCTGAATGATATAAGCAAACATATGTTATCGATGGTCCCTAAATATTTAAGGTTTCCAAGAGAGGCTTTGATGTTATTAGAGAGTGATTAGAAAGGGAGGCATATGGGAAAAGAGAATATAGAGTCTTTATCTACTATTGAAAGGTTACTACTTGGTATCAAAAAAGTGTCGAATGCGGTTGCACCAACATATGGTCCTTATGGAAGAAATGTAGTTTTGGAAAAAACTAATCATCAAGGAGAAATCATTGTAGTTAATGATGGATTGACCATTGCAAAGGAAATAGTTCTTGCTGATAAATTTGAAAATCAAGGAGCTAAACTTTTGACGGAAGTAGCGATACAAACGAACCGAAAAGTAGGAGACGGAACAACTACTGCAATGCTACTCGCAAGCGCAATGGTAGAACAGGGAATTCTTTATCTCGTAGCTGGTGCAAATCCAATGCGAATGAAAATAGGAATTGATAAAGCTGTCGATGCTGTAGTTGCATATCTAGAGGAACATGCAAAGATGATAAACACCTCAAGCGATTTACGCAATATAGCTAGTATTGCTGCAAAGAGTGAAGAAATTGGTGATATGTTAGGAGATATGCTTGATGTTATATCAAGCCGTGGATTTATCACAATTGAGACTTCTAAGACAATGAAGACAGAGGCCAAAGTTGTAGAAGGAATGCGCCTTACAAGTGGATATCTTTCTCGTTATATGTGCAATGATAAAATAGGAAAAATGGTACATTATGAGGAACCATATTTATTGATATCCAAAGAACCGATTGTGAGTGTCCAAAAGATAAAAGGAATTTTAGAGACAATCAGGCAAAGCAAGCAGAAACTTGTTGTGATAGCACCTGATATTCAAGGAGATGCGTTAACAACAATAGTATTAAATCGAGTGAAAGGATTATTGGATGTAGCTGCTATTAGAGCGCTGGGGATTGGAATGCTACAGGAGGATCTTCTTGATGATATTGCCGTTTTTTCTGGAGGAATGTGCATCAAAAAAGAACTAGGAATGCTAACTGAGGAGATGAGTATGGATATGCTAGGGAGGGCGAAGAGTATCACAATTGATGCGAATAGCACAGTAATATTAGGTGGATATGGAGAAAAAGAGCAAATTGAACAACGGGTAGAAGAAATCAAGAGTCGTATTTTGCGAACACAGTCACAATTAGATTGTGAACATTATCATGAGAGAATATCAAAGCTAACCAATGGTATCGGAGTAATTAGCGTAGGTGGGGTAACAGAGGTTGAGATGATAGAACAAAAACTGCTGATCGAGGATGCAATTCTTGCTACTAAGGCAGCAGTTGATGAAGGAGTACTACCTGGAGGGGGAGCAGCCTATATTCATGCAGCAGTTTCCTTAAGTGAATTAATCCAAACCCTTGACAAAGATGAAAGACTAGGAGCTAGTTTAGTACAATATGGACTATATCGTCCATTGCGACAACTTGCATGGAATGGGGGATGTAATGCGAGTCAAGTTGTGGAACAGGTGAAAAGTAAGGATTTTTCTTATGGATGGGATGCAAGAAACGAGTGTATCTGTGAGCTGATGAACGAAGGGATTTTAGATACGGTAAAAGCATGTAAGATTGCTGTTAAAAATGCATGTAGTTTAACATCTATGGTTCTCACGGCACAAGCTGTTTGTTCAACAACGAAAGACTTAGGTATGACATCAGAGCAACTTTTAGTTTGAGCAAAAAGATGAAAAAAATTGATGAAATAATGATAAATTTAATAATAATATGCATGAAATGCAAAAATAGACGAAATACATAGAGTTTATAAATAATTCTTTGGTACAGTTGTTGTATTGTAAAAGGATTATTCTTACTTTAGAATCAATTGCATCAACAATGACTTTGACAAAGGCGTCGGAAGATGAAATCTTTCGGCGCCTACTCTATTTTATCCATGTAAATAGTTATTAGGTCATCGTTCTATGTTTTAAGAGTTCAGGGTAATAAAATATTTCTTTAATAAGGAGGTAACTAGTATGAGACAGGTCGCAATTTATGGAAAAGGTGGTATTGGTAAATCTACAACGACACAAAATCTCACAGCAGGTTTGGCAGAAATGGGAAAGAAAATTATGATTGTTGGCTGTGATCCTAAAGCTGATTCAACACGTTTGGTACTTGGTGGATTAGCTCAGAAAACGGTACTTGATACGTTAAGAGAAGAGGGCGAGGATATCGACCTTGATTACATTATGAAAGAAGGATATGGAGGAATCAAGGGTGTTGAGTCTGGTGGTCCTGAGCCAGGTGTTGGATGTGCAGGCCGTGGTATTATTACTTCTATTAATTTATTGGAACAGCTTGGTGCTTATGAAGATGATTTAGATTATGTATTTTATGATGTATTAGGTGATGTTGTATGTGGTGGTTTTGCTATGCCAATTCGTGAAGGAAAAGCAAGAGAAATCTATATTGTGTGCTCTGGTGAGATGATGGCATTATATGCTGCCAATAATATCTCAAAAGGAATTATGAAATATGCCAATACAGGTGGTGTTCGGCTAGGAGGACTTATCTGTAATTCAAGAAAGGTTGACGGAGAGGCTGAATTAGTAGAAGCAGTTGCTAAAGAAATTGGAACCCAGATGATCCATTTTGTACCACGTGATAATGCAGTTCAAAAGGCAGAGATTAACAAGAAGACAGTTATTGATTATAGCCCACAGGAAAAGCAGGCAGATGAGTACAGGGCATTGGCACGTAAGGTTGATTCCAATGATATGTTTGTCATTCCAAAACCAATGTCGATTGAGAAATTAGAAGAGATACTTATGAAACATGGAATCATGGATTAAATGAAAGAAAAGAAAGGGGAAATTATTATGTTAATGATTAGAGCAATCATCAGACCAAGTCAGACACAGGTTGTTTTATCTGAATTACTATCTGCTGGTTTTCCAGCAGTAACTAAAATGGATGTTTACGGTAGAGGAAAACAAAAGGGAGTTAAGATTGGAGAAGTATACTATGATGAAATACCAAAGGAAATGCTTTTGATGGTAGTTCGTGATGAGGATAAAGATGATGTAATTAGGATCATAATGAAGTATGCAAGAACAGGAGAAGGTAATTTTGGTGATGGTAGGATTTTTGTTTCGCCCGTAGAAGAGGCTTATACCATTAGTACGAGAAAAGCTGGTTTGTAGGAGGGATCACGATGAAAGAAATAATGGCAATCATTCGTTCTGATAAAATAGGTAAGACGAAGCAGGCGTTAAATGATGCAGGATTTCCTGCATACACTTGTAGGAAGGTAATGGGTAGAGGTAAAGATCTTGTAGATCCGAAATTCTTCAGGCTTGGAATTGAGGAGGGTGAATTGACTCAAACACCAGTTGGTGAATACATTGCAAGTGCTTCTCGTCTTATACCAAAGAGGGTAATCACAATGATTGTATGTGATGAAGATGTTGTTACAATTATTGATACGTTAATGAATGTCAATTCCGAAGGGAATGCAGGTGATGGAAAAATATTTGTTCTTCCTATTTGTGAAGCATTACGAATTCGCAACGGAGAATATCAAGAAGATTCTGAGACATATTAGGGGGTGAGGAGATGAGTTCTGTAAGAGAAAAAGTCTTAGATCAGTATAGCGCACGATTGTATAAGAATCGAAAAGAACACCTGATTGAAATAGGTGGCAAAGAGGACGATGCTGTAACAGCGAATACAAGGGCTATTCCAGGTATCATTACTCAAAGAGGTTGTTGTTTTGCAGGGTGCAAAGGTGTTGTACTCGGTCCAATTAAAGATGCAGTTATCATTGTACATGGTCCGATTGGATGTGGATTTTATACATGGGGAACTAGAAGGCATAAAGCACAAGCAGATGAGAGGGATGGAGTGGCAACAGATAGTTACTTAGAGTATTGTTTTTCAACAGATATGCAGGAGACAGACATTGTTTTTGGTGGAGAAAAGAAGTTAAAGCAAGCCATTACTGAAGTTATGGATATTCTCAAACCAGCGGCTATCTTTATATGTTCTACTTGTCCTGTTGGATTAATTGGTGACGATATTCACGCTGTAGCAAAGTGGGCAGAGAAAGAATACGATGTTAAGTGCATTGGCTTTAGCTGTGAAGGATACAAAGGAGTGAGTCAGTCTGCAGGTCATCATATTGCCAACAATCAATTGCTTCGATATGTTATCGGAACAGGAGATAGTACACCAAAGCAAAAATACAGTGTGAATATTCTCGGAGAATATAACATTGGTGGTGATGGTTGGGAAGTTGAGAGGTTATTAAAGCGATGTGGCATTGAGGTGGTATCTGTGTTTACAGGTGGTAGTTCTTATAGCGATATTACGAATGCCCATCTTGCCAACCTGAATCTTGTACAGTGTCATCGTTCTATCAACTACATAGCAGAAATGATGTACGATAAGTATGGTATTGATTGGATCAAAGTCAATTTCATTGGCACAAAGAGCTGTAGTTCTTCTTTAAGAGCGATTGGTGAATACTTTAACGACGAAGAATTAAAAAGTAGAATTGAAGAAGTAATTGCAGATGAGTTGATGAATATCAGTGAAGAGATGCAGTATTTAAAAAGCAAGCTAAAAGGAAAGACAGCAGCCTTATATGTTGGTGGTTCTCGAGCACACCATTATCAGAAGTTATTAAGTGATTTTGGGATTAGTACGGTTTTAGCAGGTTATGAATTTGCTCATCGAGATGATTATGAAGGAAGAGCGGTCATTCCAGATATTAAACCAGATGCTGATAGTAAAAATATTGAATGTATTACGGTGGAACCAGATCCGAAATACTACAAGGTATATTTATCAGAAGAACAAAAGGAAGCTCTAAAGGAAAAGGGCGTCCAATTAAATGATTACACTGGTATGATATCAGATATGGAAAAGGGAGCAATTGTATGCGATGATATGAACCATTTTGAGACAGAAGAACTGTTGCAAGTGCTAAAGCCAGATATCTTTTTCTCGGGTATTAAAGATAAATTTGTAGCTCAAAAGAGTGGTAGATTATCAAGACAGTTACATTCTTATGATTACAGTGGTCCATATGCAGGATTTCGTGGAGCGGTCACATTTGGTAAGGATGTGCTTATGGGGTTATCTACACCTGCTTGGAGTTATATTAGAGCACCATGGAAACGAATTCCTAGTTTAAATGCCACCTTAGGAGGTGAGAACGTATGTTAAATTATACACCCAAAGATATCAAAGAAAGATCAGCACTTGTTATTAATCCTGCGAAAACATGTCAACCAGTAGGAGCAATGTATGCAGCTCTTGGTGTTCATGGTTGTTTGCCTCACTCTCATGGTTCCCAAGGGTGTTGTGCTTTTCACAGAATGTACTTAACAAGACACTTCAAAGATCCTGCAATGGCATCCTCGAGTTCATTTACAGAAGGCGCCTCCGTATTTGGTGGTGGTTCGAATCTAAAGACAGCGGTTAAAAATATCTTTGATTTATATCAACCAGAAATTATTGCAGTACATACTACATGTCTTTCAGAAACGATTGGTGACGACTTAAGTGCACTGATTACAGATATGAGTATTCCCGAAGGAAAGTATGTAGTTCATTGTAACACACCTAGTTATAAGGGATCTCATGTGGATGGATTCACGAATATGGTTTCAGGATTTATCAATTACTTAAGCACAAATACTAATAAAGGCAACGGAAAAGTTTGTATTTTTCCAGGGTTTGTAAATCCGGGTGATATAAGAGAGTATAAGAGATTACTAGAAGCAATGAAAGTTCCTTTCATCATGCTTCCTGATTCAAGTGGTGTCATGGATTCTCCTATGACCGGTAAATACAATATGTATCCAAAGGGAGGAACAAAGATAAGCGACATTAAGGATCTTGGTAATTGTAGTATCTCCATAGCACTTGGTCAAAAAGTATCGGAACCATCTGCTGTTGCATTGGAAAAAAAATGCGATGTTCCATATCGAGTATTACCGTTACCAATGGGAATAGAGGCAACTGATGAATTCATTACATTACTACAAGAAATATCAAAGGCGGAGGTTCCTGCTCATGTCGAGGAAGAGCGTGGGCAATTGGTTGACATGATGATCGACATTCATCCGTATACTTATGGTAAAAAGGTTGCAATTTATGGGGATCCCGATACTGTACTAGGCATAGCTGCCTTTTGCTTAGAATTAGGCATGATACCAAAATTCATGTTAACTGGTACACCGGGATCAGCTTTTGTTGAACGTGCCCAGCAGCTACTGTTAAAATTCGGAGTGCAAGAGTGTATTGCCAAGGAATCAGGTGATCTATTTTTATTACATCAGTGGATTAAAAACGAAAAAGTAGATTTGCTCATCGGTGGTACCCATGGTAAGACGATTGCAAGGGCAGAAGACATTCCACTCGTTCGAATGGGATTCCCAATAATCGATCGTTATATTCATTCCTATCAACCTTTAGTAGGTTATCGTGGGGCAATACGAATGGCGGAACTAATTGCAAATGCGCTCATGGACGACCAAGATCGACACTGTGATGAAAAAGATTTGGAGATTGTAATGTAATGTCGTAATGCATAGAAAAGAAGAGTATTTAGACAACGTTGTCACAATACTCTTCTTTTCTAGCTTTTTTGCTATAGGTGGCATAGGTTTTCGATTATGAAACAATGATTTTGGGTAAGTAAGAAAAATAGAAAGGCGTGATTTGATGGTAAATCAAAGAGAAGCAATAGACTCTAAAAGTGTGCTAGAAGAACGAAAAGAGTCCATATTACACAAAAGTCTTCATGACTTTTGTAACAATGGTATTCGTTGTGATACAAATAGTGTTTCAGGAGCTGTAAGTCAGAGAGCATGTGTTTATTGCGGAGCTAGAGTGGTACTTAATCCAATTACGGATGCATATCACATAGTGCATGGTCCTATCGGTTGCTCTAGTTATACATGGGATATACGTGGTAGCTTAAGTAGCCAGGAGGATGTTTATCGTAATAGCTTTTCTACGGATCTTAGGGAGCAGGATGTCATATTTGGAGGAGAGAAAAAGTTAGAAAATGCATTAGTAGAGTTAATTAATACACATAAACCAAAGTTAATTTTTGTTTATGCAACTTGTATTGTTGGTGTTATTGGTGATGACGTGGAAGCGATATGTAAAAAAGTAAGCTTAATGTATGACGTCAGAATTATACCTGTAAGATCTCCTGGTTTTTCTGGAAATAAAACAACTGGATATCGCATGGCATGTAATGCAATCATGGAACTGATTCGGCCATATAAGAATCAACCAAAGGTAAAAGGAATTAATATCTTAGGTGATTTTAATTTGGCAGGGGAACTATGGATAATAAAAAGTTATCTTAAGGAAATTGGAGTTTCTGTTATATCTACATTTACAGGAGACGCATCCTATGAATCGCTAATCCAGGCTCCCAAAGCTATATTAAATGTTGTTCAATGTGCAGGATCGAGTACGTACCTTGCAAAGCAGATGGAAGAAGAGATGGGAATTCCATTTATCAAGGTAAGTTTTTTTGGAATAGAGGATACAAAAAGCTCTCTCGTACGAATTGCGGATGCATTAGGAGAGAAAGAGACGATTGAGAAAGCAATTGACTTTTGTGAGCGAAAAGCGAAGGAATCTAAGAATCTCATCGAAGTATATAAAGAGAACTTACGAGGAAAAAGAGCTGCTATTTATGTCGGTGGTGGTTTCAAAGCCATTTCTCTTATACGACAATTTCAGTCACTTGGCATGAAAACAGTATTGGTTGGAACACAAACTGGGAAGAAGGACGAATATGAAATGATCGAAAGCCTTGTGGATGAGGATACGATAATACTTGATGATGCCAATCCAGCTGAGCTTGAGAGCTTTATGAAGGAAAAGGAAGTAGACCTCTTAGTAGGTGGTGTTAAGGAACGACCATTGGCCTATAAGATGGGAATTGCATTCTGTGACCATAATCATGAAAGAAAGCATCCATTGGCAGGTTTTGAAGGTGTTATTAATTTTACAAAGGAGATTAATCACAGCATAAACAACCCAGTATGGCAGTATATCAAAGAAAAGGAGGCAAATTAATATGAAAAAAAAATCAATTTCGTCTCTCGTGAATTTGAATGTAAATCCATGTAAGATGTGTATGCCGATGGGCTCGGTAATGGCCTTTTATGGGATAAAAAAATGTATGACAATCTTACATGGTTCTCAAGGCTGTGCAACTTACATACGAAGACATATGGCAACCCATTACAATGAGCCAGTGGATGTGGCTTCCTCTTCACTTACGGAACATGGTACTGTCTATGGAGGTGAAAAGAATTTAATCGAAGGATTAAAAAACCTAATTGAATTATATCAGCCAGAAGTGATTGGAGTGGCAACGACATGTTTAGCAGAAACAATTGGAGAAGATGTTCAAAGAATTATATACAACTTCTATGAACAATATCCAGAGTATAAAGAGATTACGGTAATTCCTGTACATACACCTGGATATGGAGGAACTCAGTTTGAAGGTTATATGAGAACCTTGTGTAGTATACTTGAGCATGTACCACAGAATCAGACAAAGCATGAGAAAGTAAATGTAATAGTAAGTAGCATCTCACCAAGAGATGCTAGATTCCTTAAGGAAGCATTTGCTGAATTTGGTATTGATATAATTTTATTTCCTGATGTATCAGATAACTTAGACGGAGCATTAAAAAGAAACTATGAACGCCTTCCAATGGAAGGTACTTCCATCGAAGAGATTAAGACGATGGCCGGTGCTAAATTGACGATTGAACTGACGAATGTGAATTTAGAATATTCTCCTGGAGCATACTTGCAAGAAGAATATGGAGTACCATACATAAAATTAGGTCATCCAATTGGATTAAGATACAACGATGCTTTTTATGAGTGTCTTTCAAAGATTAGCAATCGACCAATGAAAGAGAAGATTCAAAAAGAGAGGGGGCGGCTTCTTGACGCTATGGTTGACTCTCATAAATATTGTGGTAGTGGAAGAGCAACTATCTTTGGTGAGCCTGATTTTGTAATAAGTACAGTAAGGCTCTGTGTAGAGAATGGAGTTATGCCACTTGTCGTAGCTACTGGTGGAGTATGCAAACAATTGACGGTACTTCTTAAGGAAGAGATTGATGAGATTGCAAAAAGATATCTCATTAATCAATATGAAATTTTAGATGATATCGATTTTAAGAAGATCGAAGAAGTATCAAGAGAACTGGCGAGTAATCTACTCATTGGTAATTCCGATGGAAGGCGTATGGAAGAGTTATTAGGCATTCCGCTCGTTAGGAGAGGCTTCCCAATCCATGATCGAGTTGGAGGCCAAAGATTAGCGATGTTTGGATATGAGGGTACGCTGACTTTTCTTGATGATATTGCCAATGCTTTATTAAGTAGAGAGGAACGTAACTTTCGAATGAACTTGTATGACAAATATTATAAACAATCTTCTGAAAGCATAAGCTATGAGAAAACACATTCTTCCATAAACATAGAGGGAAAAACGAAAACACATCCTTGCTTTCATGGTTGTGGCTCAGATTGTGCAAGAATGCACTTACCAGTAGCTCCTCACTGTAATATTCAATGTAATTATTGTGTTCGTAAATTTGATTGTCCTAATGAAAGCCGACCTGGAGTTACGACGAAAGTACTTACTCCAAACGAGGCACTTAAGAAGTATAAAGAGGTAAAAGAGAGAGTTCCCAATCTTACGGTTGTAGGAATTGCAGGTCCTGGTGATGCATTAGCCAATTGGAAGGAAACGAAGCAAACTTTACAGTTGATACGTGAATACGATCCTGATGTTACATTTTGTCTCTCAACCAATGGACTTATGCTTCCTATGTATGCGAAGGAGCTAGTAGAGTGTTCTGTTACCCACGTGACTGTAACTGTAAATGCAGTAGATATCAAGGTTGGAGCAGCTATCTATCAATACATAACCTACAATGGGATGAAATTGGAAGGTGAGGCGGGAGCTGCAATTCTCATAGCAAATCAGTTAAGTGGACTTCAGATGCTAGTACAAATGGGTGTTGTGTGTAAAGTGAATATTGTAACCTTAAAAGGAATTAATGATACACATATCCCTCAGATTGTTACAGTGATGAAGAAAATCGGTGTTTATATAACGAATATTATGCCATTTATTCAAGTTAAAGGAAGTATTTTTGAGAATTTACCAGAGACTTCGAATAAAGAAATTAATGAGATTCGCAAAGAATGTAGCTTGATTATGAAACAGATGTATCATTGCAGACAATGTCGTGCAGATGCCATCGGTACGCTTGATCATGATATATCCAATGAATTTAGTGGATGTTCTAGTCGTTTGACTTCTACGAAGGCTACGAAGAAATATCGTTTTGCTGTCGCATCAAAAACTGGAGACTTAGTAGATGAACATTTTGGTCATGTTACAGAGTTTTATATCTACGAATGTGAATCGGATAGTATTGTTCTTAAGGAACGTAGAATGATTGAAAAATATTGCTATGGTGCTGAGGACTGTCAAGATCATGATATGAAGATTCAGAGTATACTAAAAACAATTGAAGATTGTATTGGTGTTATTGTGATGAGAATTGGGGCGAGTCCAAAACAGCAGCTTATGAACAAAGGTATTAAGGTTTTTATTACATTTGGAAAAGTCGAAGATGTCATAAAGGATGCTGTAGAGTCTTTATAAAAAGGTTCATTGATTGAAAGAAAGGAGTGAAGTATTATGGTTCAACCGAAATATCACGTATTTATTTGTACTAGTTGTAGAATTACTGGACAGCAAAAGGGATATTGTTATCAAAATGGTTCCGTGGACTTAGTTCGTTTATTTATGGAGGAAATCGAAGAGAGAGATTTATCGTCTCAGGTAGTAGTAAACAATACCGGATGCTTTGGTATCTGTGACAAAGGACCAATTGTAGTAGTATATCCAGAGGGTGTTTGGTATGGTAATGTTACGTTAGAAAAAGTAGGGCGGATTTTTGATGAACACTTTGAAGGAGGAAGTCCAGTGGAGGAATATAGAATTTAGTTATGCGAGACTAGCGAATAAAGGAGGGAGCGCTTGTGATTAAATTAATTGATTCTACATTAGCTCTATTGGATGAATATGATATAACTAAGGAACAAATTCTTGAGTATTGTTCTTATATGAAGGAAATAGGAATTGATGAGTTGGAGATTTCAAAAAAAGTATATCATATTTTAAAAGTGTTACCCGAGGGGTTTAAGTTTTATTTACATTTAGAACCATATGAAACAACATATGACTACATTGGCGTGTATCGATACTTTCAGAATGCGTATCATCAACAGGAAAAGGTGATTCATGAGATACAGATGAACGATGTGAAAGAGCTGTTATACATACGAGATAAGGGTGATTGGGAGCAGGTTAGAATTACGGGATTAGATGATGTATTGTGCTACGATTATATCTATGTTTTTCAAGAGATTAAGAAGGTTTTCAACTCTAAACGTGTCATACTTTGTCCAGAAGATTTATTTTTTTGCGCAACTGCAATAGCTGTGGAATGGATCATTAATTATGGTGAGATTGTAAATGTGGCATTTGCAGGATGTGGGGGAAAAGCAGCTACCGAGGAAGTGTATATGGCACTAAATATAACAAAAAGGTATAAACCAAATCAATCTTTTCATGGTTTTATTAAGCTGAAAGCATGGTTGGAAGAAATCATACAAAAAAAGATAGAGAGTTTTAAACCTATCATTGGTGATAAAATATTTCAAGTAGAATCTGGAGTCCATGTGGATGGGTATCTTAAGAATCCTATGAATTATGTAGCATATCCACCAGAGAAACTAGGGAAAAAAACTGAAATTGTATTAGGAAAACATTCTGGAAGTAAATCGATAGTTACCAAGTGCAAAGAGTTAAGACTAGAACCTCTGGAATATGAGAAAATATTGGAGTTACTTAATAAGGTGAGGTGTAAAAGTGTGCAGAAACGAAATAGTATAACTGAGAGCGAATTTTTACATCTGTATGAAGAGGTATGTGAGAATACTCTATAATCATATCATTTAAGCTGCTATTGGTGGCGGAATGCGAGGAAAGATGGAGAAAACAATCAAGATCATTGATACAACCCTTCGTGACGGTGAACAAAGGCCTGGAGTAGCTCTAACGGTAGAGGATAAGGTACAGATTGCAAAACTGTTGGATCGTATCGGGGTTTACGAAATTGAAGCTGGCATTCCGAGTATGGGAATTGAAGAGGAAGAGTATTTTCATAGAGTAAAAAGTATATTACAGAATGCTAAAATGTCAGTATGGAGCAGGGCAAATGAAGTGGATGTAAAAAGAGCTATTGCTTGTAGACCGGATATTATTCATATTGCAGTTCCAGTTTCTTATGTACATATTTATAGCAAACTGAGGAAAAACAAAGCATGGATCATAAAACAAGTGAAGGACTTCATGGAACTGATTTTGTCCAATAACATTGACGTCACGATAGGATTCGAAGATTCATCGAGAGCAGATGAGGGATTCTTGATTGAGTTGGCGAGAATCATCAAACAAAATGGGGGACACACAATTAGAATTGCGGATACCGTAGGGGTGTTAACACCAACAAAAACAAGCCAAATGATTACAAATATACTTGAATGTGTTGATATTGATTTAGAATTCCATGCCCATAATGATCTGGGGATGGCTATTGCCAATTCGATAGCAAGCGTAAAAGCTGGTGCTGATTATGTTGATTGTACTTTACTCGGTATTGGAGAACGTAGTGGTAATTGTGATTTACGAAGTTTTGCACAGGCAGTCTATCATAGCTTTTCATTAGAGATTAATAAAGCGGAACTATATCATGCGGAGAACACGCTACTTGATATATTTAGTAATAGAATTATCTAGAATTAAGATGCGAAAATGTCTACACAAATTGGAGTCGTAAGAAATTAGGGTCTATTGTGCGAGAAAGAGGTAACGAGGTGTGGTGATTTATATGGAAGGTAGAATAGCTGAAACTAGAAGATATGAAGAAATGGATCGAGCTGAATTTTATGAAAATGGTACATTAAAAGAATGTATTTGTACATCACCTGTATATTTTAGTACTCCATGTGGAAGCTTAATCCCTAAGTTTGATTATAGTGGGATAAGGGATAAATATCGTAATTCGATTACGTTTTATGCTTCGGGCAATATAAAAAGCATCTATCTACAAGAGCAGACGCCAATTGAGACTACTCTTGGTACTTTAAAAGCAGAACTAGTCACTTTTTACGAATCAGGTTCTATTCATCGTGTATTTCCACGATATGGTGGGATAAATGCTTATTGGACAGAGGAAGAGGAATTAAAGTTGGTTCCTATGGTATCGAAAGAGATTAATGGGATATTAGTGAATCATAAAATTATGTGTTATACATTCTATGAAACTGGCCAAGTAAAAGGTCTTACGTTTGCTAATAATGAGGTGTTGCTTGTAGATTCAACGATAGGGAAATGGAATGTTAGAATAGGAATTACATTTTACCCAAATGGAAGTATTGAAACACTTGAACCGTCTCAGATGAAACTAATCCATACTTCCATTGGTTCTTACCTAGCCTATAATCCTTATCCTGTTGGAATACATGGTGATGATAATTCAATACGTTTTGATTTAGATGGAAATGTCATTCGCTTTTTCACTATGTTATCAGGAATATTGATTGTAAATCGAATGACTCAAAAGATAGTAGAACGTATAAAACCGAAAAAAAAGAGGAGTTTACTGGATTACGATTTATATGAAGTAGTACCCATTGAGATACAAATTATGGAGGATTATGTTGTAGTTATTGACAGCAATCAAAAGCTGCATCGCTATTCAAGAGAAGAAAACTACTTTGAAAGTAGTTTTCTTCGGGAAAATATTGGTAGTAGCAAATCGTGTTCTAATTGTAAACAATGCGCGAATTATAGTCAGTGCTCTTGTATTAATTAGATTAGGATGTGTCAATTATAAATCTATCGGATAATGAATGGGTAGAACACTCTTCAATGAGAGTTTTCTGCCTAATTAGGTATCTATAAATCTTTTAGATATTCTTCATAACCACGCTCTGCCATCTGATCCTTTGGAATAAATTCAAGTGCTGCAGAATTGATACAATATCGCAATCCACCAGTCTCTTTGGGACCATCTGTAAATACATGACCAAGGTGGCAATCCGAGTGGTGGCTTCTAACTTCGGTTCGAAACATGCCGTGACTAAGATCTCGCTTCTCATCAACATAGCCATTATTAATTGGCTTTGTAAAGGCTGGCCATCCACAACCAGAATTATATTTATCTTTGGAGGAAAATAAAGGCTTTTTACTTACAATATCAACATAGATTCCTTCATCAAAATGATGGTCATACTCATTTTGAAAAGGGGGCTCGGTTCCATTTTCTTGTGTTACTTTGTATTGCAGGGGGGTTAATATTTGTTTTAGTTCTTCTTTGGACGGTGATTTCCATGTGGATTCAAGGAATTGTTTTCGTCCAGAAGCTTCATAATATTGTCGATATCGAAGAGAATTCTTTTTATAATAGTCTTGATGGTACTCTTCTGCTGGATAGAATTCAACTGCAGGGAGTATTGGTGTTACGATTCTTTTATGAAATATGTTTCTATTCTCTAATTCTTGTTTATATTCCATAGCGATACGTTTTTGTTCTTCGTTATAATAAAATACGGCAGTTTGATAACTTTTACCCCGATCATGAAACTGGCCACCTTCATCGGTAGGATCAATACTCATAAAGAAAGCTTCCACCAATTCCCGATATGGAAGTAGTTGTTCATTATAAGTTATCTGTACAGCTTCGTAATGTCCCGTATTTCCTTGGCAAACTTGTTCATATGTTGGTTTTTCTACAGTGCCTCCAGTATAGCCTACGATGACATCGAGAACACCATCAAAACGATCGAATGGCTTTACCATACACCAGAAACATCCACCTGCAAACATTGCTAATGAGTTTGACATAATGACCTCCTATAATTTATCAATTACATATATTGTACTATAATTTGATACATGATATCATGAGAAATAATGGTATATTAAAAGTTTTTTCTTATGAATTTTTTATGTCAATCTTAGAGTATATTAAGAATGAATTAATGAATAAAATTGTTAATTGTGCTATATTCCTTATGTAGTAAATTCAGGTGCGACTACGACGAGTAAAGCATTTATGAAAGCCGTTGAGAATGCGTTAACAACGAAATGAGATTTGAATTAATAGTAGAAATGGGTTTGATGTGGAAGGAGTAGTTTATGGAATGGTCTATTGTACAGTATGGACAATTGAATGAAGCACAGAAATATGAGGTCGTTGAAATCTTTATTGATGGTTTTGGACACTTTATGACGTTTACAAAGGATAGGAATGCATTAAGAACATTATTCTATCATGCTCTAAATCCTTTATATACATATGTATTAGTAGAGAATGAAATGGTGCTTGGAATGTTAGGTTTAGCAACAAACAAAGTTCGTCCAGTTAAGTTTGAAAAGGATGTTTGCATAAATCTTTTTGGGAAGTTTAGAGGTAAATTGCTCAGTAAACAAATGAATGCTATTTTTCAAAGTCAAGTAGTAAAAATGGATACCGATCTTTATATTGATGTTCTAGCTACATCAAAAGAATCTCGTGGGAAAGGTGTTGCAACACAGTTGCTAGAATATAGTTTCCATTTACAGGGCTATGATAATTATTATATAGAGGTCATGTCAAAGAATGAAAATGCTAAGAGACTTTATGAAAAAATGGGATTTGTTGAATATAAGAGAGTAAGAATCTCACCGCTATCATTCAGGAGATACGGTTATCCAATAAAAATGAAAAGACTTAATTCTTACCAATAAGGAGCCACTTCTACGAGCTACATAATTATTTACACTACCGGATAATGAATGGGCAGAAAACTCTTCAATTAGAGTTTTCTGCCCATTCAGACAACCCGTCCTCGTAGATGATAACCGTGTACGATTACATTGTCACCAACTGCTGACGTTAGTAGTTCTTATAACATTACTCAAGGAGCATAGATATAACATCATCAGTACTTTCACATGCATCGTAATCTCCAACAATACCGTCTCTGTGGTAGACAATTCCCCTTTTCTCATTCTCCTCGAGAAGGTTCATAAATACTTCAATGCCATATTTCTGAATAAAAGCAATAAATCCCTTTATCTTTGTCTTTTTAAGAACGCCCTCTTCGCAAAGCTGAGTACATTCATAGCAGCCTTTTAGACCTTTTTCTATAGAACATTTTCTATTGATACAATTAGGCGCAAAAACACATTCTCCTGATTCATATCCTGTACAGGAATTATCTCCTAGATTTCTAACTTCTTCTGAACAAACACAGCATGCCAATCCACATCTTGCAATACCAAACAATCTGTTCATAACTTTATCCTCCTTCAGCTACTTACTTAATTAAAGATACTTTATCCTTAAGTTCTAGAGATTTAGTGTTTAAATTACTAGTTTGTTCTTTTACACCATTTAATCGTTCCATAACATTACTGATGGTTTGTCCTAAAGAATCAACTAGTTTAAGCGTTTTTTCAATTTCCTGTGTACCAACGCCTAGCCTTTTAGCTACTAGGTCCGATTCTTCCTTGTTATTACTAATTAAATATTTTGTCTCATCAGCAAGCTTTCGAATCTCTTGAGCGACTACCGTAAATCCAGATCCCATCTGTCCAGCCCTAGCAGCTTCAATCGACGCATTTAGGGATAAGAGATTTGTCTGACTAGCGATTTCTTCGATATGTGCATTGGATTCATAATATAGTTGTATAAATTCATTGAACCTTTGTAATAATTCTTTTAAAGAGCTACAATGCTTTTCTAAATCCTCAAAACGTACGAAAAGATGCTGTGAAATGCTCATGACATCGCTATTTTCTGTTGTTAATCCTTCGATTAGAGAATTCAATTCTTTGAATGTTTCAAAGATATGGTCAATCATAGAATCACGTTCTTGGTTGCTCTTTTCCTTCTCCTCATATAGTTCTTTTAATTTATTCTGTTCCTGTAAAACAATATCCTTCATATAGTGAATACAGTTTTCTTTATAATTGAGTTGGTTAAAAATAGCATTCGCCATTTCTTCACAGGATTGGTAACCACAAGCCCCGCAGTTAATGGACTGCTCTTCCTTTGTATGTTTAAGCATAGCTGAAAAAATCTCTGACAATTGTTCCTTCGATGCTATAATTTCTTTTGTCGTTTTATCGGTATAATTTCGTTTAAAATCTTCTAGATTTAGTTTACTAAATTGTTGCATCAGATTTTCTAATCGCTTCTTTGGTGGCTGCGTATCGTTCCAAGGATTTATCTTAGGTTTTTGAACGACGCTTGTAATCTGAGACTTCCGAATGCAAAGATATACATCACTTTCATCTAGCTGATTACTCGTGCCAGTACCTAGGATACATCCTTTTTCACAATTAAGTATATCTACCATAGATGGTAGCTCTTTTCCTTCGTCGATTCTAGTTTCATAGCTTTTTAGGAAAGAATATGCATTGTGTGGTCCTTCTACCTGTTGAACGATGTAATTCTTTCCAAGAAAATATTCTACATTCTCCTTTAGGCCACCAGGCATTGGGTAAATGCAACCTAGACCATATTCTAATTCATCAGTATACTCATTAGCAGTTTCAAATTTACCTGAGATTTGCTCCATTAACTTTTGAAAAGTCACATTATATGTAATAAAACTATTACAGTTTTTATCATGGATTTCTTCTACTTTATCAATGCATGGACCTATGAATGTTAATTTATCCGTATTATGTAAATACTTCTTTATGTAGATTGCAGTGCACATCATTGGGCTATGAATCGGCATCAGTTTAGAAAGTAACCGTGGCTGATAATGCTCAATATAGCTGACAATTGCAGGACAAGGCTGAGAAATCATACCAGTCTTTTTCGTCTCTGATAGGTACTTTAAATACGCCCACGTAGTAATATCAGCGCCAAAACTGACACTGTAAATATGTTTCACACCTAACTGTTTTAAATATCCAAGTATTTTTTTATATTGATTTGGATAATTTGCAATTAATGCAGGTGCTAAGATAACAGATATTGAATCACCGGCTGACAAATCATTCAGAAATCTTTCGGTATCGTCTTGATACGTTCTTGCATTATGAGAACAAATTTTAAAACATTCTCCACAACCAATACATCGGTTTTCATCTACAATGATTCGGTCATTGCTAGCAATATTTGAATTTGTAGGACAAACTCGTATACATTTATTACACCCAACACAATTTTGATTAGTTTCTATTAAGCTCACAAGTTATACCTCCTTAGTATCCCCATACATAAATTTTAGAAATAACTTCAATGTTTGCAATATATTACCCTGATCATGTATAATCATAACATATTATAGAATAATTTCCCACAATTCTTTTGCTTATAGTATCAAAATTGATATTTGAAAAGTTAAGTCTGCTTTAATTGTTCAAATATGAAACACTGTTTAAAAAATTTTTGATGAGGTAATTAAAGTCGCAGTATATAATGCGGTAAGAAATGGTACCAATTAATTTGAATTAGCATGGTTCCTCAAACTCATTTTCTACTTTTAAGTTTGCTCTATATGTGATATTATGGAATAAAATGGTGGGATATATAAAGATATAACGATATTTTTTGCATTACTTACAATGTCCCGACGCGGATATAGTAAAAGGAGATATAAAGGATATGGGAAGAGAACGTGTTATTAAGAAAATCAAATCAAATGCAGTTAGAATGATTGTATTAGGAGTAATTACAGGATTATTATTTTCCTTTGCAGCTTTCGTCATGTTTGTTGGTAAAGCGCCTGAACTTGGACTTTTTATATCAGGAATGGCTTTGCTTATGTACTCTATTGCAATTATAGGTATTGTTAAGTGCGTCAATCCTATGAAGGATCGTTGTATGAAGAAAAATCCTAAATTACTAGAACAAGCAGATGAGCTTTTTAGTGATATTATTTATCAGGATAAATTCATTATCTATTCCAATCGAATTATTGCTAACGCAAAGGACATTACACAAATGGCAGCATTTGATGATATCACGAGGATTAGTGAGAATTCGATGTCGTATAATGGAATTAGAGCGGAACATTCAATCGTTCTAGTTTTGCCAAATTATGAGATTAAGATTAGCGTTTATGCAAAAGGCAGGAATACAATTAGTGAACTAAAGAATAATATTTTCCAGCGTTGTCCTCAAATTGTTGCACACTATTCTACATATAAAGATAGAATCGAACTATGATTTTTACTATAATAGAGCGAAGAAATTAATTGAGTAAGTCATAATAATGATAGAATGAAAATTGTTATTGACTACTTGAAAAACTTAGTTTACAATAGGCATAAATGTTGAAGGTGTGTAAGTAGTTTGTAATTTTAAGTTCACAGAGAGTCTGTGTCGTCGGCTGGGAGCACGGATGAATGAGTTACAGATGAATTTCAGCACTGGAGTTTTTCACGAAAACTACATGTAATGATTTAGATTACATAGATTAAGTGAATGTAGTTGCTGCATTAAAGCATATCAAGTGCAGATATTATTACATATCTGAACATGGGTGGTACCGCGGGTTTGCTCGTCCCATACTTATTAAAGTGTGGAGCGGGCTTTTTTTGTTCCCATTTTTCAGATATCAAAAGCCTCTAGAGGTGATGGAAATTGTTTTTTGCACAGAAATGTAGTGAGAGTGTGATGAGTATTTCTCATCACATGAATCGCAAGTTTGTTTGTGTGCAAAAGACAATTGCAAGGTCTTTTGAAATCTGAATACAAAAAAAGTCTGACTCACGTAAAAATATTAAGAAAGTAGGAGTAATTTTATGCAAGGATTAAATGAGAACATGGTTGCAATCAAGCAGGAAATTATGTCTAGTTTAGAGCAAATGAATAGTTCTAAAGCTGTCTACGAGATGAAGAAAAAGTATCTCGATTCCAAGACAGGAAAAATTGGTCTCTTAATGAAAGAGATGAGAAATATTGCACCAGAAGAGAGAGCTAATTACGGTAAGGGTGTGAATGAACTAAAAGAATGGGCTACGAACTTCTTTAACGAGCTTGATGAAAAAGCGAAAGAAAAAGAACTTCAGATGCGTTATGAATCAGAGAAAATTGATATTACGATGCCAGCTGTTAAGACAGAGTGTGGTAATCTTCATCCAGTAACTCAAGTGATTAATCAGTTGATTGATATTTTTGCTGGTATGGGCTTTGAAATATATGAAGGAAAAGAAATTGAAACAGATTATTATAACTTTACAGCATTAAATACCCCTCACGATCATCCAGCTCGTGATATGCAGGATACGTTTTACTTGTCGCCTGAGTTTCTTCTTCGTACACAGACTTCTGCAGGACAGATTCACGTGATGGAAGCAAAACAGCCTCCAATTAAGATTTTATCTCCAGGAAAGGTATTCCGTTCGGATGATGATGCAACACATTCTCCAATGTTTACGCAGATGGAAGGTCTTGTTGTTGACAAAAACATTACTCTTGGCGACTTGAAGGGAATGCTAGATGTATTTGTAAAAAAGGTATTCGGTGAGGGTATAACAACACGTTTAAGACCATCCTATTTCCCATTTACTGAACCTAGTGTTGAAGTTGACTGTAGCTGCTTTGAATGCGGTGGTAAAGGCTGCAAGCTTTGTAAGGGAACTGGTTGGATTGAAATTCTTGGAGCTGGTATTGTAAATAAGAAAGTACTTGAGAACTGTAACATTGATTCCAACGAATACAGTGGTCTTGCATTTGGTATTGGTATTGAACGTATTGCGATGCTCAAATATGGTATTAACAATATTAAGACATTATTCGAGTCTGACATGCGTGTACTAAAACAAATCGACGATTAAGAAAGATAAAGGAGGCTTATTATGTTAGTTCCATTGAGTTGGTTAAAGGAATATGTAGATATAAATGTAACTCCCGAAGAACTTGAGAGAAGATTATTTTCAAGTGGATTCGAGGTAGAAGAGCTAATTGAAGTTGGTAAGGATATTAGTAATGTTGTTGTAGGTCTTGTAAGGGAATGTGAAGGCATTCCAGATACGCATCTAAGCTTATGTCAAGTGGATGCAGGCGAACATGGAACATTCCAAGTTTGCTGTGGTGCAGATAACGTTAAAGCAGGTGGTAAGTTCCCTCTGGCTTTAGTTGGAGCAACTGTTTATGCAACTGCGAAAGACCACAAGACGGTGGAAGGCATTATGACAATTAAGAAGGGCAAGCTTCGTGGATATGAATCTTGTGGTATGCTTTGTTCTGGTGTTGAGCTTGGTGTTAGTGAAAATATGTATCCAGGTGCAGGCTATAACGGTCTTGTAGTTTTACCAGAGGATGCGACACCTGGTTCGGACGTAAAACCAATCCTTGGTCTTGATGACTATATCTTTGATATTTCCATTACTGCAAATCGACCAGATTGCCAGAGTATCCTTGGAATTGCGCGTGAAGTATCTGCAATTCTAGGTAATGAGCTTAAGATGCCAGCAACCGACTATACAGCAACGGATGTAACAAAAGAAGGTTTCAAGGTTACAGTAGATGCAACTGACCTTTGTCCACGTTATATGGCTCATTATGTATCTGATGTAAAGATTGGTGAATCTCCTGCTTGGATGAAGAGAAGACTTGCTTTGGTTGGTTTGGACTCCATTTCTAATATCGTAGATATTACCAATTATGTATTGATGGAAATCGGTCAGCCAATGCACGCATTTGACGGAGCTTATATTGAAGGTAACGCAATTCATATAAGACGTGCAAAAGATGATGAAGAAATCGTTACGCTAGATTCACAAGAACATAAGCTGAATTCGAATAATCTTGTGATTTGTGATGGTGTCAAGCCAGTAGCGATTGCAGGTGTTATGGGTGGATTAAATTCTGAAATCCGTGACAATACAGCTTCTGTCATCTTTGAATCCGCAAAGTTTGCTCGTGATAATATTAGAAAAACTGCACGTGCGATTGGTAAACGTACCGATGCAAGTGCTAGATATGAAAAAGGCGTAGATGAGTATTCTACTGTACTTGGTTTAAACCGTGCCCTTCACTTAGTGGAAGAGTTAGGTTGTGGTAAGATTTCTTCAACTCATGTTGATGTTAATACAGGTAATTCTATACAACCAAAAGAAATGAGTGTTAGTATTAGTAAGATAAATAGTGTTATTGGTATTCAAGTTCCAGATGATGAAATTGTACGTATTATGACAAACCTTGATTTTTCTCCAGTAATCAATGGAGATGAATTAACAATTCAGATACCTGCGTACCGTGAAGACATTGAGGATTATCCTGATATTTCAGAAGAAGTAATCCGTATGTATGGTTATGATCATGTAACACCAACCTTCCTACCAACAGCAAAGGTTACAATGGGTGGTCTTACCGATACTCAGAAGAGAAAATTGAAGTTGAAAAAGACTTTATGTGGCACTGGTGCATATGAATGTATTCATTACTCCTTCTTTTCACCATCGGATCTTGATCTATTAAGATATCCTGAGGATGCTGTAGAAAGAAAAGCAATTAGATTATTAAATCCAATTAATGAAGATCTCTCTCTTATGAGAACAACGCTTGCAGCTTCTATGTTAAATGCGATTGCACGTAATGAGAAGAGAGGAAACTTAGAAGGAAGATTGTTCGAAATCGCTAATATCTTCTTACCAAAAGAACTTCCATTAACCGAATACCCAGATGAGCATGAAGTACTTTGTGTTGGTTTATTTGGTGCGAAAGAGAACTTCTTTACTCTTAAGGGAATTGCAGAAACAGTAGCAGATAGCTTATGCTTAAAATTCACTTATGAAACATGTGAGAAAACATTCCTACATCCATATCAGACTGCAGCAATTATATGTGATGGAATTCAAGTGGGTTATTTAGGAAAAGTGGCATATGATATTCAAAATGACCTTGATATGCCAGAATCAGCTTACCTTATGGAAATTGATTTAGCAATCGTTTCTCAATGGTTTGGAAAGAGACCAATGTTTCATCCACTTCCTAAATTTGCTGAAGAAAAGCGTGACCTTGCTTTATTAATGGATAAGGAAATTACTTGTGGTCAGGTTGAAGAAGCAATTTTCGAAGCATGTAACTATATTAAGAGTATTAAGTTGTTCGATGTATATCAAGGAGCTCAGATACCAGAAGATAAGAAGAGTATGGCATTTACAATTGAATTTACACCTAAGGATGAAGCATTTGCAGCAGATTCCGTCGATGGGTTTGTAAAGAAAATATTAAAGAACCTAAATAAGAAACTCGCGATTGATCTTAGATCTTAATAGAATGAAGAGTTTTATATAATGTTTATGAGTTCAATAAAAGGACTTCGATAAGATAGAAAAGTGTATGAGGGATATAACAATTTAAGTGATATCCTTCATGCATTTTTTTGTTGTCATAATATCGAATATATGGACTGATTCTAATAATAGAAAAAGTATTTTATAGTATAAATTATTAAGAAGTGATAAAATAAGTTATACAAAAATGTCGAATTATTACTAAAAAGAAAAAATAACTTGGGTACTATTTATATAACTTAGTTTGGATGCAATCAGAGGGGGATTGAAAAGATGCTTGATTGGAAAATCGGTAAGGTCATATTTAAAGGGTACTGTTTGCAGGTTACTTGTGCTGAGAATGTAGTGTCGTTAGAGAGCCCTATCGAAGAAAATGCTTATAAATTAGTGTTATTTAAGAAGGGCACTACAATACTTAATATGAATGGTAAAACAATCGTAATTACTGCACCCAGTGTATTTAGCTTTAATGAGAGAGATAAGGTTGTATGGATGAATCAGAAAAGTGAATATGAGATGGATATTATCTATTTCCACCCTAGCGTTATTAATCAAATTTTTAGTTACGATAATATAATAACATGTGATTTTAATTTTGAATATCCAACCTCTATTATCCAAGACAGATTCTTATTAGAACCATTTTTTTTAAGGGAAAAACCATTGAATGGTATTTTTAACGTTGAGATTACAACGTTTTATCGGATGCTTCAATTATTTAATAAGTTACATAGTCAGATTATTTTAGAGTCAGATTGCTTTTGGCCTTGTAGAAGTCGTTCTTATCTTATTGAAATACTTATTATCTTACAAATGCGGTATATTGATAACTCAGCTTCCAATGAGCTTTTAGAATTGAATGAAAATCAAAAGGAAATGGAAGCTGTCTTAGAGTTTCTACATTCGAATTATTCAAGTAAAATAACTATTGAGCAAATTACGAAACACTTTAATATCAATCGTAATTCATTAAATGAACGTTTTACTAAGCTTACGGGATATACTCCGATTTCATATTTAAATTTACATCGATTAAAAGTTGCAGAAAGTCTTCTTATTAATACAAACGTACCTGTTTATGAAATATGTGATCGAGTTGGGATTAATGAATTAAGTAATTTTATGAAAAGCTTTAAGAGAAGGTATGGTCACACACCTGCACAATATCGCACACTCTACACTCTGATGTAAAAGTGAATATATTCCATGTTTTGGTGAGTTTTTACCATATATTGTTTAGTTAATTTAGATTATCTTTGTATTATAAATGATTCAAGTAGATAGTCTATTCTAAACGGAGGTTAATGGTATGAAAAAGAAAGGAACTAAAGTTCTTACTATAGCATCGGAGCCTTATCTAACTTTGGAACAAGATGTTTTATTACCACCAGATATGGTTAAGGGGCAAAAGTATCCAGTAGTATTTATGGCACATAATGGTTATGCTGATAAGTCTGCTTGGGGTGATTTTCCTGAGGATATTGCCGAGGCTGGGTTCATTACAGTTAATATTACATGGAATGCATGGGACACATCCAATGTTGAAAGTGCAATAAACTATACTCTTAACAAGTATGCTGACATTATTGATACAAATAAAGTAGTATTTCTTGGTGGATGCCATGGCGGAAAAGATTTGCTTGAGATTCTAGGCAAAGAGGATAAACCTTATACAGTTCAAACTGCTGTTCTTCTATCTGTGTCAGAAATTGATGATGCAGTGAAAAAAAACTCACAGAAGAAAGGCCATGTTCCAATGTTAGTTTATTATTCAAAGAATGATCAATATGGCTTGACAGATATATCTAAGCAGTTTGCAGAAGAGATTGTTACAAAGCCTTGTAAGATTAAACCACAAGAGGATCCTGCTCATGGTAATGAGATGGTAACTATAAGTAACAATAAAGATGTTGTAAGAACAGAAATTATTGGTTGGATTAAAGTATATACAGAATAACGTTACTCGTTATTTGTAAAGGAAGCTGTCAGACTAAGGGCAGTATGAATAAAGAATGAAGGATGATGGTATATTTTCGCTGTAGCGCTACGCTCACAAGCCCGTGTGGGGACTTGTAAGGCACTCCGAAAATACCATCATCCTTCATTCTTTTATTCAATAATCAGCTGTGCGACATCCACATTTTTTGCTTTATTGGAAAAACTTTCGACAATAGATATACATTTTTTGGCGTAATTAGGGAGATTATATCAAATATTGACTAAAATTTGGTAAAAAGGTATAATAAATTTATAAAATTATTAAATAGTCTTAAGGGGGCAGACGATATGAAATCAAAGAAAAGAAAGAATTTAAGATTACGTTTACTTGTACCAATATTAATAACCGTAATCATATCAATGACATTATTATTTTTTCTGAGCTACAAAAGCATGAAAGATAATACAAACCAAATGATTAGAAATACTATGTACGACTTGATTGAAAGCTGTGAATCCTCTTCTCAACTTTATGTGCAACATGTAAAGCAGGTTTCTTTAGATTTTAGTAAAATGGAGAGCGTGAAATTAGCTCTTGAAGATCCGACAAATTCTGAGTATCAAAAAAAGGCACAAGAAGATACCGCCCGATTTGCCGAAGGAATCGAGGGAATCGAAGGACTTTACATTGCTACTTTTGAATCGGTAGGATTAACACATAATACTAATCCAAATGTTATTGGCAAACCATATAGAAAAGACGAAGCATTAAAGCAATTACAAGACTCGTTAATAGCTTCTGATGGCTTTTATAATGGAGGAATTGCAATTTCGAGATCAGATGGAAAAACATTAGTTTTAAATACATTTTATCTAGTGAAGGATGATAGTGGAAAACCTATGGGTTATATCGGATGTGCTTTTTATGCAACTGATTACATAGAAACAATTAAAACAGTCGCAACGAATACTTTTTCAGATTGTGAAGTAGCACTGATTGATTTGACAAAAAAGACATATATGTATAATGCAGACCCAGAACTAGTCGGTCAGCCTAGTACAATTGAGGTTAATAAAGAAGACGGATTAATTGGCTCTTACGACTTTGTGATTGAAGGGGGAGAACGTAGAATTTGTGTTTACAAGTTCCTTGAGGATAGCGATTGGTTTATAACTTTAGAAGGCCATTATTCTGAAATTTATCAAGGTGTGAATCAATTTAAATTTGCATTTATTAGTTTTACGATATTGGTAACTTTAGTTATCTTGATACTTTCTTGGGTTACGATTGGTACAGTTGTACATGATGTTAGAAAAGTCACCAGGAATCTTGATCGATTGAGTCATCTTGAGTTATCAGGTACCCGAGATATTATTGAGAATAATAGTAAAGACGAAATTGGAAAGCTTGAAAATGCTTCTTATCATATCCATAAGACAATGAATGAGATATCAGATTTGTTAAAGGATTGTTGTACTGATTTAGAAAAGAATAGCACGGAGTTAAGTGATAGTATTCATGATTTAAGTGATAATGCAACTGGTAATAGTGCAACATCAGAAGAATTATTTGCCAGTATCATAACGACGAATGAGAGTATTGCTAGTGTTAATGAATCCATTTCTAAGATGACACAACTTACCATTCAAATTGAGGATATGTGTGGGCAAAGTAAAGGTGTCACAGATAATATGATATCTAAGACGAATATAATTAATAATAGTATTGAGGAAAAGATTACTAAAGGCAATACAAAGATGGTGGAAACAAAAGATAAGATTAACGAGGCAATTAGTAGCTTAAAGGCAATTGAGAGAATTAGTGAATTGGTAGATACGATTCTGCAGATTTCAGCACAAACAAATTTATTATCTTTAAATGCATCTATTGAAGCAGCTCGAGCAGGTGAAGCAGGAAAAGGTTTTGCTGTTGTTGCAGATGAGATTAAGAAGCTAGCTGAGCAAACGCAAAAGACAGTTGTATCAATTCGAGATATTGTTGAGCAGAGTAATGATTCCATTGAGATGACCAATCAATGCTTTGAAGATATTATTGTCTACTTAACTGGAGTAAATGATACTTTTAAAGAGGTTGGAGAACAATCTACTACTTATACTGGTGATATTAATGAGCTAGAAGCTAGTATGAAAAAAATCTATAATGAGGTTACAATATTAAAATCTAGTATGAATAATATAAGATTTAATATTGAGAATATGGTCTTAGCAACATCCAATAATGAAGCAGGTGTTAAGGAAATTGTGGGTTCTGCAGAGAATTTATTATCTGTACTTGATAATTTATCGGATTTAGTTGAAAAGAATGAAAAGAACATCGTTTCAATTAATGATGTATTGAGCCAGTTTTCATAAAAAGTTGACTCGCTCTATCATCTTTGTTGTGACTAGTAAGATTTTGAAATAAGAAGGAGCTTGATGGTATATTTTCATCGGCGAGCTTTGCTCACAAGCCCACTAAGATTGTGTGGACTGGTAAGGCACTCCGAAAATATATCATCAAGCTCTTTTTTTATGAACAAGGAAATTCCTCTGTATTTCCTTGTTCATAAAAAAACGTTAAAAAAGAAGGATACAATAAGGCGAAAATTTTGAATCGATATATCATAAAAATGAAAACTTCTCCATAAGTTCTACCAATATGATAATAGTAATATTAAGTGAATTTGGTGAGGAGGATATGATGGATTTATTCTCGAGTTTGACACTCGTGACTTTTAAGCAAATTGTTATGTACTTAGTTGGAGGAAGTCTGATTTATTTGGCAATTAAAAAGGAGTATGAACCAGCCTTACTATTACCAATGGGATTTGGTTCAATTTTGGTGAATCTACCTCTGTCTGGTGTAATTAATAAAACTGTTGAGGGTGTTGGAGAGGTAGACGGAATCATCGAATGGCTTTTCCACTTTGGAATCGAGGCATCGGAAGCTTTACCGATTTTGCTTTTCATCGGAATTGGAGCAATGATCGATTTTGGTCCGTTATTATCAAATCCTATCATGATGTTATTTGGTGCAGCAGCTCAGTTCGGAATCTTTGTTGCTGTGATTGTAGCACTTCTTTTCGGCTTTGAGTTAAGAGATGCAGCATCTATTGGTATTATTGGTGCAGCGGATGGGCCTACCTCAATTTTCGTTTCTCAATTTTTTAAATCGAATTACATTGGGGCTATCGCCGTAGCTGCTTATTCTTATATGGCATTAGTACCAATTATACAACCATTTGCAATCAAGTTAGTTACTACAAAAAGGGAACGGCGTATTGTAATGGAATACAATCCGAAAAATGTATCTCAACTTGCAAGAATTTTGTTTCCAATCGGTGTTACTTTAGTTGTAGGACTTGTGGCCCCCAAATCTGTAGCTCTTGTTGGATTTTTAATGTTTGGCAATTTGATCCGTGAGTGTAGAGTCTTGCGAGTTTTATCAGAAACAGCACAAAACTCGTTATCAAATCTAATTACGTTATTGCTTGGACTTATTATTTCATTTAGTTTACGTGCAGATGCATTTGTAAATATAAAAACATTACTAATTATGGTAATAGGGTTACTAGCCTTTTTCTTTGATACAATTGGAGGAGTTTTATTTGTAAAACTTATAAACCTATTTCGAAAGAAAAAAGTTAATCCGATGATAGGGGCAGCTGGAATTTCAGCATTCCCAATGTCTGCTCGTGTTGTTCAAAAGCTTGCAACGAAAGAACAGCAAGGAAATATTATATTAATGCATGCGGTTGGTGTTAATGTTTCGGGACAGATTGCATCGGTTGTAGCGGGTGGTTTGATTATGACAATTGTATCAAAATTAATGTAGGAGGTCTTACGATGCAAAGAGAAATATCGCTTGGACTGACAATTCTGTTAAAAGGAATGTTAGGGATATTTACAATATCATTAGTTTTAATTATTTTTATTATACTGCTTAACTACCTAACGATAGGAAATAAAATTAACAATTAAATATGGTTACGTAATAAGCTACGGTGAAAGGATCCTAATATATTCTTTATATTTGTGATATCGAATATAATTTTAAAATCCTTTCACCGATCGAAGTAATTTTCTTATGATTTGATATTCCATTCTCCACGTTGTATTGCATTAAGAACTCGTAGTACATAGATATAGACAAGTCCAAGCACAATACAGCAGGTAAGAATAATGACAGTTTTATTGATGTTAACAGTGGCGGCAAGAAATTCATAAATACGGTAGAATAGAGAACAACCCAACCAGATGGTAATTGCTGGCTTCACTACGGAGTTCATTGCATCCAATGGAAAAGGAATATATTTGAACACTATAAATAAATCAAGACTGGTAATGATAAGCTGGCTAATTAATAAACATATGAGATAGCCCATAATTCCAAATTTCGGGACGGCTATGGCTAGTATAATAATACGAGTGGATAACCCAATTACAGAGTTTACAAATGTAAGATTTGCTTTACCGAGTCCGTTAATTACACTGGAAAGTGTTGTTGTAGCATAAAGGAAAGGACAAAGCCAACCAAGAATGCTAAGATAGGTTCCAGCCTCTTTTATATGAAATACTGACATTCCAAGTGATTCTCCGAAATAAATAAAGAAACCTGCTGAAAATATTCCAAGAATTAGGCAGTATTTTAGTGAAACCGATACAGTACGAGTAATTGCTTTGTTATTTTCTTTTGCTTTAGCTTCTGAGATAGCAGGTAATAATAAAACAGATAAGGAATTTGTAATTGTTGATGGAAAAAGTAAAAATGGAAGTGACATTCCATTCAAAATTCCAAATACACTAAGTGCTTGTGTTGTGCTTAATCCAGAACGTCGCAACATAGCAGGAATCATAACAGCTTCTAAGCTATGTAGTATACTGATTAGAACATGATTCATTGATAAAGGAAAACTCAATTTTGCTAATGCTTTCCCAAAGGAAGAAGTTTTATTGTCTTTATTGCATTTCCTTTCTTTTTGGAACTTTAATGAAAGGATATTAAAAATATTGGATGCAATCTCTCCTAAGACGATACCCCAGACGGCAAGTTCACAAGTAATTGATAATTTTCCTTCTCCGAAAATAAGAGCAAAGAAATAAACGAAGGAGACACGTACAATCTGTTCTAAGAGTTGTGTCCCAGCTGGGATGATCGCTTTTTTCTTACCGTAGTAGTAACCATTGATGCATGCAGTGATTCCACAGAATGGGAATACATAAGCTAAAACTCGCAGTGAATCAGCACTTTTTTCCTCCATTAAGTAATGTTTAGCTATAAAGTCACTTCCAAAGTAAATCATAATAGACAGAATAAGTGCAATAGTGACAGAAGCGAATATTCCGATTTGTAAAATTTTTCTTGCATTTTTTTGATTATTCCTACCAAATTCCTCTGCCACTAATTTAGAGATTCCAGTTTGAATGCCAGAGGCGTATAATGTATAACATATACTATAAATAGGAAAAATTAACTGATATACACCTAACATTTCAGCACCTAGAGCATTTGACAAAAATATTTTATAAAAGAATCCTATGATTCTTGTTAGTAATCCAGCAATCGTTAGTATTAAAGTACCCTTTAGTATAGTATTTTTACTCATACTTTGTACTCCTTATCGCTTGCTTTTATAAGTTCAAATTACTAATATATATTCAGAGAAAAATTACTCTATGAACGAATGCATTACAATAGTGAGAATGATATTGACAAATCAAAATTAGAAGAGTATGATATCCATATCATACTAAAGCAGTATGATTTGTAGATTTATAAAAATCATCTGTGAGATTACGTCACATATAAATATAAGAGAACGTACAATATAGCATGCAAATACAATAAAAATAAAAGGAGATATATAGGATGAGTACACGAATTTATCTAGATAATGCGGCAACAACCCAAACAAAAGTTGAAGTAGTAGAAGCTATGTTGCCATATTTTAATGAGTATTATGGAAATCCATCGAGTGTTTATGATATTGCAACAAAAAGTAGAGTGGCAGTAACACAAGCGAGAGATACGATTGCAGCTGCTTTGAATTGTAGCAATAATGAAATATATTTTACAGCTGGTGGATCAGAATCAGATAACTGGGCTTTAAAATGTACTGCTGAAGCTTACCAATCCAAAGGCAATCATATAATAACATCAACAATCGAGCATCATGCTATATTGCATACTTGTGAATATCTAGAGAGTAAAGGTTTTGAAGTTACTTATGTTCCAGTTGATGAAAACGGTACATTAAATTTAGAGGCATTAAAAGCAGCAATTCGTCCAACAACAATTTTAATTTCTGTTATGTTTGCCAATAATGAAATTGGAACGATTCAGCCAATTAAGGAAATTGGTCAAATAGCAAAAGAAAATGGTATTCTATTTCATACAGATGCTGTACAGGCATTTGGACAGATTCCAATTAATGTTGATGAGTACAACATCGATATGTTAAGTGCATCAGGACATAAGATTAACGGACCAAAAGGTATCGGTTTTCTTTATATTCGAAAGGGATTAAAATTACGTTCCTTAATACATGGTGGTGGTCAAGAACGTAAGCGCCGTGCTGGTACAGAGAATGTTCCTGGCATTGTTGGACTTGGAAAAGCAGTTGAATTAGCAGTTGCTTCGATGAGCCAGAGAACACAACAGGAAAAAGAACTTCGTGATTATTTAATTCAAAGAGTAACAAGTGAGATTCCGTTTGTACGTTTGAATGGTCATAAGACAAACCGCTTACCAAACAATGCGAATTTCTGCTTCCGTTTTATAGAGGGTGAATCCTTACTCATTATGCTTGACATGAAGGGAATTGCAGGTTCAAGTGGTTCTGCATGTACTTCTGGTTCTCTCGACCCTTCTCACGTATTGTTAGCGATTGGTTTACCTCATGAGATTGCGCACGGCAGTTTAAGATTAACTTTAAGTGAAGATACGACAAAAGCAGATATTGATTACACAGTTGATTGTATTAAAGAAATTGTTGCTAATTTAAGAGCAATGTCCCCACTTTATGAAGATTATGTAAAGAAGCATCGCTAAAATTAAGAATCAGAAGAAACCTGAAAAGTGTTTTTTCTGAATTATGATAAAGGACAAGAGCCACTTCGTGGCAAGTAGTTTTATTTAGATAAATGGAGGTTATGAATATGTATAGTGATAAAGTAATGGATCATTTTCAAAATCCAAGAAATGTTGGTGAGTTAGAAAATGCGAGTGGAGTAGGTACTGTAGGTAATGCGAAATGTGGAGATATCATGAGAATGTATCTTGATATTGATGAAAACCACGTTATTCGTGAATGTAAGTTTAAAACTTTTGGTTGTGGAGCAGCCGTTGCAACAAGTTCCATGGCAACTGAGCTTGTAAAAGGTCTCACAATTGAGGAAGCATTAAAGGTTACGAATAAAGCAGTTATGGAGGCACTTGACGGATTGCCACCAGTTAAGGTACACTGTTCCTTATTAGCAGAAGAAGCAATACATGCTGCATTATGGGATTATGCAGAGAAAAATGGTATCAAAATTGAAGGTTTAGAAAAACCAAAGAGCGACATTCATGAGGACGAAGAAGAGTGTGAAGAATACTAAAAAAGACAATCAATCTTCTTTGATGTAGCGTGAATGATGGAATAATAGAGTTATATTAAAGGAGTTTGTTAAAATGCAGAAGGTTGTTGTTGGTATGTCTGGAGGGGTTGATTCCTCGGTTGCAGCATATTTATTAAAAGAAGCTGGCTATGATGTGATTGGTGTGACAATGCAGATCTGGCAGGATGAAGAAGAAAAGGTTCAAGAAGAGAATGGAGGCTGCTGTGGGCTTAGCGCTGTCGATGATGCAAGGCGAGTAGCAAACGCACTAGAGATTCCGTATTATGTAATGAACTTTAAGGCACCATTTAAAGAAAATGTTATGGATTATTTCGTCTCGGAATATCTTTGTGGACGTACGCCGAATCCATGTATTGCATGTAATCGCTATGTGAAATGGGAGTCTTTATTGGACCGTTCTTTATCCATTGGAGCTGATTATATAGCAACAGGACATTATGCTAGGATAGAACAATTAGACAATGGTCGATATGCATTAAGAAAATCTGCAACTGCAGCCAAGGATCAAACTTATGCTCTTTATAACTTAACTCAGGAGCAATTAAAGAGAACTTTGATGCCGGTAGGAGAATATACAAAAGATCAAATTCGTGAGATTGCTGCTAAAATTGGTCTGTATGTTGCGAATAAACCAGATAGTCAGGAAATCTGTTTTGTTCCAGATAATAATTATGCAGGATTTATTGAAGATTACACAGGTAAAAAACTTCCTACAGGTAATTTTGTAGACGTAGAGGGCAACGTTTTAGGAAAACACAAAGGAATTATACATTATACAATCGGACAGAGAAAAGGTCTTGGTATCTCTTTCGGAAAACCTGCATTCGTTGTAGAAATTCGTCCGGAAACGAATGAAGTTGTCATTGGCTCGAACGATGATGTATTTGCTAGTAGTTTAATCGCAGACCGAGTGAACGCAATGTCAGTTCCTGAATTTATGGATGGTATGGAATTTATCGCAAAGATTCGTTATAGTCATGAAGGCGCAAAATGTCGTATTACCAAAATTGGAGAGGATAAAATCCGTTGTGATTTTGAAGAACCACAGCGTGCAATAACACCAGGACAAGCAATTGTATTCTATGATGGTGATTATGTGGCAGGTGGTGCAACAATCATAAGTAAGTGCTAGATTGATAGGAATACGAACTTAATCATAGAGTAAAAAGAAACTCGCGAAGCGGGTTTCTTTTTGTTATACGATTAAGTAAAAATGTTTTTGTAGTATTAGCTTTACCTGCAATTGCAAACTTATGTACCTTATGATATTATTTAGTTCAACAAGCGAGGCATAGAAATGGAGGTATCATATGGTATATTTACAAGAAATGAAAACGTCGGTACTTAGGGCCTGTACTTTAGGCTCTTATGTACCGCTACGAACTTCATTCAAGCGAAAGCGTGTTGTGTATAAATTATGTTTCTCATCCCATATTCCTAACATATTAATGTGCATAATGACGTCAGACTGCTCGCTGTTAAAGCGGAATATACTCAGGCTCTTGTTGCTGATATACTGCATAATAACGAAAACCAAGGCTCTTTAGTAATTCTTCTGCCTTTGCAAAATCATAGGCAATATGCTCTGGTTTATGTCCATCAGAACCGATAGTGATTAATTCACCACCAAGTTCACGATAACGCTTTAGAAGTTCAGTCTTTGGATGCGTTACACCCAGACCATACTTATATCCTGAAGTATTACATTCGATTCCTTTTCCATTATGAATAATAGAAGTCAACATCTCATCAATCGCATCTTTATAGTCGATAACATCATACTGTTTGATTTCATCTGGAATGTATCGAACAATATAATCTAGATGCCCATAAATTTGAATCATATCATAAAACTTAGCATTATGTGCAATGGAGTTGAAATAATCAGTAATTCCTTGCTTTGTCGTATGAGTAGTCCAAAAAGGTCGTAAATAAGGATCATAATTATCTAAGACATGAGTTGAACCAAGTACGAAATCAAAAGGATTGCTTTTTATTAATTTGCTATAATTTTCGTAGATTTCATTTTTTAGTTCAGGTTCATTTCTAAGACCAAGTTCAATCCCAATCAAGATCTCAATTTTATCTTCATACTTATCTCTAAGGTAAGTAAGTGTTTTAAAATATTCATCTACATCAAAAATAAATGGCCCAAAATCAGGATGAGGATATCGATAATCCATATGGTCAGTAAAACAATATTTTTTTAAGCCGATTTGAATCGCAGCTTGAATCATCTCTTCAGGATTTGCTTTCGAATCCGTCGAAAAATAACTATGTGTATGATAATCACCAATAATCATATCATTCCTCCTAATGCGTCTGTTGTGACCTTATATAATATGTGTCTAAAGTACTTTACTACAGTTTCGTACGTCATTTTGCAGATATATAAACTTGCTTGCAATGGGATGACGAACATAATTCAGGAGCATACTGTTATGAAGTCGTCGGTACTTAGGGCCTGTATTTTAGGCCCTTATGTACCGTTACGAACTTCATTCAAGCGAGAGCGTGTTGCGAATGAATATGTTCATCATTCCATGCTCATAGTCTATTCTTGCAAAATGACGTCATAATAACTTGATTTATGACATCAATCTTCAATCAATGTCAAACCTTCAATAGAAGGAATTGCCATTAAGGAATAATTGGTATAGTAAACAACGAAGCCAGGTTTTCCTTTGTTTGGTTTCTTTACATTCTTCTTCTCTGTATAATCGATTTCAACCTTCTCACTATCTCGACCTTTGGAATAGTAAGCAGCTAAATTACCAGCTTGTTCGTATACATGGTCAGGAAGTTGTTCTCCATTCGTTCTTACAATGACATGAGATCCAGGAACTCCTTTGGAGTGGAACCACCAATCATTACCATTTGCGAAGTTAAAGGTAAGTTCATCGTTTTGATAATTATTTTTACCAACATAGATATGGAATCCATCGCTAGTTACATAATGGAACGGCTTACTTGTGATCTTAGGTTTTTTGATTGGTTTGCCATTCGGGCCTTTCGTCTTTAAAGTATGACGCTTTATATAACCATAATCAACTAGTTCTTCTTTTAATTGAATCAGATCTTCTTCATTCATTGCAATATCAAGAGATGTTCGAATCGAATCTAAGTGATCCAATTCTTCCTTTGTAGTTACAACGAGGTTGGTTAAGTGCTCATAAGTTCTCTTTAACTTACTATACTTTTCAAAGTATAGTTTGGCATTCTCGAGCGCAGTTTTTGTTTCATCCAAAGGAATTGTCAGATCTTCGTTCGTATAATAGTTTAAAACAGTAATGGATTTGTCACCAGGAGATGCGTTATATCCATAAGTAGTTAGTAATTCACCATATATTTTATATTTCTCTCTTTTTTCAGTGTCTTTTAGTTGCTTTAGCTGTAAATCATATTTTTTTGTATCACGTTCAATTGCATTCGTGACGATTTTTCTTAAATCTACAGATTTCTGTCGAATACGAGTTACTGCATTTTTAGAGGCATAGAAATCTTCTAAAACGGTGGAGATACTATCATAGGTTGTCTGGCTATAATTCTCATTTCTTTTATAACAAGTTAACTCTAAGGATGAGAAATCGATCGGTTCATGATCTTTATAAATAATGTTTGGTACGTATTCTTTATTTGCTACCATTTCCATAACACGTTGTAAATTATTATAAAGATGAAGTCCTACATCGCCACTTATGTGATTGGCATTCAAATCCGCATCAATCGTTGCACGATAGCAGATTTCATGCGCTAAAAGAGGGCTGATACCAGTAAGTGTTGTATAGATCGCTTTACCGATTGAGAGTGGTTTTGTTAAGACGTTGGTGCAAAAATCCTCATACGACAATTGCGTAGGATCAAACTTGTCCATTGTCTTAGGTATAAAGTAGGAACGGCCTGGTAACACTTCTCGAACCGAGCTTACAAAGCTTGATATATGCTTGATGCTATCAACAATTGTCATATCCTCGTTACAGAAAATAATATTACTATGCTTTCCCATGATTTCAATGATTAAATACTTTTGACGAACATCACCTAAGTCATCTAAATGCTCAATTTTAAATTGTATAATTCGCTCAAAGTCTGGTTGAGTGATTGAAATAATTCTTGCACTATTTAAATGCTTTCGTAACAGCATACAAAAATTTGGTGCCGTCATCGGGTTTGGTTTTGAACTTTCCGTCAAGTAGATCAAAGGTAGTCCTGCTGAAGCGGAAATGAACAATTTATATTGATCATAATTTTTTATTGTAAGGACAAGTTCATCTTTTTCTGGTTGACTAATTTTCGTAATTCGTCCACCAACTAACTTGTCTTTGAAGTCTGATACTAAATTCGAGATTACAAATCCATCGAATGCCATATTAATTCCTTACCTTTCAATTTTAAATCGCAATATATATTATACTTCTACATAATTGGTAATTTTTGCGAGAAAAATTCTTCGTTTTTTTCATATACTATCACTAGATTCTAGACATTATAGCATAAATAGGCAAAATGCAAAAGGCATAAACGAACAATTTATTATTAAGGTGTTAAAATTTAAGAAAATACTAATTTGACAATATTCAGTAGAATCAATATAATAATCACAGGATGTGGCAATATCGCGAAGGGAAGATGGAGAAAACATATGAAATTTTTGAATAAAATAGAAAGAAAATTCGGAAGATACGCAATTAAGAACTTAATGAGATATGTGATTGGACTATATATTGCAGGTGTTGTGATATTTATGATCAATCCTATGGTTTATTTTGATTGGCTGATGCTTGACTTTGATAAAATTGCTCAGGGACAAGTATGGAGATTAGTTACTTTCTTAATTCAACCGATTGATGATATTAATTTTTTTATTTTAATCAGTTTATACTTATATTATATGATTGGAAACTCCTTAGAGAATGCTTGGGGAGCCTTTCGTTTTAATCTTTATTTTTTTAGCGGTGTCCTATTTAATATACTTGCTTGTGGAATTACTTATGCAATAACTGGTTTTTCATTTTTAATTCCATTGGATTATGTCAACCAAGCCATGTTTTTTGCATTTGCTGCGCTCTATCCAAATCTTCAGCTTATGCTATTTTTTGTACTTCCTATCAAGATAAAGTATTTGGCATTCATTTATGCCGTAATATTTGGGTATAATGTATATGAAGTAGTAAAAGGCGGTTTGTGGTGGTATGGTTTAGCAATGTTAGTTGCAGTTGCAAATTTCTTAATCTATTTTGCAATAACAAGAAACTACAAAAGGATCTCGCCTCAACAGGTTAAGAGAAGAGCGAATTATAAGAAACAAGTACGTAATGCCCACAATCCAGATAATGTCGTACAGTTCCGTGGAAAACAGACGGTAACTAGACATAAGTGCGCGGTATGTGGCAGAACTGAATTAGATGATGAAAATCTAGAATTTAGATTTTGCTCGAAATGCGATGGAAATTATGAATATTGTATGGATCACTTATATACACATGAACATGTTCATAAGGATACGAATCCTCCAGAAGCATGACAGCGTGAAAATTTTGCAGCAGCGGTTAACTACCGAGGAGTTACGTAAAGAGAGGACTATGAAATATGCAGAAAAAAACGAAAATTGTTTGTACCTTAGGACCAGCGACTTCTTCCATTGAAACAATGAAAGAGTTAATGCTAAATGGGATGGATATCGCACGATTAAATTTTTCTCATGGAACACATGAGGGTCATGGTGAAATGATTTCAAAAGTTAAGAAAGCTCGTGAAGAGGTTCAAAGACCTATCGCGATTCTTCTTGATACAAAAGGACCGGAAATCCGTACGGGCCTTGCAAAAGATGGTAAAGAATTCGAATTAGTTCGTGGGCAGGAGATTACTGTTACAACAGAAGAGGTGGAATGTGATAGCTCGATCATCAGTGTAACATATCAGCACCTTCCTGAAGATGTTGCAGTTGGTGGCTCAATCTTAATTGCTGATGGATTAATTGAATTACGTGTAAAGAAAATTGTCAATGATAAAGAAGTGCTCTGTGATGTTGTCAATGGTGGCGAATTGGGAAGTCGCAAAGGTGTTAACTTACCAAATGTAAAGCTACAGTTACCAGCAATTACAGATCAAGATAGATCAGATATTATTTTTGGTATCAATGAAGGTGTTGATTTTATCGCTGCATCCTTTATTCGCAATGCAGAAGCAATACGTGAAATTAGAAGTATCATTAAAGATTGTAATTCTGATGTTCAGATTATTGCTAAGATTGAAAATATGGAAGGTATGGAAAACTTGGATGAAATCATTGCAGAGGCGGATGGAATTATGGTCGCTCGTGGTGATTTAGGAGTTGAAGTGGATGCAGCTACACTACCATATATTCAAAAGACGATGATTCATAAATGTAACGAAGCTATGAAGCCGGTAATCACTGCAACACAGATGCTTGATTCTATGATTCGTAATCCAAGACCAACTCGTGCAGAAGTAACAGATGTTGCTAATGCGATTTATGATGGAACGGATGCTATTATGTTATCAGGTGAAACGGCAATGGGTAAATATCCTGTGGAAGCTGTACAGTTAATGGCTAAGATTGCGTTAGAAACAGAAGCTCATTACGATACTATAGAATGCGAAAAGAAAAGTACTTTTAATGCAAAGAGCGATACCGTTTCTTGTGCAATTAGTTATTCCGCAGTTGCAACAGCGACTTGCTTGGATGCTAAGCTCATTATCGCTTCTAGCTTTTCAGGTTACACTGCTCGTTTGGTATCAAAGTACAAACCAAAGTCAGTGATTGTTGGTTTATCTCCACTTGATCGTACATTACGTAAGATGCAACTCTATCGCGGTGTACAACCAGTCAAAGTAAAAGAAGTTAATTCCACAGATAACTTACTCGAGGAAGCTGTAAATGCAGTAAAACAAACTGGTTTAGTGGAAGAGGGAGATGTTGTTATTTTTACAGCTGGTGTACCTGCAGGTATGTCTAGCGTAACAAATATGATTAAGGCAGTAGTAATTGACTAATTACGAGGGTGAGAGTTCATGTTGAACTTGATGAAAAAGGACCTAAAAATATGGTCTTTAGGAAAAAGAAAATGGATGTTTTTGTTAGGAGTGCTTATTATGATTGTAATAAGCACTTCTTGGCATGCTAAAAACGAAGATGAAAAGGATACGTATATAACTATAGGTGTAGTTGATTTGGATAATTCAGAATACTCTAAGCTAATGATATCGTATTTTGAGGAAAGCGATATATTTACAGAATATGCAAATGTTATTGTTGGAAGCGAAAGTGAAATTAGCGAAAAGTTTTATCAGGGCGAACTCACGATGTATCTGATTGTGCCAAGTGATTTTGCACAGAACTTAATCAATATTCAAAATGTTCCGATGCAGGCATATATTAATTCAGAAGACAAAACACGTGCAATTATTCTAAAAAATATGCTTCTTGCATATGAACGTTACATATCAGCAGTAGAGATTAATTGTGTCTCTCTTTATGAATTGATGTTAGAAACGGGGATGCCGTCTGAACTTTGCGAAGAAGTGAATGTTGATATATCGATGGATCTTGTTTTTACAGCACTTGGAAAGACTGACTTTTTTACTTTCAATGAGATGGAAGATGTAAAGCATGTTCCTTTAGTGACGTATTATTGTTTTGAAGTCTTATTTCTATTTTTATCTTATCTTGCGATGCTGGCCGGAATGGATTTACTTAAGGAACGACGACAAGGTGTATTAGCTCGCCTTATTTCTTCGGGGACGAACGTAACGACGATTATTCTTCAAAAGATGATTTATTATGTTGTAATGATTGCTGTATTGCTAGGTATATTATATGGTGTCGTATTATCAGGAGGAATGAAAATTTCAGGTGGATTGTTTGTTTTTATTCTTTTTTATTTTGCAATGGCTAGCATGTTTTTTATGTTAATATCAGCATTCATAACGAAAATCCCTACCTTTTTGCTTATTTCTAACATCATGATTTTATTTGGTGCTGTACTTGGTGGGGGATTAATTCCAATACTGTATTTGCCACCGAGTATGAAGTATTTAGCTAAAAGTATGGTTAACTATTGGTTTTTAAATTTCTCCACTGCTATTTATCAAGGTGACCTAAAAATTACATTGCCAATTCTATTCATTATGGTTCTCTTTGTTGCAGTGTTAACAAGTACTTCTTCATATTTGATTAAGAGGAAGGAGGGGATGCAACGTGAACATGTATAAGTTATTATTGTTTGTGAAGGATATTTTAACTCAGATTGGAATATCAATAAAACTACTTGTTCGTGATAAAATTACGATGTTTGTATATTTAGCTTCTTGTATTTGTTTTTTCTTTCTCTGTGCAACCTTAAATTTTACAGCTGAGGACCAGAGCAAAATTCCAATTGGCTTAGCTAATCTCGATGTAGTCGAGGTTGATGGTGAAATGGTTGCAACAAAACAATCAGAAGAGTTAATTAATAATATACTTGGTTCTACTTCATTTCGAATTACGCAAGGAAGTGTATCAAGCTTAAAAACAAGCCTTAAAAATGGTGAGATTAATTGTATTTTTGTAATTAATAAAGGTTATAAAGAAAGTTTAGAGTCTGGTTACACAAGGGGAATTATTACGATTTACAAGAGCGCTGGGAATGAAACAGCATCTATGTTAGCGGATATTTTTGCTGGAGAGATGATAGATCAGATCTGCGCTTCTAAGAGTTATCTTACTTATAGAAAGCTTGACTTTACGGACTACAAGCAATTGAGTGAGGTAGAGTTTAATCAATACATTGAGACGATGAAATCAAGAGACGAATTTGCCTTTACTTTTGATGTGGAACTTTACGATACGAACGCATTGGATACAAGCTATGAAAAGCTAGGCAATGCTGTTCTATATCGAGAAATTATAGCTGGTATCTTTGCAATGTTATTGTCTTTTGTTATCTTATTTTCTTTTACCTATGTGTGTATGGAAAAGGAACAAGGTATATTAGCACGTAAGAGATTGACATTATTAAATCGAATTTCTAGTGATGTGGGTATCGTAACGTCTGTATTGATTACAACAGCTCTTTTAAGCCTAATTTTTGTATTTTGCATCTGCTACTACGTAGATGTCTTTACGGGATTTCTGCCGTTATTGTGGCTAGCCGTTCGTTATGCTCTTTTAATGTCTTTGTTTTTCATGGTATTGGCACGTGTTGCCAAAGGCGTAGTTGGTTATCAATTATTTGGAGCAGTATTAATTCTTATATTAGGTATACTAGGATTTTGTACATTGGTTGATGGAATTGCGTTTAAAGATTTTTTAGAGTTGTTAGAAAATACACCAAATGGCTGGTTTATTCAAAAATTTGTTGATATAATACTGATATCGAATAATTAAAGGAATGGTGAAAGTTGAAATGATAAACCGAAGACAATTACAACATGATATTGAAAATCAGAAAAATATAGAGGAGACTATGCCAGTTGCAATGAATATGATTGCATCTGATTATTACGTGTATTCTGCATTTCAATTTACGATGAATTTTTACAACTATTATGAGCTGACTTGTGAGCAGAGTGTTGCTGATACAGATGCCATTTTTGAGATGGTGAATCATCTTGTCGAGCAGACCATCCTTTCTTCCTTTGATGGACAAGTTCGGGAAGATGCCATTAAGCAGATTGATTGTTTACGTACTGAAATTCTTAATGTTATGGAGGAACTTACTGCATATGCAGATAAGTTTGCTATATATGAATATATGCTAAATCGTCTTGAAAAAAACTACGAAGATAATCTAGAAGATATGGATAATGATTCGGTAACAAAAGATATTATGGAGACGATTTTTAGTGATAACGATCAAGTGCTAATTAACGCAAGAATTCGTGCGATGTTATCTCAATTACCTGTAAGAATGACTAAAAATCGTTTTTTTGATATGCTTAAGGACAGTTTGTCTATATATGAGGGTAGTGATCAAAGTTCAGTCAACGATTTTCTTTATATGGTACGTAGTGCTTCAGGTTTGGCTGTGAAAAAGGAGCATGAATCTACTACAAACAATAGTATCAAGTATTTAGGAGAGAGTCTAAAAAAATTAGAGTCCATAGATTTTGTTATGGTATCACCTGAACAATTCAAGGAAGCTTCTGATTTGCTCGCATTAGCTGTGGAAAAAATACAAAATATTACTGATCGATATTTTTCCTTACAGGAAGTTGTTAATGCCTACTATTGTATGCTATTGAACCAGCCTTACATTAGCTGCGAAGCACAAAAGGAAGTGGATACTCTATCTGAAATTATCCGTGCAATTGTAAATAACAATAAGGGAGATAAGAAACTAAGTTTAGAAGATGATCTAGTGGAGAAGTTTGAATATACCGAAGGTAAGCTTGAGCAATATCTTTTATACTTATCAAAGGATGAAGCTATGATAGAGCATATGAGCTTGTCCAATCAGGATATGATAAGTTCCCTTATGCTATCGCAACAGTTTACTGCTTTACAACTATCAAAGAGTCTTTCTTCTAATAGTGTTTTCATTGATTTACATGAAGAAAAAACGGACAAAAAAGCAGATTCTTTATACTTAACTAAAACGTTTAATGAATTAGTTGAAGATTTTACACGCTTATTAGAAAAAAATAAGAAACTATACAACCGAGCTGTCATTGCTTCGGTTTTAAGAGAACTACCAGTACTGTTTAATTCAAAAGAAGAGGTTGAGAATTACATTAAGAGTGCGCTTGCTGGATGCCATGATATAGCAGAAAAAATTTCTAGCATTGAACTATTCTATTCTGCTTGCGAGTAGATGGAAAAAATTCTGTATTTTTATACCAATCTTGTGTTATAATTAGACAATGTATTAAAATTACTATTTATTTATGTTAGGGGATGCTACATGATTGTTTGGAATGAAAAATTATATTTCGGAGAATCCATAAAGAAAAAACATCGTCGTACAATTTTTGCTATCAATCACGGAAAACTTACGGCTAATGTATATTGTATCGCGTTTGCATCCAATCCACAGAATTTGTTTGATATATTACCAGCGAACGAACTTTTATTTCCTCATTATAAAAATAGTGAGGTACATATCCTTGGATTAGCACGTGGTAGAGAAGAAGCAGCTTTCGTTGTGAAGGATATGATTACGGATATCTATCGTGAAACTGGAGGATTTAGTGTACGAGAATTTTTTTGTAACAAGGAAAGCTCTTCGTACTTCCTATATAAAAAGCGTCAAAAAAGAAGAACGCAGTAGTGGACTATTCTAAGATGAGTAGTTACAAAGTAGAGAGGAAACAAAAGTATGCTTCATGTTTTGTTTGTAATCTTAAAGATACTTGGTATTATCCTTGCTTGCATATTGGGCTTGCTTTTGCTACTTATTCTTGTCGTTTTATTTGTCCCAATACGTTATCGAGTAGATGTTAAGAAAAGAGAAGATGTCATTGTTAAGATGCGAGTCAATTGGTTATTGCGAATTCTTTTTGTACGTGGCTGGTATATCGATAATCAATTGCATATAAAATTACGGATTTTTGGATTTACCATTTGGGATAACCTGCAACCAAAAAAAGAAAAGAAAGCTAAGATAAAGAAAGCTAAGATAAAGAAAGTTAAGATAAAAAAAGGTAAGAAAGAAAAGCCGAAGAAAGAAATGGGCGAAGAATTCAAAGAGACTGACTTCGTAAAGAAAAAGCAAATATCAAGTGAACCTTACAATTCCACACAAGATGAGTTGAAATATCATGAATCAGTAGACAAACAGATAGAAGATGACTTATGGGATAATAATGACTGGGAAAAAGATGAGGACGAGTCTGAATATAGTGAAGAAAATCAGATTTTTGAGAACGATGAACAGTCAACTAAAGCGGGTAAGATTAAGAGAATTGTTCGAATAATTAAAGATATCTTTCATAAAATAAAACAAACTGTTAAGAACATAAAAAGTAAGATTAGTCAGTTGATACAATTAGTAAGAAAGCTGTTAAATAAGAAAAATCTTGTGTCATTGTTTTTAAAGGATGAGATGAATCGAACAGGGATTAAGTTTGCTTTCGGACAACTCTTAAACATTTTAAAACACTGTGGACCACAGAAAATTGAGGGTTACGTTAAGTTTGGTACAGGTGATCCAGAACAAACAGGAAAGATATTAGGTATTATTGCGGTATTTTACGGTAAATATGGAGATAGTGTTTTAATTGAACCAGATTTTGAAGAAAAAGTTTTTGAAGCAGAAGGAATGGTTAAGGGAAGAATAAGAATCTTTCATTTACTCATAATAGGTATTAAGGTTATCCGTGATAAGAATATTAAGATGTTAATAAAAAACGCTAGACAATTAAAGGAGGAGTTGTAATGGCAGAACAGAGTTTTAATCAAACAGTTGAATCACTTTTTAAGGGGATGGATGCTTTCATAACGACTAAGACAGTTGTTGGAGAAGCTGTAAAATTTGATGATGGGACAATTATACTTCCATTAGTGGATGTTAGTTTTGGTGTTGGAGCAGGAGCATTTACTAGTGATAAAAAGAATAATGCTGGTGGTGGTATGGGTGGTAAGATTACGCCTAGTTCCGTATTAGTAATTCAAGATGGTAAGATTCGCTTAGTTAATGTGAAGAATCAAGATATGGTAACAAAAATTATTGATATGGTTCCAGATGTGATTGATCGCTTTACAAAAGATGCAAAAAAGAAGAAGGCTGAGAAAGATGTAGATAAGAAAGCATATGAAATTCTGAATGGAGAAGGAGCAGAAGAGGAATAATAAAAAAGATTAAATTTTTCTTGCAATATATTCTTAATTCTGATAGAATAAGTTTTGTTTGAGGTCACAGTGTAATTTATGCACGATGCTGGCGGCACTTTAATGTGGCGCAGGGCCTAATTTAAATAAGGAGGTGCTTTTCAGTGGCAAAATGTGCAATTTGCGATAAAGGTTCTCACTTCGGTAAAGTAGTAAGTATTACTAGAAGTCAGGTTTCCGGAAGATCTAATAAGATGTGGAAATCTAACGTAAAGTCCGTTCGTGTTAAAGTTAACGGAGGAACAAAGAAGATGTACGTATGTACTTCTTGTTTAAGAGACGGTAAAGTTGAACGTGCTTAATCCATATAAAAAGAGCACTACTTGTTGACGAACTTTCGTCAGTAGGTGGTGCTCTTTTTTGGTTTGTCTCGGAGGGGAAGGATTTCGCACTGAGCGGTGGTGATTGCCTGTGGTTTGGAGGGGAAGGATTTCGCACGGAGACGTGGTGATTGCCTGTGATAGGGAGGTATAATAGTAAGAGAATGTACTATGTATATTTTCTTCGGCGCGCTTCGCTCACAAGCCGCAAAAACCGCGGACTTGTAAGGCCTACAAAAATATACATAGCACCTTATCTTACGAGTTATATTTGAATCACAGGCAAAGTGAGGTTGTGAGTGCGAAATGCAGCTTAGATTGAACCACAGGCAAAGCAAGATTGTGAGTGCGAAATCTAAAGCAAGAAATTCAAAGTAAGAAATCCAAAGCAAGAAAATATAAAAGAGTACAGTATATGGAGAAAGTTCTTAAAAGAGTGAAAATCTTTTTATATGGATTGTGTGTGAAATCCAGAGCTAGAAATTCTATAAATCAAATAATATAGACTTATAATGATGTAATAAAATATTGTGATATGATAAAAAATATTGATATACTTATACTTTAAAGAAAAGAGGAATACATAGTGAGTACTGTAAAGATGAGAAAAGGTATTGTTTTATTCCTTATGTTATTATTAACTGTTTCAAGCATTGGGTGTAGTAAAGAGAAAACGGATACAACCAATGTGACAGAAGAAACGGTGGATGGAAAAGATGATATAACAACAGAGAAGATAGGATATTATAAAGAGATAGAAGTTGATCTTACGGAAGAGAATCCCATCGAAAACATGACGGATATTGCGATTAATTCAGAAGGAGAACTAGAATACTATACTCGAACTCAGGACACAAAGGATAATATAGTTAACCGCTACATAGTGAAAGATGGAAAGCTTCAGAAGCAATCAGTGGAATGGGCAATTAAGGCAAGCCATGATATCGTTGGAATGGTATCGGAATTTCGGATGGGTGCAGATGGTCAATACTTTTTGGTTCTCCAAGAATTTACAACTATCAATCCAGAGTCGAAGGATCCACAAATCTTTGTTACCTCACGTATTTTTCGTGATGCTGGTAATGGAAACGACTATGTAGAAATTACACCAAAAAACTGGAATCAGATAGGCGAAGGAACTAAGGCTATCAGCGTTGATATTTCTCGGGATGGAACGATCGTATATTCTGATTATGGTGATCTTACTTTGCACGCATATTCGATGAAAGACCAAAAAGAACTAGATTTTACAGAGATCAATAAAAATATTACTTCTGGAGGAGGTTGGGTCAATCCTTACATAAAAGAAAATTGTATTTACTATTTTGATAAAAGTAATCGTAATATTTTATCTTTGGATCTAATAACAAAGGAAGAAAAGTCGATACCTTGTGATCTTGATTTAGAAGATGCTCTTATGTGTATTTCAGGTGATATTTACGTTGCAAATAAGGATGGAATTCATTGTTTTCGTTCCAATGGAACTACATGGGAGACGCTTGTTTCTAGCGATGATAAGCAGATTGGAAGTTCGAATAACAAACTCCGTTCTTTCACTATAAAAGACGGGGAATATAAGGATTTTTATGTTGGATTAAATAATACAACATCGAATAACCATGCGATTATAAATTACCAATATTGTAATGAACCGATACCAGTGGTAGCAGATCAGTTAATCGTGTATTCCTTAAAAGAGAATTTATCAATGCGTAACGCTATAACGAAATATCAAATGGAGAATCCACAGGTTCAGATTGATTATGTAGTAGCGATGTCGGAAGATTTAGAGGCAAATGAACAAGATGTACTTCGTTCTTTAAGTACAGAGTTATTAGCTGGGAAAGGTCCTGATATCCTGGTGCTTGATGATTTGCCAGTGAAGCAATATATCGAAAATGGAGCATTGTTAGAGCTATCGGATCTTTTATGTCCAATGATAAATGATGGAACTTTATTAAGCAACATAGCAAATAACTATGTGTCAGAGGGTGAAGTTTATGCGATGCCAATGCGTTATTTATTCCCTTACTATGTATTAAAAGAAGGTACGCAGGCTAATATGGAATCAGTAAAAGCCATTAGTGAATTAGCAGATAACTTGCAATCAACGGTATATCAAAGTGGAAGTTATGAGGATTTATTACTTTTAATGGTTACTACTTATTATGATGACTTCATGATTGGTCAGGAGCAAATGGATCAGAATCAATTTAGAGATTTTTTGATGGATGTAAAAAATATCTCGAATCATATGACAATTACGGAGGACCCTCCTTTATATTATTATGTTGATACTCTCCAGACGGAGGAGAAGAATTACCAGAATTGGTGTATATATCGCAATAATTCATGTGATCTTTTCGAATTCGATTTCTATGCCGCTACTGGATTTGCTGATGAATTTAAGGATTTTAATTATCCTTATTCATTATTTAAGAAGATGAAAGGAAATTTGGTAACGATGGATGGTACTTTCATTCCTTCTGGTATGGTGGGAATTAATAAATCGACTAAATCAGAGGAAGCTACAAAAGAATTTATGAAGTATCTTTTTTCAGATAAAGTTCAAGCTTCTCAAAATTTAGACGGTTTTCCTGTGAATGCTCACAGTCTTGAAACTTGGAGTAATATGGAGACAGCCGAAGGTGATTATCAGTTGGGTTCTTATAATGACGTAGAAATTTATAGAGTAACCGAACAAGAAAGGCAGGAAGCTAAGAAAATTATGCAAGAAGTATCAAAACCGGTATTCAATAATCAGATAGTTTTGCATATGATAATTAATGAGTCATTAGGTTATCTTACAGGAGAAAAGAATTTAGATCAAGCTGTGAATGACACAATAAATAAAGTTAACTTATATTTATTTGAACAGTAAACTTGTTAAAAGTAAGTTTGAGAAAGCAAATAGCAAGTGTAACTATGTTCACATAGAAGCTAAAAAGAGTTCATTTAGATTCATGAATGTTCTCGGAAGTTGCTAGAAAGCTGTCGATATGGATTGTCAAAAAGTAAAAAGTTTGATATAAATATTTGGGACGTAGTTTTTTATCAACACAACAAGACAAGTTAAGTTAAGTGGCTTACTTTACTTGTCTAGATTAAAGGTAATAGATTTTGTAATAAGATTATGTTAATTGTAAGTCATTCTTGGGTTTTTAGCTAAGCACTATGGATTACAAAACAAGTTGTAACCAAGTACTAAGCAACCAATAATGATACAGATGGCGAGAATACCATTTGTAATGAAGAGCATAATCGTCATTCCGATGGCAATCCAAAATAGGATGAAACCAAGCATTTTTTTCATAGTCGCTCCGAGCTAAAGGTGCTTTCTATAATATATGCAAGGTTTTCATGAAATCATGTAAGATTTTAAAGTTTTATGTGTAAGTTTTATGTGTAAGTTTTATTGGAATGAAATTTGTGTTTCTTTTTTTCGCAAATAAGGTTATAATATTAAAATAAATAGCATTTATTTTGAATATCTTTTCAGTAGATTGTTCTACTAAGAGAATTAATTGTGAATTGATTGGAGGGTTACGTATGAACGGAACGATGTTAACCAGTATGGGTGAAATCGCAATTGATACAGATGTAATCGCCAAATATGCCGGTTCAAGTGCAGTAGAGTGTTTTGGCGTTGTTGGTATGGCTTCAGTGAGTGTAAAAGATGGTTTAGCTAAATTATTACGACGTGAAAGTTTGAATCATGGTGTAAATGTGGTGATAGGTGATAATATGATTACGATTGATCTTCATATTATTGTATCATATGGTGTTAGTATTTCTGCAGTAGCAGAAAACTTGATTAGTAACGTTAAGTATAAGGTAGAAGAATTTTCAGGGCTAACCGTAGCCAAAGTGAATATTTTTGTTGAAGGCGTTAGAGTCATCGACTAGATTTAAGGAGGAACGAAACAGTGACATTGAAGACGATTGATGCTAAATTGCTAAAGAAGATGTTTTTATCAGGAGCAAAACGCATCGAAGCGAAAAAAGAATACATTAATGAGTTGAATGTATTTCCGGTTCCGGATGGAGACACCGGTACTAATATGACTTTGACAATTATGTCAGCGGCGAAGGAAGTTTCTTCTCTTGCAAATCCTAATATGGAAGATTTGTCAAAGGCAATATCAAGCGGTTCCCTTCGTGGAGCTAGAGGAAACTCAGGCGTTATTCTGTCTCAGTTGTTCCGTGGGTTTACGAAAGAAGTTAAGGAACATAAAGAGATCAATGTGACAATTATGGCGAATGCATTTGCAAAAGCTGTTGAAACTGCCTATAAAGCAGTTATGAAACCAAAAGAAGGAACAATTCTTACGGTTGCAAGAGGTGGTGCAGAGCGCGCAGCTGAGCTTGTCGGTGAAACGAATGACTTAGTATTCTTTGGCGAGCAAGTGATAAAACGTATGGAGGAAGTACTTGCTCATACACCGGAGTTATTACCCGTATTAAAAGAAGCAGGTGTTGTTGACTCCGGCGGACAAGGTTTATTGGAAATCATCAAAGGTGGATACGATGCAATGATTGGTAAGAAAGTAGACATTGAGATCGTTCCAGCAAAGATAGCCGCAACTTCAAGTAAAACTGTTGATACAGGTAATATTGCAACAGCTGATATAAAATTTGGTTACTGTACAGAATTTATCATTATGCTTGAAAAAGACTACACAATGGAGACAGAGCATGAATTTAAGGGATTTTTAGAATCTATTGGTGACTCTATTGTAGTAGTATCAGATGATGATATAGTTAAGGTTCATGTACATACGAATGATCCTGGTTTAGCTATCCAGAGAGCTTTGACGTATGGTTCCTTAACAAAGATTAAGATTGATAATATGCGCGAGGAGCATAATGAGAGATTAATTCAGGATGCTGAGAAGAAAGCGCAAGAGCAAAAGGAAGAAGAGAAAAAGGCAGCTAATGTAAAGCCAACCGCACCAAGAAAAGAAGTAGGTTTTGTTGCAGTTTCCATTGGTGAAGGTATCGATGAAATATTTAAAGGCCTTGGAGTTGATTACCTAATTGAGGGCGGTCAGACGATGAATCCAAGTACAGAGGATATGCTGAATGCAATCGAACAGGTAAATGCAGATACAATCTTTATTTTACCGAATAATAGTAATATTATTTTAGCGGCTCAACAAGCACAAGCATTGACTGAGGACAAAGAGATTGTAGTTATTCCTTCTAAGACAGTTCCACAAGGGATTACAGCTGTGATTAATTATGTGTTTGATAAATCTGCAAAAGAAAATGAAGAACGCATGATTGAAGAGATGGCAAGAGTGAAGACAGGTCAGGTAACTTATGCGGTACGTGATACTAGCTTAGATGGAAAAGAAATTCGTCAAGGCGACATTATGGGTATTGGTGATAAGACAATTTTGTCAGTAGGCACAGATATTTCTGCAACTACCATTGATTTAATTGAACAGTTAATTGATGATGATTCTGAACTTGTTAGCATCTATTATGGTGATGAAGTAACACAGGAAGATGCAGATGCAATTATGGATACAATTGCAAAGAAATATCCGATGATTGATGTTGAGGTGCATATGGGCGGGCAGCCAATCTACTATTATGTACTTTCAGTTGAATAAAACTAACAGGAGGCTGGTGCAGAATAAAGTACCAGCCTTTTTTAATCATGCCAATGAAAAGTTTGCGAAGCGTGCTTTTTTTGTCATGATAAACAAAGCGTCCAAAAGAAAGGACGCAGCTATGCGCACAAGTGCGAGAGGAAGATGTCGCTTATGCGACCGCGCTTGGCGCGAGTGTTTTGCAAGCAAAACACTTTGTTCAAGTGTAACAAAGGGTTGGCTTTACTATGAAAGTAAAGGATGATGATATGAAAGCAACAGATGACTTAACAATAATTAAGGGGATTGGAGAAAAGGCTGCACAGAAATTTGCCAAGCTTGGAATTAGGACTGTAAATGATTTGCTTGAGCATTATCCTAGAGATTATGATGTATTTCAGATGCCAGTGCCAATTGGTAATGTTAGAGAGGGAGAGGTTGTATCCATTGAAGCGTCGCTAAGTGGAATCGCTGAAACCAAGAAGATACGTCATCTTCAGATTCTTACATGCATTGTACGTGATCCTTCTGGACAAATCAAGCTTACATGGTTTAATCAGCCATTTTTAAAGAATACGCTTAAAGTTGCCAATCGATATATATTTCGAGGTAAAGTTGTTCGAAAGGGTAATCAGTTAGCAATCGAACAGCCTAAGATTTATCGTCTGGAGGAATATCGTGCACTACTTAGTTTGTTGCAACCAATTTATCCATTAACAGAAGGTTTAACGAATCATGCAGTATCAAAGGCAGTTGATATTGCACTTGCAAATATAGATGGCATGGAAGAGTTTTTGCCAAAGCGAATTATTAAGGAGAATGAATTAATATCCCGTAAGGCTGCGTTGTGCGAAATACATTTTCCGAAATCAAGACAAACTATGTTAGTAGCAAGAAAACGTCTTGTATTTGATGAATTCTTCTTATTTACATTGATATTGGCGAGAATTAAAGAGAATAAGCAAGTTATTAAAAACGCATTTATAATTGAGGAAAAAGAATTAGTAAATGAAATGATAGCGAACTTACCATACGATTTAACAAATGCACAGAAAAAAGTTTTAAAAGAGATTAATCAAGATATATGCGGTGAAAATACTATGAATCGTTTGGTTCAAGGTGATGTTGGTTCAGGTAAGACAATTTTAGCGGTAATTGCATTAATGACAGTAGCCTTGAATGGATATCAGGGTTGCTTTATGGTACCTACAGAGGTTTTAGCAAAACAGCATTTACTCTCATTACAAGAGATGCTTACACCTTATGGGATTCGTATTGAGATGCTTACTGGATCGATGACAGCTACTGCAAAGAGAAAGGTATATGAAAGGATTCAACAGCATGAGGTTGATATTATAGTCGGAACTCATGCATTAATTCAGGAAAAGGTTGTGTATGATAAACTTGCGTTAGTCATTACAGATGAACAACATCGTTTTGGAGTAAAACAAAGAGAGTGCCTAATGAATAAAGGTAATAATCCCCATGTATTAGTTATGAGTGCAACTCCAATTCCTCGAACTTTGGCAATTATTCTTTACGGTGACTTGGATATTTCTATTGTCGATGAATTACCAGCAAATCGTCTACCAATTAAAAACTGTGTGGTTGATACTGGGTATCGTGAGAAAGCATATCAATTTATTGGAAAGCAAATTGCTCAGGGACGTCAAGCATATGTGATTTGTCCTATGGTAGAAGAAAGTGAGAATATAGAGGCTGAGAATGTCATTGAGTATACAGAAAAGCTAAAAGAAGCATTGCCTCATATTGTGGGAATTGATTATCTACATGGTAAGATGAAAGCAAAAGAAAAAGATGCAATTATGGAACGTTTTGTTTCTGGTGACATCAAGGTTTTAGTATCCACAACCGTAGTGGAAGTAGGTGTGAATGTGCCAAACTCCACAGTAATGATGATTGAGAATGCGGAAAGATTTGGTCTTGCTCAGCTTCATCAGTTAAGAGGTCGTGTTGGTCGAGGAAAGCATCAGTCCTATTGTATCTTAGTAAGTGGTTCTAATTCCAAAGAAACGATGCAACGTCTTGAAATCTTAAATAAATCAAATGATGGATTCTTTATCGCATCCGAGGATTTAAAGTTAAGAGGACCAGGTGATATGTTTGGTATTCGTCAAAGTGGAGAAATGGAATTTAAGTTAGGAGATATTTACAACGATGCAGCTATACTAAAGGCAGCCAATGATAGTGCAAAAAGTTTAACGACAAAAGAGTTTTTTAAGATTTATAACGACTATCCTGCATTAGAAGAAAAGCTGAATTCTTATACTGCAAGCACGCTCTAAAGGGTAAGTTTAACAAATACAACAAGTACACTCGAGCGGAAAAATGTCTTTTAAAGTAGTTCAAGTTATAGTATAATAAAATGTAGCAGTTTAGAAATAAGCAGTCATGTGATACATTACATCTATTTTATATATTATGTTAGGAAGGACTTTTATATGCAGCAGAACTTGTCAGAACAACAACTGAATAAAATCGCGCGACAAAATTATGCAATTCTATCAAAGTATTGTTCCATCTTAACCGATGAAGGCTATTGGGAAGAGCCTAACAAGATACTAAAAAAGTCGATTAATGAAATGCTAGATTTATATTTGCAATCCTGTATGATTCATGTTGCGATTTTTTGTTGCAATCAAGTTAATCAAGCACAGCTTCATCTTCTTGCTTCATTAACTGATACGAATCCTTATACGATTTCTGAATATGAGGAAATATCCTTTGAGACAATTCAAACAGCACAGCGTTTTATGGCATCACCACCAATTCTTCTTCAGTTGGTTGGTATGCGAGACATGAAAGATAATAAAACGTTAGGTGGGTTATTTTTTGACGCCATTCTCAATATTTTATTGGTTATGGCTTATTTGAGCACTGCGACAGCATCAGTATATATGAGATGTCTTCAAGAATATTGCCAAAATGCCACGATATTTATTCAGAATGCGAAAAATCGGGCAACATATGTGGATGACAAATACTTGTTTAAGAAAATCTGTGTTCAGGATTTAACAAGTAGTACAGAATCGTTAAAAGAGGCAGGAGAAGATTTCGTTCGATATAAAGAGAATTCGCTTTTTTATCGCGAACCTAAGAAGCCGAATGATACAGGCTTAGAGTCAGAGAAAAAATCAGCTACTTTCGTGGAAAAACAACAGGTGAGAGAAAGTGTAAAAGAGGAAAAGGAAGCAGTCATCCTACAACAAGTGAAAAGTAAGAATCAGGAAAATAAACTAGAAGAGTTATTACAAGAGTTAAGTAAATTAGTTGGGCTAGAGGATGTAAAGACTGAAATTCGTTCTTTGATTAATCTTATAAAGGTTAAAAAACTTCGAGAAAAGTATTGTTTACCAGAGATGGATATGTCCTATCATATGGTATTTAGCGGTAGCCCTGGAACGGGAAAAACTACAGTTGCAAGGTTAGTAGCAGAAATTTATAAAGAATTAGGCTTACTCTCAAAAGGCAATTTGGTAGAAACAGACCGATCTGGATTAGTAGCAGGATATGTTGGGCAAACAGCAATTAAAGTGAAGGAAGTTGTTGAGAAAGCAATCGGTGGAGTGCTATTTATTGATGAAGCATATTCACTATCATCTCAGGTAGGTGCTAATGACTTTGGAGCTGAGGCAATCGACACTCTAGTCAAGCTCATGGAAGATAATCGCGATGATCTTGTGGTTATTGTTGCAGGGTATACAGATGAGATGAAGCAGTTTTTGAGTGCGAATACTGGTTTGGTTTCTCGTTTTAATAAATTCATAGAGTTTAAAGACTATAGCAAAGAAGAATTAATTGATATCTTACATTGTATGGCACATCGAAGCGGTTTCACTATAGATAAAGATGCGATAGCTTTCGTAGAATCTTATCTCGATCATATGGATGAAAGGACAAGAGCTAGCTTTGGCAATGCGAGAGGAATTCGTAATCTTTTTGAGAAAATTGTCGTTTCACAGGCTAATCGTATTGTTACATATGAGTTGCCAACAATGGAACAGTTATCCATGATACTGAAAGAAGATGTTGAAACCTTAATTCAAGACAGGTAAATATTTCGAAACGAGTGTTTTAGGGAAACACTTTTTATTAAGCAACGAGGTGACAATAGATATGAGCGCAATCTTGTATTTGATTATTTGTTTTTTAACTGGTTATGTTATCTGTTTCTTTGCCATTCCGAACATGGACAACTTGACAACTACCACGTTTCGAAACAATAGCATCAGTATCAATCGACGATTTTTAACATTACCAATTTTTTTTCTTACTGGTACGATATTGGTAACCTGGACGACATATGTATTGGCGGTTTTATTTCAGAATAAGCAACAACCACTGATTTTTGCTAATGTAATCTCATTATCTGTTTTCTTAATAATTTCAGTGGTTGGAATTTACTATATAAAGTTTAAAATCAAGAACACTAACAAATCACCAGCCAATTTTACTTTGAAGGATGGAATCTTTGTTGCATTGGTTGCATTCCTATCGATACAGCTAATGTTTACGACAATTCATGTTTCTCAAAGAAATTTATATGTTGGTTATACTGTATATAGTGATTTTTCCCCTCATATTGGTATGATACGAAGCTTTTCTGCTGGTAGGAATTTTCCGACAACTTATTCTCACTTTGCAGGTTCCGATATTCGGTATCATTTTATGTTCCAATTTTTAGTTGGTAATCTTGAATTTCTGGGACTGAGAATTGATTGGGCAGTAAATATCCCAAGTGTGATTGGATTTATGAGTTCGTTTTTCTTACTCTTTGTTTTGGCAGTCAAGCTGTCTGGAAAACGTGCAGTAGGATATTTAAGTTGTCTATTTTTCGCGTTTCGAAGCTCCAAGAGTTTATTTACATTTTTAGCACAGTTACCAAAGGGAACGAATATTTTTCGTGCATTGTCCGAAAATGTAACCTTTCTTTCTACAACACCTAATGAGGAATGGGGACTTTGGAATCTAAATGTTTATTGCAATCAGAGACATTTAGCGTTTACGATTCCAATCTTACTATTTATACTAATTTTATATTTACCAACTGTATATGAGTCGGTCGAGAAGCTGATTCACAAATTTGAGGTATTGTCGAAAGAAGCTTTTACAAAGAAACATGACCTGTGGTTAAAGAAAGTGGAAACGTTAATTGTCCATTGTTTCTTTACTAAGGAAGTTTGGAAGATTCAAAATCTATCACATGCTATTTTTTCAGGTATGATGGTTGGAGCTCTAGCTTTCTGGAATGGTGCAGTAACAATTGCCATTTTGTTAATCTTATTTGTTATGGCAATTGTAGGATATAGAAAACTTGAATATTTAATTACGGCATGTATTGCTCTAGTTTTATCTTTTATCCAATCATCTGTATTTATTCAAGGGAAGACGATTAGTCCTAAGTTTGAGTTTGGATTTATTGCTGAGAATAAAACACTCTTTGGAGTAGCTGATTATATTCTTAGATTGACTGGTATCTTACCATTTGTACTATTAATTGCATTTTTTGTCATAAAGCGTTCAAGACGATATGTGATGGTCGCTTTCTCAGCACCTTTTGTATTTTCTTTTTGTATCTCTTTAACAACGGATGTGACAGTAAATCATAAATATATTATGCTTTCCATTATGTTATTATCGATATTTGCAGCAATTTTAATTGTAAAGCTTTTTTCAATCAAGAAATTTTTGATACGTTTTGTCTGCGTTGTTACAGTGATACTGCTAACAGCTACTGGATTTTATGATTATATTACTGTTATTCGTAATAACCAATATGCAATTGAGTTAAATCTAGATAGTAAGTTAACAAAATGGGTCATGAATAACTGTGATTCTGATGATATTATTCTATCTTCTTCCAACTATTCTTTAAACCAAGTGGTACTTGGTGGCGGAATGTTATTCTTAGGATGGCCATATTATGCCTGGTCAGCTGGTTATGATACAGATGGAAGAGCAGAAATAGTTAAGGAGATGTTTGAAGCAAATACAAGTGAAAAATTGGATCGATTAGTGAAAGAAAACAATATTCGTTACATTATTGTAGATAAGGAGCTAAGAGATAATGAAGGTTACACGGTCAATGAGAATAATATTTCAGACACTTATGCTACTGTGTATGCAGAAGGAAGTGGTCAATGGAAGGTTTCAATTTACGATACAAATCTATTAATAGATGAATGAGCTTAATGAAGGAGATAAGTAGAATGCACTATAAGTATGTAATTGTTGGAGCAGGGCTTGCAGGTTTAACCGTAGCGGAGCGTATAGCAAACGAATTAAATGAAAAAGTATTAGTGATCGAAAAAAGAAGTCATATCGGTGGTAATGTCTATGATTCATATAATGAAGATGGGATTTTGATTCACAACTATGGACCACATATTTTCCATACCAATGACAAAAGGGTATATGATTATCTAAGTAAGTTTACAAAGTGGAATGATTTCTGGCATCGTGTATTAACTTATGTAGATGGAAATCTAATTCCGATGCCTATTACGGTAGAAACAATTAATCGTCTGTATAATCTAAATCTTTCTTGTGAAGAAGTAGAAGATTTCTTAAAGAAAAAAGCAGTTCCTATCGAGGAAGTGAAAACAAGTAGAGATGTAGCTTTAAGTCGCGTTGGAGAAGAAATCTATCAGAAGTTTTTTGAAAATTACACAAAAAAGCAGTGGGGTATTGATCCTGCAAATATAGATACTTCTGTTATTTCGAGAATTCCAATTCGCTATAATCGTGATACGAGATACTTTGCTGATCGCTATCAAGGAATGCCAAAATACGGATATACTAAGATGTGCGAGAATATGGTGGCCAATAAAAATATTAAGTTATTATTAAACACTGATTATAAAGAGGTAATTGGTGACCTTAGTTACGATAAATTAATTTATACTGGACCTACGGACTATTTTTATGACTATAAGTATGGAAAGTTAAGCTATCGCAGTATTGATTTTGTCTTTGAAACATTTGATTGTGAAAAGTATCAAGAAGCTCCAGTAGTAAATTATCCGAATGATTATGATTTTACAAGAATTACAGAATTTAAGCAGTTAACATGGCAAGAACATAAGAAGACAACGATTCTTAAGGAGTTTCCAACAGCAGATGGAGAACCATATTACCCATTCCCAACAAAAGAATGTAAAGATCAGTTTGCGAAATATCAAGAGGATATGAGCAAAGAAGCAAATGTATATTTCCTTGGACGATTAGCACAATATCGTTATTACAATATGGACGCAGTAGTAGCAGAAAGTTTAAATTTGTTCGAGTCTATTCGAGGATAAATTAATCAGGAGAGGTGTGCTATATGAATAAGGGAAGTGAAAAGCTCTATATTGTAATACCAGCGTATAATGAAGAGGAAAATATTGAAGCTGTTATCAAAGATTGGCATCCTATTGTTGAGAAAGTAGGAAACGGATCAAAGATTGTGGTGATTGATGATGGAAGCAAAGACCACACGTATCAGATTATGAAAGATTTAAATACGAAGTATCCTTGCTTAGAACCTTTAACAAAGCCGAACGGTGGTCATGGAGCAACGGTTCTTTTTGGTTACCATTATGCATTAGAATCGGGGGCAGATTATGTCTTTCAGACAGATTCTGATGGTCAGACAGTGCCTGAAGAGTTCTGGGAATTCTGGAAGCGAAGAAAAAAGTATGCAATGGTAATTGGTCATAGAAAAGGAAGACAAGATGGTTTTTCAAGAGTTGTAGTTACCAAAACATTAAAGCTTGTCTGCCGTATTTGTTTTCATGTTTCAGTTATAGATGCTAATACACCGTTTCGCTTAATGCAGGCTGCTACGTTACAAGAGAATCTAAAACAGGTTCCAAAAGATTTTAATTTATCCAATGTAATATTGTCTGTTATTTATGCGAAAAAGAAGCAGCCAGTAAAATATATGAGAATCACATTTAAGCCAAGACAGGGTGGCGTAAATTCAATCAATCTAAAGAAAATATTCAAAATTGGAAGACAGGCGGTCAAAGATTTTAGAACGATCAATAAATGTATTAAGGTTCAATAGATTATGACTAGCAATGAGGAGACTTGTAATAATGAAACAAAGTAAGAAACATTATATTGTAACTTATGGTTTTAGGCTGTTGATAGTTATCGTGGCATTTGCAGTTGGAAAACAATTGCTCGGTTCAGATTTCACGCCTTTTATCAAGTGGTGGCTAACTTTGTTAGTAATAACGCTAACTTTTTATCCAGTAATCGGAATTATATTTAGAAGATTTCATGATGGTGGTTGGATCTTTTGTAAGATGATTGGATTGGCACTCGCAGGCTACGTTATGTGGTTATTAAGCTCAGTTCGGATCTTGAAATTCCGTCAGGATAATGCAATCATAACGCTTGCTCTGTGTTTCGTGATTAACCTTGCAATTGTAGCTACGATATGCTATTTAAGTAATAGAAATTCGGAGAAGAAATTCACTCTCAATGAATTCTATCAGTTCGATATTGAAAAACTAAAATCCATGATAACAGTAGAAGTTATGTTCTTCGTTCTATTTTTATTATGGACTTATATTCGTGGATTCCGTCCAGAAGTATCGAATACGGAAAGTCCAATGGATTATGGATTTATGGCAGCAATGATGCGAGCTGATTATTTACCTGCCGAAGATATCTGGATGTCTGGGAAAGCGATTAATTACTATTATGTTGGTCAGTATTTTGCAACGTATCTAACGAAGTTGTCTGGAGTAACTGTTAATGTTGGATATAATCTTGCCTTGATGACAATCTCTGGTGGCGCGTTTACCCTAGCATATTCGCTAGTATACAATATAATGAAAACCTTTACGTATGATTGTCGCTTAAGAAAACGTAATACTGGTAACCAATTCATACAGATTCCAATGAAGAAGATTACACATGCATGGTGTGTTATCTCTGGATTTCTTGCAGGAATTGCAGTTGTATTTGCAGGTAATATGCATTATGTCATCTACTACTGGATTAAACCAACGTTTGAGAGATTAACGGGCAAGGAAGTTTCCACTTTTTGGTGGCCGAATTCAACAAGGTATATCGGATACAATCCGGATGTACCAGATGATAAGACGATTCATGAGTTCCCTTCCTATTCCTTTATCTTAGGTGATTTACATGCTCATGTATTCAATATCATATTTGTTATGTCAGTTCTTGGTTTGTTATTCGCATTTTTATTATATCGGAAAGCTAAAATGGATGACCTTCGTTTGGGCGTTTCAATACAACGACCAAATTTTGTGAAGGAGGCATTTCATCCAATTATTTTATTGCTGGGATTTTTTATTGGATTGTTCCATATGACCAATTATTGGGACTTCCCTATTTATTATGTTGTATGTGGAGCTATTATTTTATTTTCGAACTTAGTAATTTATCAGTTTAAGTTGGATGCTATCAAACTAACAGCTATTCACGCGGTTGTAATTATGGTTACTGCAAAAATTGTTGCGTTACCATTTACATTAAACTTTGAACAGATTTCATCGAGAATATGTATTGCAACGAATCATTCAAAATGGTATCAGTTACTTATTTTATGGGGACTTCCAACGATAACAGTTGCATATTATGTAATAGCAAGATATAAAGACCTTCGACGAGAAGGATATATAACAACAAAAGGTCAAGATTATTACAAGAAAAAAGCAAGTAAATCTAAGAAAAAGATTATTGGTTCAGTAAATAGAGATTCTGAAATAATAGCTTTTAGTGGTGAAAAGAATAAATTATATCAGTTTATCGAGCATTTACAAATTGCGGATTTGTTTGTTGTAACGATAGGATTATGTGCCATAGGATTAATCATACTTCCTGAAGTTATCTTCGTGGAAGATATTTATCCATCGTATTCACGTGCTAATACTATGTTTAAACTGACTTATCAGGGATATATTATGTTTGGATTAAGCATGGCTTACATCTTAATTCGAGCGATTCGCTATGCAAGATTTGGTGTGCGTAGAATATTTGCTTGCGTTGGAATCTTTTTATTACTATGGACTTCTGTTTATAGTGTAACATCCATCAATATGTGGCAAGGTAATATTTTTAAGACAGAGAACTTTAAAAATTTAGATAGCATTGAATTTATGAAAACTAGATGTGAAGATGATTACGAAGCGATTTTGTGGCTCAATGAGAATGTAAAAGGTACCAAAGTTGTTACAGAAGCTTATGGTGCTAGTTACACTAACTATAATCGCGTCTCTGCATTTACTGGCTTACCAACAATTATTGGATGGCAGACGCATGAGCATCTTTGGCGAAGCGGAGCACTAGGAGGTTTTCCGCCACAAGTAACGGAGCGTAATGAAGATGTAACGAAGATATATACTTCTACCAACGAAAGTGAAATATTATACTATTTAAAGAAGTATGATGTTGATTATATTTATATTGGAATCATGGAGAAAGAACAATTTACAGCAAACACCAATGAGGTCTTAAAAGGATTGGGGAAAGTTGTATTTGATTCGCCAATCACATCAGAAAAGGATTATGAAACAGTAATCATTGAAGTAAACAAAGAATTATATAATACAGTAGATAAATTAATATTAGGAGAATAATAAGTTGTTTATTGTTATCCAAGTTTTGGAGGAAATACTATGAAATTAAATTATAAACGTACATTATTTGTTGGCCTTGCTTTTATGTCAATATGTGCATTTTGGCAGTTATACGATAATGTTGTTCCACTAATATTAAAAAATACCTTTAAAATGGGTGATACCAACATAGGGTTAATTATGGCGCTTGATAATATTGTTGCCTTGTTTTTACTTCCTATGTTTGGTGTATTATCCGATAAGACAAACACAAAACTGGGCAAGAGAATGCCATTCATCATAGTTGGAACTTGTCTGTCTACTATGATGATGATTATTATGCCAATTGCAAATAACGAAGGTAACTTAATCATGTTTATTGTGTCACTTGGCATTGTGTTATTAGCGATGGGAACCTATCGTACCTCAGCTGTATCTTTAATGCCAGATGTCACACCAAGGCCACTTCACAGCCAAGCAAATGCTATTATTAATCTAATGGGTGCTGCAGGTGGAATTATCACATTAGTATTAACTAAATTTCTGGTAAAAGAAGCAATAGAAGGCAAGAACACGGACTATGTGCCAATTTATATTGCTATTATTGTTGTTATGGTCGTATCAGTTATCATCCTACTAATCAATGTCCGTGAGAATCAATGTGCAAAAGAAAAACTTGAGTTGGAAGAAAAATTTGGAGTAGTTAAAGAGGTTGATCAAGTAGAGACTAAGAATCCAACGAAGGAAAAAGCAAAGATGGATGGGGCTATGAAAAAAAGTCTTATCATGTTGCTTGTTTCAATCTTTTTATGGTTTACAGCATATAACGCAGTAACGAGTGCATTCTCACGATACGTGGATGAAGTATGGGAACTAGGTCATACTGGTTTTACTGACTTTTTGATGATTGCTATGGTAGCAGCAATTATTAGCTACATACCGATTGGTGTTATTTCAAGTCACATCGGCAGAAAGAAGACTATATTAATTGGTATCGTTGCAATCACAAGCTCTTATCTTTTGGGCTGTTTCTTTGTAGATTTTAGTCCATTAATTTATGGTGTATTTGTACTTACTGGTTTTGGTTGGGCAGCAATCAGTGTTAATTCCTATCCAATGATCGTAGAGATGAGTAAGGGTGGGGATACAGGAAGGTATACAGGATATTATTATTCGATATCGATGGCTGCACAAATACTTACACCAATTTTATCTGGAATTTTATTAGAGCATGTTTCATACTATACGCTATTCCCGTACGCAGTCTTTTTCTCGGTTTTATCCTTTATAACTATGTTGTTTGTGAAACATGGTGATGTGAAAACGGTAAAAAGAAGTATCATTGAAAGTTTTGATGTTGAGGATTAATAATATGGGATCCACAAGGGTAGTGTGGACTTGTAAGTCGCATCCCAAATATACCATTAAGCTTATTCTTGACTATAAAAATGACTGAAAGGATTGGCAGAATGGAGGAAAAACGGAAGAAAAAAAGAATATGGAAACATTTTAAGGCATTGTTGCTTTATTTGTTCCTGCACAATGCTCTATTTTTGGTTGTACTTATAACCATATGTGACTTCGCGACTTCATTAGCATTAAAGGCTTCGAAATACAGTTATCTTACGCTCCAAAATCTGTTTCCTTTTCTAATGTCACCTGTTACATTGTTGCTAATTATGATCATTTTGGTCATTGCTTCTCTATTTTTCTATGTGGAAGTAATAACGTTGTCTATCTATAATCAAATGCGAAATACGGTAGAGGTAATCCGAATTACCCAATTTGTAATCGTAGGCTTCGAAGAGGCAATTCGGTTATTAAAAATAAAAAAAAATTATTTATTACCGTTATTTTCGATGTTAAGCTGTATTTTTTATGCATTACCGCTTTATATAGGAATGATGTTTCGACAAAGAATTCCATCCTACATTTTTGATAGCATGATCAAAAAAAGATATACAGTACCAATAATTATTATTATACTTGTAATAATTACGGCTATATGCTATATAGGAATGTTTTCATTCTTTTATATAAGCTTTGATCGATGTGATTTTATTACAGCCTATCGGAAAAGTAAAAAAACGATTCATGAACATCGAAAGAGTATTGCATTTCAATTTATTAAATACAATATTTTACTATTCTTGTTTTATGTTGTCTTGTACTGTTTTGTTGTAATAGTATCAGGAATTATTACATTCTTTATGGTAGATGATAAGCTGACAACGGCCGCTTTTCTTACTACTTACGATCATATTAATCGTTATTACGCAATTATTGTAGGTGTTTTTGGCATTATCATAAATCTTAGTATTATATATAGAATGTTTTTAAAATACAAGAATACTACAAATTCTATGCCAAAAGAGATTCTTATTCGACAGTCAGAAATATTACATGACCGCAAGTACAAGAGATACTTTACTATTATTTGTATCTTCATCTTTTTCATTTTCATTTTAACGTTTACGGTTCGGTTTCGTGAGAGCTTATTACGCCAAAAAGCACCTATTTTTGGGCAATATATTACTGCACATCGAGGTTATTCTTCCATAGCTCCTGAAAATACACTTGCTTCGATACAGGCATCTATTGATGCGATGGCTGATTATGTTGAAGTAGATGTTCAGGAAACAAAAGATGGTGTTGTCGTCTTGCTTCATGATTCGAATCTAAAGCGTACGACTGGAGTCAACAAAAATATTTGGAGTGTTACGTATGAGGAGTTGTTAGGATATAATGCTGCAAAAAGATTTACCGATTATGAAGAGATATCGATACCAACGCTAGAGGAAGCCTTGCTTCTATGTCAAAATAGTATTTTTATGAACATTGAAATTAAGATAACAAATCATGAAAATCAATTAGTTGAAAAAGTAGTTACTCTAATTGAACAACATGATATGGAGGATCAGTGTGTCATTAGTTCTACCAACTATGGCGCCCTAAAACGAGTAAAAGAAGCAAATGAGGACATTAAAACGGGTTACATTTTACCATTTGCATTCGGATATTTTTACCATAGAGAATATGCGGATTTCTTTAGTGTAAAATCGAGCTTTATAACCCCAGATATGGTTGAGTTAGCACACAGTGTAGGAAAAGGGGTTCATGCTTGGACGGTAAATGATTTTTCTGAAGTTGAACGTATGAAACAGCTAGGAGTAGATAATATTATAACAGACTATCCAATACGGATTCGTGAGATCGTGTATGAAGATGAACTTACAACTTCATTTATAGAATTCTTACGAACTTTGACACGATAATTGTGGAAACTGTAATTATCATGCATATAGTAAAGTATATCAAATTATAAGTGATATATGTTATAGGAGTATGCATGAATGATCGTCCAGATTCTAAAAGATATAGTGTGCAAGTTGGTGTTTTTCGTACAGAGGCAGCAGCGAATAGTGTGGCAAATCCTTTGATTTATCTAGGATATCCTGCTAGAGTTGTAAAAGGTGATAATAATCTTTACTATGTATTGGTTGGAGATTATCCTTTGTTATCCGAAGCAACAGAAGATGAGGCTGATTTAAAATTATTAGGTTATGAGACATTAATAAAAGAATTTAATGTGCAAGAATTGCCTACTTTTTAACTAAGGAGTTACTGGGTACAGCAAAATCTTTAGATTTTGTTGTACCCAGTAAGTTTGAAATTGTTATTAAGTAGTGCTATAATAGCAAATGATTATGGCAAGGAGATCATTCGATTGACTTATTATTGTGGAAAGAAGGACAAGCATATGACAAAAATAGATATTATCTCTGGTTTCTTAGGAGCAGGAAAGACAACACTAATTAAAAAGCTTCTGAAAGAAGGCTTTCAAAATGAAAAATTAGTACTAATAGAGAATGAATTTGGAGAAATCGGTATTGATGGAGGTTTCTTAAAAGAATCTGGGATTCAAATTACGGAAATGAATTCGGGCTGTATTTGCTGTTCTCTAGTTGGAGATTTTGACAAGTCATTACATGAAGTACTTGATAAGTTTCATCCAGAGCGTATTATTATCGAGCCTTCAGGTGTTGGCAAATTATCAGACGTCATCAATGCAGTAAAAGGTGTTTTATCTAAGGATGTTGTTCTTAATAGTTATACTGCAATTGTAGATGTGAAGAAATGTAAGATGTATATGAAGAATTTTGGTGAGTTTTTCAATAATCAAGTAGAAAGTGCAAAGACTATAATCTTAAGTCGTACACAGGAAGTTTCAGAAGATAAATTAAGTGCTGCGTTAGCATTGCTTCGCGAACATAATGAAAAAGCTACGATTGTAACAACGCCTTGGGATCAGATTCAAGGTAGTCAGATTATTAAGGCGATGGAAGAGGAGAATACATTCGAAAGCGAATTATTAAAAGCAGAAAGTCTAGAACCAGGACACGATCATGAAGAACACGATCATGAATGTTGTGGACACAATCATGAAGAACACGATCATGAATGTTGTGGACATAATCATGAAGATCACGACCATGAATGTTGTGAACATAATCATGAAGATCACCACCATCATCATGCAGATGAAGTATTCACAAGCTGGGGTACACAAACGATTCGTAAATATAGCAAAGAGGAATTAGAGAAAATATTAAATCAGTTATCAGAAGCAGAGGATATTGGTTTTATCTTAAGAGCAAAAGGAATTGTTGCTGGTACGTCTGGGGAATGGTTTTACTTTGATTTTGTACCAGGTGAGTTTGAAATTCGTGAAGGCGCAGCAGATATTACAGGAAGATTATGTGTGATTGGTAGCAAGTTAAATACAGAAGCAATTGAGCATATGTTTCAATAGAGAGGAACGGTAACAAAATGGACATCCCTGTTTTTGTAGTTAATGGCTTTTTGGAAAGTGGAAAAAGTACATTTATATTAGAAACTATCAATAATCCTGATTTTGCAGATGGAGCTAAAACTTTATTAGTCGTCTGTGAAGAAGGAGAGGTAGAATTTGATGAAGCCAATCTTGTTAAGAAAGGTGTTAGTGTTGTAACAGTAGAAGATCAAGAGCAGTTAACGGGTGAATTCTTGGAGCGTTTACAGGGATTTTATCGACCGGAACGCGTGCTATTTGAATGCAATGGTATGTGGGATTTTGAGGAGTTTTTAGAAATCGATATGCCAGATGGATGGGCGTTGGCACAAATTATTACTATTATAGATGCAACTACGTATATAAATTATACAAATAATTTTCGAGCTATTATGGTTGGGCAGTTTAAATATTCTGATACTATTATTATTAATCGTTGCAACGAGACAACCGACAAAATTGCAATCAGAAGAACGATTAAACCAATAAATCGAAAAGCTCAGATTATATATGAATCGTTAGAAGGTGTTACAACAGATGCTGGACAAGAAATAATGCCCTTTGATATAAATGCGGACATCATTGAGATTAGTGACGAGGATTATGGCTTATGGTATATGAATGCGATGGATCATCCAAAGGATTACAATGGTAAGACGGTGCGTTTTCTTGCTATGGTTTATAAAACGGATCGTTTTCCAAGTGGGTGTTTTGTTCCTGGTAGATTTGCGATGACCTGTTGTGCTGATGATACGGCATTTATTGGATTTATGTGCAAGATGAGCAAGGAAATTGGCCCAGTTCCTTATGAAGAATTAAAGAGTCGTATGTGGGTTACCGTCACTGCAAAAATTCGTGTTGAATATACGAAAGAATACCATGGAAAAGGCCCAATCTTATATGCTACAAAAGTCGAGGCAGCTACAGAGCCGGAAGAAAAGCTAGTTTATTTTAACTAGTTGCTTCAATAGTCAGTCTGTTTTTCTTGACGAATGATGAAAAGTACTTTATAATGGACTAGATAATCATCTAAGTTAAATGAATATATTGGGAAAGAATGTGTTGGAATGTTAAAAAGCATGACAGGTTTTGGACGTTATGAACTCGACAATTCAGAACGTAAGCTGGTTGTAGAGATGAAATCGGTCAATCATCGTTATCTAGAACTAACGATTAAGATGCCAAAGAAACTTAGTTTTTTTGAGTCAGCTATTCGTAATGTATTAAAACAATATCTTAGCCGTGGTAAGGTCGATATGTTTATTACATACGAAGATTATAGCGAAGGAAAACAATGTGTTAAGTATAATGAAGAAATTGCGAGAGAATACTATAACGGCTTTGTTAAGATGAGTGGTGATTTCAATATCAAGAATGACTTGACAGCATCTGTGCTTTCGAAATTTCCTGACGTATTTACATTAGAAGAGCAAACGATAGATGAAGAGCAGTTATGGGAATTACTTAAGAATGCAGTTGAATCGGCGGCGCAAAAATTTGTCGAGACACGAATTGCTGAAGGTGATCACCTTAAGAACGATATTATAGCTAAACTTAATTGTATGTTAGAACTTATCGCTTTTATTGAGGAGCGAGAACCGCAGATTGTAGCTGAATATCGTAAAAAGTTAACGGATAAAGTTAATGAATTACTTTCCGATAACAGGGTAGATGAAAGTGTATTGGCAACAGAAATCACTATCTTTGCAGACAAAATTTGTGTTGATGAAGAGACCGTTCGTTTAAAAGCGCATATTGGTAGTATGAAGGAAACTTTGAATGAGGGAGTCAACATAGGTCGAAAACTTGATTTCATTGCTCAAGAGATGAACCGAGAAGCGAATACGATTCTGTCGAAAGCGAATGACTTAGCAGTGTCTAATAAGGCGATTGATTTGAAAACAGAGATTGAAAAGATTCGTGAACAGATTCAAAACATAGAGTAAGAGGGGATGACTTTTGAATAAACTGATAAATATTGGTTTTGGTAATGTTGTGAATTCTGTGAAAATAGTAGCTGTGATTCGACCGGATGCAGCACCGGTCAAACGCATGGTTCAGAATGCAAAAGATAATATGAATTGTATTGATGCCACTTGTGGTAGAAAGTGTAAAGCAGTTATTGTGATGGAACAGGGGCAAGTAGTTTTATCCGCTTTACTACCAGATACAATTGCAAACCGTGTCAATCAAAAGGAAGGTCAAGATAAGCTTGATTCATAAGCGAATTCTATAAAATATGTAAGTATTGGAAGGAGAGATAGATATGTTACATCCATCTTATCATGATTTGATGCAAGTAGTAAATAGTGAGGTAGAACCTGGTGAACAGCCTGTTGTTAACAGTAGATACTCTATTGTATTAGCAACAGCAAAGCGTGCAAGACAGATTATCGATGGTTCAAAGCCTATGGCGGATGCTGGTTGTAATAAACCTCTTTCTGTAGCTGTAGAGGAGTTAAGAGAAGGAAAAGTTAAAATTGTAAGTGATGATGAAGACCTTGAGCAATAATACGAACAACATGAGTGTAATAAGATAAAATAAGCTGCTGTAAGTGGATGGTACCGTTACAGCAGCTTATTTCATATGGTTATACGATAGAAACTTATGAAAGAAAGGCAAAGTGTATGAAAGAACAATTAGAACCTGTTCAAGTAGAACAAAATGAAGCGAATCCTGAGACAAAAAAGACAAAAAAGAATTTTATAAGGCAGGTGTCAGAGACTATCGTTTATTTTGCAGTAATTTTAGTTGGTGTATTGATTATTCAGAAATTTGTAATACAACCAGTTGAAGTGAATGGGAGTTCAATGGAGTCAACATTGAATGATGATGATCATTTGTTGATAGAAAAAATAAAGTACTTATTTACAGATCCACAGAGATTTGATGTAATTGTTTTTCATCCTTATGAGTATGACGATGAGTTATGTTATATTAAGCGTATCATTGGACTACCTGGAGAAACAGTTCAAATTATCGATAACATAATCTATATTGATGGAGCTCCTTTAAGCGAAAACTTTGGAAAAGAGAATGTAATTCGAAATCCTGGAATTGCTTTTGAGCCTATTACACTTAGAGAAGATGAGTATTTTGTTCTAGGTGATAATCGAAATAACAGTAAAGACAGTAGAAGTGAGTTAGTTGGACCAGTAACAATTGATTCCATACTTGGACGTGCTTGGTGTAGAATTTGGCCATTGAGCGATTTTGGCTTCATAAGGCATGAATAGAGAGAAGGTGCATTCACGATGTGCAAGGAGGAAATGGAACAAGAAACAAATATTGATCATAGCCCAGTAGAAAATAATGGGGGGGAAACGCATCAAATTGCGAAGAAAAAACGTATGGTGATTGAAGTTTGTATCTATGTGATTGCTTTGTTTTTTGTGGCTGTCATTGTACCAAAGTATCTATTGCAACGAACGATTGTTATTGGAGACTCGATGGAAAATACGCTATATGACGGAGAAAACATTTGGGTTGAAAAAATATCTCGTCATTTCGATCATTTAAAAAGGTTTGATATAATAGTTTTTTATCCATATGGAAGAGAAAATAAAGAGTACTTTATTAAACGAATTATTGGTCTTCCAGGAGAAAGTGTGCAGATTATGGATGATACAATCTTTATTAATGGTATCCGGTTAAGTGAAAACTTTGGCAAAGATCCGATCACATATCAAGGGATTGCAGCTGAAGAGTTAACGTTAGCTGACGATGAATATTTTGTATTAGGTGATAATCGTACCGTGAGTTTGGATAGTCGATATAGTAATATTGGTCCAATTAAGAAGAAAAATATCGGAGGAAGAGCAATTCTTAGAATCTGGCCGCTGTCGCGATTTGGTTTAATCGACTAATTAGAACTATAGCATAATGAATGTGCACAAAAAAAACATGTCATTATCGAAAAAATTGAAATAAGTGTTAATAATTAGTAAAATAATAAATTATACTTGAAATCTATGCTAGAATTGGGTAAAATAGAGAAGGATTTTGTTGGGGTCAATTATTAGATTGACAAAAACTTAACAAATCGAGAAATAAATTAATAGCTGTCCCGTATGAGGCTAATCCATTGAGACAGTGTATTATAAAATTTCATTTAGGAGGAATTTAATCATGGCAGTAAAAGTAGCAATTAATGGTTTTGGACGTATTGGTCGTCTTGCATTCAGACAAATGTTTGGTGCAGAAGGTTATGAGGTAGTTGCAATCAACGATTTAACTAATCCAGCAATGTTAGCTCATTTATTAAAGTATGATTCAGCACAGGGTAGATATGAAGGACATACAGTTGAAGCAAAAGAATCTTCTATCGTTGTTGACGGTAAAGAAATCAAGATTTACGCAGAGGCTGATGCTTCTAAACTTCCTTGGGGTGACCTTGGCGTAGACGTTGTTCTTGAGTGTACAGGTTTCTACGTTTCTAAAGCTAAGTCTCAAGCACATATCAATGCAGGTGCTAAGAAGGTTGTTATTTCTGCTCCAGCAGGCAACGATCTTCCTACAATCGTATATAGCGTTAATGAGAATACATTATCAAAAGATGATACTATTATCTCAGCAGCTTCTTGTACTACAAACTGCTTAGCTCCTATGGCTGATACATTAAATAAATTAGCATCAATCGAAAAAGGTTTCATGACTACTATCCATGCTTACACTGGTGATCAGATGGTACTTGATGGACCACACAGAAAAGGCGATTTAAGAAGAGCTCGTGCAGCTGCTGTTAATATCGTTCCTAACTCTACTGGTGCTGCAAAAGCAATCGGTTTAGTTATCCCAGAATTAGCTGGTAAGTTAGATGGTTCTGCACAGAGAGTTCCAGTTCCAACTGGTTCTACAACAGAATTAGTAGCTGTTTGTACAAAGAAAGTAACTAAGGATGAAGTTAATGCAGCTATGAAAGCAGCAGCTAGTGAATCTTTTGGTTACACTGAAGAAGAATTAGTATCTTCTGATATCATCGGTAGCAAATTCGGTTCTTTATTTGATGCAACTCAAACAAAAGTTACTGAGCTTCCAGATGGAAAGACATTAGTTAAGGTTGTTTCTTGGTACGATAATGAAAATTCTTACACATCCCAGATGGTAAGAACAATTAAGTACTTTGCTGAATTAGCTTAATCAGTATTGACCTTACGGGTCCGGTCTTTAAGGACCGGACCTATTTTTTTCTCCATTATGTTTATTATTGAAAGGAGCTTTCCTATGTTAAATAAAAAATCGGTTGATGATATCAACGTAAAAGGCAAAAGAGTTTTAGTTCGTTGTGACTTTAATGTTCCATTACAAGAAGGTAAGATTACTGACGATACTCGTCTTGTAGCTGCACTTCCTACGATCAAGAAATTAATCAACGATGGTGTAAAGTAATTCTTTGTTCTCACCTTGGTAAACC
>JAEYPP010000058.1 GCA_023410575.1 Bacillota bacterium | reverse complement strand
GCCCTGCTCATTTTTCAAAAACTTGGTCGACAGGGCTTAGGTGGTCGTTTTTTGTTTTTTTAGAAATACTATTAAAAAATACGATTTTTATAGTATGTCTCACTTGACATCATACCGCTGGACTTATAAGATTTTATAGCTGTTACCTATTAGACGATATAAGTAAAATAAAGTTCCAGAAATTATTTTATTTTTTACAGTCTAATATTACCTATGTCTACTATAACCTAAACTTCATCATTTGCATTTTGTCTATTATAACTAAGATTCTTTAAGTAAGATATTCTATAGCGATTCATGCTCTATAGTTATTATATTTTCATTCTAATTTCCTTTGCTTTTAACCTTGTCTTTATTATCTCATTAACTTGAAAAAAAACAAGTAAAATCATGTATCATTATCTGACATGCACGATTTTAATTAAAAAAAGTGTACGGTGATCTTTAGTTGATGGAGTCTCTTGTTGATAAAATATCGATTAACTCTTGTATTATATCAATCCAACTATTTAAAAGTTTTGTATCGTTAGCTAACTGCATCATGTTTTTTTCATAATTTTGAAGCAGATCTTTTTGATGTTTATAAAAATTTTGTAATTTTATGAACATGTCTTTGCTATCTAAAAAGTTATCCCATTGATTGTTTTGAGTTTGAGCTTGCAAATCTTCTAATAGTTTTTTGTAACTATCTGCCTTCATCCCCATTTGTTTCTTAAAATCGGAAAGTATAAACTGCTTTTGAAACAGTTTTTTCATTTGCCAACTTTGATATTGATTAAAAAAAATATTTGTAACACTCGTAAATAGTGAGGTTAATCTTTCATAGTCAACTTGTATTTGAATATTATCTTGTTTTACCACATTGTCGAATATTAAACCAGCATCTTTTAACACTTGATAAGATGATGTCATTGTTCCGTTATACTTTTCTGCATTTACAACTGATACTGCATATCCAACACCAGCCAGCTCAACATCCAAGATGACTTCTTCCAGTGTTTTGTAAAAATCATCTGGTGTAATCTCCAAGGAAGATGCTACAATTTCTACCGATTTTATAGCAGTATCTGTTTTAACAAATCCGGGAGCTATTGAGTATGTAATAATATTATTATCAGATAGTTCTTCCGATAGAGTATTGCAAAGCTCTACTTGTGCAGTTTTAAAAATCTCATAAGCTGCCATATACGGTGTGACGGCTGCCGACGGTATGAAAGCAATAATCCCACCTTTGTTTTTCATTGAAGGAATAAACTTTTGTATTAGAAGGACTGGACCTCTCAAATTAACTGCATAGCTTAAATCCCAATCGGAGATTGATACTTTTTCAATCGCTCCCATTGGGACAACTGCGGCATTATTTATTAATACATCAATATGGTTATATTTGTTTTTTATGTAATTATATAATTCGTCTATCTGTTTTTCATCAGAGATATCTACTTGAAAAAAATCTACGTTTTCATTGCCATATTCCTCATTTATTAATCTTTGTGCAATCCGTCCCTTTTGTGCATCTATTTCTGCAATAATTACGTTAGCTCCCATATAGGAAAATGCACGTGAAGCTTCATAGCCTATCCCTCCACCACCACCGGTTATCAGGATGGTTTTATTAAGTAGAGCTTTTCTACTAAAATTTCTGTCTAAAAGAAACATATTGTTTTCTCCTTTATTATTTTTTTGTTTTTCCTTCACTACTATCCTTTAATAGATCAACAAACCAGCAAGGTTCTGGGTAAGGAATTTGTGGATTAAGAGCAATCATTTCTATATACGCTTGTACGGAAAGCCAAAACGATAATGCTAGAGCTATAGCATTCCCTTCACGGATTATTCCTTGACACTGACCTTCTTCAATGAGACTAATTGACTTCTCTATAACATCGTTTTGTTGAAGTTTTTCTTTTATACGATTTGAAAGATTTGGATTACGTTGCGCTTGATTCATTAGGATAAATAGTTCAGCGGTATAATGATCAGCTTTTGCCATATCAAAGATGTGTTTTGCCGCCTTTAAAAAATAATCGAGTGGACCGTCATATTGAGGAAAGTATTGCCCTGTGCGTCCAGATAGTCCGATGTTAATTAACTCCTCATGTAAAAGCTCAATTGACCCAAAATAATGATATAACAACCCAACACTCATACCTGTCTTCTCTGCAATATCATTTATTTTTGTTGCTTCGTATCCTTTACGAATAAAAATACTCAATCCTGCCTTAAGAATGTCTTGCCTTCGGTTTTCTTTTTGCTCTTTTCTTGTAGTCATTTTTCATCTCCAACTTATTAAATTTATTTTCATTGAATATATTTTCAATATTATCATTCTTTGCTGCCTCAGTCAATCATATATTTTATCCCCCAGAAGAATATAAAAAGTGTTTTGTTTGCAAAACACTCGCGCCAAGCGCGGTCGCGTAAGCGACATCTTCCTATCGCGCTTGTGTGCATATTGCGTGTGGGCTGAAGAAAATATACCATCAACCTTCATTCTTTATTCATACTGCCCTTTGTGCGACAGCACCTTAAAAAAGCTAAAAGATAGCAGGGCAAGTATCAACACAGATACTTGCCCTGCTATCTTTTAGTTTTTAATAATTTGAGGATAGATAAACCATATCCATAATTAATTTTGCTGCTTCTTCTCTTGTTAACTTTTCATTCGGTCCGAAAATACTCAGTAATGATACAGAATCTACTATAATTTTTCCAACAACTCTGGTAAAGCCATATAATACTCCTTCGGCCTTTTAGGATTTACATACACTAAAACCTGCTTACCAAGTAGGTCTGGAGGGTCTTGATAGATATCTTGACTTATATAACGAGAAATTTCTCCTGTAAAAACATCTTCCTCTATTGCTTCTGCTCGGAAAGGATATTGACCATTTACTTGAGTATAAGAATTGATCTTGCAGCCAACAATTGTCGCATATATTTTACGTCCTTCGATAAGAAGTAGTTTCATTCGTTCTAGTGCATTCTTAAGGTAAACTTTGATTCCAACACTTGCCCCTAAAAAAACAAGTCCTAAGCAACCAAATAAAATTGGATGAAAAAAAATCAAATCTTTCATCTTAATATTGTTAGGGTCTTCTGTATTGTACAAAATAGTTATCTCTTCTCCTACATACCAACCTAATCTACACTCATTGATAGTTGACTCATATTCTTTACCATCGATAGAATAAGTTACTCGTGTATAGGAAACGCTATTATTACTTTCTCTTATGTTTCGATTTCTATTAATACTTACAATTGTCGCTGTCGTTGTTTTTGTATTAATATAAAATTGATACGTTAATACTGTACTGTAAATTGAAACACAGATAAATATGACACAGAAGATCATAAACATGAGTTGACATAACTTTATAACTGTAGCATACTTATGATCCATTATCATCTCCCCTTTTTTAATTCTTCAATTATTAATTGTTCTACACCAAATTCATTGGATAACTCTTCAAATTTCTTATTTGCATTTTCTAACAATCTTGTAAGTTTATAATCAACAACGAGTTCTGGTAAAAAAGCTCTCATTTGTGGAATTTTAATTGCAATCTTTCCTATTTTTACTCCAACTTTAGTAATTTGATTGCAATCGCTTCGATCTACTACAGATAAAATCCTATCATAATCTTCATTATTCATCTGTATGTTGATATTACACAGTTTACTATCCTTGTTCCCTTTAATTTCAAACGTCTTTTTTATCATATTTACTCACCATCAATTAAATTCTCTATGATTTCGACACGCCCCAAACTCATTCCAAAAGGAGTAAGACGTTCATTTAATATCTCTTTAATCTGAGGATTACGAATAATTATCTGAAGGAGTTCTTCCTTAATTGAAGTAGGCAATACTTGTACAGCCGCCTTTACAGCTTCAATGGATAAATTCTTCTCTTGATATAATAATTCAAGTATTGATATAAGTAGGGAATTGGAATTTAGCTCTTTTTGGGAACTCATACTTTGATACGATTTCTCCAAAACGATAGGAAGTACATATTCGATAATTTGATTGTAATTCATTTCAGTTAATTCAATTATGATTTGACCAAGATTCTCTAATGTATCATTCGATTGTAAATTTGTTTTTACTTTCATCAGTGTCCCTCCTGAATCTTATCAAAACGACAACTTAAATTACCAATATCCACCACCTGTTTCATCTATAACTTCTATTATAAACTAAAAACTAGTAATAATCTACTATTTTTAATAGCTTGTGACTTAAAGTTACATTATAATTAAAAAGTAAAAAAGCGTTATTAAGTTGTCTATCCCCCTGTATAGTTAATTTCTTCCCTAATATCAATAACTTCTGCATCTGTATTTTCTTCGATAAATCGAATCACTTCTTCGATATGGGAATCTGCCTGTGCAGCTGTATGACAAATACCGGCAATGCCTATCACAATGCTCTGATGAATATCCTGATCACTAATTTCTGCAACTGAAATATTAAACTTGTTTTGTAGCTTTGCAATCAAACTTTTTATTACCATACGTTTTTCTTTTAGTGAATGTACCCAACTAGCCCTTAACTTTACCTGTAATACATAGACTCTCATATTATGCCACCTCATAATTGATAGACAACTATAACCCTTAGCAATTACATCCATAATATAACCATTTACTGCTAAAGTATTAGGTCTCTCCATTGCGAATACGTTCGATCTTATGTGCAACATGGTCTGATACATTGTCCAATAAATAAGTTCGTCCAGAAGATGACTGATTAAGGTAATTCTCTTGAATATAACGATTCGTATTCTTCATCTCTTTCCAAAAATCACGAGCGGATAACAAGCCACAACCTTTACTACGAATAATCATTTGCTCTACACCATCCGAGGTAGCAACTGTAATGTCATATTTAGAACTATTATTATGAGCGAACTTTTCGATATACTGATCTGCAGTTTCTGCTTCTTTTGTATAAACCACTAAAATATTATGATATTCTAGTAATTCTGTTGGATGGTCTTTTAACTTATAGGCATCAAATACAAGGATGACTTTACATTTATGAAGTCCTTGATAATTACATAAGATATCCATTAATTTACGACTAGCTCCATCCATATTAATCTTCGCCAAATCACTTAACTCTTCATCTGCAAATACAACATTATATCCATCAACTAGAAGATATTCTTCTTTTGGCTCTTGTGTCTTATACCTTCTTACTACTGGTTCTACTGACGTATCATATCGTTTTGTATATCGTTTTTTTGTGGAGTTTACACTATCCTTTCGATTTGCATAAAAAGTGCGATCGATAATACGATCAATCTCATCAGTACCTATCCACTCTTCTTCTCGTTGCAATTCGTTAATATCAGAAGTATCCATATGGTCTTGATTGAATTTAGGTAAGCCTTCTAGATGCATGTAATCCTTTACGCAATCCCAACTTACCGTAAATCCTGACCCGTTAGCGCAAAAAACAGAGCCTGTTGGATTTTCTAAATCTCGTTCAGAATCATAATCAACCTCTGCAATCACCTGCTTGGTATTATGACATTTGCCATAACCCGTATAACGATAGGTCAACCTACCATTCCCTTTCGTATATGCAGTGACATCACGCTGATAATTCTGCATCGTAGAGACCGGTGCATTCCCAGTTAATACGGTTAGACCATTCTCTACTTGTTCAATCTTACAAGTACCATACATATTCTCAATATCTAACATTGCCCGACCGAGCATTGTATCTGGTATCTCTAGTCTAAATTCATAGTATGGTTCCAATAAAATTGACGTTGCCTGCTTTAGCCCTTGTCGAACAGCTCGATACGTTGCCTGTCGAAAATCTCCACCTTCGGTATGCTTTTGATGAGCTCGTCCAGTAATTAGAGTGATTCTCATGTCTGTAATTGGTGCACCCACTAACACACCTTTATGCTCCTTTTCCATGAGATGGGTTAACACAAGTTTCTGCCAATTTCGATCCAATATATCCTCACTGCAATCGGTTGCAAATTGTAATCCACTTCCTTGAGTCAATGGTTCTAATAGAAGATGCACTTCGGCATAATGTCGCAACGGCTCAAAATGTCCAACGCCCTCAACTGGTTTGGCAATCGTTTCTCGATATACAATACTACCAGCACCAAACTCAATCTCAACACCAAATCGTTCAAAAACAATACATTTTAACACTTCTGTTTGTACTTCTCCCATGATATGAACTTGGATTGCCTTTGTTGATTCTTCCCAAACAATATGAAGTTCGGGAATCTCTTCTTCTAATAGTCGAAACTTTGGAAGCATTGCTGCTGCATCACAACCATCTGGCAATAAAATCTTATAATTTAGGACAGGAACTAACAATGGAGCCCCTGTTGCCCGTTCATTGCCCAAACCCTCTCCAGCACGTGTTTGAGATAAACCTGTAACAGCACAAATATTACCCGCTTCCAATTCATTCACAGTTTCATATTTTTCTCCAGAATAAATGCGGATTTGATTAATTTTTTCCTGTTGATTGGTTAGCACCTGTTTTACTTTTAGTACACCACCAGTTATTTTTAAATAAGTTAAGCGGTTACCTTGCTCATCTCTAGAAATCTTAAATACCTTAGCGCCAAACTCCTCTGGATATAAAGGTTCACTTGTATAAGTTTCCAATCCGTGAAGAAAACCCTCAACTCCTGTTAATTTAAGTGCCGAACCAAAATAGCAAGGAAATAACTTGCGTGAACGTATCAAACGATTGATCTCTTCTTGCTCAATATTTTGAGTTTCAAAAAACTGTTCGAATAGATTTTCTTCACAGATAGCGATATTCTCAAAAAATTCGATTGTCTGGTCATTCGTAAAATCAATGCACTCCGAGTTTAATTCCTTTTTTAAGTGTGCTAATATCGCATCTTTATCCGTACCATTATGATCCATTTTATTAATAAATATAAATACAGGAACTTGATATTTTGATAACAGATGCCATAATGTTTTTGTATGTCCTTGAACCCCATCTGCCCCACTAATTACTAAAATTGCATAATCTAATACTTGTAATGTCCGCTCCATTTCTGCAGAAAAATCAACATGACCAGGAGTGTCTAACAATGTGATTTTCATATGTTGTAATTGAATTTGGGCTTGCTTTGAAAAAATAGTAATTCCTCTAGCGCGTTCTAGGGCATAAGTATCCAAAAAAGCATCTCCATGGTCGACTCTACCTAATTTACGTATGCTTCCACTCATATATAGCATACTTTCAGATAAAGTTGTCTTTCCTGCATCCACATGTGCCATCACACCAACACATATATGTTTCATCGTTGTTGCCCTCCTGTGGTGACCTCATTTTCCATGATTACTTTTTTCTTTTTCGTACCTTCAAAATAATGGTGATACAAGAAAGAATGGCAGTAACAATTGCAATACTACCAAACACATACTTTTTATAAGAACGCTTACTCTTTTTTAATTCCTCTAATTCAGCTAAATCTCCGGTAAGTTGCTCATACTCATTTTCAATACTTTCCTTATATTTTGGATCTGTATTATCAGTTAAAGTTACAACTTCTATCTCAATTTCAGACATACGTTCTTTAATTTCTTTGATTTCTTTTCTTAAATTTCTCTTTTCTTTTTCCATATTCCCTCCATTCTAACAATATCCCTTAAGCAAAAACCCCTCTGATTTACCAGCATTCTAGTAACCAGAGGGGCTCATTTCGTCTTTACTTTAATTAAACTCTCTTCATGTATTCTCCAGTACGTGTATCAATCTGAATTGTTTCACCCTGGTTAACAAATAATGGTACATATACCGTAGCTCCTGTTTCAACAACAGCTGGCTTAGTAGCACCCTGAGCTGTGTTACCTGCAAAGCCAGGTTCAGTCTCAGTAATTTGTAATTCAACGAATAGTGGAGGTTCAATAGCAAATACCTGACCACTATGAGAAAGCATCTTAACCATCTCATTTTCCTTAACAAACTTTAGAGAATCACCGATAGACTCTTCATTTAATGCAAACTGATCATAAGTTTCTGTATTCATGAAATGATATAATTCACCATCGTTATACAAATATTGCATTTCAGATCTATCAATATGAGCCTGAGGGAATTTTTCTGTTGGACGGAATGTTCTTTCTGTAACACCACCATCTTTAATATTTCTTAATTTTGTTCTAACGAAAGCTGCGCCTTTACCTGGCTTTACATGTTGAAAATCAATTACTTGATAAACACTATTGTCAATCTCTAATGTAATGCCATTTCTGAAATCGCCTGCTGATACCATAAAATAATCCTCCTTAAAATCAATATAGCTAATTGCTATATTAAACTACATTTTAGTTTATCGTATTTATTGGTTTTTTTCAACTATTTTTTATCAAATATTACATACTTTTTAAAAATTTAGTTCAATTAATTCTTTTGGGGAATTGGTGAAGTTGATACAACCATCTTTTGTTACTACAACAAGATCTTCGATTCGAACACCACCAAAATCTTTCACGTAAATCCCTGGTTCCACCGTTAATGTCATATTCTCTCCTATAATTTCTTCTGCCTTCATAGAAGCGCGAGGAGATTCATGGATAAACAAGCCGACGCTATGTCCAAGACCGTGTCCAAAGCAACCTTCATAACCTGCATCGTATATGATATCTCGTGCAATTTTGTCAACTGCCTTTCCCTGCATTCCAGCCTTTAACTGTTCAAGTACGCAAAGCTGTGCCTTTAATACGGTATTGTATATCTTCTTTTGTTCTTCACTTGCCTTACCAACCACAATTGTTCTTGTCATATCAGAACAATAGCCATGATAAATGCATCCGAAGTCTAACGTTACGAAATCACCGACCTCAATTTTTTTATGGGATGGAACTGCATGAGGCATCGACGAATTAATTCCTGATGCAACGATAGGATCAAAGGAGATTCCCTCCGCTCCATTTGTCTTTAGTAGATACTCAATTTTAGCTGCAATCTCAAGTTCTGTTACGCCTGGTTTAATTTCTTCAAGAATTTTAGTAAAAACAATATCTCCGATATGCTCAGCTTGTTTTATATACTCTAACTCTTCCTCTGTCTTTACCATACGTAACTGATCGAACTGGTTGCTATAAGGAATCAAGGAAATCGAACCAAATTCACTAAGATAATTGCTGTAAGTCGAGTAACTAGTTTCATTTTCATCAAATGCAACACGGGTGACCTCTAGTTTCTTTAGAAACTTCGCAATACTCTTTGCGTAACCAACTTGTTCAATATCTTTTACTTCAAAACCTTGCGCTTGTGCTTGTGCCTGATACACATAGCGAAAGTCAGTAAATATAACCTTGTCACTTTTTGTAATAACTACAATTCCAGTATCACCACAATATCCTGTGATATAACGCATACTGTGACGATTGGATATCAAAACAGCCTCACAGTTCAATTTATTCATTATTTGATACACTTTTTCTAATATTCCCATATCGAGCTCCTAATCTAATCCTTATTCTATAGTATCTCTAAAACAATTTTTTTCTTACTAGTACATTCTTCAAACTTAAGTCTGAATCTTATGATAAGTTCTGTTCTAGAATATAATCAACTGCTAGTAAATATCCATATAATCCAAGTCCGACGATTTGTCCGGTACAAACTGGCGCAGTTACTGATACATGGCGAAATTCTTCTCTCTTATGCACATTGGAGATATGTACCTCAATCTTAGGTATCTCAAGACTTGCTAGAGCATCTCGAATTGCAATGCTATAATGAGTATAAGCTCCTGGATTAATAATAATCCCATTTACCTGTTCAAAATATGCCTGTTGTAATCGATCGATAATTTCACCCTCACAATTGCTTTGAAAGGTTTCAATCGTAATATTTTTTTCTTCTGCTTTCTTTTGTAACATTTTTAACAAATAATTGAAATTTTGTTCTCCATAAATACCTTTTTCTCGAATTCCAAGAAAGTTGATATTTGGTCCATTTAAAACAAGTAGTTTCACAACTTTTACCTCACTTTATAATAGTTTTGAATTTCCTTAATAATTGAGTCAAACGAACAATCATCTGTTGAAACTACCACATCAGCTACCTTTTCATAAAAAGGCATTCGTTTGGTTAACAAATCTTCTATTTTTTTCTTAGGATTCTCACCTTGTAACAATGGACGAGTTGTATCCTGCTTAAGACGTGCGTATGTAACCTCTTTTGATGTTTTTAAAAAAATAACCATTCCAATTTCACGCAACAAGGCTGCATTCTCCTCTTTCAGTGGCATACCACCACCCGTAGCAAGAACACAGTGATGCAATGATTGCTTGAACTCTGTGAGACATTTTGTTTCTAACCTACGAAACGCTACTTCGCCCTCAGAGGAAAAAATATCATTAATACTTTTCCCAGTCAAAACCTCAATATATTGATCCGTATCGATAAAATCATACTCCATAGATAGAGCAAGTTTCTCTCCAATCGTCGTCTTTCCACTTCCCATAAATCCGATTAGCACAATATTATCCTTCATCTTATTATCTCTTATCTTTCTTTAGCTTATCATTTCGCATTTTTCTTTTATAACACTTTAATACAATCCACTCAAGTCTTCGTTTTATAATTATTTGAATTTCTTCATGCTTATCAATTGGTTTTACTAAAAATGAGGTAATGCCTGTTCGATTTGCGCCATATACATCCGTAAAAATCTGATCACCCACAAAAAAAGTTGTTTCTTTTGTTGTTCCCATAAATTCCATTGCTTTACGATAATTTTTCGTTGAAGGCTTTTTCGCCTCATATACATACTTCGCACGAATCTCTCGATTGAATCTAGAAACACGCTCTTCATGATTATTGGAAATAAAGCATACAGAAAAACCAATGTTGCGAATACGCTTCATTAATTCGATTGCTTCTTGACTTGCATCTGCACCATGAGGAACTAAAGTATTATCGATATCGAATATAATCCCTCGATATCCTTGCTGATATAATTTTTCATAAGGAATCTGGTATGACGAATCCACATAATAGGATGGATAAAATTTTTGAAACATAAATACCTCTCTTGCAATGTTCTTTGATTAAGTAATTGAGTCTTTCTTTCATTTACTCATAATACCTAAATATAATGTCACATAACCAATTTATGTAACCAAGTAAGTTTAATTAAGTTTGTGCCTACGCTTATTATTTTGATTATAATCAATATTTATTATATATTCAAGCCATTTCCATGAATTACTTTGAGCTGACTTAGCTTGCAATTCTTTGTTGAACAATCTTTGTGTTCTGTTCGATAAAAAAACCTCCTAAAAATTTTCTTTTTCCTCATGCAATTGTAAGTGCTTTCATGATATTATAAATGCGTGAACTTAAATCCACTATTGAAATTTGTGTATTTTCAATATATAATACTCCTCGTAAATATTGATATATTATAAATTAATTGTAAGCGCTTTTATTATTTCGTATATATTAAACAGCTCTTATTCATTCTAGTTAACTTATTTCATTATTAATAGCAACTTATGAAGTAATGTTAACGTTACAATGCGCTTTAATTGTAATCTAATATTTGTGTTTACTATCGATTATCGGAATTTCTTACATAATCCGATAATAATTTCATCCTGTGGAGGTTTATCATGGAAAGTTTAAAGAATTTTTCTCTTGAAGGTAAGATAGCGTTAGTAACTGGTGCTTCTTACGGTATTGGTTTTGCAATTGCTAGCTCCTATGCAGCGGCAGGTGCTACAATTGTATTTAATGATATCAAACAAGAATTAGTAGATCAAGGTATTGCAGCATATAAAGAAGCTGGAATTACTGCTCACGGTTATGTTTGCGATGTTACAAATGAAGAACAAGTGAATGCAATGGTTGCTCAGATTGAAAAAGAAGTTGGTGTTATTGATATCTTAGTTAACAATGCTGGTATCATTAAACGTATCCCTATGTGTGAGATGACTGCTGCAGAGTTTCGACAGGTTATCGACGTAGATTTGAATGCACCTTTTATCGTAGCAAAAGCTTGTATTCCTAGCATGATCAAAAAAGGTCACGGAAAAATCATTAACATCTGCTCTATGATGAGTGAATTAGGACGTGAAACTGTATCTGCTTACGCCGCAGCTAAGGGTGGCCTTAAGATGTTAACAAAGAACATTGCTTCTGAATATGGTGAATTCAATATTCAGTGTAATGGTATTGGACCTGGTTACATCGCTACTCCTCAGACTGCTCCATTAAGAGAAGAAGGACATCCTTTCAATAACTTTATTATTGCTAAGACTCCTGCTGCTCGTTGGGGAACTCCTGAAGATTTAGCTGGCCCAGCTGTATTCTTAGCTTCTGACGCTTCTGATTTCGTAAATGGTCACATCCTTTACGTAGATGGTGGTATTCTAGCTTACATCGGAAAACAACCAAAATAATAAAAAGTCAGAAATCTAGTCATTTTACACAAGAAATGTTATGAGTATGGGGCTGTCGCAATAAGGGCAGTATGAATAAAGAATGAAGGGCGATGGTATATTTTCGCTGTAGCGCTACGCTCACAAGCTCCACAAAGTGCGTGTGGGGACTTGTAAGGCACTCTGAAAAATACCATCGCCCTTCATTCTTTTATACAATATTCAGCTAGTGCGACAGCCCCATTTTTGGTAGGTCTATATATGTGTAAAATGACGAGTGAAATTATAGAAAAGTACTTTTGCGTTTTAACTATAGTATATCTTTCCTTCTTCTACGATTTCGATTTTACCATTTTGGGCATTTATTATAGATACTGCACAGTTCTTATGAACTCCCTCTCCCCAGAATTCACTCACAGGAACTTTCCTAATATTAGCAAGAATTGCCTTGAGTGCACAGCCATGTGTGGATACCAGAATTGTTTTGTTTTGAAACTCCGAGGTATTGATAAGCTCATGCAAGAACTCACCAGTTCTCTTTATGATATCATCAAAGCTCTCACCATGTGGTGGAACTTGATATTGCTCAGGTGCCGTAAAGAAATACTTAAAATTCGGATTAGGAATGTTGTATCCTTCTATTCCAAAACATAAGCCCTCATAATCTCCAAATCCAATCTCTTGAACTCTGGCCTCTGCAATTATAGGCACCTCTTTTTCTCTTATAATGATTCTTGCAGTCTCCATGGCTCTTGTTAAAGGAGAGGAAATAACATAATCAAACTTTACATTCTTGAGTGCTTCCCCGGTAATACCTGCCAAAAGCCTTCCTTGCTCATTTAAATCAATATCTGTTTGACCTTGCAGTCGACTCTGTTTATTGTAATTTGTTTGACCATGTCGAATTAAGTAAATTAGCATTTTACGCTCCGCTTTATTAACATTTTATACATCTAAAACTTTTATTTGCACTAGCGGCAATAATGAATTCATTGAATATTTTCTGTGCATACTCATCTATTTTAGATAAATCCTCTGGATGCCATTGAACACCAAGGAAGAATGGATAATCTTCTTTCGTGATTGCTTCTGTTAATCCATCCGATGCAGTTGCTGCTAGTGTCAGGCCATCTGCAATTTTACGTATGGACTGATGATGAAAGCTATTCACCCAGATCTCATCTTTTCCAATGATTTTAGAAAGTAATGTTCTTTCCTCAATCGTCACTTTATGAGTCAAAGTTGCTCTCCCTGCTTTCTGATAATGTGCAACTCTTACCTCACTCTGTGGTTCATACTGAGCTCGCACATCTTGATAGATGTCTCCTCCAAGTGCAATATTTAAGGTTTGGATTCCTCGACATATTCCAAGGATTGGAAGCCTCTGCTTCATGATAATTGGAACTAACTTTAGTTCTAATTCGTCTCTCTCTGGAATAATTACTCCACATTCCGGTATTGGTTCTTCTTTAAAATATCTAGGATTCACATCTGGACCACCGGTAAATACCACGCCATCCAGCCTAGATACTAAATCAGTTAATTCATTCGCATTGTTATATAAAGGCAATAAAACAGGAATACCTCCAGCATCTTCAATTGATTGAAAATATACTCTTTCAATTTTAATTTGTTGATTTTCAAGATTATATTGCGGTGTTATACCTATTACTGGTTTCATAGAACATTACCTCCTAATCTTAATTTCATCAAAGCAAACTCTTACTTAATCAATGCTATGTATCACATAATTACTAATAAAAGTAAAAAAACAAGTGTAATATCACCTCACTTAAATTACTTTTGTAATAATATACTACACTTTGTATTCTTTGGCAACTCACCATTTATATTATTTTAGACCCTTAACGAACTTCATTCAAGCGATAACGTGTTGCGTATAAATTATATTTGTCATCCCATACCCATAACATTTCTTTGTGCAAAAGGACGTCAACCTTCTTTCAAAAGTATTTTTCTATAACCTCAATCGTCATTTTGCACATCAATAGACTTGCTTCATATGGGATGACAAACATAATTCAGAAGCATACTGTTATGAAGTCGTCGGTACTTAGGGCCTGTGTTTTAGGCCCTTACGTACCGCTACGCACTTCATTCAAGCGAAAGCGTGTTGCGGATGAATTATGTTTGTCATCCCATGCTCACCTTCCCATGTGCAAAATGATGTCTTCTTTCCGTACTTTTGTTCCATATCCCTATAGAAAATAAGAGAAAAGTCGATATATAATCTATAGCAAGATTTATCTCGTTTATCGTATCATGATGATACATATGAACTAGGTGATTAAGGAGGAGAACATGCAGACAAATAATCGCAACATCAATCTAAATCAAAATATCTCAACTAGCGCATCTTTGCGTCTGGCTTATCCTTCTTCAATGAAACAGCATACTTCGATCAGTGAGTTTATTAAAGGAGAAATTCTAAAAGGTGAAGTGATCAACCTTCGAGGGTCCGATATCCAAATTCTATTAAGTGACGGTCAAACACTAAGGGCCTCTTTGGAAAGTTCATTTCCTCTTTTTATCGGAGACTCTGCTTCATTTTTAGTGGAACAATCATCTTCAGACTCCTTAATTCTAAAACTTCTACCTAAGGAAACTAACTCCACAACCGATGCAACAGTCGATAAAGCTTT
>JAEYPP010000031.1 GCA_023410575.1 Bacillota bacterium | reverse complement strand
GCCTAGTGCTTTGACATACACTAGACTTTTGTAAGCTAAGATGCAACCTCTTAGCAGATATATAACAAGCTACTCAAAAACTGTTAATTGTAATGGAAAGGGTTGCGTTTCATTTTACAATTAACGTAGAAGATCAGTTTATTGGTGTCATTTCTGATAACACTCATATATAAAGAACATGGTATCTTTTATTATAGTGACCAAACTTTGCATCATTACAATAAAAGATACCATGTCTATATTCCGTATAAAAAAGCTTAAAATTACTCTCGTTCCATATAATCTTTTAATTGACTTAAAATACCCACATCAGCAGGTAACCAATCAACTTGCTCTAGTTCATCCGAAGTTAGCCATACCGAAGATTCATGTTCTAGTAAAGATAGATTTCCTGCTTTCACATGGCAAATATAACAATGCATGGTTAGATGAAAAGAATCATAATCATACTCAACTGTTCGAAAAAACTCATCCACTTCAATTTCAGTGGCTAGCTCTTCTCGAATCTCACGAATTAATGCTTGTTGTTGTGTTTCTCCCTTTTCCATTTTTCCACCAGGAAATTCCCAGCCACCCTTAAATTCCCCATATCCACGTTGTGTGGCAAAAATTTTCTTCTTATTCTCTTTATTACTAATTATAATCGCTGCTACAACTTCTATTGTTTTCATTCTTAATTCCTCTTATGCCATAATAAATTTTGCAAAGTTCTGTTCTATTTTACAACTTCCTGGAATAACTCTTGCTCCTTCTCTGACATATCTCGCATCGTGTCTTTATTGTACTTTGCAAGTTTCTTCACTCTGAAACCTTACCGCACATAAGCCTGTAGTAGCTTCAATGTAGCCATCAACGCAGACTCATGCGTACGTTCCATACCATGGGAAGCGTGAATTCCTTGACCAATCAATGCAGTTTTAATATTATTACCACCGCGCATTGCTGCAGATGCATCAGAACCATAATGCGGGAAAATATCAACTACAAAAGCAACCTCATTTTCTTTCGCAAGATTGATAAGATGAGTTGTCAAGTCATAATCGTAAGGACCAGAGGAATCCTGTGCACAGATGGATACCGTATACTCACTACCTGCAAGATCATCACCAAGTGCTCCCATATCAACTGCGAGAAATTCAGTAATATCTGCTGGTAAATAAGTTGCGCCAAGGCCAATTTCTTCTAAATTGGAGATTAATATTTTCAGTGTTTTCTTTGGTTTTTCTTTCTTTTCTGACAGTTCTTTTAGTAAACCAAGTAAGACTGCAACACTCGCTTTGTCATCCAAATGTCTTGATTTAATAAATCCGCTCTTTGTGTATTCAAAGCGTGCATCAAAGCTGATATAATCTCCGTTGCTAATACCAAGTGCTACAACATCTTCTTTGCTCTTTACCTGCTCATCTAAACGAATTTCCATGTTACGCTCTTTTCGTTCTAGTGTTCTCGCATCATCATACGTATGAACAGATGGACTAGTACAAAGGATAGTTCCAGTATAGGTCTTTCCATCGCGTGTATGGATTTTACAATATTCGCCTTCAATACTTGTCATTGTATAGCCACCAACGGATACAAACTTAATCATGCCCTCACTACTAATGGACCGAACCATGGCTCCAAGAGTGTCCGCATGTGCAGATAATCCAATCGTTTCAACCTCTTGTCCAGGAACATGAATGATCAATCCACCTTTTTGTATGTAATCACAAGTATATCCAAATTGATTAGCTTCTCCCTCTACAAAGTTCATTACTTCCTTTGTATAACCAGATGGACTCGGTATATTCACTAATTTCTCTAATATATCAATAATATATTTCCTTGTTTCCATATTCGATTCTCCTTACATCTTCACTTAATATTTTCTTATTTCTTTCCGAAAGGTTTCGATATCACTAAATCAATCTGTGAATCCCTTCCACATAATATTTTTCTCCTTTTCTTTGCGTTCCATCTTTTATTATATCAATATTCACTATTCTTTTATAACCAGAACTTCACTAATGTCTTATTATAATTACCCCAGATTGTACATGGTTCTTTACAAAAATAAAAGGTGCTAAATAAATACTCATGAATCGTCAAAAACCACGTGATCTCAAAAAGTTCTTTGCTTAACGGATAATAAAGCTCATTGCAATTCTCATATTGTCTTAAATAGTGTAACCATTCTCTAGGAACTACCTCTTGAACTTTCTCCTGTTCTTCCTTTTTTAGGCTTCCATAATAGAAGTCAACATAACTGTTCTCCCATCCATTATGAAGAATCTTTTGGATTATTATGTTATACAAATCATCTGGATTACCCGATAATAGCTCATATTTATAGTTTTGAAAGCCTTCCTTTATATCTGTAATAACTAAACCTCCCAATTGTTTTATCTCTTCTGCTAGCATAAATCCTCACCTTATTATGATTTTAATTCTTAGTTCTAAAGCATTCATACTCTTTTAAACATATCCATCATTCGAAACATCATACTAAGGCGACCTCACTTATGAGAGTATTCCGTCTTAAAGACTTTCACCTAAATGATATTTTCACTTGATTGATATTCCTACCTTCGTTGATACCTTATAGATAATCACATATAACATTCCAAGCCTGGCATAAACGCTCGAGTGAAAACATTGCATTTGCTGGACTAGTTGATGGTAAAGCAATCGCTTTTATTCCTGTTTTAGCTTCACTGTAACGTTTATATAATCTTTCTGCCGTCTTTCCATTAACAAAAATATGCTTGATTTTACTATTCTCAATTAAGGTTGCTAACTCTGTTGGTTCTACATTTTTGATGCTAGAATCACTTGATCCTATAATATCACAACTTTGTATGACATCCCAGATTGCAATACGATTTCTTAATAAGAATTCTTTTCGCCCCTCTATCTCCTGTGATATTTCTTGTTGTAGTACAGCTTCTAGTACCTTCCAAAAACGATTTTGAGGATGTCCATAATAGAAAGCAATTTCTCTTGACTTCACCGATGGAAAACTTCCTAATACTAATATCTTACTCTCAGCATTCCATACGGGCTCAAATTCGTGCACTAATCTTTGATATTCAGCCATAGTTCCTCCATACATATTAAGTTTTACAATTCCTCAATGATATTCTTAGTATATCATTCTTTTCTATGCATATGGGGTTGAATTCAAGAAAATTTTACTTCACCCCCATGTGCACATTAATAGTAATCTTCGTAAATTACGTCAATCACATCTCATTAACCTGTATCTTAAGTATTACTTATCTCACAGCACTACTCATGTTTTATCTCCAAGTCTTCACAGTAGTGTTTATCCATCTGACGTCTTGCTTTTCGGTTTGCTACCGTATCAAAAATAATGGAAAAGTCATAATCATCTGGATACATCTCCTCCGCCTTGATATATAGCTTTACCCGTTTGTGATTGATAAAGATTTTCTTCTTCTGTAATTGAACTTGAAGAACTCCCTTTTCATTTATCTTCTTGCATACGATTCCTACTTTTTTCTCTGGATAGATCATAACACAATCCCCAATCGTATACTTCTCTGTCATGTCTTCCTTCTGTTTTACCACTTTCTTTTTTACAATCTTTTTTGGAAGTTCTTTAATCATAATTGCATTCTTTTCGTCAGTATCTTCATCAGATAAGAAATCCAAATCATGCGTATGATATGCCTCAAAACTAGCTTTTCGTAACATTTCATTCGACATTCCTAAACGTTTTGCAATATAGAGAGCACAGCTTTCTCCTGCTTCTCCAATCTCAAGACAATACGTTGGACATAATGATTCACGGTCAAATTGCATTCTTGCATTGGTGATATGTTCCGTTTTATTGACATATTGCTTTACCTCTGGATAATGTGTTGTACATAAAAACAAGCACCCCTTCTTTTGCAACTCCTCTAATATCGCAATTGCAATCCCCATTCCTTCGGTTGGATCGGTACCAGAACCCAATTCGTCTATAATAACTAAGCTATCCTGATTCGCTACTCTTAAAATTGATAGAATATTCGTAATATGTGAGGAAAACGTCGAGAGGTTTTCTGTAATGTTTTGACCATCTCCAATGTCACATAATACTGCATTATTCATTGTAAATGTTCCTCTCTCACATGGTACATGTAGTCCACACTGTGCCATCAGGCTTAAAAGACCAACTGTTTTAATTGCCACCGTTTTACCACCAGTATTGGGACCTGTAATTATTACTCCTTGTATTTCATCACCTATTGTAAAGTTTAATGGTACACAAAGATCCTTATCTAAAAATGGATGTCGGCCGTTGATAATTTCAATTTTCCTTTCTAGCGTTAATGTTGGTTCTACTGCTTTCATATCGAAGCTCAATTTCCCCTTTGCAAAGATATAATCTAACTTCTCCATTACTCGAATATTTTCGCGAAATTCTTCCACATGGTCAGCAATTAATCCAGTTAGCACATATAAAATTCTTCGTTCTTCATTTTCAGCATCAATTCGAAGACATGCTAGTTCTTCATTCATCAAAGCAACGCTAGTTGGTTCAATGAAAAACGTAGCTCCTGTAGAGGATTTATCAATAACACTTCCACTAATTTTAAACTTATGCTCTTTTTTCACCGGTAAACATATGTGGCCACTACGCTTTACGATAAATGCATCTGAAAAACACTCTTTGTTATTCCTTAGCATTGTTTCTGCTTTTGTCTGCATCTTATTCTCAGTATTTTCAATACTAGAGCGTAAATCCTTTAATAGTTTACTTGCATAATCATCGACTCTTGATCCTCGAATCTTTTGTAAAATTTCCTCTCGAACCCTTTCTAAAGTATTTAGTTCTATCTCATAATAAGGTAACCCAAGTTCTAGATACTTGGCACGGCACAAGAAATCTTTCAATCGTTTGACCGCAGATAAAACGGTTTGAAGGTATTCTAGCTGTTCTGGTAATAGACAACCACCCTGGGTAGCAGTAATTAGTAATTCTTCCACCGATTCTAAACTAACGAAAGGTGGTGTACCAATCTCATCCATAATTTTTCTAGCCTCACTCGTTTCGCGAAGTGCTACTTGTAGATCCATTTCGCTCATAAACGCTGTCAAGACTCTTGCCTTTTCCTTTGCACTCTTTGTAAATGCATTTTCTTCTAATTGTACTAATATTTTATCAAATTCTAATGTTTGAAATGTATGATTCATCTTAAATCTCCTTTGATTTACGAACAAAGTACCTTGCTTGCATCTTTCTTTTAAGGACTTATTTCACCTGAATCCCATCACGGAAAAAGTGTTTTGCTTGCAAAACACTCTCGTCAAGCGCGGTCGCGTAAGCGACATCTTCCTATCGCGCTTGTGCGCATCCTGCGGAGCATTTTTATATATTAGAAACTCAGAGAAATTTCCTAATATATAAAAATGCCTGTAGAACCATAAAGATATCGTTCTACAGGCATTTAACTCGATGACAAAGAGACCGTTATATAACGGTTAGTGCGTCTGATTCATAACATCTTTATGGCTACAAATGGGTACACAAAGAAAGTATCCGCAGATACTACCAATGTCCTCAATTGCTAAATTAATTCTTAAGCGCATAATGATGCAATTAACAAACACACACTTCCTTTCATTTCTATTAGTATTAAAATATCACTATTTTGTTAAATCGTCAACATATATTCTTTTATCTCAGAATATTCAACTATCTCAACTGAGTTATTTCCTTACATAATATCGTTTTATCTTATCAAATTATTTCCTTCACTCGTTATCTATCTCATCTGAAGTCTTACTCAAACATTTTTGTAATAAATTCAACAATAGCATCATTCAAAGATTTTGAGTAAATTAGCTCTCGTGCTAGCACTGGATTATCAGTAATAATGTTATCAACACCAGCATCAATCATAGATTGAATCCTATCTTCATTATTTACCGTCCAAGCATATACCTGCTTTCCTTGTTCATGTAATCGATTCACCATACTGCTAGTTGCAAAGGTTGATTCTATGCTAAACACATCTGCATACTCAAGTGACTGGATAGAACCGTACGCAACTGTCGTTACATAAACGGTTGTCAAATCTGGTGCATATTCCTTCACCTTCACTAGCGTTGGATATTTCATTGAGGCAATTACACAATCCGATTCAAACTCATTTTCATAAATAAGATCCACAACGCTCTTTTCAAAGTCTACTTCATGGCCAGTTGGCTTTAGCTCAATATTTAATCTAATTTCATCTTTACAAAGTTTTAATACTTCATCAAGTGTAGCAATTTTTGTTCCAGTAAACTCTTTGGAGAACCAACTTCCTGCGTCTAACTCTTTGATCTCATCATACGTCACTTCCCAGATGTTTTTATTAACTCCTGTAGTACGCGCTAGGTTACTATCATGCATAACAACAATTACACCATCCTTTGTCTGCTGCACATCCAATTCAGCATAATCTGCCTTACTTGCGATTGCACTTTCAAACGCAGGAATTGTATTTTCTGGAGCTGATACTGAGTCACCTCGGTGTGCAGATACATCTGGGTGATCCAAAAATTGAACATTAAAATTAAAATTCTTATCTGAAATAATTTCAACATACGTTATATTAACTAAGCATGCACATAATACTACGATTAAAGCAATCTTTTTAAAACGTTTGTGCTTATTATTAACCGAGTGATAAGCAGGAATATCTTCACCCTTATTAAATTTATCTTGATAATACATTGCACTAATAAATGCAAACATAATCGGAACGATAAAGTTAGCTGCTAATATATAGATTAAGATAATCACTGCAGCAGTAATTGCAAGTGTTACCGATAGCGCTGCTTTGCTTGTGCTAAATACTTTAATCACAAGAGCAACTGCAAAAATACCAATGCAAGCTATAATTAAAATCATCACTGCTATTATAATATTCCATAATATCAATTGTAGCACATTACGAATATAGCGTTTTCGATTAACTTCAAGACTTCTCTTTCTAGCATCTTTAAAGCTCATGTTTTCATTTACGTAGAAATGAATGCTAAACAACCAACGAATTGCCATTACCGTTAGACCAATAAATATTATAGTAAGAATGACTGAAATATATCGATTGGACTCAATATAGGAGGAAATAAAGTCTGGTATAATTATGCTTGACGCATAGCTTGACACAAACGCAAAACTAGTAACCGGTAATAAAATTAAAACATACACGATAATTAATAGATTTTTTCCCCGAAACATACGAAGAGAGGATTGAAATCCAATATGAAACATATCTGCAACACTTATCTTTTGCTTATAATATGAGGCGTGGAAACATGCTACTGTGGCTGTCATCTCAACGATTGTAATCATCGCTAATGCGATTAGAATAACAGCTGCAATCAATAAAGTTGTAGGTTTCAATAAAAAGTTAAATACATTATCATTGCTTATATATTTCATTCCCGCCAAGTACATTGCGAGATTTAATAAGCCAACCAGTACAGGAATAAATAACGCGGTTGCCACTAATTTATAGATTAAGTCAAACAGTAGAATACTCTTGTAATTTTGCTTTAGTAGCGAAATTCCAAGTTTATATTTATTTATCTTCACTTAAAACAATCCTCCACACGTCTAAAAATCTATTATGGATTATACAACCTATGAAAGGATTGTTCAACAGCTCTTTCCTTTTTTTGCTTTTATAATCGAACTTTTAATTTAATTTTTAGCTTGGTAGTTACCCATTGAATGCATGGACCTGCAGAAAATGCCGTGATTATTGTAATAATACCTAATGTTCCTCCCAGTAATGTTCCAACTACTACTAAGATACTATCAAAGCAAATTTTTGTCCTTCGAAATTCCCCTCCTAAGCGATCATTAATAACTATAACTAACGCAGTAAATGGGTCCAAACCGATATCCATAGTAATAAATATACCGACACCGGTATAAATTAATAGGTTTCCTATGATACTCATGAGTAAACGAACGATTATAGATGGATCTATAAAGATTTGTCCATACAGATAATTTCCGAAGTTAACAAACGTTCCAAGTGGTAACATGTAGATTACCGTACCAATACTTATATAACGTCGACCAATAAAAAACAATAACACTAAAACTGATAAATTCACTAGATTTGTCATTAAGCCAAGTGAATCATAACCTAATCCTGCAATGTTACGAATACCGTCGTATAAGATTGCAATCGCATCATTACCAAGTAATGTGGATGCATTAAACCCAACTCCTATTCCAACTAACAAGATTCCTAATAACGCAAACACTATTTTCAATAAGAATCCTTTTTTCATTTTTCTTCCTTCCGTATAAACAGTTCTTATGATTCATCATTCTCTTGAAGTATAAAATCACAGAATCTGAGTGGCATTCGATACATTCTCTACTGTAATTAAATGTCATAATTTTGTACATAAAAATAAGTGTACCCTAGTATATCCTATTATTCAAGAATATTCTTTATTTTTTTACCAATAACTTGATTCCATTTTTGTATTGTTTTCTTATTTCACATGATTATTTTAAAATTCGACTGGAAAAATAAGTAATATTTTTATAAATTTTCGAATTGTTAATACTTTTTCTGTCAAATGTGAATGACATTTCCTTTAAAATAATATATAATTAAATTATTGATATTTAAGTCGTAGGATATACCTATATGGACGACGAACGGAGGGAGTTACAATGACTGATGCAAATTGTTCCCGATGTAACAAAACGGGAGAAACATTATCCAGCGAAAATATATGTTGGAATTGTTACAACACCAAAGAGAAAGCAAATTATCGCTATATGATTAATAGTAGAACTCAGTTACTCTTAGCCACAACGCTTGTGTGTATCTTTTTTTTACTAAATGCTATACCTACCATTCGCTTGGGACATGAATTCTCCCAAAACTACAGTAAAATAAATAATACTTACATTAAAGTTGGTAAAGATTTATTCTTATTAACTATTTACTTGATTCTGAAACTATGTTTTGTCGTTAATTTATGGAAATCTCGCTATACTCGTATTGGTTCAAAGTATATCAATTTAGTGTCTGAGTTTATTGTATTGATCATAAAACTGATTGTTATGAATCATTATCTGAGTTCGCCACTCAATGCTGAAATTCGTTTATCTGGGTTGATTGAAAAGCTAAATCAATATACCGATGATAACCTAAGCTCTGAATATATAGCATTCTTTCTTGTATATGGGTTTGTTTTTCTAATAATTCGAGCTTTTTCATGCATTCTAGCTTATGTGCTAAATATATTTTGTGAATCTTATTTCCGTAGTTTTTATGAACAGCAGGAAAATAGAAGGCAAATTAGCAGCATTGCTTTCTGGGAATTTTATTATCACAGACATCCTGAATATAGTAAGGCAACAGATGACCAATCGGTTGCAGCACAGAGTGAAAAAGTAATACAGCTTGATGAAGCTTCTCTGAAAGAAGACTTGCAAATTTACATACCAAATGATGAGAAAAAACTGAATCATTATCTACAATATCTACAAAGTACAGAGGATACCTTATCACTAAAAGCTGGTGACCTAGATATTTACTTAACCTATATCAAAGATAAGATATGCTTATGGAAAGAAGATAACCTTGCAACTGAAAGTCATCTTAATCACGAGGTGATTGCAAATATCACAAACAAATTCAATTGTATAAAAGAACTTTATCAAAGATGTGCAATTGAAAACCAGACTTACTTTAATATTTACCAGCATTACATCAATGATTTTGAAGAGCCTTTAAAGCAGATTAACAACGAGCGTCGTTTAACAAAGCAAGCCATTGAACAACTTTATATGTACTGTGATATGCTCTATTGGCACGCAAAATGCAAGACAAGCGTAAACACGACAGTTGAACTGTTTGAAAAGCAAGCGATTAATTTATCAGATTATAGCATTTTACTTGATGGTGAGACGATCGATTATGACAATATTATAATTACAAATCGTGGAATTTTTATTATTGATATTGAGACATTCGATTCTTCCATTCCATTTGAATTGCTGATTGAGCGTGATGGTAACTGGTACAAACGTTTCTACAATGAAGATAGTCAACTTCGACTAGAGTCGTTAAGTCCTTCCATAACAAGTACAAACAATTATTCTATGCTCAAACTTGAAAAACATCTAAATCAATTACTTAATCGACCTTTGGATCAGTATATTGAGATGAAAGAAATTGTGATACTTTCAAATGATGATATGTTACTTGAAAATAATTCAACACAAACCGTCATTCGTGTTGGAGAATTAGTATCCGTACTTCGTTCCTATCCGATCTTATTTAATGAGGAACAGATGTTACATATGAAATCAATCTTAGTTTCGCAACAGGTACCAACCTCAAACTTAGCGATACCAAATTACCGCAAGTTAATCATCGAACCTTTAGAATCGCTTTTAGAGAAAAAAATTCAATTAGTTCAATCTAATGCTGATTTAATTCATCAAATTGATGTTGTAAACGAAAATTTATCCAAAAAAGGCTTATACCATCTCGTACCTCTCTATGTAAAATAAATAAAAATGTTATGCAATTCACATGAATACGGGCTACCACAAGGAAGTTATGATTGAAGGAATCCATCACTAACTTTCTAGATGGTAGCCTTTTCTATTCCATTTTACAATTACTCCCTATTGTCATTTAATTCTCTATCCCTTATAATTCACGTACAATTATGTAAATAATTTATACACCTTGGAGGTAGACATGAGATTAAATGGAATACTAAGGATTGCTATGACAACAACAATTGTAGTAGCGGGAATGCATATGAATATTGCCAATGTCGAAGCTAGTAATAACCCAAACGCAACATCCATTGGGGGTATGGCAGAAGCCGTAAATGATTATTATGAAAACCGTTTATCTGAAACTGGTATTTCAGTTTCTAATATCACAACTCCAATTGTAGTTGATGGTGTACGCCTTGTCGCAATCGAACGTGCAAGTGTTTATGATGATAAAGCTTTTTCCAATACAAAAGATTTCGTAAGAATTCGTTCCAGCTGGAGCACGGATTCTGAAGTTGTTGGAAAGTTATATCGCGGTCATGTAGCAACCGTACTAAATAAAGGAAAGTATTGGACAAAAATTCGATCTAAGAATGTGGTCGGCTACATAGCCAATGAATACCTTTTATTTGGCCAGGAAGGCGCCAAAGTATTCGAAGACGAATATATCACCAAAAAGATTAAAGTAACATGTACTACGTTAAATGTTCGTATGGAAATGGATACCACAGCTAAAATCCAAAAACAAATAGGAATCAATGAGCAATATACTATTTTAGAAGAATATGACGATTGGTTTAAGATTCGATTAGATTCTAAAACTACAGGGTATGTTCATAAAGACTATGTTGACGTAGTTTATCATTATAAACGTGCCATCAGTATCGAAGAAGAAAAAGCGAAACTAGCAGCACAGCAAGCAGCACAGCAAGCAGCACAGGCACAAAATTCTAGTTCCTCAAGTTCTTCTAGTTCCTCAAGTTCTTCAGCTTCCTCAAGTTCTTCGGGTTCCTCAAGTTCTTCAGGTTCCACAAGTTCTTCGGGTTCCTCAAGTTCTTCAGGTTCCTCAACTTCTGGTAATAGTTCAAGTGCTTCTAAGTCAAAAGGACAACAAATTGCTAATTATGCTGTGCAATTCGTTGGAAATCCATATGTATGGGGTGGCACAAGCTTAACCAAAGGAGCTGACTGTTCTGGATTTGTTTGGGCTGTTTATAAGCATTTTGGGTATACTTTACCTAGAACCTCAAGAGACCAGGCACGTGGCGCGGGAACTAGAGTAACTGCAAGCTACAACAGCTTACAAGCAGGAGACTTAATTTTCTATGGAACTAGTGGTGGAACTGTCAATCATGTTGCGATGTACATTGGCAATGGTAAAGTCGTACATGCTAGCAATAAAAGAGATGGAATTAAGATAAGTAAATGGAACTACCGTACCCCACTTTCAGCTAGACGTATTGTTAAATAGGTTTAAAGGAGTTTTTATGAAAAAATCAAATAAAATTACGATAGGAATCTGTTCCTGTATCCTTGTTGTAGGATTGATTGGTAGTATTGCTTTTAACAATTCTAACAAGAATACGAACAAAAACTCTACACCAGAAAAAATAACAGACTTACAAGCTGATACAGCAATTAGTGCATACAGTAATGAATCAAAAGAGATTGTTGAAGAACCCTCTTTTTTACTTGAAAACAATGATTCTACTATCACAAAATTAGTTGCTGATTACTATGATGCAATTTTAAATGCGGATAAAAAAGCATATGATGCAGTTACTATTGACGAAAATAGCATGGATGTCGATGTCATGTTACGAAAGATGGAATATATTGAAGGCTATGATAATCAGAAAATCTATGTAACACAGGGTATTGATAATGTTTCCCTCGTTGTCTATGTCGTATATGACTTAAAGATTCATACGATCGATACTCCAGCTCCATCGATTGATCAACTATTGATTAAGAATGTAAAAGGAAAGCCAAAACTCTACTTTAATGAACTGACAGCAAAAGAAACAAAGCAACTAGAAAATATCAGAAATCATGAAGAGGTAGTTGACCTAATTCAAAGCGTTGATCAGAGATTTGTTCAAGCAATTGAAACAGATTCCAACCTAAATGATTTTTATAAGGCAATCTCAGCAAAACGTTAATTAAAAAAATCGAAGAAATCTCATTTCAATGATATAAAAAGCTGTTGTAGGAATAATTCAGATTAATTCTGAATCATTTCCCACAACAGCTTTTCTTAATAGAAAAGAGCTTACGAAATGTGCTTTTCTTATTACTTAATAAGTGCATGTAACTCTTGTAAAGAAAGTAAGGTACGATGTGGATTATTCTTAATTTCAAGAATACCTTTTGCAGCTGCTTTAGCTGCTGCCATTGTAGTTATATAGCATGTTTTCGTCTTGATTGCTGCTTTTCGAATATAACTATCATCGAATTCACTGTCCATACCAATTGGAGAATTAATTACTAATTGTACCTGTCGGTTGGTAATTACATCATAGATATTTGGACGTCCCTCATACATCTTATTAATCTTATCAACCTCAAAACCAGCTGCCTTAATCGTATCATAAGTATGACCAGTTGCCATTAGAGTAAATCCAGCTTCTACAAGATCTCGTACAACTTCAACTACTTCGTCCTTATCTTTATTATTTACACTAATTAATACTTTACCTTCTAGTGGAAGACAGGTTTGAGTTGCTTCCTCCGCTTTATAGAATGCTTCTCCAAACGTATCTGCGAGTCCTAATACCTCACCAGTAGAACGCATCTCTGGTCCGAGTAATGGATCTACTTCAGGGAACATATTGAATGGGAACACTGCCTCTTTTACTCCATAATATGGAACTTTACTTTCATGAAGGCTCGAGATTGGCGAAGGTCTACCAGTAAGCTCAGCTGTAATAATATCAGTTGCAATTGGTACCATCTCAATACCACATACCTTAGAAACTAATGGAACCGTACGTGATGCTCTAGGATTTGCTTCAAGAACATATACAACACCATCCTCAATGGCATACTGCATGTTCATTAAGCCACAAACACCCATCTCTTCTGCAATTTTTCTTGTATATTCTTTTATTGTATTTAAGTTATCTTCGCTTATATTAAGTGAAGGAATAATACATGCGGAATCTCCTGAGTGAACACCAGCTAATTCAATATGCTCCATTACTGCAGGGACAAATGCATGCTTTCCGTCACTAATCGCATCTGCTTCACATTCCATCGCATGTTTTAAGAAACGGTCAATTAAAATTGGACGGTCTGGCGTAACACCAACTGCTGCGTTCATATAACTTTCTAGACTTTCCTTTGTATATACTACCTCCATGCCACGGCCACCAAGTACATAGGAAGGGCGAACCATAACAGGATAGCCAATTCTTTCTGCTATCTCAGTTGCTTCTTCAACATTCACTGCCATTCCCGCTTCTGGCATTGGGATTCCCAACTTATCCATCATGGAACGGAATTGATCTCGATCTTCTGCTAGGTCAATTACTTCTGGAGAGGTACCTAATATTTTAACCCCATTCTTCTTTAACTCAGCAGCTAGATTTAATGGCGTCTGCCCACCAAATTGTGCAATAATTCCAACTGGGTTTTCTTTCTTATAGATACTCAAAACATCTTCTAAGGTTAATGGTTCAAAATATAATTTGTCAGAAGTATCATAATCCGTTGAAACTGTTTCTGGATTACAGTTAACGATAATTGTCTCAAATCCAAGCTTCTTTAATGCTAATGCTGCATGAACGCTACAATAATCAAATTCAATTCCCTGACCAATACGGTTTGGTCCACCACCAAGAATCATAATCTTTTGCTTTGAATTATTAACCTTGCTTTGATCTTTTGCATTATATGTAGAATAATAGTAAGCACTGTCTGTTGTTCCACTAACATGAACACCTTCCCACGCCTCTTCAACTCCAATTGCGATTCTTGCCTCGCGAACTTCTTGTTCTTTGATGTCAAGAATTTTTGCTATATATTTATCTGAGAAACCATTCTTCTTCGCAATAGTTAGTACTTCCTTTGAAGGTACAGAACCTTTATACTTTAATAGATTCTCTTCTTCTTCCACTAATTCCTTCATCTGCTCAATGAAATAATGTTTAATCTTTGTTAACTCAAATAATTCCTCAATCGTTGCTCCCTTACGAAGAGCCTCATACATAATAAATTGACGCTCTGAAGTAGGAATGCATAACATCTTAAGAAGCTCCTCTTTTGACTTCTCATGAAAATCCTTTGCATAACCTAGTCCATAACGACCAGTTTCAAGACTACGAATTGCCTTCTGGAATGCTTCCTTATATGTCTTTCCGATACTCATTACTTCACCAACAGCACGCATCTGAGTACCTAGTTTATCTTCAACTCCTTTAAACTTCTCAAATGCCCAACGTGCAAACTTAATCACTATATAATCGCCGTCAGGAACATACTGATCAAGAGTACCATATTTACCACATGGAATCTCATCTAAGGTTAATCCAGCAGCTAACATAGCAGAAACTAATGCAATTGGAAAACCAGTTGCTTTTGATGCTAAAGCAGATGAACGAGATGTTCTAGGATTAATCTCAATTACAATGATACGATCTGTTACAGGATCATGTGCAAACTGAACGTTTGTACCACCAATAACCTCAATTGCTTCAACAATCTTATATGCTTGCTCTTGTAATCGTTTTTGTACTTCTTTTGAAATCGTTAACATTGGCGCAGAACAGAAGGAATCTCCCGTATGTACTCCTAATGGATCAATATTCTCAATAAAGCAAACAGTAATCATCTTATTGTTTGCATCTCGAACTACTTCAAGTTCAAGCTCTTCCCAGCCAAGAATCGATTCTTCTACTAAAACCTGGCCAACTAAACTTGCTTGTAAGCCTCTTGCACATACTGTCTTTAATTCTTCAACATTATAAACGAGACCACCGCCAGCTCCTCCCATTGTATATGCAGGACGTAATACTACAGGATAACCTAATTGATCAGCTATTGCCAAAGCTTCATCTACAGAATATGCAACCTCACTTCGTGCCATCTCAATTCCAAGACTATTCATTGTCTTTTTAAATTCAATTCTATCTTCGCCTCGTTCAATTGCGTCAATCTGAACTCCAATTACTTTTACGCCATACTTATCTAGGACTCTTGCACTTGCTAGTTCTGAGCAAAGATTTAGGCCAGACTGTCCTCCAAGATTTGGTAAGATAGCGTCCGGTCTCTCTTTATCTATAATTTGCTCCAAACGCTTAACATTCAGCGGTTCGATATAAGTCACATCCGCAATTCCAGGATCTGTCATAATTGTTGCAGGATTGGAATTAACAAGTACAATTTCATATCCTAAATTACGTAATGCTTTACAAGCTTGCGTTCCAGAATAATCAAATTCGCATGCTTGCCCAATAATAATCGGTCCTGAACCGATGATCAGTACTTTGTGAATATCTGTTCTCTTTCCCATTATGTCCTCCATAATACAGCATATTTATTGTTTACATAGGCGTTATCGCTTTTTGTCTTTACACATTATAGCAAATAATGGGTTCTAGTACAAGAAAAAAGAAAAGTCTCAGACGTAAAATTTGTGAGGCTCTCCTTTTTTATTCCAAAATATCACGTTTCAGCTCCTCTTGTATCCTACGATAAACGCAAACTTGGTTATTACAATCACAAGTTGCTAAGAAAACATCCTTTACGTTGGCAATTCCATGCGCCTGTAATTGTTTTGTAAGCCATTTTTCATCTTTTCCCATATGTTTTAAGTTTTGTGGCATTATGTTCCCATCAATAACAACATTCGCAACTAGTCGTTCTGTATTAGGCTTAATGTTCATATCTTTTGGTGTCAACGGTCTTTGCTCTGCTGTTGGTAGAATACTTAAACTTCCATTTGCCTCTAAAACAACTGATTGCACATTTGCTAAATCAAAATATCCCATTACTCTGCATTGCATCAAAAATTCTGTGATACTAAGCTTCGATTTCTTTAGATTCTTATAATATAATTCACCATTATCATATAATATCCTAGCTTTACCATCAATGAATCTGCTAGCTAAAGCAGAACGATCGGTAATAACAGAAACAATCGCCACAAAAATTGCATATACAACCATCGCAAGTAAAGGCCTCATAAAGTCTGATTCGAGTGATGTAGCCATCTCTGCAGCTATGGAACCTATCGTTATCCCGTTTATATAATCAAACATATTCATCTGTGACATCTGTCGTACACCAATCAGTTTTGTTAAAAAAAATAATGCAACGAGAGAACCAATCGATGCAAAGAAAACAGTCACTAAATCCCTCATAGAAACCTCCACTAGTAATTATAAGTACTCTCTGTTTTTTTATAACATACTAAGTAAATAAATTCAGTGATACTATTCCCATAATGATTTACATTATTCATTTTACTATACGTTTTATAATTGGTTAATTCATGTAATTGAGGAAAATTTATTTATTATATATAGCATAATTCGACATATTAGTCTATAATAACTCTAAATCTTACACGAAAAGGAGAGTAACTATGAAATCTGAAAACAACACTACGATCAGTAGGAACGAATTAGAAGCGAATCAATTTGTAGCAAAAGTTATGCTCATTACGGCTGCGCTCATAGTCGTCATTTTTATCCTCAATGTCATTGGAATATTTACCGTTCAACAAACCGCTATGGCTATTGGTTGTGGATCCAGTATTGTATTATTATTATTACCGACCCTTTTAATCAACATTTTAAAGTTGAAGCATCCAGCTTTGAAATATTTATTTGTTGCGATATCAATTCTTTTTGTATGTATTATTATCTTAACTATGAACTGGCATTCTGTTATTATTTTTATTTACGCAATCGGTATTGCCAGTATGTATTTTTCAAGAGCAGTTAATTTGCTGGCAATTATTCTTTCGATTGTTTGTTTCTCCATTGCCCAACTGATATCATACAAATTAGGATTAACTATCGATCATAATCAAACATCAATGTATGCAACGATTGTTTTTTGTATTGTGCCTCGTGCATTATCTCTCTTGGGAGTTTCCTGTATTTTTATTAGTTTAAATACTAGAACAACAAAACTTCTAAAGAATTTGATGAATGCTGATGAGCAATCAAATATGATGAAACATATGCAAATCATGCAGGATAAATCACTTGAAGTATCTGACTCACTCTTAAACGCTGTCTCTGTCTTAACAACGGTTACAGAAAATACAACCGAGATTAATAAAGAAATTGCAAGTCGTACAAATACAACTACTGCTGGTTCAGGTGAAACTTTAGAACAGTTGAATGAAGTTGGTAGTAACTTTACGAACATCTCAGTAAACTTAAACTCTCTAGCCGCCAAAACAAATGAAATATCAGAAATATCACAAAATGTCTTTGAGCTCACATCTAATAATACAAAAAATATGAAAAATGTAATTAATGAGATGGAACGCATTAATGATACTACACTATCTAGCAAAGAAACTATACATCAATTGGAAAATCGCTCACATGAGATATTACAGATTGTAGATACAATAACAAATATATCATCACAAACGAATTTATTAGCGTTAAATGCTGCTATTGAATCTGCTCGAGCAGGTGAAGCTGGTCGCGGTTTCTCTGTTGTTGCTGATGAAATCCGTAAGTTAGCAGAACAAACTCAAGGTGCAGTCGCAAATATTAAGTCAATTGTAGAAGAGGTTGTAACCAATACATTAAAAGCTTCCGAGTCTATGGAAGAAAGTGCGAAATCTGTAAACGATGGCTTGAAATTAATTCAGATTGCTGAGACTTCTACCATGAAAGTAACTGAAGCTTCCAGTGAAATGACACAAAAAATTTCAGAAATTGATACAGTCACTAAAAATGTGGCAGTATCCTCCAATCGAATCGTTGACATCGTTCACTCTGTAGAACAGATAAGCACTCAAAATCTTGAAGATTTACAAGAAATATCTCAATCCACAGAATCATGCCTTGATGAAATGGATAATCTCCAAGACATAGTGCATCAAATTAGTTCCATGGCAGACGAGTTAAATGCAGTTGTACATAATGATTTTTAATAGAACAAAAGCGTGCTTTGCACACTCTCACGAGCAATACTTTACGTCCTCCTATCACTTAACAAAGGAGCTATTGCAAAAATAATGTATCACATCTACATTTATTTTTGCAATAGCTCCTTTGTTATTAGTAACCTCTCAGTTTATCATCGCTATCATCCACCGTTTTTTCGATTGCCTTTATTACAATATAATATCCATAATCCTCTGACACCTTAACATATACGCGATCATTGACTTTATGTCCCAACATTGCCTTACCAATCGGAGATTCAATGCTAACCAATCCAATCAGTGAATTATTACGAACTGTCGTTACCAAACGAAATACTTCGGTTGTATTATCTTCTTCAAATAGTACAGTAACCGTATTATTAATTCCTATCTCATCTTCTTTGGAATTGTCATCTATGACAACAGCAGTTTTAATCATATGTTCTAAATAGCGTATTCTGCTCTCATTCTTATTCTTATCCTTTTTCGCAGCATGGTATTCAAAATTCTCACTTAAGTCGCCATGGGCTCTTGCCTCTTTCACTGCCTCGAGTGCTTCTTTTCGAACAACAAGTTTACGGTACTCAATTTCCTCTTCCATCTTTCGAATATCACTTTTTGTTAACTCATTATGCATTACCCCAACTCCTTTCAACACTTTATGATTTTCCAAGTTCATTCCATAAAGTAAAACCAAGAATAATGAAACCGCCAATGATTTGTGTGATACTAATTTTCTCTGATAAAAGTAGGACAGATACAATGATTGCTACAAGTGGGTCAATGTAGCTAAGTATCGCTACCTTTTGACCTGGTAAATTCTTAACGCTGGAAAAATAGATACAGTATGCAACTCCTGTATGAACCAAACCGAGAACTAAAAGATTAATAAATCCACTGATTGGAAGCTCAGTTATATGAATTCCGCTCGTTAGTAACACATATGGAATTAATACAATGATTGCAGCACCAAATTGGCATATGGTACGGTCCATGCCTGAAACCTTTTTGATTTTTTTGTTGATCAAAACTACGAAAGCATACAGTGTAGCAGCACCAAGTCCAAGCAAAATTCCAATAAAATCACGACTTCCACTCTGCATGGATCCAATATCCATTATTAGAACTAGTCCGAAAGTAGCCATCACAAAACAAATTACTTGTCTTATCGTTAATCTTTCACGAAATAAAATTGGACTCACAATTGTTACGATTACAGGAGCAAAATAGTAACTTAATGTTGCAATTGAAATCGATGTATATGTATATCCTTGAAATAACAGAATCCAATTAAATGCCATCGCCACTCCAGATAAGATAAGCAGACATAAATCTCCTTTCATATCCTGAAGTTTTAGATGATGTTTTTTTACCAATTGAAAACAGATGATTGCAATTATGGCAATGACTGCACGAAAAAGGGCGATTTCACCAGAAGATAGTGAAATATTTCTTACAAACACTCCTATCGTACCAAAGATTACCATAGCAACAATCATCTGTACCTGTGCGCTCTGCTTCTTCGAGGTATTCTTAGAAACTTTCATTTGGTTCTCCTCTCATGTGTTTACGCACGTATTGTAACATATTTTCTTATTTAAATCAAAGTTATTTTACTGTATAAAACTTACTCCTCAACATCAAAAAGTGGAGTTGATAAGTATCTTTCACCAGTATCAGGTAACAAAGCAACCACTGTCTTGCCCTTATTCTCAGGACGTTTTGCAATTTGAGTTGCCGCAAAAAGTGCTGCACCTGAAGAAATACCAACCAAAAGTCCCTCCATTCGAGCTATCTTACGACCAGTATCAAAGGCATCTTCATTCGAAACCGTAAATATTTCATCATAAATCTGTGTATTTAAAGTGTCAGGGATAAATCCTGCACCGATTCCTTGAATCTTATGAGGACCAGCTTTTCCTTCTGACAATATCGGTGAAGCTGATGGTTCCACTGCAACAATTTTAACGTCTGGATTCTTTGCCTTTAGATAAGCGCCTACACCGCTTAGGGTACCACCTGTACCTACGCCTGCTACAAAAATATCAACCTCACCTTTTAATGCTTCGTATATTTCAGGTCCTGTTGTTTTTTCATGCATCTTAGGATTAGCTTGATTTGTAAATTGACTTAAAATAATCGAATTATCAATCTCATCTGCTAATTCTTTTGCCTTTTCAATTGCACCCTTCATACCTTTTGCGCCTTCTGTCAAAACAACTTTTGCACCATATGCTTTCAATAGCTTTCTTCTCTCAATACTCATTGTTTCTGGCATTGTAAGTATAGTACGATAACCTTTTGCTGCTGAAATAGCTGCAATACCAATTCCAGTATTTCCACTTGTCGGTTCTATTATCGTAGCACCTGGTTTTAAAAGTCCTTTCTCTTCTGCATCCTCAATCATCGCCAATGCAATACGATCTTTCACACTTCCTGCTGGATTAAAATATTCAAGTTTAACTGCAAGCCTAGCTTCAATACCTTCTGCTTTTTCGTAGTTTGTCACTTCTACTAATGGTGTGTTTCCTACTAACTGTAAAATTCCTTTTTTTAAGTCACTCATATCTATCTTCCTTTCTTATCTAATTCATTCACTCAACTAAGATGTACATTTACTATTTGCTTTGTAATAATTCCTACTAATGTTATATGTTTTATATGATATAATTAAAACATACATTTTTCTCCATGTCAATACATGTTATTAAAATTAATTAAATTTTCTAATCATATAAAAAGGGACTATTGCATAATGCAACAACCCCCTTCAAAAATAAGTTTTACTTTCGATATAGTACATAGTCTTGAATTTCTTTTATAAATCCAACACTCTTCAATTGATCTTCTACAATCTTTGGATAGTCTTTGATGATCAGACGATTTGCATTGGGAAAAAAGCAGCGCCTTTCAAAGCCTACAACAAACTCTTCAAGTGCATCCTTCACATCATCTATAAAACACCTTAAGGTTTTACCTTGTCGTTCCAAAACTGCAATTGGTTCTCCCTTTTTTAGAGCCACAAAAGTTCCTGCAACATTCATAAAACTTCTATCTTCCTTATGTGGCAGGCATTTTCCCCAAGGCTGTGCTGGATCGATTGCATTCATCCACACAATTTTGTCTACCGGTTCATTTAATGTGAGTGAAACTTTATAATAATCCTCTTCTCGAATAAATTGTATGCCAGATAGACCCTCAACAAAGTAACCTCGACGAACACGTCCTGTATATTCCCATACACGTAAAACTTCTAAAGCAACTTGCCAAGATAACGGTTGGATTGTCTCACGACTTATTACTACTACCTTCTCAAATTGCTGATTTAATTGTTCTTCCATATCCAACACCCTTAATGGGTGAGAAATCTCCCACCTACCAGCGGTAAGTGCAGCGACTCTTACATTAACTCTTTGTCTTACTGTCGCTTTCTCGATTTTTTTACGATTTTGATATTGACGTACTGGCACAAAACTATCCGCATGAACAAGACCTTTTTCAACAAGTTTTAATAAGGTATCATATGGCGAAGACACACCTAGTAGATGATTTAATCCTTGTAAAAAGGTCGCGCCTCGTGTCTTTAATGTCTGATAGACAATCATCTCTTGTTCATCTAATTCATCCGTTGAATTGATACATTCCACTTCCCAATCCATTGCTTCATATCGATGAAAGCTCAATTCTGATTTTGAATCCATATTCCAATAGATGACTCCCTTTGCTAAAAGCGCATCTAATAATTCTGGTCGATATCCGATTACACGGGATGGTAATAGGATATTCTCCCATAAATCCATAGAAAGAGATATATCACATAATGATAAAACAACCTCTTCCAGCTTATCTTTTGCAAGAACAAAACGTGGACAATGATTTGCCAATAATGCCGCATAATGACTAGCTGGAACGGTTACTACTTGCTTTCTTCGATTCTTTATCGTTTCTTTTCTAGCACGTTGATAGAGTTTTGCATGATAGTAAATTCCATCTGACTCAATAACTTGCTGTTCTTTAATTAAGTCATTGAGTACAGCTTGAATTATTTCCTCTGATAGCAAATAGCGTTCTGCCAAATCTCCCATGGATTGTGCCCCTCGGTAACGTAATACTCTTCGAAGGATATGCTTTAACTCTTCACGATCTTGTCCAGCAAGGGCCGACTCATATAAGGGTCCGTGTTCTGCAGCAATCCATAAACCAGGCTCAATATAATTTGCTACTTCTTTATGAGCTAAAGCTTCAAGCCATTCAATCGGTACCTCCAATTCTCCTGCAATAAGATCTCCCTCAGCCATTAACAATGAGTGTAATTGGTTCTCATCTTGTGGTAAATTCGTTCGTAACGTCAATCGTTCTAATTCTTCTTTCTCTGGCGGTACCAAATCAGCTTCATTTAACATTTCCTTCGAATATGTCTGTATTCCTAACGTTGATGGGGCGTAATCGTACATCATAGAACCTTCTGTTTGTTGACGAAATGGTATAGACATCGGAGATGGTAATTCTGTGACTATTTCATGTATCTTAATGGCACCCGTTTGTATTTTCTTTAATAAATGAATCACACCTGGGACATCCCAATAATCCTCTAAACATTCTCTCTTTGTTTCCACCATTAATGGATGTTGATCATAATGAATCAAAGAATCTAGCATTTCCGCACTTCTCATTCTTTGCACCCATAATGGCTGTCGTGAAGCTTTTCTAACTCCCATCATCAAGGCTCTTCCTGCATTATATCGGAATGTCATATTAAATAATGGTGTGGATAGCAATGCTGCTTCTAAAATCTTCTTCGCATTCCATGGAGTGATTTGATAGAGTATACCTTCCGGTAAATCTAAACCATCGTATGGAAATAATAAAAATCCATCTTCATCAGCAACATGATTGATATTGCGCCCAGTGATACGCTTCGCTGCTTGGTTGGCTAAAATACTAAGTGGCTCGTTAATCTGTCGACCAAACACAGAATGCACCATCATCTGATAGTTTCCAGTCTCATCTTTAAAATGCTCGATGACAATTGTCTGATCGTCTGGAAGTAATTGTGTGGACCGGAGTTGACGCTCCAAAAACTCTTTTGCAGACTTTGCAGAGAAATCATCTAAACCTAATTCCGTAAGCTTTTCAAGTAAGTCACCTGATTCATATGCTTTGCCAAGCTCTCGAAAAATCGAGCCAAAAGCAATCCCTGTCTGTATACCCCTTCCCTTCATCTCACCTTTCCAGAATGGCAATTTTGCATTTGTTGTACTTGCTGGTGTCACAATTACTGAATCCTTATCAATTTTACTTATTTTCCACGCAAAGGTACCCAACAAGAATCTTTCTCCCACCCTTGCTTCGAATACGAATTCTTCATCTAACTCTCCAAGTTTAACACCGTCCTCCGACTTTACAGAATACATCCCTTTGTCAGGAATTGTTCCACCTGCTGAAATTGCGAGCATTCGGCTATAAGCATCCCCAAGAACGTGTTCATGAATTCGGTCATATAAGATTCTCGGGCGAACTGGAATGTCTCGGTTATGCTCATAATCTCCAGCCAGCATACATAAAACTTCTTTTACCTCATCCTTTGTAATATCTGCAAAGCTATAAGTCCTTTGTAGGATTGGCATTACATCGTCTACATCATATCCCTCTTCGGTTGCCATAGATACTAAATGTTGAGATAAAACATCAAAACAGAGCTTTGGTGGCTTGCAACTTTCTACTAAGCCTTGTCTTGCAACCTCTGCTGTAATCCCACAATATAGCCCCTCTGCACAGGCACGTGGAAACATCTGCATGGAACTAACACGATTTGGATTATGACCTGCACGACCTAATCGCTGTAGTGTGCTTGAAATCGTACGAGGACAACCAACTTGAAAAACTTGATCAATATCCCCAACATCAATTCCAAGTTCCATCGAGGAAGTAGCACATAAGAGTCGTAGTATGCCACTTCTTAGTGCTTGTTCCACTTCTTGGCGTTGTTCCTTTGACATGCTGCCATGATGAGTTCTTGCAAAACCTTCTCCTCCAAGTTGATTGACATAGTATGCAAGTTTTTCTGCAAATCTTCTTCCTTCCACAAATGCAATGACGCTTTTCGATTTTTTACACTGATCATAAACTTTCTGTGCCAATTCCTCCCAAATTGGTTTTCTTGCTATTGCATTATCGAAATCTAAAGGGCTTGTTACCAATAGCTTAACTTCTTTTTTCATCTTTGGAGCTACAATTGCTACCTTTTTAGGAGATAGGTATTTTGCTGCAAGTTTCACTGGCTCTATTGTTGCTGATAACCCTATCCGTTGTAAAGGCTTTTTACATAACATATCTAATCGCGCAATGGATAACATCAGATGAGCTCCACGCTTCGTATCAATCATTGCATGTATCTCATCAATGATAATGACTTTTGCTGTTTTTAATAACCCTTTTCCTGATTTACTTGTAAGTAATAAGTAGAGAGATTCTGGTGTTGTGATCAGTATATGTGGTGGTTTTTTTAACATATCACGTCGTTCCTTTGAGGTTGTATCACCTGTGCGCAATGCAACATCTATGGAATAGCTCTGCTCCCCTTGTTCTCTCTCCACCTCACGTATTCCATCCAATGGAGTTTTCAAGTTCTCACGTATATCTCCCGCAAGAGATTTTAAAGGTGAAATATAAATGACCTGTAACTCTTGCTCTAGTTGTCCATTCCTTGCCTTTTCTTTTAACTGATCAATGAATACTAAAAATGCAGATAAAGTTTTACCAGTACCAGTAGGAGCTACAACTAACGTATCTTCTCCCTTAGCAATGGCTGGCCAAGCTTTTTCCTGCACTTTTGTAGGCTTTCCCAAATACTTCGAAAACCAACTTGTCGTTGTCTTATGAAATATATTTAACTGACCTATCTCCATTGCTACCTCCATGAATGATACTAGATGAATCGATTTTTACGATTTATTGTTCTGGAACAACTGCAAAAAATACTAAATCTTCCTCACTATCGTTAATCAGACTATGTGTATGTCCCTTCGGGCAATAATGGCATAAACCCGCGCTGACTTTTTCCTCTACTCCATCACAAATCACCTTGCCAGTTCCCTGTACAAAGTAAATGATTTCACTGCTTGTCTCATGAGTATGTAAGCCAATGGAAGCTCCTGTCTCAAGCGTTCCTAATAAAATTTTATTTTTCTCATCGCGATACATATGAGCGGAAAGTTCTTTCTCCCCATCATAAAAATTCTTCAATATTGTTAATGGCATTTCCTTAAAACCAAGTATCATGAACACCAACTCCTTTTTCCTCTTTGTTATTACCTCTACTTACTTCCCTATATTATCATAAACTCACAGTAGTTTTGACCTTCTTCAGACTTAAACTGATAAGCATCTTTATTGCCTTGATACTCAATCGTAAAATTGCCTTCGATATCCAAAAATGATTGGGCTTGCGCAAGTCGATCCAAAAATTCTGCCATATCAGTGATAAAATTCTCTGCGTCTTTCATACATCTACATTCTTCTTCAATTACTTGGTCGACATAAAGGCGAAGAATATATTCTTCAAGATCACATTCATCTTCTATATTAATATGATTAAGATATACATTTTTACAGTTTCTAAAAAAATTGGTCACAAATGTTTTTGTGGAAAGGATTCTACTTCCCTTAATATCTTCTGCTTCTAAAAAAATCTTATATGTAATCTTAAGTTGATTTCCTGTCATTGATTCTACCTCGCTATTATTTTCTACCAGATTATAGTATCATTCAATCCCATAACATACAATATATTTTTATATGTTATAAGATGGGACTGTCGCACAAGCTGAATATTGTATAAAAGAATGAAGGGCGATGGTATTTTTCGGAGTGCCTGACAAGTCCCCACACGCACTTTGTGGGGCTTGTTTCCATCGCGCTACAGCGAAAATATACCATCACCCTTCATTCTTTATTCATACTGCCCTTTGTGCGACAGACAATTAAATATGTTAATCCTAGTTACACATCCTCTGTGGAGCAAATTATGAAAGAAGGAATTCTATTAATATCTTCAACCCCAGACAAATTAGAATGATTCCACCAGCTAACTCTGCTTTCTTCTCATATTTTGTGCCAAATACATTTCCAACCTTAACACCAAAACAAGATAAGATAAAGGTTATAATTCCTATCATGCATACCGCTATTACCGTATTTAGCATGGTATTTAAGGTTGTAACTACTTGAACAGGAACACACGCAAAGGTAACACCTACTGCAAGGGCATCAATACTTGTGGCAACTGCCATGATAAACATTGTCTTTCCATCGAGTTTCACACACACACATTCTTCCTCTTTGGAAAAGGCCTCTTTTATCATATTGCCACCAATCAATGATAGTAAGATAAATGCAATCCAAGGTGTAAATGAAGTAACATATCCAGCAAACTGTGAACCTAACAGATAACCAATCATTGGCATTAATGCCTGGAATCCACCAAACCATATCCCGCAAATTGCAGCCTTTTTCAAATCAATTTTTTTCATTGCTAATCCCTTGCATATAGATACAGCAAATGCATCCATTGATAATCCGACTGCAAGAAATAGTAATTCAATAATTCCCATTACTTTTTTCCTCTCATATACCTACTATTCTAATTTATGAATTGATGAACCCTCTGATTCCATAAAAGTACTTTTCTATAACTTCATTCCTCATTTTACACGTAAATAGACTTACTGACAATGGGATGCCAAATATAATTTAGGCGCATACTGTTATGAAGTCGTCGGTACTTAGGGCCTGTATTTTAGGCCCTTATGTACCGCTACGTACTTCATTCAAGCGAAAGCGTGTTGCCTATAAATTATATTTTTCATCCCATACTCAATACATTTCCTTGTGCAAAATGACGTCTGACTTCTTTCTTAAGGACTTTTTCATAACTTCACTTGTCATTTTGCACATAAATAGACTCGCCAAAAAATGGGATGACAAATATAATTTAGGAGCATACTGTTATGAAGTCGTCGGTACTTAGGGCCTGTATTTTAGGCCCTTATGTACCGTTACGAACTTCATTCAAGCGAAAGCGTGTTGCGTATAAATTATATTTGCCATCCCATACTCCTAACATTTCCTTTGTGCAAAATGACGTCATGACTTCTTTCTCTATTGGCGAATACGAAGCGGTAATACAGGGTCATAAATTGAGCTAATTTTTACTGCATATGATGTTTTGTTAAGAATATCTTGATCTGTCACATAATGAACATCAAGTAAACCATTGGACTGATAGCCTGTTTTGAGATAATTCATCTGTGATAAAGCCATACTCCATCCTTGAAGCCAGTCTGATAATCTCTCTCTCTTTTCTTCCTCACCATCAATGTGAATAATCAAGTCAATGTCACTGTTACATCTTGCAGAACAGTTATTTGTACTTCCGAATAGATAAATTCCCTTTACTCCTAAACACTCCATATCCATTGTCGCTGCTATTTGTTCTGCCATATAATGACGCCATTTCCAGCCATAGTCTTCCTGATCTTCTACTAAGTTCTCCATTTCTTGTTCTAAATTGCCTGCACTTGCATGTTTTGTTGGAGATTCTAGATAGGCTATCGCTTTTTCTAAATCAGCACTCATTAATATAACCAATTCTTGATCAAAAAAAGTCTCTTCCACTTGAATTACTTTAATCACATTACTTAAATAAGCATAGGAAGGAACGATATCTCCTAGAGAATTTCTACTGTTAGAAAAAAATGATTGATTAAAAATAACTTGATGATCTTCTGGGTAGAGTGGAAGATACTTAATATTTTCTTCGACCAAATCTTGAAAGAAATGAGTACCAAAGGAAAGTTCAGGCTGAAATTTTGACTTCTCCATAGCAATTTCAATTAACATAGCAGTATTATTGATATCAGAATAAGCTACTGGAACTCCTAACTTAATATCTCCTCGGCTTCCCCACCGTCCTGGTCCCATTAATATAAAGCTTTTACGAGGAAGAATACTGTTTAGCTGGCTAATTGCATATGCTACATTGACTAAATCTTCATACTTCTCTAGTTCTCTATACTCTAATGGATCCACATAGACTACTGTTTTAACTGAAGTTACCTTACCATTAGAAATATACTTATTCGCTGTAAATATCGTTTTTTGATAAGCAATGTTTGGAGGAATTGCGACTGCCTTATCGTCATAATTCCTACTTTGTGGACGGCATTGCAGCAAGTATATATTATCCCCATCACTGGCAAATTCAACATCCACAGGATACCCTAGTTTTTCCTTTAGCAAGAGTAAGATCGACTGCATTTGTTTTACCATTGGTGTATTTTTTATTAAATGATGAAAGGTAATGACAATCTCATCTGATTTAAAATCTGTCATCAACGAATTAACACCAACAATTAAATCTTCTTTTAATGCAGAAGCTACATAATTAACATGAGGAATTTGACTTCCATATTGTTTCATTACATCAGAAATCGGTAAAGTTAAAAAACGATTATTTTCTACATCTAAGACATCCATCATTTGAGGCGAGTATCTTAATAAATCAAAAGCTGTATGGTTTACTAAAAGGTTTGGCTGTCCAGGAGATACTAAGATTGGATAATCATCTCCAATTCGATCCACAGCTCTAGTTCCTAATCCCATTACCATTCGTAATAAACCATCTTCTCGCTTTATTCTAGGAGACCATCGAAGCTCATTATTACTAAAAGCAACCCCTGCATAGAGTGGAAAGAAATAAGGCCCCACTCTAGTTCCAACTACTTCTTGAATCATGATACCCATCTGTTCGGAACAGTCAATAAGTTTTCGTTCTTTTCGATATTGGATGGAGTCTGGATTGAATAAGGAAGCATAAACTTCCAGCACGCCTTCTACTAGCTGCTGCTGTCTTTCTTCCTTCGTACCAACATTCGTTATAAAGAGGCTTTTATATTTGCCCGAAAAGGAAGTATCTATTTGGTCTTCTAGTAAACTAGAGGAGCGAATAATTAATGGTCGGTCGGTACAGCTATCTAATATCTGTCCAAATTCATTTAGGATATACGATGAAAATTGCGAATTTTTAAGCATCTGAATAATTCTAGGATAACTTGTTCTAATCTCAAGAATGTCTCGATACTTATGTTCGTTTAATTCATCTAATCCATTACGCGCAATCAGATTAGATAATTCATCCGAGGAGATATACCAAGTTCTAGGAACTTTTACATTAGCAAAATCTGGATGCTCTTTTATATGAGACGCTATGATCTGATTTGCAATGAAGAAGCCTGTACCCTTTCCTCCGATTTTTCCAATACTTTTCGGAGAACAGATGACACTATTAAGAAGATTGCAAAGTGCCTCCACTGATATATATTTTTGAGCATTCGCGATTAATGATGGTTTATCCGTTAAAAATCTCTGGATTAATTCTACCGTCAGCCATCTCTTTGTCGCTTCACTCACCATCTCATTACCCTTCACTGCATTCATATATTGCGACAGGGCATGGATAATATCTTTTACGTCAGCATCTTTTCTATCTATTTTTTTAATAAGTTCATATGTTTTCCCTTGATAAATCCATAAGTTGATAAATTTATAGATGCTGTCGTCTTCGAGGCAGGAGCTGGCATAAGAGAATAGTCGCTGACTCAAACGTGTTACATCAAAAGCTGGTATTGTTTCCAATGGGAAATTAATTTCTCCGTGAAGTCGATACTTTTCCCAGCCCATTGTACTAAATATGTCACTCACCAGATTAGGACTCGTACGGACGAGATGGGCAAGCATTTTTTCACATACATAAAGAAGCATCTCTTGATCTGTATTCTGTAATAAAGTAACGATTGCTTCCCAATCACCACGGATTCTACTTTTTGGTTGAATATTATCTTTATAAAGTCGATCTGCAATACGATTCGCAACGGAGTCGAGTAATCTCTGCTCTTCTGGAAGAAAGATTGGGTCATTAACAAAAGTAATATGCTTTGGATACATTGCTTTAATATATCCACGAGAAGCTTCATTAAGTATAATCTCAGATTGTAATGTATGACCATCCGTTATCATTGGCTGGGTAGCATACATTTTGCCATCTAATTCAATGTAAACCGAGCACTGTTTGTAATCATGAAACCCGACTGGTGTTACTGCTGTGACTTTTAATAAACTATCTGCAAGTGAAGGGATAGTGAGTGCTTCATCTACTAAGTAGAAACATTCCAATTCCTTTGCCCTTTCGACCAAAACCTCCATATCTTGATTTTTGTATCGATCCATCTCCATTACTCCTTAATTTCTTTATACTACACAATTATGCTAATTTAAGATAAAATTTTAGACTATAGCAAAAGCATATAGTCTAAAAAAGTAAGGATTATATCCAGCCGCGAAGTTTAACAGCATCTGCAACACGATTAATTGCAATTACATACGCTGCATCTCTCATATACAAGCCTTTTTCCTTAGCAAGCTTATGTACTGCAGTAAATGCACTTGTCATTTTAAAATCTAATTTTTCTAATACTTCTTCTTTTGACCAGAAGTAATTCATATTACATTGAATCTGTTCAAAATAACTACATGTAACACCACCAGCATTACATAAAAAGTCAGGAATTAGATAGATATTTCTAGCCTTAATTAATTCATCGCAATCTGGTGTTGTAGGGCCATTAGCTCCCTCACAAATAACTTTTACTTGCTTGCTAACTTTAGCAAAGGTTTCTGGAGTAAGCTGATTTTCCAATGCACAAGGTAATAGAATATCAACATCCTGAGCAATCCACTCTTCACCTGGTAATACTTCGCATCCAAGTTCAACTGCTTTTACTTTATCAATAGTACCATAAGAGTCTTTGATACCAACCATCTTATCAATATCAAGACCGTTTAAATTACGGAAAGTATAAGATTTCTTATCGGAATTATCCCAGCTAGAAATCGCTACAATCTTACCACCTAATTCAGTGTAAAGACGTGCTGCATATTCTGCAACATTACCAAAACCTTGAAGACTTGCTGTACTAGTTGTGATATCGATATTAAGTTGCTTCAATGCTTCTCTTAATGTATAAATCACACCATATCCAGTAGCTTCGGTACGTCCTAAAGATCCACCCATTCCGACTGGTTTACCAGTAATAACTCCAGGATAATGTCCACCATGAATTACTTCAAATTCATCCATCATCCAAAGCATATGTTGTCCATTTGTCATAACATCTGGTGCTGGTACATCAGATAAAGGTCCGATATTTTTGGCAAGCTGTCTAACAAAACCACGACATAATCTTTCTTGCTCGCCTAAGGAAAGGTTATGTGGATCACAAATAACACCACCCTTACCTCCACCAAGAGGAATGTCTACAACTGCACATTTCCATGTCATCCACATTGAAAGTGCTCGAATGGTATCAATTGTTTCCTGTGGATGAAAGCGGATTCCTCCCTTTGCTGGACCTCTTGCATCATTGTGTTGAATACGATAACCATTAAATACCTTCGTCGTTCCATCATCCATTTTTACTGGTATCGTGAAATGATATTCACGACTTGGCTGACGAAGCAATTGGCGAGTCGCTTGATCCAAATCAAGTTTGTCAGCTACATTGTCAAATTGAAGCTGCGCAGTTTCAAAAGGATTATAAGCATTATTTCCCATATTGTCTCCTCGTATGAAATATAAATTTATCTGTCGAAATACACATAATTTCGACGATATAATCAAATTATAGCGCAATAATTTCCAATGTCAATGTCAATAAAAAAAATGATTTGTTTTTTTACCAATAATTTAACTACCTATTTCATTTCTTGTAACATCGATTTCACCGTATACTTACTCATCGGTGTTTTATAGATAAGTTTTGTAATACCAAGAAAAGCAAAGCTACCAATCACAATACCTACGATTGCAAAACTAATTCCCAAAGACGCATGTATCGATCTTTGTATGTGATCTGGAATTTGTATACAAGTTATGATAATAGCAGCTAATCCAATCACAGTTATTACTGATGATAGAATCGAATGTTTATATGATAATGCTGCACTGATAAGATGTATGATATACGTAATTGCGAGTGCCGTATAAACAAATCCAATATAGTATGGAGAGCATCGATTCAGCCATAATTCAATTAACAATATAATTGAAAAAAGTACAAAGCCAATCAGTACACTTACCACATTGATTAAAGTATAAACTTGAACTTCCATTTTTCTCTTCTTTGGAGAAGATAAAACTAAATTTGACATATTTACTGTCTGAAACATTCCAACTAACATATAGGGACCGAGTGTCAGAAAATATCCACCAATAATATATAGCATATGTTTAACAGAATCCATGTTAAGAAATCCAAGTAGTATAAATAGTATAGCTAAAGACCCAATTCCCTTCTTGGGTGCATATCTCATGAACGCAAATCCTAGCTTAAGATCTTTCATCATAATAACTATCCTCCACTTTCTTTCCTTCAACCTTGACTACTTTCATTGTTAGTATAATGCTGGCTGCTAGTAAAATCACAAGCCATGTCCAAAACGAAAACTTAAGTACTGAGAAAAGGTAAAAAAAACCTCCCAAAATCATGCTTCCTAAGTAGCCACATATCGCGCTTCGTCTGCGTACATCGACAAGTCTATAAAGGAAAACAAATAAAGTGCTAAAAAAGTAACAGCCAATAGCATAGAGGATTGCCTGCCTAATGCATTCTCCTAGTGGAAGATTATGTTCAAAGAAGAGCAATCCAAATACTATATTAAAGGCACTACATAGCATGATCATCAAAATTCGTCTTATTAATGAAAATAATAATGCATCTTTTAATAGTTGTTTTCCTTTGTGAGAACTATGAAAAAAGTCCATGTAGCTAGATTTCGACCAAATACCGCTATATAAATAAATGTCAACAATGAATTCTATCAAAACGATACCATAACATAGCAAGCATTCTGCTACCATGCAGTTATATCCTGATTTACTAATAAGTCCAAAGCAACCACTCTGTACTAGTATGCATCCTAGACAAGCAAGTAGTGGATACAGAATATATATAGCTACTTTGTATGATTTACTCATAAAAGCATTGTAACTTCTTAACATAAGATATACCTCCCTCCTAATTAAAACGTAGTTTTTAAGGAAGTGTATTCCTTCATTATACCAAGGCAAATCTGAGATAAGGTAGGTGTCTCATAAGCTACATTTACACCTACAAGCTGATCTCGTTTATCACTTAAGCATAAACCCTCAAAACCATAGTTATTCTTATTCATTCCAATTAGGACCTTAGAAGCCAAATTAAAATCCTCTAATTCACCCTTTACTACAATATACTTCTCCTTTAGTTCTTCTACAAATCCTTCTTCTACCACCTTACCTTGCTCCATGATTATCGCATAATCAGTCACGTTTTCCATATCTGCAATGTTATGTGTTGAGAAGAAAACACTCCGTTCTCCATCCCCATCACTTAGGTACTGTCGAATAATCTCACATAGCTTATCACGCATTAGCGGATCAAGTGGGGATGCTGGCTCATCCAGAATGAGTAAATCGGTTTCTCTTGCTAAAACAGTAGCTAGCATTAATTTCATACAATTACCATCAGATAAAGTCTTTACATTCATTTCACTGCCTTGAGGAATACATAATGCGCTACATATCTTATCAAATTTATCTGGATCAAAATGATCAAATAAAAGTTGACAAATTCCACGTACCTGATGAATAGTCCAATGTGGTAGAAAAAAATTATTTGGTCCCGTATAGCCAATTCGTTCCTTCACATTATTCATATCAATATCATTTTCTTTTTCAAAATATGTAAAATCCCCTTTATAATCCAAACGGATTCCAGCCATCATATTCAGTAATGTCGTCTTACCAGCTCCATTCTCTCCAATTAAAGCAGTTGCAAACCCCTTAGGAATCTTAAGTTCATCGATTGATAAATGAAAATTTTTAAAATCTTTTCTTAAATTCTTTCCTCGAATCACATATTTCATAATCATTATACCCACCCTTTCTATACTCCCAGTTTTCTTTAATAAACATCCAAATACTTTTTTACTTTTATACTTTTATTTATGCTCCTAACTTCCTTCCTCTACTACTAATAATGCCTTTAATGTATCTACCAAATCTTCTTTGGATAGTTTTGCAATCTTCGCAGCATGTATTGCTTCTAATAAAGAGGCTTCTACTTTTCTCATGTGCTGCTCCCTTATCATTTCACTATCTTTCGCATTCACATAATAGCCTTTCCCATGCATTGCAGTAATTAAGCCTTCTTCCTGTAACGTCTCATATGCTTTTATCGTAGTAATTACACTAATTTTTAGATTCTGTGCTAGTCCACGAATCGATGGCAAATATTCACCATCTTTATATTTGCCCTCCAGAATATCAGTTTTCAATTGGTCTGCAATTTGCTGATAAATGGGTACCCCAGAACTTTGCAATATCTTCATTGAATCCTCCTCTTTCTCTTATCTTTCTATGTTTTAATTCGAAGGTGCTATTTTCTTGCTTATATTGAATCATCATAATGTTTGAACTGTTTATGTGTTATATATACACCTATAACGCATAAATGTCAAGAGGATATCTCCAAAATAGGAAAAATTAGTTATAAAAAGTGTTTTACTTACAAAGCACTCGCGCCAAGCACGGCCGCGTAAGCGACAGCCCCATAAAAAACAGACTCATACATCGTACAGAATAAGTACTTCGCATGAGTCTGTTTATTAACTTCTATTCACTCTTTTCAATTGATCTTATTCAATCTGGGTTTCCAAAATATACTTAATGTATCACCAGCATCTATGAACTGTTTCTCTTAAATATTTATCATAAATATCTTTAACTCCTTGCATTTGTGACTCACTTAGATTTGGGAGTTGTGACGCTCTTAGATTACTTTCAACTTGATATTGCTTACTTGCTCCTGGGATTACTACACTCACCGCATCAAACATTAGTATCCATTTGATTGCATAAGGAATTAAGTCATCTGTTTTGAATAATTCTTTCAGCTCTTCTACTGCTTTCAGACCAATTTCATAATTAACACCAGAAAATGTTTCTCCTTTATCAAAAGATTCTCCGTTACGATTAAACGTACGATGATCCTTTACTCCAAAAATCGTATCTTTCGTATACTTTCCTGTAAGAAGCCCACTTGCTAAAGGTACCCTAGCTAGAATTCCTACATTATTCTTACTCGCCACAGGGAATAATTCTTCTGCAGGTTTTAAACGAAACATATTAAAGATTACTTCAATTGCTGAGATGTCATATTCCATTGCAGCCAGACCTTCTGAAACCTTCTCAATACTCACTCCATAACTAGAGATTTTACCCGATGTTTTCATCTGATCCAATCTATGAAAAATCTCATCTTTTTTATATACAGAGGAAGGTGGGCAATGTAACAGAATCATATCAAGTTTTTCAAGCCCAAGACGCTGTAAGCTTTGATCTACAAACCCTTCTACTGCATCAGGCGTATACATGTCGGCGGTATGTGGATTTAACTTACGACCACACTTCGTTACAACATAAAAAAACTCAGGATGCTCTTTCATAAATTTCCCAATAGCAACTTCACTTTTCCCACCGTTATATACATCTGCTGTATCAATTAAATTAATTCCATTATCATAGGCAGTCTTAAGAATACGCATCGCTTCTTCCTCATCAAATGGTTCTCCCCACCTGGTTCCGAGCTGCCATGTTCCAAGTCCTATTTCAGATATACTTCGATTTGTTTTTCCTAAAATTCTATTGTTCATGTTTCCTAATTACAATCCTTTCTTGATCAACTATATGATGGAATGTTTCTCTTTTGTTTCTGCTAGAATATTATATTTCATCGACAGAATATTCGCAATGGGATACATCAATTCAATAATGAATCTTGTTGCTTTGCCAACGATTACTGAATCCTTTTATTATGAGCAAGTGCTTATTATTAAGAGTTACCATTTATCGTAATGAATCTTTCCGCTATCCCATCGACTACACAATTCTTTTGCTTCATCTGGCCAGCCAAAAGCAATCACTGCAATAGGTTCCAGTTTCAAAGGAAGCTCTAATTTATCAATCAACAACTTCCTCCAATCAGAATTAGCTACAACACCACACCAGACACCACCAAGACCTAATCCATGAATGCTGAGTAGCATATTTTGTGTAGCGGCAGAGCAATCTTCATATAAAAATTCCTTAATACCCTCGATGTTTTTATCTCCACAAACTACAATGGAACAGGGTGCAGACTTAATCAAAGCAATATTTGAATTATCTTGAGCAAGCTCAGATAGAAGCTGTTGGTCTCTAATTACAATAAAGTGGTAAGGGCGCTTATTTTTTGCTGTAGGAGCATACAATCCTGCACTAAGTATTGTATTTAACATTTCTTCACTGATTGGTTGCGAAGTAAATTTACGGATACTTTGCCTTGTCTTTATAGCAGTAAGCACATCTAACTTACATGAACAAACAACTGGCTCTTTCTCTGATTCTTTCTCTTTATTCACTACAATTTCATCACAATCCATAGTAACATTTGCAACCATTGTATCACCATGATAGCCAATAGACTTTTGCAATACCTTGTCCAGAATCATAATAAACTTCTCATTACCACGGGATAATAGTTTACTACGATATTCTATTCCATTGATTGTTCCACTTACAAAAATAGTTCCTTTCGGTTTATGAAACACTTCCTTTGCATGAAAAGGAAGCTCAACAAAAGTCAGCCTACCAGATTCATCCTTTGTGATTACTGTTTCAAATATTTCCATTTAACTTTCTCCTTAATACTCCACAAACCTAATAGTTTATTCTCTCTAAGCTATTATATTTACAATATCTTCAGCAAATCTATCAACATCTATTACCCGTTTTTTTCCGGCACTTTTTAAATACATTCTAGGTGGTTCACAACGCATTAACTTATTGCACACATCCATATTATCAGGATAAATATGAACTGTTTCTCCTGTCCCAAAATTGTGTTTCGCTTGAAATACCGCTAATTCCTGACAAAAATTTAATGTTTCAGGCATAATGATCTCTTTTTTTAATTCTCTATCATATGCCCATATTGCCAAATTATAAATTCCATGCGCTTCAACACAGAATCTTCTATTAAATCCATTCATACCAAATTCTTTACAACTCATATATGCCTTACAAAATACTGCTAACTGCTCATTAATTTGCTCACAGTCTTTTGTTAAAATAGCACGCATGCATCTAATCCAGCTTTTAATATACTGGGGTATCTTCTTATTCAGTTCCCTTTCTGATAAAATTAATGCTTCTTCCTTGAATTCATGATTATTATAGATGATAGCCATCAACAAATTAGATATTTGTGCTCCGCTAAAAGAGTAATCAGATAATCCATTTTCCTCTGGCAAAATCAGCTTAATTCGTTCCATCATATTTGCAGCTAACAGATTAGGCGTTATATTCATTCCGTAAAAGCCATGATCTGTTCCCGGACTAGAGATATTACTAATTTGCATCAATTGGGCCGTTTCAAACATAACATTATTAAGGAGTTCCATATCATGAAGTTTAAACGCACTATAATACTTCATCTGTGGTCTTCCTTCCCTCATCCAAAGTAATGCAACACTAATCTTTTTTTCTTTTGGAGCATTTATATAATTTTCTTTAGAAAAAGACATATGTAATCCATCAACATATTCATCAAATGATAGAGGATATAAATCTGGTTGATTTAAATGCAGTTCATCATATTCGTTTATAAGATTTTTATAATCATTACTATCCACCGTTCTCACCACCAACTGCAAATTTTCCAACTCCTATGAGTTGGAATTGTATACTGGTTTGTCTTATCAGGCTCCCACTCACGTATATCAACTTTTCCACATATTTTCAAATAGTAGCATAGATATGTAACAGGAAAACTGATGTTTATGCTATATATGTTTTGCAAATGACACATGGTCTTTTAGTTCATAAAATCCATTTTTTTGATAGAAACCATAAGCAGGGACACTTTTTTCCGTTTGCAAAAAAATTTGTACTAATCCAATTACCTTTATTGCTTTTTCTATTTCCTTTAGAAAAAGCGTTCCATTACCATTCCCTTGCTTATCTGTCTGTATACACAATTCGTCAATATAATATTCCGTACCAGTGTACCAATGCCTAATATGTCCCATAGAAACACCAATCAATTTTTCATCTTCAAACAATCCATATGTTAATGAATTACTTTGTCCCACCAAATCAGACAAATATAGATTAAGTTGTTCTTGATTTGACCAATCATCATTCCACGGCTCGATCGTAAACACACTCGTGAATAATTCTTTTATCATTCCTATTTCATTCAATCCAATTCTCTTAAAGTCGTACTTGTTCTTTTTCATATACACTCTCCTGTAAACTCAAATTATTACGAGCATTGTTTTCTATATGTTATCAACTTTTCCAAACGAAACGAGGTCCTTCTTTTCCGATTACACCATTAGGGATAAATCCTGCTTTAGATAAAACGCGCTGTGATGCAATATTATTTGGATCTGTTTCAGCCTCAATCTGATTAACTACAGACATGGAAGCTGCCCAACGTACGAGTGCAATTACTGCTTCTGTAGTATATCCATTTCCTTCATATTCCTTTTTTATTCCGTAACCAATTTCAACTATTCCATCAGATGAAAGACCTTTAAAATTCAAATCTCCTATAGAATCATCAGGGCTATCTTTCAATTTCATAAGCCACACTGCATACCACTCGCGTTGTTCTGGATGATTTCTACATCCTTCAAGTATTTCGCAGTATGCCATTTTATTATCTTCATCACTTTCCACAGCTATCATTTGCTCCATTTCCGCGTCTGTGGCGAGAGTAAGAATCAATCTATTTGTTTCTATCATTGTTAACCTCCGTAAATTCTAATCATTTTTTTATGGCAACTCTTTTCTTTTTTCATTAATGTTATTGATTCCCCTATAGGCTTTTTCTGCTTAAACGATATTTGCGAATTAATAAGCCCAAGATAATAGCTATTGCACAAGCTACTATGCTACTAGTAGGTGAAAAGATAAACTCTCTTTTTTCATTAATTACCAAATAGTTTTCAAGCATGGTATATTGTACTGCATTCGCCGTTGCATGCAGAAGAACACATGGCCAAATTGTTCTCGTAACTCGATATACTTCTGAAAAAAGTATACTCCAGCTATACAATATAATAAAGCTTGACACAATCATCTCTACACTATTTCCCTCATAATAGAATAAATAGTAGGGAATGTGCCATAATGACCATACTGTACCTGTAATTATATAAACTAACCAATCATTTACCTTTAAATATATTAACCTTTCCTGTAAAAATCCTCTCCATGCCATCTCTTCAAGAATTGTCCTAAAAAAATTAGATATGAACCAGATAAAAAGTGTTGTCACAAATCCCTTTATTTCAAATTGCGATGAATCAATTGACCCAGTAATCAAGCCCATTCCGATAGTTAATATAGCAATTCCGGGAAATGTAATAAAAGAAACAAAATACCACTTACCGTTTTCTTTCAGCCTCGGTTTTAATCCCAAAGTTTTATATTTACTTTTATGTACTACGGCTAACAATACCGAGAAAATAAAGGGCATTATCAGCCATATTAAAAACCCCAATGTTTGTCCCTTAGGTTGCTCAACTAATATCAAATCAATTATTTTCCCAAGCCATCCACATCCAACTACTATAACAATAAACAATATTATTCTTTTATCTAATTTTATCATTTCTCATTCTCCTAACAGATTAATTGCATATTATATCCATCAACCATACTGGTTCTGGCATAGGTGTACCTTGCATTCTTACCTTTTCCTGTGCGATACCCTGTATGGCTCCTAAGAAAGCCACAGATAGCGCATGCGCATTTCCCTTTTTAAACATCCCCTTTTCTTGTCCGTTCTCTATAATTGATATGCATTGGCACAAAGTATTAACTTCATGCAGTAATTTTGCAGATTCTTCTGGAATACCCGATGTATGCTGTGCATCGTCGATAAACACAAACATTCTAGCAAAAAAATCATTGCTCTGTAACTGTTCCAAAATAGTTTCTACCACTGTTTCTAAATACAATTTTGGATTCTCTTCTGCTTTTTTCATATCAAGCATCATTTTTTCCGTTCCAATTTCTATGAGGCTATGATATAAATTCTCTTTGTTTTTAAAATAATGAAACATCAGTCCAGAACTGATTCCTGCTATTTGTGCTATCTCTCTCGTAGATGTGCCATAATAGCCCTTCTTAATAAATTGTTCCAGGGATATTGACATAATCTGCCACTTCCTTTGTATTACCTGCTCATTCCTTTTCATATTGCTTCTCCTAATACATTTCGTTAAGCATCTGCTTAATTTTACCAATATTTATCATTTATGTCAATAAAAGAAAATTATATCCTATTATTGTTGCTATGATTTTAATGTTGAGCAAGGGGATGTTTGTTTTTCTCATAACTCACAAAAGCACCCTATCACTTTACATGATTGGGTGCCCTAAAATTTTTTTGTTGTTATTCAATAGAAAGCGCCTAATTTCAGAGTATATTTAAACAGTTAGGCTCAGCCCGAAATGTGTTTTTCAGTTTATTAAATCTAGCCTGATATTTTATTTGAAAGTAAAATCAATCCTTCTAAGGCCTTACTGTCTGCCATTTTACATTCCTCAATTAGAACAGCCAATTGCTGCCTTACTTCTACCTTCGCTAGATTATTGATTTGCTTTACATTCCTTTCATATCCTCCAAGAACTTCAGCCATTTTCCATATATTTTTTACCACATTAGAAAACTGATTTTCTATCATTTGACATACGTCACTATGTTCCTTCCATTCTCTGGAGAGTTTTTTCATATAAATTGCAGCATTATTTCTACCATCTGCAAGACAATCCATTGCATCTCCATGACACATCATACGTTCTGCCAAAATAGGCAAAAGCGCATTTTTCGAAAAATTAGATTCATTTAATATGGCGTTTTTCCAAGCATCATAAGCATAGATGCCTTTAGCAAATGTTTTTCCTTCCTTAACATCAAGTCTTCCTGTCATTACTTTTATTGCGTTATCAATAATGTTTTTATTTGATATTATCGGCTTAATTTTTTCACCAATTGAAATTACTGCAATCGTATCATTGTTATTCCACCAACCACTTGATAAAAAATATCCTGATTCATCAATTTTAATATCATTTGCGAATTCAATAGCGTCTTGAAAAAAATTCCACCCCATTAGGATGTTACCATTTTCTTTATAGCCAGTTATAATACAAGCTTCAGGAGGACCAATAATTCCAAGAGCTATACAGGGATATCCTCTATCAATCTGTTTCTTAATAAAATCAATAAATTCTGCTTTATTATCTGAATTATGACTACTTCTAAACTTTACATCACAAGATGTTTTCGTTCTGGTTAATATACTATACTCTCGTCCTAACGCTTCCACTCCTAATTTGTAGACATCTTCTGGATTATCAAATGTATGAATTACATCAACATTTCCTCCATTCCATGATGTTGTATCCCATGTCAGTCTAAAAGCCGTTCCTGATGATACCATAGTAAAATCCATACTTAAGTCCTGTCCAAGATAGTTTGCACAACTCCTTAAACACATTGGATATGGAGTACATCCATTTACACCATATTCTACTTTAGAAACTCCATATAAAATAACACTGCCATTGTTATCCGATTTAATCTCTTTATTCATTATTTCAATCCTCCCCATTTATTGTATTGAGTAGACCTATACCAAAAGCACATGCACACAACTTTATTTTCCCTACAGGCGGACGCTTCTTTTTGAATTCGCTAGGTGTCAGACCAGTTATTCTCCTAAATGCACGTGTAAAAGTATCATAATTTGCAAAACTATATTTCATAGAAATATCCATAATGCTTTGTTTATTATAAAGAATTTCATAAGCAGCATTAGATATTTTTCGAGTAAGAATATACCTTGACAATGTCATTCCAGTTTTCGATACAAATATATCCCGTATATGTGCAATCGAAAAGCCTGTGACTCTTTCAAGTTCTATGTAATCGATTTTTTCTCCCACTCTGTTTTCAATATAAATAATAATCGAACTTACTGTTAGAAAGTAGTCCATTCTTAGTACCTTTATTTCCCTTCATGAAGTATCTTAAGTATATCATACCTCTAAAAACTATTCTCGACTTTTTTTAGGAACTCACCTTCTTAGGGATAGTCATAATGAATAAGTATTTTGCTTGCAAAACACTCACGCCAAGCGCGGTCGCGTAAACGACATCTTCCTATCGCGCTTGTGTACATACTTGCGTCCTTCTTTTGGGACGCTCTTTTCATATACCAGGAAATTCAGAAGAATTTCCTGGTAATGAAAAACACCCTACCACTTTTACATGATAGGGTGCAAAATATTATAAGTATGACTTATTACGCTTCATATCTGTTGCCAATTCCAAATTCCCATCTGCCTTCATAAGTTCAATCAACATATCAATATTAGAATTGTCCTCCAAAATTGATTGTAGTTCTGATTCTGTAATCCCTACTAATTGCATAAATTCAGTTTTTCCATAAACAGAATCCTGAGGTTGGGCTTCAGTATCCGCCACGATCAAAAGTGCTGTAATAAGCGAGTCAAAACCTATAGCCCTTAGCCGACTCGTATATAGAATAGCCATCCAAATAATTATCTCCACCCCATATTGCTCTGGAATGTAAAAGAGTTCCAAAGTGTTTCGGTTGCTGCCCAGGATATAAAAACTCAAACGCATCATCAATAGCTTGCCACCCTGGCGAATATTCTTCATCACTTTCTAAACGCTGTAAAAATTCCTCTTTAGTCATTCATACATCTCCTCACTTTGACATTATCAATTCACCTGTTATTATGAAATATCTTCCTATGGTATAATATCTCTGTGCAAACTTCACTATAAACATCGTATAATCAAGTACATTCAAGAATAATGTCCTTAACATAAACAGCTGTTCCTGATATTTTAACCTCTATTTTCAGCCCTTTTTTGTTGAGTCTAACAGATACTTCTCCATCTCTGTTAATTTCCTGTCCTTGTTCCATAATCAATTCTATTTTATCAGTATTAGGACTTATATATGTTACATAATATGCTCCCATCACTCCTGATGCTGTTCCGGTAACTGGGTCTTCTATCGTACCTGAATATGGAGAAGAGAAATGCCTTGAATGCATATGCGTATAAGGTTTCATCGTCTCCAAACAAAAAGGATGAATAGAAGACGTTGGAATATCATCTAAAAATGATGGAAACAACTCATTCTTTGGTACCATACGCGAAAAAGTACTTAATTTAGCAATGGGTACAAGCAATGTCCATGTTCCAGTGCTTCCATACATTACTGGTAATGATAAATTAATGTCATCCACATCTATTCCCAATGAATCAGCTATAATATCGAGTCCGCCTTGGTATGTTTTAAATTGTGGTGTATTCTGTCCCATCAATACTCTTATATTTTTATCTTGTCCAATAAGGTCAACAGGAATAATGCCTGCTTTTGTTTCAATGGTCAATGAATTCATATCACCCAGCATACCTCTTGATTTTAAACAAAATAACGTGGCAACTGTTGCATGACCACATAAGTTCATTTCATGTCCAGGTGTAAAAAACCTTATCCCCAAATTAGCCTTCTGCGATTTAACGACAAATGCTGTTTCGTTAAACCCAACCTTATACGCAATCTCTTGCATTTGTTTATCAGTTAAGTATTCATCGTCTATCACAACACCAGCGGGATTACCTTTATTTGGTGTATCACTAAAAGCATCATAGTGATAAACTGTTATTTTTCTCATTTAATATGTACCTCTTTCTAAAATGGATTCGCCTATCTTTTCAATTTTATAGTTCTTTTTCTTCTCCTATATCTAATACCAATACATCAATACCCTTTTTTTCTAATTTCGCCTTAAACTCTAGGGGGTTCTCTTTTAAATGATGAACAGGTATTACGATTTTAGGCTTTATAGAAAGCATTGCATCAATTGCCTCGTTTATATTCATTGTAAATATTCCACCTATAGGAATAATAGCTATATCAATGTTACTGATATTTTTCATATCGGGGATAAGGTCTGTATCTCCTGAAAAGTAAATTCTTTTGTTATCAATAGTAATTATGAATCCTACACACTCTCCAAGTTTATGTACCTTCCTAATAGAATCTCCGTCACTGGTATTATATGCATTTACAGTCTCAACTGAAATATTGTTAAATTGATACTTACTTTCTGGAGCAATTATTCTTATGTTATCACTCATCTCTTTCTTATATCTCTTTGGGGTTAATATCATTGTGTTTTTGTCGCTTAATCGATTAATCGTAACTTCTTTACAATGATCTTTATGAATATGTGAAATCAAAATTAAATCTCCCTTTTCCAATTCTTCAGGTAAAGCATCATCTTCCATTTCCGAAAAAATAACCTTTTTGTTATATTTTTTAAAATAAGTACTCATATATGATGGGTCGATGTAAATAATTCGCTCAGATGTTTTTATTTGAATCCATGAACGTGGAAACCATTTAATAATCAAGTTAAATCCCCCAATCTCTCAAAATCTGCTTCTAGATTTGATTAATGTTTATTAATTGTACCATTAAAAGTATATGGCCTTCAACCATAATATGTAAATCCTATAACATAATGTACCAGCTAATAAATTATGACAAAAGCACCCTATCACTTTAAGTGATAGGGTGCAGATATATTTCTTATTCAATCCAGTCTAACGGAAGTCAAGCAATTGAAAAATGTTGAAATTCCAACACTATTTATTGTTGAGTGCTGCCTGAGCTGCTGCTAATCTTGCGATTGGCACACGGAAAGGTGAACAGGAAACATAAGTTAAACCAACTTTGTGGCAGAATTCAACGGAAGATGGATCTCCACCGTGCTCACCACAGATACCTAACTTAATGTTTGGACGAGTCTTTCTACCTTTTTCTACTGCCATCTTAACTAACTGACCAACACCGTTCTGATCAAGTCTTGCGAATGGATCTGACTCATAAATCTTAGCCTTGTAGTAAGCGTCTAAGAACTTACCAGCATCATCACGAGAGAAACCAAATGTCATCTGAGTTAAGTCGTTTGTACCAAAGGAGAAGAATTCAGCTTCTTCAGCAACTTCGTCAGCAAGTAAAGCTGCACGAGGAATCTCAATCATAGTACCGATATGGTATTCGATATCAGAATTCTTTTCTTTCTTAACAGCTTCTGCTGTTTCAACAACGATATCCTTAACGAATTTTAATTCTTTCTTCTCACCAACTAATGGAATCATGATTTCTGGAACGATATCATAACCCTTTTCAGCTTTTACTTCGATAGCAGCTTCCATAACAGCACGTGTCTGCATCTTAGCGATTTCTGGATAAGTAACAGCAAGACGACAGCCTCTATGACCCATCATAGGATTAAACTCATGTAAAGAATCACAAGTAGCCTTTACTTCTTCTACCGTAAGATTCATGTCTTTCGCTAATGCTTCAATATCTTCTGGATCTGTAGGTACGAACTCATGTAGAGGTGGATCTAAGTAACGAACTGTCATTGGTCTTCCCTCTAAAGCTTCATACATTCCTTTAAAGTCTGCCTTCTGGAATTCAATTAATTCAGCAAGAGCTGCTTCTCTTCCTTCTACTGTCTTACTTAAAATCATCTTACGAATCTTTGGAATTCTATCTGGCTCAAAGAACATATGCTCTGTACGGCAAAGACCGATACCTTCAGCTCCTAACTTAACTGCATTTGCTGTATCTGTTGGAGTATCTGCATTTGTTCTAACTTGAAGTGTTCTAAACTGATCTGACCATTCCATAATACGTCCGAAATATCCACTTACGGAAGCTTCTACTGTCTTAATATCTCCAAGATAAATCTTTCCAGTAGAACCATCTAATGAAATGTAATCTCCCTCAACAATCTTTTCTCCGCCAAGTTCAAATACTTTTGCTTCTTCATTAATCTTGATTTCGCCACAACCAGAAACACATGCAGTACCCATACCACGAGCTACTACAGCTGCGTGAGATGTCATACCACCACGTACTGTTAAGATACCTTCAGCTGCATGCATACCTTCAATATCTTCAGGGCTTGTCTCAAGACGAACTAAAATAACTCTTTCACCCTTCTCATGAGCTGCCTTAGCTTCATCAGCTGTAAAATAAACTTTACCAGCTGCAGCACCAGGAGATGCAGGAAGAGCGGAACCAATCACTTTACCAGCCTTTAATGCAGCTGGATCAAATGTTGGATGTAATAATTGATCAAGAGATTTTGCTTCAATACGAAGAACTGCTTGTTCTGGTGTAATCTTTCCTTCATCTACTAAGTCACATGCGATCTTGATTGCTGCTGGAGCAGTTCTCTTACCGTTACGTGTCTGTAAGAAGTAAAGCTTACCTTCCTGAATTGTGAACTCCATATCTTGCATATCTTTGTAGTGATTTTCTAATTTATGAGCAATTTCCATGAACTGCTTATAGCATTCTGGAAGATCTTCCTCTAACTTAGTGATAGGTAGTGGTGTTCTAATACCAGCAACAACGTCTTCACCTTGAGCATTGATTAAGTATTCACCATAAATGCCATTCTCACCAGTCGATGGGTTACGAGTAAATGCAACACCTGTACCTGAAGTATTACCCATATTACCAAATACCATTGCCTGAACGTTAACTGCAGTTCCCCAATCGCCAGGAATATCATTCATACGACGGTAAACGATAGCACGAGGATTGTCCCAAGAACGGAATACAGCTTTTACAGCCTCCATTAACTGAACCTTTGGATCCTGTGGGAAATCTGATCCCATCTTATCTTTATAGATTGCCTTATATCTTGCAATTACTTCTTTTAAATCATCAGCTGTTAAATCAGTATCAAATTTAGCACCTTTCGACTCTTTGATTTCATCTAAGATACCTTCGAAGAAAGTCTTGCTCATCTCCATAACAACGTCAGAGAACATCTGAATAAATCTTCTATAGGAATCGTATGCAAATCTAGGGTTTCCTGTCTTATTAGCGAAACCTTCAACCGCAACATCATTTAAACCTAAGTTAAGAATGGTATCCATCATACCAGGCATAGATGCTCTTGCACCAGAACGAACAGAAACTAATAATGGATCTTCGGTATCACCGAATTTTTTACCTTGAATCTCCTCAAGTTTCTTAATTCCGTCAAAAATCTGCTCCTGAATTTCATCAGTAATTTTCTTTCCGCTTGTGTAATAATCAATACAAGCCTCTGTTGTAACAGTAAATCCCTGTGGAATTGGTAGACCAAGATTAGTCATCTCAGCTAAGTTAGCACCCTTACCGCCAAGCAGGTTTTTCATATCGGCACTACCTTCTTTGAACATGTATACCCATTTTGCCATGTGATATTTCCTCCTATAAATATATATGACCATGTATATTTTTGCTTCTCCATATGTACACTAAACTTATTTTGGGAAGCCACCCATAGTCGCCAATACGATTATATCACACAAATTTCTAACTGGGAACTACTATTTTGTAAATTTCGTTCTTTTTTTATAGTATGCAAATTCACTTTTTGTGAAATGTAAACAAATACACAATTTTTAACACGGCGCCTGATTTTTTTCAACATTTTCCACAAAAAACAGCCTTCTCCAATGGAAGCTCTTACATAATTTAATAATTTACTCTGTTACATATTGTAATATTTTTTAGAAAGATGTAACATATGGATAAGAAAATTATAGGAGAGTTGTATGAGTAAATTTGAAAATGATTTAGCGCAAGGAAGCGTGCTAAGAAAACTAATCATGTTTTCGCTTCCATTTCTAGCCTCAAACATTATCCAGTCCTTGTATAATGTAGCGGATATGATGATAGTCGGCAAATTCAGTGGAACTGAAAGTATGTCTGGCGTCAATATTGGCGGAAATGTTACCTTTATAGTAACAAATATTATTATTGGTTTATGTGCTGGTGGTACTGTTATTATTGCCCAATCAATCGGTGCAAAGGATAAACAATCAACAAAAGAAACAACCTCTACCCTAATCACACTGCTTGCCTTGCTTGGTGTAATTCTGACAGTAATCATGATTGTGTTTGGCAATCCAATTCTACATCTATTAAAAACACCCGCAGAGTCTTTTGATGAATCGAGAAAATATCTAATCGTAACAAGTCTAGGTATCATATTTATCTTTGGATATAATGCATTAAGTGGTATTCTACGTGGAATGGGGGATTCCAAGCGTCCTTTTTGGTTTATCACAATTGCTTGCTTTACGAATATTGTACTAGACCTAATTTTAGTAGGCATATTTGATATGGGTGCACAAGGAGCGGCAATTGCCACGGTATTCTCTCAGGCCTTGAGTATGATTCTTTGCATAATTTATTTAAAGAAAAATAATTTTATCTTTGATTTTAAATTAAAGTCATTTAGAATCCAAACACATCGACTCACTCAGATTATTAAAATTGGACTTCCGAGTGCAGTACAAAATGGTGTAGTATCCTTATCATTCCTTGTAATTACTACACTTGTGAATGAAATTGGTGTGGAAGCTTCTGCTGCTGTTGGTGTTGTTGGAAAATTTAATAGTTTTGCGATTATGCCAGCAATTGCCATGAGTAACTCCATTTCCACTATGGCCGCTCAGAATATTGGCGCCAACGAATGGGGACGAGCAAAGAAGTGCTGTCATATTGGCCTAACAATATCTGTCATCATATCCTTAATCATCTTTGGTATTGCACAAGGATTTGCTGGACCAATTATCTCATTGTTTGACAGCAATCCAGTCGTAATTGAAAGTGGAGTAACTTATATGAGAACTTTTAGCTTTGATTACATAATAGTTCCGTTTGTCTTCTGCTTAAATGGTCTATTTATCGGAGCTGGACACACAACATTTTCCTTAATTAATAGCATGATGTCTTCCCTACTCCTTCGTATCCCGGCCTCTTTAATATTTGGGAAAGTAATCGATTGGGGATTAACGGGAATTGGATTAGGTGCTCCTGTTGCTTCCCTTGGTTCGTTTATTATGGTTTTAGTTTTCTATTTTACTGGTCGATGGAAGAAGAATGTCATTCACTAATTACAAAAGGAATGAGCTATATCATCTATTTTCACTGTAGCACGATGCTTACAAGCCCACAAAAGTAAATGTAGGGCTTGTAACGCACTCTGAAAATATAAGATATAGCTCATTTTATCAATATAATAAATTAAAGTTAAACTCCTAACATCCACTTAATTCCTGGCTCAATGTAATCATCCTTCTCTCTTATACCTACGATTATGTCTTTTAACTCAACTGATAGATTATAATCTCAATCTGACCTGGCTTTTCTCCAAAATTTAATTCTCCAACATATACTCCATTATTAAGCCATGCATAAGGACTGTCATTGCTTACTTGGAATCTTGGAACTGTTCGAATTCTTACTTCTTTCGAAAAATCAATCTTTCCTTCATTCTCAATTGCGATATAAACTCCATCCTCTGTTTTTAATAGATATTTGGCAAATACATGCGCAACCCCTTCACCATAGGTAGTATTCCAATCTGCACCTCCTGGTACAATGGTTCCATTAATTATTCCATCGAATGTTCCACCCACAATTGGTATGACACGTAAATAACCACGTCCATCTTCTTTGACTTCCATCTCTTTTTCACAAATAACATGAAGATGAAGAATTTCTTTTGCCTCTAACTTCATACATTCTCCTTTCGATTAGCCGTTTTAAGCTCACTCCTAAATGCAATCATTGTCATAATTATAACCGTTGGTCTCATCATTGGCAATGTTATGAAATGATTTTACTTAGTTAATTAGTTCTGAACTGTGGTCAGCTCATGAACATATTTTTTCTTCGTCATAAAGTAAAAAATTGTTTGACATAAAAAGTAAATTACAACGATAAAACTAGCATTCTTCATAAATGGTCGTATATAATCACCACCACCAACAATATGAGTCATGAGATAAATCAAGGACAAGCCAAGAAAACTTCCAAAAAACATTGGGGCAAAGAACACCACTTTTAATTCGGTACCTACGATATGCCCCACCTCTTTTTTTGTAACGCCTATTTTATATAGTTTATAAAAAGTCTTTTTGGTCTGAGGTAGTTCAGTATACTGCTTAAAATATAATACACTACCAGCGGCAATAAAGAATAAGATTCCTAACATTCCACAAAGTAATAAAAAGGTGGAATAAAATCGTATACTATCTTCATAGGATTGAGCAACACACTTAATACCTCGAATCTCATCTTTAATCTGCTCATAGAAGGATAATGTTTTATCCTTCATTTCTTTCCAATCTTTAAAATCAGTCAGATGATAGTTACCCAAACTATTGTCTGGCATTTTTTTTGCGATTTGTTCATAATCTAAATCATTTAATACTATCATTTGCTCAATTGGATAAGATTTTGTCACAAAATCACCACGATCAGAGAATATAGCTGTAAATTCATATATCTGTTCCCCATTCGTAAAAGACATCGTATCTCCAACATTAACTCCACCATTACCTGGTATCCATGTTAACAGTAAATTGATACACTCTCCTTTTGATACATTCACCTTGTCTTCCATCCACTGATTGTAAATACTAGCACTTACGACTGGAACGGTTACTTCTTTGTACTTAAGTTCATAGAATGGGATTTCTGCACGTCGTTCGATTTCTTCTGCTCCAAACAAACGGTTCTCTAAACTGACTGCATTACTGTTTTGGCTTTTCATAGTACAATATTCAAGATGTATCGCCTCACCATTTGCTGTTGCAATACTTTCCGAGATTTCAAGTAAAGAAAAAGGAGAAGCAACAATAAACACAGTAATGCTAATGAGTATGCTTAAAACAAAAACAATCGTCTGATTCTGGTGGTAACGATGATGAATTTGCGTAACCGACAACAATTTCTTCGTATATAATCTTGTTTTCTTAATTGCATTTATAATAAAATTACCGCCATAGTATGTCATCAAGTAAAGCCCACCATATGCAACTATCAAATACAACATTAAAAGCAATGGTTGTTCTAATGACTTTGGATGACTGCATAATAGATTCAGATAAAACAGGGAAATGACAAGTATAAGGATACCTGCGCAACCAAGAATTGCATTAGAAGATACATTCTTTCTTCCTTGTGATTTTCTCATCTCATGAAGCATTGACTGAATATCACTTTTTTTAAGTCGATGGGTAGAACGTAAGATATTATAGGCAAATACAACAACAAACAAAATAATGGTCACAAGGAAGGATTGATAATCTAGTTCAAATGGAATGTTATCTAAGTCTAAAATATCACTCACCAACATCTGGAATAGTCGGGAAGCCAAAGATCCGATTCCAATTCCTGTAACCAGCGAAACAACTGCAACGATGAAATTCTCATACAATACAAGACGGCATAAATCTTTTTGATGCATTCCTAACGTAAAATATACACCAAATTCCATATTTCTTCCCTTAATGAAGGAATTATGAGCATAAGACGTAAAAAATATGGAAAAGAAAAAGATACATACAATCGTCAATGGCATCGCATATTGAAGCATCTCAGCGCCATCGCTATTGTTAAGACTCTTGTTAAATACAATTGTTGCATACATGAAAAAGAATAAAATGCAAAACGTGCAACTTAAAAAGTAAGCCATATATTTTTTTAACTGTCCAAAGAAATTTTTCACAATTACATCTTTAAATGTCATTGTCTTCACCCCCTACGATTGCCTGACAGTCTAAAATCTGATCAAAGAACTCTTTGTGCTCTCCTTTTCTAACAATTTCCATATGAATCTTTCCATCTTTAATAAAAATAACCTTTTTGCAAAAACTAGCTGCAAAAACATCATGCGTTACCATTAATATCGTAACCTGTTGTTCTTGATTGATTTTCTCAAAGCAGTGCATAATGGCATTCGATGATTTGGAATCTAAGTTACCGGTTGGTTCATCCGCAAAAATTAAGGCTGGTTCATTCATAAGAGCACGACTAACTGCAGCTCTTTGCTGTTGTCCTCCTGATAATTCATAAGGATATTTATTTGCTAATTGGTCAATCCCAAAAAGTTTCATTGTTTCCATTGATCTTACAATCATTTCATCTTTGCTTTTTTTATCAAGTACTAAAGGTAGCATGACATTTTCCTGCAAAGTCAGATGATCTAACAGATTGAATTCCTGAAATACAAAGCCAAGCTTTCTTCTTCGAAACAATGCCATATCATACGAATCCATTTCTTGAAGTTCTTTCCCTTCAATTGTAACGGTACCACTCGTTGGTGATAGAATTCCACTCAGAATATTAACTAAAGTTGATTTTCCACTTCCACTTGGTCCCATAATGGCAATAAACTCACCTTTATCTACCGATAGACTTACTCCCCGTAAAGCCTTCGTCTCATTATCTGTATTTAGGTCTCCATATGTTTTTGTAATGTTATATGCTTCTAATACTTTCATCTTGGCCTCCTTGTTTGAACGCTTTTTGTTGTTCTGATGCTATCTTATCGCAAAGCATAAGAGACAGCCATTCATTATTCTTACATAAACTTACGATTTTGTAAGATAACGGATAGTCACCGTTGTCCCTTGCCCTAGGTTAGAATCAACAAAAATTTGAGCGCCAAACATCTTGCAAATCTCTCTTGCAAAATACAATCCAATACCACTAGACTGCTCTACCTTTCTTCCATTTTCCCCAGTAAAAAACAGATCGAATACTCGGCTCCTATCACACTCTGGAATACCAATTCCATGATCTTGAATCGTAAAATCTAATCGTGTTCCGCTGCTAGTTGTACTGCATTTATATCCAAATTCCACATACTTTGCTTCATCATTTTCCTTGTCAACTCTTGAATACTTCACAGCATTCGAGATAATTTGTTGTAACATAATACGATTCCACTTTGTATCAGCTAAAATCACAATAGGATCCTTCGGAGCCTCAAATTTAGGGAACACTCTACTTTGTATGAATAAAGATTTATTATCATTGATCAAACTACGAAGCTCTGCCCCAAGGTCGATTGCCTCTGGAAGATAATCCTTTTCAAATTCCTGTAGACGTATCATATTCAGAATATTATCGAGTAAATCAAGTATTTTTTTATTCTCATCTAGTAGTTCTGGAACTACATCATTTAAACTCATCTCATGATTCCTAACCCTTTGGAGAATCAAATCCGTCACGGTCACTGGAGTTTTCATCCCATGTACCCAAGCCGAAATCATATTCAACTCCGATTGTTTTTCTTCTTTCATCCCCATCATCTGGCTTGTATAATCATGATGAATTTGATTCATAATCTGAGCAATTCGCTTATCCCTCTCATGATAAAACTCATCAATGCTTGCACGATGATATAACATTCGTGAAAACTTTTTTACTGTAATAGCATATAAAATAAATGAGCATACCAAATAAATCAGATAAATACCTACTGCTAGAGCGATAGGATAAGCAACCTCTAATTTATGTTTTGTAGATATCTGATAAAACAATATAATAACGCAACAACCAAGAACATAGATCAGCGAAGAACATGCTTTGTCCTTTAAGAATTCAACCAGTAATTTTGACAAATTCAGTTTACTATTCTTCATATCCATCCTCTTCTACTCGTTTTCTATTACTAACAAATAACCTGCTTTACGTTTTGTATGTATCACATCTTCAAGCCCAAGACTAGAAAGCTTTAATCTTAATCTTGTTACATTCACATTTAGTGTATTATCATCGACAAACGTACTGTCATCCCAAATCTCTTCTAATAACTCATCCCTTGATATAATCTTGTTCGGATTTTGAAGTAACTTGTTCATTAATCGATATTCGTTCTTGCTAAGCTCCTCCCACTTTCCTTGATATGAGATACGAAAGCAGCTTCCATCTAATAGAAGTCCATGATATTCAATAATAAGTTCCTCTCCATTCGAATATTCTCCATAATTTCTACGCATTACTGCATTTACCTTAGCTGTAAGCACTGGAATAGAAAAAGGTTTTATAAGATAATCATCTGCTCCTAGTTCAATCGAAAGAATTTGATCACTATCATTGTTTCGTGCGGATATAATAATAATTGGACATTTGGATTTTCTGCGAAAGCTCCTGCAATAGTAATTTCCGTCGTAATACGGTAAATTAATATCAAGTAAAACCAAATCAGGCACTTCCTTCACAAAGACATCCTCCACCTGTTGAAAATCTTCTACACAGACAGTCTTGTATCCATAGTTATCCAGTATATTCTTTATCTGAGTTCGAAGCTTCACATCATCTTCAATTATTAGTATTTTCTTCAAATCCAAACTCATAACCTCCTTCTTCTCATTACGAACTTCATTCAAGTGAAAGCGTGAATATGTCTTTCATACCACTCTCATAAGTGTCAATTACATTAGTTTTCTTTTTCAGCTCTTTTTTTAAGAACTTCGCTCGACATTTTGCACAGGCATACGCTTGCTATGAATGGGAGGAGAAACATCATTCAGAAGCACACTGTTATGAAGTCGTCGGTACTTAGGGCCTGTATTCTAGGCCCTTATGTACCGCTACGAACTTCATTCAAGCGCAAGCGTGTTGCGGATGAATTATGTTTCTCCTCCCATTCTCACAACATCCCCCTGTGCAAAATTCGTACAACACAAAAACTGCTTTAACGTTGTGTCAGTCAAAGCAGCTTCTAGTATTGTTATCTAAAATTCAAATTTATCTTCAAAATATGCCTTCAGGTCTTCAATCTTAATTCTTTCCTGTTGCATTGTATCACGGTCACGTACCGTTACGGCACCATCTGTCTCTGACTCAAAATCATAAGTAATACAGAATGGAGTACCAATTTCATCTTGTCTTCTATAACGCTTACCTATGTTTCCTCTGTCATCGTATTCACAGTTATAGGTTTTGCTAAGCTCGGCATAAATCTTTTCAGCACCTTCTGCTAACTTCTTAGAAAGTGGAAGCACACCAATCTTTACTGGAGCTAATGCTGGATGGAAATGAAGCACCGTACGTACATCGCCATCTCCGATTTCTTCCTCATCATAAGCAGCGCAAAGGAAAGCTAATGTTACACGATCCGCACCAAGAGATGGCTCGATAACATAAGGAACGTATCTCTTATTCTTTTCGTCATCAAAATAACTTAAATCTTGACTGGATACATTCTGGTGCTGTGTTAAATCGTAATCGGTACGGTCAGCTATACCCCATAATTCTCCCCAACCAAATGGGAATAAGAACTCAATATCGGAAGTTGCCTTAGAATAGAAAGATAATTCTTCCTTTTCATGATCACGAACTCGCATCTCTTCCTCTTTCATTCCAAGAGCTTTTAACCAATTAATACAATATTCTTTCCAGTATGCAAACCATTCAAGATCAGTGTCTGGTTCACAGAAGAACTCTAATTCCATTTGTTCAAATTCTCTCGTACGGAACGTAAAGTTACCTGGTGTAATCTCATTACGGAATGATTTACCGATTTGGCCAATACCAAATGGAATCTTCTTTCTAGAAGTTCTCTGCACATTCTTAAAGTTAACAAAAATACCTTGTGCTGTTTCTGGACGAAGATAAACGATATTCTTTGCATCCTCAGTAACACCCTGGAACGTCTTAAACATTAAGTTAAATTGACGAATGTCTGTGAAATTATGTTTCCCACAAGTTGGACATAAAATATTTTTTTCTTCGATAAATGCTGACATCTGTTCGTTGGACCAAGAATCTACGGAATGTTCAAATGTAAGATTATTCTCTGCAGCATAATCTTCAATGACTTTATCTGCTCTAAATCTTTCATGACATTCCTTACAATCCATCAATGGATCAGAAAAGCTTCCTATATGACCAGAAGCAACCCATGTCTGTGGATTCATTAAAATCGCACAATCAACACCCACATTGTATGGATTTTGCTGTATAAACTTTGCCCACCAAGCCTTCTTAACATTATTCTTTAGTTCAACACCAAGATTTCCATAATCCCAAGTATTAGCAAGACCACCATAGATTTCGGAACCTGGATAAACAAAGCCTCTTGCTTTTGCTAAAGCTACGATTTTTTCCATTGTTTTTTCCATTGCAACTATCCTCACATTTCTTCTTAAAAATTCTTTCATTCTATTCTAATTGTAATATTGTAACCTTAAACCACTAGTTTTTCAACCCTAATTTACAATATATCTAAGAACTCCAACGATTTCATCTTATGATCAATATATGTTTCACGATAACGGTCCATAATACGTTTAAATTCTTGCAAAACTCCTTCTTGCACTGTAAAACTATAAAGCTTCTCAACAGTAGTCGACAATATGAACTGCATCGTATAAACCGTTGAATTACAAATCCTCATGATATCATGTGCACTACGTCTACAGCCTGAACATACCATGCCACCAAGTTCCACGCTAAAATGCTCTAAATCTAGCGTTTCACCACATTTTACACACTCAAACACCTGAGGTGCTTCTCCACCTAATGCAATTGCTTTTAGTTCAAAAATATAACGAACTAACACAATACCAATCTTTTCATTCATCAAAGCACGAAGTGATTGATACAGTAGTTTCATAATCTCAGTCTCATCATTACCTTCTCGTGTCATATAGTCAACAAACTCACAAAAATAGAGTCCGTAATATACCATTTTGATATCATTTCGTAACTCTCCAAAATAATTCTTTATATTCACAGATTGAACATTATATGACGTTCTACCTTCGTACAACACAAATTCACCAAATGTAAAAGGCTGGCTGCAAGCCAATAAGGCGCTATTAGGTTTCCTAGCGCCTTTAGCAAAAGCCGTTATTTTTCCACGCTCTCGTGTTAAAATCGTGAGACGTTTATCATAATCACCGATTGGCATTGTCGATAACACAATTCCTGTCACTGTCACGTTTTGGGTCATTATTTATCTCCTTCTTGCAATCAAGTTTCTTCTCACTTGTACAAGCTGTGTATTTTAGATACTCTCTTACGTCACCAGTTTGTTCAAAACGTATCCAAGATTCTTCTGAAATTGGTTTAACAAATTCTTTCACCATTCATGCCCCCTAAATGATTTTTGAGCCTTGTCTTATCTCCTTTGTAGCTATCATATCATCACCGAAGCACTTAACTCTATTCCTATCTTATGCGATTACATAGTTGTTTTAGTAATCAGAATCTTCGCGATATCCATAATTTTTAATTAAGAAATCGCTATCACGCCACTCCTTCTTCACTTTTACCCAAAGCTGAAGATAGATTTTTGTATCTAATAAGTTTTCTATCTCTTTTCTAGCTTGCATACCAATCTTTTTTAGCATAGCGCCCTGCTTACCAATAATGATTCCCTTATGAGAATCTCGTTCACAGATGATGGTAGCACTAATATCAATCATACTTCCATTCGGACGTTCCTTCATCTGATCGATAGAAACTGCTATTCCATGAGGAATCTCATCATTAAGCAAACGAAGTGCTTTTTCACGAATTAACTCAGATACAATCTGACGCTCTGGCTGATCTGTAATTGTATCCTCATCGTAAAACATTGGTCCTTCCGGTAAATACTTGAAAATTACATCAATTAATTGCTTTTTATTTTCGCCTTTTAGTGCAGATACTGGAACAATCTCTGTAAACTCCATACATTTACGATAAGCATCAATAAATGTTAAAATTTCTTCCTTCTTAACTGTGTCAATCTTGTTAATTACAAGAATCACTGGCGTCTTACTTTTTTTTAATTTTTCTATTATTAGTTGCTCTCCAGCACCGATAAAAGTAGATGGTTCAACTAACCATAAGATAACATCGACTTCATTTATCGTACGTTCTGCAATATTCACCATAAACTGTCCTAGTTTATTCTTCGCCTGATGAATACCAGGAGTATCTAGAAAAATAATCTGTCCTTCTTCTTCGGTTAATACTGTCTGGATTCGATTTCTTGTTGTTTGAGGTTTATCCGACGTAATAGCGATTTTTTGTCCAATTAACTGATTCATTAACGTCGACTTTCCAACATTCGGTCTTCCAATTAACGTTACAAATCCAGATTTTGTGTTCATTTTATTCATACTTCCTCTTTCCTATCGTTTATTTTAACTCATATCTTTCTTTCGTTGATTGCTAAAACAATGGTTTGATGCATCCAAACATAGAGGCTTCCTTTTCTATCTTCTCTGCATTACCGATGACACAGATAACATCCTGCTCCATAACTGCTTTTACTAATGGAGCATATTTACGGATATCCTCTTGCGTTGTTTCCAGTATTTGATTACGATCTTGTTGAATGTCTTCTATTGTTACATTACTCATATAGGCCGTAAGAGAACGACTTCCTTTCATCATTGGAGTAAGAGGTGTATCCACAGCACTCATTGTTCCTATAATATACTTTGTCATATCTCTTTCACTTGCTTCAAAGGATTCCACATATTGATAAGCATCTTTATAAATCTGATCCGTTTCCACTAAGTTAGGATCGCGATATGAAACCATATAAGCAGAACCATCTAATCCTCCAATTTGACACATACAGCCATAGGCTCCACCTTTAACACGCACATTATTCCAAAGATAATCATAACTTAAAATCATCTTAAGTACTTTTAAGGCTCCATTGGAAGTAAATCCTTCCCTTACAAAGTTACCACATCGGGCAACATATTGTACCTGCCCTGAATAAGTGAAGGCCTCGTTCCTTTTTTCGAGTGGGAACTTATAGTCTGCAGGACGAATCACTTCTTTAACGTTACGATTCTTTGGTAGCGGCTCTTTCCCTAATACATGTCTTAATTGACCAAAGGTACTAGATAACGCATTAAATCCATCCTCATCAGCTGTTACGCTTACAACGCAGTTGTCAGCAGTGAAGATTAAATCACGTAACTTCTTTAGGCTATCAACCAAATGATTTTTCCGTGTTTCGAAGTTTTTCTCTAAATCGTCTAAAAACTGATATGCACGGATACCTTTTGTTAAATCAGAAAAATAACCACTCTGCGTAATATAGGAAAAAGCACGGTCAATTGCTGCATTATGTCCAGACGAATTTAATTTCATCTGAATTCTTGATTTCGCCTCACGAATAATCTCAAAAAGCCTCTTCGTATCTTCAAATTTTGATTTCGTAATCACTTCTGCCATGAGATTGAAAGCTTTCTCAACATTCTCATAAAGCACTTTAGTTCCTATATAAAGAACTGTCTGATACGTATCTGGATCAAGACGCTTATTAAATATACTAATCTCGGAGGTCATACCACCTGTATATATATTCATCTCGTTCGCCAATTCCGAAAACGTATAATTCTCAGTGTCAATATATCCTAATACCGTCGAGAACAATTTTAGATATGATACAAGCTGTGTTGGAACAGAACTTAAATCAAACATACACTTGATATAAGCAATTCCATTGGTAAATACATTATGATGAATCACTGGTACATCTTCAACATATTTTAAATCATTATATAACCTAGGAGCCGTTTTCTCAATATCTTCTCTTGACAGTAAAGGAATCTTCTTTAGGTCTTCTTGCGAAGATGGTTCTTCCTGATATGCTCTTAAACGATGAGTGGAAGCAACGATATCCTTTACTTGTTGCTTTGTAAGACTTTGTTTATACTCTTGCAACTTCTTTTTAAGTTCCTCTTCCTTTTTTGCATTTAAACCTTTCTCTGGTTTTAGCATCAGATAAGTTACATGCGTATTATCTAACAAATACTTCTGAATTAACTGCTCATAATATCCAGTTCCAATCTTCTGACGTAATTTGTGAAAAATCTCATTATTATGCATATTCGTAAATGCTTTTGTATCGTCATAAAGCCAAGTTCCCATCATATTTAATCCAAATAGTAATCCCTTTGGAAATTGGCCAAAATCAGCTTCTCGATAACGAAATTCTAATACATTAATAGCTGCTAACAATGACTTCTCATTGAGTCCATCTTTCACAAGTTTTTCTAATGTTTCATGAATAGTAGTTATAAATCTTGGTTGATCATCGATATTAGCATTCTTTGCAGTAATATTAAACGTTGGTTGTAATAACTCATCATCGTAACTGCTTAAGATATCCTTACCAATATTCGCATCAATTAAAGCCTGCTTTAATGGTGCACCAGGGGAAGATAAAATTGCTGCTTCTAACACCTGCATTGCATTACGTTCTTCTACATCTGTAAAGTCGCCAATAACTGCGTTAAACGTAAGATACGTATTGTCTTCTTCCGATTCATTCTCACTCAGAGAATAAGATGAAACTATTTCCACTGGTTTTGAGAAGGCCTTTTGCTTTGGAATTACTGAATCTACCACTACTTCACCGAAATTAGATAAATAATTTTCATCCAACCAGCTGAGTTTTTCTTCAATATCCATATCACCATACAGATAAATATAGCTATTCGTCGGAGAGTAATATCTTCTATGAAATTCAAGATACTCTTCATATGTCAAATCAGGTATAAACTCTGGATCACCACCAGATTCAACACCATATGGTGTATCTGGAAATAAACTCGATTGAACTTCACGGAATAATTGCTGCTCTGGTGAAGAAAATGCCCCCTTCATCTCACTATATACAATACCATTCAGGGTTAACTCGCTATCTTCCTCTTCTAGCTCATAATGCCAACCCTCCTGCTCAAATATCTCTCGATGCAAATAGATATTAGGATAAAAGACTGCATCCATATATACATGCATCAAGTTCTGAAAATCTTTATCATTACAGCTAGCTACTGGATACATCGTCTTATCGGAATAAGTCATTGCATTCAAAAAAGTATTCAAAGACCCTTTTGCTAATTCGATAAAAGGGTCTTTTACTGGAAAGTTTTTTGAACCACATAACACGGTATGCTCAATGATATGAGCGACACCAGTACTGTCCTTTGGCGGTGTACGAAATCCTACCATAAAGACTTTATTCTCATCCTCATTCGAAACAATACAAATTCTTGCCATGGACTTTTTATGACGAAATACTAACCCTACACTTTTACAATCATCTAACTTTTCTTCATATTCTAACTGATAAGCTGCCAAATTCTTAAGCTCGCTACTACTTTTTATACTTTTTGCCATCGCAAATTCTCCTATTTCATAACATTCCTTAATTATGCCGTACTATAACTATTGTTTCACTGCTTCCTTTTTTTATACCTATTGCCAATTATAGCATATGTAGCAATCCTTGTCATATAAAAAACATATTTCAATGATGATACATCAAAAATTTTTTGACAATTCTATACATTATTCATAAATGCTATTTTAGTAAAAAATAGACGAAAATCAATAATAAAACTAATTAATTTGACAAAATAATAATAACTTATGCAAAATTTCCAAAGATAAATTGACATTTTATTAAAATTATGTTAAATTAATGAATAGATTATCATAGTGATAATTGCAACAATACATAGTTTCAGGAGGCACTTTATGAAAAAGGGTACAGTAAAATGGTTTAACGCTAAAAAAGGGTTTGGTTTCATTTCTGACGAAGAAGGAAACGACGTATTCGTACATTTCTCAGCATTAAACATGGATGGTTTTAAAGTTCTTGAAGAGGGCGAAGCTGTTCAGTTTGACGTTGTAGAAGGCGAAAAAGGACCTCAGGCAGCTAACGTAACAAAGTTATAATCAGAAAAAAATCAGACTTTATATAGAAATATATGAAAGTAGATTAAAGGTTGTAACAAAAGGGTGTAGATGTAACTCTACACCCTTTTTTTGTCGTGATGAGTGCAATTTCAATTAGGATGACATAAAAAAGTGTTTTGCGTCCTTCTTTTTGCACGTTTTTTTATATTCTAGGAAGTTCAGAGGAATATCCCAGTATATAAAAAAGAACTGAGGGAACCATCATTGATTCCGGTTTACTCAGTTCTTTTCAATATGTATTAATTAAGAAATGTAAAATTAGATGCTAACTTCCCAATAAATGGTAGCTCTTTTGCTTTTCCCTGAGCAGCATTGGCAATTCCAAGAATAGCCATAACCCAAATAGCTACACGGATTAGCCATAATATTAAGAGTAAAATGCCTGGTGTTGTGTAATAAGTTATAAAAGCTACTGTACGTGGAACTCTAATTACTGCACATAAAAAAGCTGATACAATCTCAAAACCAAGTTGAGCACAAATAACTAAAAATCCTTGTTTTACATGAAATCTAGCAAATGGCGATTGCTTTGCCGCAAAATATGGAATCAACCATAGAATACCTAAATAGGATAATACCGCCATAACCTTGTTAACTGCAATATCTTGAGGTGCATACTGGAAGGTGGTATCTAATGTATTCAAAAAAGAAGGTAATGAACCTCTATTCGCTTGTTGCCCATAATTATTCTGATTCATATTTGCTTGATACATATTCTGTTGATTCGTATTGTTATTTCCAATATTTACTTGATTCGTATTTTGTTGAGCACCTGATAGGTCATTACCACAACTTGAACAAAATCTAACGCCATCTGCGACTTGTGCTCCGCACTTACTACAAAACGCCATCTTAAAATCCTCCACTCTAATTTGTTCTATAAACTTATATAATTATAGCTCACTAAGTATATGGATTACAAGAGAATTTTTCATAATTTTGAATTTTTTTCATGAAATAACATGAAAACGAAAGAAATTAGCTATTAAGATTTGATAGTTGCATAAATACATTTAACTGAAAATAAAATATAGTAAGAGAAACTATAATATTCCACTAATTGATGGAGCCCGACTTTTCGAAGTAGAATAGCTCTTTAGATTTTTATAACAAATATGTATGAACTGTTGACACTATTTGGTTAATGCATTTAAAATCAAGGTATTCTTAATGATACAAGATAAGCAATAAACTATCTTCTCTGTCACGAAGTAAAAAAGAAAGGTATTTGAACAATGACGAAACTAGATGAACTCATCCAAAGTATTAAAAACACTCACGTTTATGTTCAAATGCACAATTATCCTGACCAAGATGCATTGGCTTCTGCAATGGGGCTACAATCACTCCTTAAAGCAAGAGAAATTCAATCGACGATTATTTATCAAGGAATAATTGATAAAGAAAATACTTTAAAGATGATTGATTTACTTCATATTAATATATATCCAGCGAAAACAATAAAGTTTTGTGAAGATGATGAGATTATTATCGTTGATGGTCAAAAAGGTAATATTAATGTAACCAACACTGCAGGTATCGAAATTGCTTGTATTGATCACCACGATCCACATAAAACTGAAGGGTATCGTTTTTTTGATATTCGACGTGATGTCGGAGCATGTGCCTCGATTATTACCAGTTACTTTATTGAAAATAAGATTCCAATATCAACAGATGTCGCAACCGCCCTTGTCTATGGTCTTAAGATGGATACTGCACAGTTAAGCCGAAGAATCAGTAATTTAGATATTGATATGTTTTACCATCTCTTTCGTCTAGCCGATCTCACTAAGTTAAGAGCATTTGAGATGAGTAGCATTAAACTTGACGATTTAACGAATTACATGAATGCTATTTCTGACTTAAAGCTTGATCATAATATAGCAATTGCTAATATAGGTAACGATTGCCCCGAATCGGTAATTGGTTCTGTGAACGATTTTCTACTAACGATCTCGGAGATTGAATTCACAGTGATCTACTCTTATCGTGCTAATGGTATCAAATTTTCTGTAAGAAGTGCTCTTTTAACACTCGATGCTAGTGAGATTATTCATGAAGCTCTCTTAGGTTATGGTAGTGGTGGAGGTCATAATGATATGGCGGCTGGTTTTATACCTAACATATCGGATGAGGAAATTGGTAATTCACTTGTAAAACAAGTCATTCATAATATTGTTTGCTTAGTTAGAAAACATAGTAGTTAAGAACATCATAAGACATATAAAGGCTGTATAAGGAAGTTTTAGTTCCTTATACAGCCTTTATCTATGCTTGTTTGATTCTTAACAGGTGATGATAGAAATTTTTATCTGTCTACGCAATGGAAAAGTTCTAAAACTATTGTTTATTCAATGGTTGCATTCTCAAATGAATCAAAAATATAAGATAATACAGGTGCCATTCCAACGAACTCACAACCATATATCGTTGTTTTATCATCCATCTTTACAGATCGAATAATTTTAACAACACAGTATAGCTTTGCATCTTCCTTACCAATCTGAATGCACGCATTAAAGTAATAGCCTATTGGAAGATTACTTTCTGACTGAAATCCAATCCCGCTTCTAGATATATCAATAACCGTAATTGGAGTATTCACCATCTCTACTTTAACATTATCTTGTTTAAATAAAGAAGATATCTCCAAATTTAATACAACACTAATTCGCTTATCTCTTCTCTTTTCCTGCACGTAAACCCCTCCTTGATTAACATTTTTCTTACGTTGAATACTATTTTATTAATTATTATATTACATAATTATCCACTGCACAACTATAATCTTAAAAATTCCTGTAAAATTTTGTTAATTGTACTTGGATTTGCTTTTCCTTTCATCTCTTTCATCGTCTGTCCAACTAAGAAACCAATTGCCTTTTCTTTACCATTATGATAATCCTCAACCGATTGTGGGTTTGCTGCAATTACTTTTTTAACAATCTCACGTAACAATCCATCGTCGCTAATCATTGTTAAACCATGTTCTTTAATATACTGTTCCGGATCAATATCATGTTTAAAAATTTCTTCAAACACTTCTTTTGCTTTCGTTCGATTGATTTTACCTTCCTCAATAAGTCGAATCAATGTCGCTAACTTTTTAGGTGAAAGTTTTAAATCTTCCACATCCATCTCCGCCTCTTTTAACAATCTCATAGTTTCAACCATGAGCCAGTTGCTTACTTCCTTTGGTTTTCCACAGATCATAACAGCAGCTTCAAACAAATCAGCTAAATTTTTAGAACTAGTTATAATCATAGCATCATATTCTGGGATATCATATTCCTTTTGGTAGCGTAACATCTTTGCATCACGAAGTTCTGGCTCCTTCATTTTAATCATTGCTAACCATTCATTACTAATCTCAATAGGAACTAAATCTGGTTCTGGAAAATAGCGATAATCTTGGGCATCCTCCTTGCTTCTCATTGCAAAGCTCGTATCTTTATTATCATCCCAACGTCTTGTCTCTTGCACAATACTCTTACCATATTCCATCAGCTCAATCTGGCGTTTTCTCTCACCTTCAATCGCTCTTGCAATCGCTTTAAAGGAGTTCATATTTTTCATCTCAGTTCTCCTACCCAATTCAGACGCACCAACTTCACGAATCGAAATATTGATATCAGCTCTAAGGGAGCCCTCCTGCATCTTACAATCAGATACACCAAGATATTGTAATATTAGTTTTAACTTTTCAAGATATGCAATCACTTCCTCTGCACTTCTTAAATCTGGCTCACTAACGATTTCAATTAGTGGAACACCACAACGATTATAGTCAACTAATGTACAATCCTCCCATGGATCATGGACTAATTTACCAGCATCCTCTTCCATATGAATTTCATGAATACCAATTGTCTTTTTTATTCCTCCAACTTCAATCTCAATTCCACCATTGCGACAGATTGGAAGATATAGCTGAGATACTTGATATGCTTTTGGCAAGTCTGGGTAAAAATAATTCTTTCGATCAAATTTACATCTTTGTGTAATAGTACAGTTCATAGCCAATCCAGCTGCAATTGCATATTCAACTACTTTTTTATTTAGCACAGGAAGGGTTCCGGGCATTCCTGTACATACTGGACAGCAATGAGTATTTGGTTCTCCACCAAACTGCGTTGTACATCCACAAAATATCTTTGTTTTTGTTGATAATTCCACATGGACTTCTAAACCGATAACTGTTTCATATGATTTCACCGTATGTTCCCTCCTTAATCAAGTTTAGGCCTTACATATTCTCTTGTTTGTTCAAAAGAATACGCTACACGAATTATTTGCTTTTCACCAAAATGTTTACCAATTAGCTGTAACCCAATTGGTAGTCCTTTTGAGTCATTCCCACAAGGTAAACTAATAGCTGGAAGTCCTGCTAAGTTAACAGATACTGTATAGATATCACCTAAGTACATCTTTAATGGATCAGAAAGACTTTCGCCTAATTTCAGTGCTGTAGTTGGAGCGGTTGGTCCAAGAATCACGTCATACTTTTCAAAAGCTTTATCAAAGCCTTGCTTAATTACAGCCTTTACCTTTAAAGCTTTATTATAATACGCATCATAGTAGCCAGAACTTAGTACGAAGGCACCAATCATCATTCTTCTCTTAACCTCATCACCAAAACCTTCCTTCCGTGTCTTTTTGTAGACATCCTGAAGTTTCTCACAATCCTTCGTCCGATAACCATATTTAATTCCATCATAACGAGAAAGATTCGAACTTGCCTCTGCAGAAGCAATTACATAGTATGCCGGAATTGCATAATCAACTGCCTCCAAATCAAACTCTTCCACAATTGCACCCTTTCTCTCTAATTCTTTTGCTGCAGCTAAAATTGCTGTTTTTACTTCTTCCTCTAAACCTTTTGAAAAATATCCTCTTGGAATTCCTATCTTCATGCCTTTGACATCATCGATTAATGCTTTCGTGTATTGATAGTCATCTTTATCAACACAAGTGGAATCAGCTTTATCACTACCTGATATAATGTCAAGTGCAATAGCACAATCGGAAACACTACGTGCAATTGGTCCAATCTGATCTAGACTCGATGCATATGCTACTAGTCCATATCGAGAAACTGTACCATATGATGGCTTAATACCCGTAACACCACAGAATGCACTTGGCTGGCGAATCGAGCCACCTGTATCTGATCCTAATGCAAAGAATGCTTCTTCAGCAGCCACTGCGGCGGCGGCTCCTCCAGAAGAACCACCTGGAACACATAAAGTATTCCAAGGATTCTTTGTCTCGCCATAGAATGAAGTCTCGGTTGTGCTACCCATTGCGAATTCATCCATGTTTACCTTACCAAGAACTACCGCTCCTGCAGCTTCTAGTTTTTTTACAACTGTCGCATCATAGGTAGGTTCAAAATTGGAGAGAATTTTGGATGCACATGTTGTTCTCACACCTCTCGTACATATATTATCTTTCAATGCGATTGGTACACCAGCAATTGGAGAATCTTTATATTCTCCTGCATCAATTCTTTTTTGAACCTCCCTCGCTCTTTGCAATGCTTGCTCTTTTTGTACTGTAATATAACTGTGGTAACTAGGTTCTCTTTGTTCTATTCTATCTAGTTGCTGTTGTACTGCGTCTACAACCATGATTTCTCCTGTTTTTATTTTCTTTCCCAATTCAAGAGCAGTTAGTTTTGTAATATCCATGCAAATCCTCACTTTCTCCTATTCTACAGTCTTAGGAACCATAAAGGCCCCATCTTTTTTTACAGGTGCATTGCTAAGAAGATTATCTCTATCATTTCCATTCGTTACTACATCTTCTCGAAATACATTTTTCATTGGAAATGCATGGGACATAGGTTCCATTGTTTCTGTATCTAATTCATTCATCTTTTCCATAAACCCCAATATCTTAGAAAGCTCGGCTTTCGCTTTTTCCTTTTCTTGCACTGACAATTCTAATTTGGCTAAAGCAGAAACATATTCTATTGTATTGTCTGTAGTGTTCATATAACATCCTTCCTTTCTCTAACGACCTATGATTTCTATGGCTCTAATCTTGTCACATCTCTTGGAAACAATGTTGTCTCTCTAACATTACTTTCATCTAATAGCTTCATTGTAAGCCTCTCAAGCCCTATCCCTAATCCACCATGTGGAGGCATGCCATGTTTATGGCACATCAAATAGTTGGAGAAATCTGCTGGATCCATCCCCCTTGCTTCCATCTTTTTCACTTGCTCATTGTAATCATGAATTCTTTGACCACCCGTTGTAATTTCCATTCCTTTAAACAGTAAATCAAAGCTGAGAGTAAACTTATTGTTCTCTGGATCATCCATTGCGTAAAACGGACGTTTTTTAGATGGATAATGAGTCACAAATACCAAATCACTATCGAATTCTTCCTTGAAGTATCTTCCAATTAGTACCTCTTCTTCCGGTTCTAAATCGTAAGGGTTTTTAATTTTTCGATTGTACTTTTCTGCTATGAGTTCCTTTGCTTTATCAAATCGTACTGCAGGAATTTTTTTTGCATCTGGCAACTTAACTTCTAAGGTTGCTATCTCCTTGCTATAATTAATTTCTAAGAAATGAAATACATAATCTAACATTGCTGCTTCCATTCCCATAATATCTTCAAAACCATCAATATATCCCATCTCAAAATCAAGGCTCGTATATTCGTTTAGATGTCTTGTTGTATTATGCTTTTCTGCACGAAATACAGGTGCCGCTTCAAATACTCGGTCATAAACACATACCATTGTCTGCTTATAAAATTGTGGACTCTGTGCTAAGAATGCCTTTTTACCAAAGTACTCTAATTTAAATACATTAGCTCCACCCTCAGCATTTCCAGCTACAATCTTAGGAGTACGAATTTCAGTAAAATTTTGCGAAAATAAAAATTCACGAAATCCTCTTACAATTCCTTCTTGAATCTTAAAAATAGCTCGCTCTCTAAGGTTACGAAGTGCTACTGGTCGAAGGGAAAGTTTTGTTTCAAGTGAAGTGCTTAATTTTCTTTTCGCGATTGGTAATGGCATCATTGTATTAGGTGCAGGTGTGGATAAGATGATAATCTTAGTTAATACAATTTCAAATCCATGAGGCGCACGCTCTTCTAAACGTACCTCACCACTGACTTGCAATGTTGCACCTTCTTTTAAATCCTTTATATAAAATCCTTCCACTGGTGTACTGAATACACATTGTACAATTCCTTCAAAGGTACGCAATACGATGAATGTAACTTCACTCATATCGCGAATTGTGTGAACTGCACCATTCATTGTTACACAATTACCTGAAAGTTCCCCCTTTCTAATAGCTATGTCGCTAATTGATAGTGTCTTGCTTTCTTTGATACCTGTTACAAATTCCATCGTTTTTCCTCCTTTTCTTATTTTGCAAACGTGACCTACACTCAAGTTGAAGTATTCCTTGTTTCTTCAACAAGATGTGCTTTTTATTTATAGGAATTATATTCTTAACTAAGAACAAAAGTGTGCTTCTCACACTCTCACGAGCAACACTTTACAAGCACAACTTTTGTTCCGCGCCGTAGCGTAGTGCGCATCCTACGGAGCATTTTTTATATACTAGGAAATTCTGGGGAATTTCCTAGTATATAAAAAAAGTCCCGAATATGAATTCCTTCATATTCGGGACGAGAGATATTATTCCCGTGGTACCACCCAAGGTTAAGAAACAACGTCGTTTCTTCACTTTCATACTTAACGCGTATCACGCATGAGCCTACTTCAATCGTACGTTCAACTCATGAGCTCTAGAGTGTTCCTACCTTCGAATATTCATCATGTACACGCTCTCAGTCGGTGACGTGTGCTTCCTGTTACTATATGCATTCTTCGATGTAAGTCTCTTTCATAGCTGTTATAAATATTTAACTTATGATTAGCCATCATACCATTATATACCAATAAGTGCAACATTTTTTTTATTTTCTTTTAGTCACTATATGACAAATATCATCATTAAAATTTACAACGTATTATTCCTTAATTACTGGCTTCTCATACGTCACTAGATTTAAGTATGGTAATAATTCGTAATAAAAATTTTTATTTATTATTGTACCGGATACATTAAATTTATTCTTAACTATAGAGATATACCCCTTTAGATAATTTTCAGGCAACTCAATATCTTGTAGCATCTCACAATCACCAGTTTTAGAATTATATTTCACATAATCCGTGATAAAACTCTGATTCGATGTCATCACCAATGCAGGTGCATCGGATAAAATATCTTGCCCCATAAATAGTCTAGAATCATATGGTACTCCAAATAAATTATATAATGTCGGCATAATATCAATGGTCGAGCAGTACTTATCTACGACAATTGGCTCTTTCAATGTTGAATTCCATAGAATAAAATAATTTTCATATAATTCAAAATTCTCTTCTACTTTATGTCCAGCAATTTCCTCAATCTTATCATGTGCTAAGCCATATGGATAGTGATCAGAACTTAAGGCAATGACTGTTTTATCTAATACTCCCGCTTTATCAAGTTCCTTAATCAGATATTCCAACGCTAAATCAAGCTCTTTGTTGCATGCTATATATGCCTTGCTTTCATCCGAATATGGCAAGTTTTCGACATAAGCTTTATTTTTTAATGCCATAGCATTACCTACAAAGGTATATTCCATATGACCACTTACTGTCATATAATATGTATGAAACTGCTCATCGTTGATATACTCTGGTATCGTTTTTTCCATCATCTCAAGATCAGACTCTGGCCAAGTTAACTCGATATCAAGGCCACCACCTTTTGCGCCTTTGTAATCATACCCCATATTAGGATGGCTTAAATTACGATGATAGTATTTATAGCTATGGTTATGGTAGGCTCTTGTTGCATATCCTAATTCCTTAAATTGCCACCCCAAACATAAAGGCATATCGCAATCTGCTGATTTTGCCATGCTATTAGTTCCTGACGGAATTAATCCAGTACAGCCCACATATTCACCATCACTTGTTGATGTCCACCATATTGGATTATAGAAATTCTCGAACATAAAACCAGAATGTGTTAACTTATATAAAGTCGGTGTTATTTCTTCATCAACTGCCCAAGGTGAGAAACCCTCAGCGGTAAGATATATCAGATTATATCCCTCAAACATTCCTGTATATTCATTCTTATTGGTCGGAGTTACACTCGAAAAATATTGAAACAAGGAAGCCATCGATTCATCTTCTGCTTCGGATGCTAATTTATCAAAGTCAATTTCTAATACATTGGGCGACGTATCTATTGGAATTGGTGTTGGAGTAGGAGATGGAGTAGCAGTCGCATCTGGTGCTTTCGTAACAGGAAGAGGTGTTGGTAATACTGTAGGTGAAATCATGATTTCGTCAATTAATAAAAATGCATCCTCATCTAACTGAAAGTCATCCATTCCAATTAATACATTTTTTATATCGATTTTGGTAGCTGTTATGATTCCAATTTTCTCTATTCCTAAATCTTGAATAAAATCATTATGATATAAATCATAAGGAGTATGTGCGGCTTTTCCAGGTAGCAATAAGAAAAGTAAAAATATAATGTGTACAAGAATTGCTCCACCTACATTAATCCCAGCATACGCTAGGTGTTGTTTCTGTAGTAATTTTAATTTTTTGATTAGTATTGCTATTATGACAATCGGAAGAAGTAATAAAATAATACCAAATAACTTATCTATAATTGCAGCTAAAGCATCCTTCCAAAATTCTAAAACGTCTGCACCATTCTGTCCAACACTATATAAGCTTAAAAATGTTTGAAAGATATGCTCAAATACTAGTTGCACACAAAACCATATGGAAACAGCAGATACGAAAATCATTCCAATTAAGCAATTAATTCTTCTTGAAAACAGGCTTGTGACTGCTGCTACTAATAATCCAGTGGCGATTGCAATTAAGATTGGATACACAAGATTGCGATTTATCTCTTTAAATACGAAACAATGAAACACAATTTCTAAATAACAAAACAAGAAAGGAAAAATTATCATACTAATAAAACTCTTATGATTTCCTAAGCCTTCTCTGTCTCTTAATAATCTTTCTTTCCATCTGTTAATTGTTGTTTGCTTCATCCTTTGTTCATTACTTTCATCTATCACTCTTTCATCTATCTCACTTTCATATGTATTGTAAGGGAATGTTTCCCCTTTTATCATGGTATACTCATCTTGCTCTTTATCTAATGTCACTTCTTGATGTTCTATCGTTTGTTCTTGATGTTCTTCTTCCTTTATCTCTTCTTGTTCTTTTTCCTTTTCCTCTTCTTTTTCCCTTTCCTCTTCTTGATCTTCTTGCTTTATCTCTTCTTGCATTTTAAGTTTTTCTACAATTTCCTTGCTATCCTCTTTCTCTTTCCTCTTTTCCAATATATCACTGTGATTTAAGTCATCCCTCTCAAGTTCTAGAATCTCTTCTGCATCACGCTTTTGCATAAGTCATCCTTCCTCAACTCCAATACCTAAGTTTACATTTACTGATATAACCTCATTCATTATTATCTTACTATACTACGTTTTATGCAACATCTATTATACCAAATATTTCATAAAAAGATATAAGATTTTACAGAACAAAGTGTTTTGCTTGCAAACCACTCGCGCCAAGCGCAGTCGCGTAAGCGACATCTTCCTAACGCGGTTGTGTGCATAATTGCGTCCTTTCTTTTGGACGCTTTTTTATGTAATAGGAAGTTCTGAGAACTTTCCTAATATATAAAAAACCTATATAGAATTAGTGTTACATTATCCTATATAGGGTGGTAAACTTTTTAGTAATTGGCTTATGTCACATCTCTTTTATTCGCTTTAATGCTTCCAAAGTATTCTCGTAAGTACCAAAAGCAGTTAATCTAAAATACCCCTCTCCACTTGGACCAAAGCCTGAACCCGGGGTTCCAACCACATTTGCTTTTGTCAGTAAATTATCAAAGAAATCCCAAGCTTTCATCCCATCTGGAGTTTGCATCCAGATATATGGTGCATTTACTCCACCAGACACCATATATCCCATGGATTGTAACTGCTCACGAATTACTTTTGCATTGTTCATATAGTAAGCAATCTGAGCTTTTGTTTCCCTTTGTCCAGCAACTGAATAAACAGCTTCACCTGCTCTTTGAATAATATAAGGGGCCCCATTATATTTTGTACCGTGACGTCTTGCCCATAAGCTGTTAAGCATTACGCCATTGGATACTAATTCTTTTGGAATTACCGTATACCCTAATCTTGTTCCCGTAAAACCAGCATTTTTAGAAAAACTTCGAAGCTCAATCGCACAAGTCTTAGCACCATCACATTCATAGATTGTATGTGGGCACTCCTCCTCACTAATATATGCTTCATAAGCTGCATCATAAATGATGACTGCTTTCACGCTATTCGCATAATCCACCCAGCGTTGAAGTTCTGTTTTTGTAATTGCCGAACCCGTAGGATTATTTGGAAAACAAAGATAAATAATATCTGGAGTTTCTGTCGGTAACTGAGGAACGAAATTATTCTCTTTTGTACATGGCATATAAATCACATTACTCCAGTGACCAGTCATTGCATCATACTCTCCGGCTCTGCCATCCATAACGTTCGAGTCCACATAAACCGGATATACTGGATCACAAACTGCAATTTTATTATCAACAGAAAAAATTTCGCCGATATTTCCAGAATCACTTTTCGCTCCATCGCTAATAAATATCTCATCTAAAGCGATCTCAACACCTCTAGTCTTAAAATCAAACTTTGCAATTGCAGAACGCAAAAATTCATATCCAAGATCTGGAGCATATCCATGGAATGTCTCTGTTACTGACATCTCATCGGTAGCTTTATGAATTGCCTCAATAATGCTTGGTGCTAAAGGTTGTGTTACATCTCCGATTCCTAGACTAATAATCCTTTTTTCTGGATTCTCTGCTTGAAATGCACGCACTTTTTTCCCGATATTAGAAAAAAGATAACTTCCTTGTAGCTTTAAATAATTATCATTTACTTTAAACATGCCTCATCTCCTCTATAAATCGAGATCAATCGTTCCCTCAAATACTTCAACAGCTGGCCCTGTCATAAATAAATGATTGGTTGCTCGATCATAACGAATTTTTAAGTCCCCACCTAACATATGAACTGTTACTTCATCTTCTGTATATCCATTTAACATACTTGCATATGCACTACAGGTTGCTCCTGTTCCACAAGCCCAAGTTTCATTAGAACCACGTTCCCAAACACGCATATTTATCGTTCTGCGGTCAATTACTTGAACAAATTCCGTGTTAACTCGTTCAGGGAATAAGGAATGACATTCGAATAGCGGTCCATATTTTTCGATAGGAAAATTCTTCGTGTCTTCTACAAATACTACTCCATGTGGGTTACCAACACCGATTGCTGTCAATCGAAATTCACGTCCTAACACAGTGATTGGCATATCTATTACGTGATTGGCATCCACTGCAATTGGTATTTTCTCTGGTTCTAAAATTGGCTCACCCATATCAACTGTAACCATAGTTACTTTACCATTCATAACTGTTAAATCCAGATATTTGATCCCTCCAAGAGTTTCAATACTTAACTTCGTCTTCTCTGTCATTTTATGATCATATACATATTTACCAACACAACGGATTGCATTTCCACACATCTGACCTTGTGTTCCATCCGCATTATACATATGCATTGTAAAATCGCAAGTTTTCGACTCCTTGATTAAAATTAAACCGTCCGAACCAATACCAAAGTGTCGATTACTTACGATTCTAGCCAATCCATTCGCATCCTTTACGGTTTCCTTTAAGCAATTCACGTATACATAGTCATTTCCACAACCTTGCATCTTTGTAAACTTAATCATATTAGCCTCCAAACTTATCGCTAATGATAAATACTCACATCAAACGTAGTATCATCTCTGCCATTTCAACTAGATTTGTACCACTATCCATACTGTTTTTTTGTATGTAACGATGCGCCTCTTCTTCCGACATTTTATTCCGTTCCATAAGTACAATCTTTGCTTTTTGTACGATTTCTCGTTCTTCTGTAGTACGTTCTCTCGGCTTGTTTCGTTCCCTCTTTTTTTTGCGCATACTGTTGTAAGTCATAATCTGTAATGTATTTAGTAAGTCCTGTGCCTTTATTGGCACACCTAAGCTTACAACATTACCCTCACTACATTGTGAAAGTCTCTGCGCAGAAGTTATTAATAACATCTCGAAGCCTCGTGGAAGATATCCATTAAGTTCCCGATAGAGCATATCTGGAAGTCGATATCCACTAATGACAATACCTTCATCTAATTCATTGGCTATAGCTATTGCCTGAGCTCCAGTAGTACAAGTAGCGTTGACTTCATAGCCATTGCGAATTAAGAGTAGTTTAATATTATTAGCATCTTCAATCTTTGGGAAAGCTATGATTATACTCAACACATTTGACCACCTCCATCGCTCATTTTTTTGAATTAATTAATAGCGATCTAGGTATTGCTCCAATTCCCATGTAGCAACTTGACTGCGATATTGTCTCCACTCTTCTTTCTTAATTCTTAAATAATTTTCAAACATATGCTTTCCAAGGACATTCTTTATAAA
>JAEYPP010000084.1 GCA_023410575.1 Bacillota bacterium | reverse complement strand
GGTTACAAAAATAGATTCTCGTTTACAAACAAGGGTAAAAGTTGCGTTTCGTTTACAAATATTTATTCTCACTTACAAAGATTGATTCTCGACGTACAAAAATGCATCTCGTTTTACTACTGACCAACTGATCTTCTATACTCATCTAAAATCAGCAAAGTAAACAAAATTATCTAAAAACTTTCTATGCATGGTAAATATTGTAAATTAATATCTGCTAATGTATAATAGAGTAGTAAAAGTTGATTAATGATTAGTGAGTAAGGAGTGTATGATGAGAGTTATTGGGAGGTTTCTTAAAAGAGTTATGTCGATTGTAATAGTTGCTATGATTGTGCTAGGATGTTTTTCAACGCAAGCACCAATTACAGCAACTGCAACAAGCAAGTATGTTACGCGAAGTCAAGTAATTAAGATGATTCTTGATGAATTAGGACAGACTTATGATAAGACAAGTGCAACTGCATATATCGTAACAGCACAAGAAGTTGGGTTAATAACGAGCAAGACTTTTACAAACTTTGAGGCCTATGCCAACAAGTCAGAGGTAGCGATGCTACTAGTACGTGCGGATGAACATCTTTATGGAAAGACAGTTGAGGAGGAGCTAGTAGATAGAATTATCGATTGTAGAATATCTGATATTGCTAAGATAAGAAAAGTTTATCAGCCTTTCTTAGCGAAAGCTTTTGCACTCGGGTATATCAAAGGTAGTTCAAACGGTAGTTATAGCACAAATCGAAAATTTAATCCAAAGTATAAAGTTACAGTTACTTATGCGAAACAGTTGGTTCATATGATAAGTGACAAGAGTGCTCGTCATCAAATTTCACCAGACGGTCAACTGATTCGAACAACTAATTTACCTAAAATGGCCGATTTCTACCCATATATATTAGCAAGTTATCCGAATAGTTATTATGATTGGAAGTTTTTATTTATGAGAACTAAAATCGGAGATGACTTAGTATATGGAACCGACCGATGGGTTAATAAGGTGAATTATGTCTCACCAAAAGATTATTTTGAGTACAATGAAGGTAAGAAGGTTTTCTATTATTACTACAGTAAAGATCCAGTAAATGCTAAGGAATTATACGATGAGTGTATTGATGAGTGGGAGGAGAATGCAAGAAATTATCTAGAGTGCGTTTTTAATGTTGACTATAGAACAATTAAAGATGATACCGCATGGATGGAAAAGTTATTAAGCGCTGACTTAAGTGGAACAATTGAGAGAGATAATACAAAAAAAAGGATTAATGAATATATTAATGCCGCAATAGAAAATGAAACAATAGTTGAGAGCAAGATAATAGCGGTTGACAGGTCAACCCTTTATCTCAGCAATGGATTTATGTATCTACGCGCATATGTAAGATATAGGGTTATATCGTCTAATGAATTATCAACTGTAAAAAATTCACCAATTATATTCACTAGGTTTACATATCCAGAGTTTGATAATCTTAAAGTAGGTGAATGGAGGGATTGTTATGTGAATCTTGATGTCTCTTCTTGCGTTCCTAATTATGGTATACAAAAGATGTGTTTGAATGACTACTTTTATGATAATAAGGTGGTGACCGAATGAAGCATAAAAGTAATATAACTAAGTCACTTCTCTTTTCTTTAACTCTCGTTATATTAATAAGTACAATTAATACTGAGTTAATTTTGGGTAATAATGTCACACTTAAAGAATATCAATATATATATGATTACAATGGCGATGCCATATTCACGATAGATGTTACTTGTGAGGGAGATATTTATTTCTACGGTAAACATTCCAAATCAGCATCAACATATATATATCATACAACAGGTTTCACTATGACACTTAGTGATACGGGAAAAAACCCATTGCGTGTTAGTAATAGGGTAAGGATTCAAAGATTAGATGACGATGGGAAGGTAGTGATTCCTGAAGAGTTTTATAGTAGTGAATATACCATTGATGCTTATCGACTAGATAGCCAGGAAGTTACTACTAAGCTAGTTCAACTGTTAAAAAATCAAGGATATTCTAGTCAAAAAGCATATAAAAAGATAGCTAATGGAGTAGATGTCTATTTTTCTAATATATTTGAAGTTTTGAAACGCGACAGCTTAAATAATGACCTAAAACGTGTTGGAACAAAAGAGTATTACTCCTATGATGGTATAATTAATGCTATCTATGATCTCGTGGGAGTCCAATGGAGTTCCACAACTCAAACCCTTCTTAAATACTATTACGATAATAAAATTCACATACGTTTGAGTCCATTTTTCTATGATGTAGTCTATGTTGATGCAGCAGATTATGCCAAAAAGGGAACGAAGGCGAAAATAATTGATACCGGTGCAGAAAAGCAAGAGATATTCTTTGGGCAGTATACAGAATATGAGTTGCCATCCAATCAAAAATTAACGATAAATAAGAAACAATATACAGTAAAGTCTGTAGAGTATGTTTATGATACAGGGCAGGCTAATGTTGTGTATAAACCGACCATATCTAATGGAGTAATTTCTGCATATCATGGAATCAAAGATAATTCAACACTCTATGTACTTTTGGAACCAAACCCGATAACGGTAACCCCAGCAGTATCCCCAGCAACACCTACTGTGGCAATTACGCCAGTTCCATCTACAGCACCAACTTCTACTGAAGATAGCATTTCGTATTTATCTCCCAAAACAACTGGAATAATTAATGTACAACCAACTCCAAACACAGGTTATGATGCGAGGATAGGTGTTCCTACGACGGAAAAACTCTTCGGTTGTATCCAAACTTCTGAATATCTAATCAATATCGTTTATGAAAAAACGACAGGTCAAATTACATATCCAATTACAGTACAAAAAACGTATAACATCAAAACAAAGAATGTAGATTCTAGCGATTCAAACTTCAACCAAACAAAAACATCACAAGAAGTCTCAGGAAAAGCACCTCCAGAAGCTTCGGGAAAAGCATCTTTAGAAAAATCAGATGCGGATACCTATACGATAACAGCACAGACTGTTACACAGTCAGGTTCGGTAACGCGTTCTTACTCGTATACCGAGATTGTATCGATAGATTATTATAAGATAAAGAGCGGTACCTTAACAAATCAAACATTACCAGGGGGAACGTTGACGTTAAACCCCCAAAATTATAAGGTTCCCGACTTGAATTATCATCATTTTTCCAGTCAATCAGAACATCTAAGAACGCCATCGGGAATCGGTGGGACAATTGTATTGTCATCCGAGGAGGTTACAGCCTTACCAAACGAAGATTTAATTACAATAGGAAGTCAAGGGGTTGGTCAGATTTATACTCGCAGTGATTCTCTTACGTTTGGTAAAAATACTGTATTAAGTAGTGACTGGAAATCAAGCCAGGGAGATACATTCCATCAAAATTTAATCTCCGCTCCGCAGAAAATAAACCAATCAATACTATATGAAGATCAAAAACTGATTGAGAAAACTCTGAAAAATAAAACTTATCCTTCGAGTGGTACAATTACGTATGAAAAGGTGGTAAAGTTTAACTCGAATATGAGCGACTTACTAACATTTTCGATTGATAGCGTAAATGAGGTGAAGATACATACTCCTGTGTATTGCAAGCCAGTCGTTAAGCATGATAATAATCCATATCTGCAGTTATTTGATCCAGACAAGAGTAGTATTCCATTGATTTTGGATGAAAACTCAGTGACAGGAGATTTCACATTACAGATTTTAAATGAAGGTTATCATTCCAACAAAGCAGGATACGGAAACAAGAATTATGCTAAATACTTAGCTAGTAAAGATGGAACTATGCAAAATGAAGTTAAATTTCCTGTAGAAATGTACCAAGATGTCGGAAATGACTATAAACAGACGAATGATGTTCTTCTTCCGGCTAATACTTGGAGCTGTATAGGGGCTTCTGAGCAGAGATACTACATTCCTATGTGGGTAGCGGAGGGCATTTATACTGTGGATGTACGTAGTGTTGCTGTAAATGGAAGTGATCAGCTATCGGATACTGAGGAAACAAAGAATGCGTCAGTCAATAAGTACGTTGCGACAGATTCATTTACGATACAAACGTCAGGACGTCTATATGGATTTACCTTATACGATATTCAGAATTATCCTATGTGGCAGGAGGTATTCCGTGCGAAAGACGGATTATCCTTAAAGGCTAATCAAGCGTACACGAATCAGCTGTTTAGTAATACATTAGATCTGTCTGTTTTATCAGATGGTGTTAAAAACAAGGGCTTTAAGGCAGCAAGCGTATATGATTATACGATTGGTACGAATGATAGCTATGGTATTCCAGGACCTCGCCTAAGTAATTATACGATGCCTTTATTAGTTGGAGCGCATCCAAGGTATTCCAATCAAGGATTGATTAAAACGGGATATACAATGCGTTTTCGGATAAATACCAATGGGGATGTCATGGCACAGAGAGACTCTAAGATTTCAATCACTCCAAGATTTTATTATGTAGATTCGAATGGTAGTAATCGAACGGAAGTTGATCTATATTATCAAGGAACGGTTGGTGGAAAAAAATATAGTTTAATTCAAGTTGGAAGTAGTGTAGACAAAAGCAACAAAAAGTCGGTTGTGGTAGGTGATCCTATGCTTGCAATACCACAGGAGGAATTGCTTGTGAATGCCACAATTCAGGGGATGAAAAAAGCAAAATTTAACGCACTCTCCACAGATCAATACTCTTTTGATCAGCTTCTCATCGGATATCCGCTTCGTATGTATTCGAATCTAGCTTTTGCTAAAGTAAATGAAAGTGATCAACATACAGAAGAAGAATTGCAGAAACTGAAACAGACGTATTATTTTACATATAGTCTACCTGATAAAGTAAAGGCTGTTAAAAAAGGATATGATGTTGCGAACTATGCAAAGCAAAAGGGAATTAATTTTAAAGAAGAGTTCTGGTTAAAAGATGGCTATCTTATTGTGAATTTTGATATTACGGCATTAGATATGGAAGGAAATATAAGATATAGCTACATAAATAAAGAGAACTATATAGAGAATGATTTCTGCAGTATGTGGCTACTAGAAGGTGGAGCAAAGAAGAAGACAGATTCCAATGGATTGTCGATACAGTTTTTAGCAGGAGATGCATTGATTTTTTCTACGAATGAAACTGCTAGTGATGATTATTCTTCCGATGGTATCTACTAGCTTTGCCTTTATCAGAACGATAAAATATTCGTGAGTAAAATTTCGATATACTTCATTAAAAGAGAAAGAAAGAAGAAAGAGAAAAGAAAAAGAAGAAGAAGAGCTTGATTTATTTTTTACAAGAGAGCGATGATAACAAGCCCACAAATTCGAGTGGGATATGTTAGACACCTTGTAAATATAAATCAAGCTCATTCAATTTCCTTTTTTTGAAACACAAAGTGTAGAAACTCCACTCTTTTTATCGTCTTTAAAAATCGGTAATTCTTTAAAATTAAGATAATAATAAGAATGATACTTATAATAAGGTAACAGTCCTTTAAATCAAATACAAACACTTCATTTATCATGACATAATCAAGAGAACCACCCCATAAGAGTTTATCCAATAAACTAGCGATAGCACCTGCCTGGAAGGTGATATAGATTTTTTTAATGACGGAACTTACATTGGTTACTTTGCTTTTGTAAAAGAGATAAAGATAATTGCTTAAAAATAAAATTAATACGTTTAATATCATAAGAAAGTAGAAGTTTTGGAACAGTAAGATATAATTACCGGGCCAAGAGAGGTTCGTATTAATAATTGGGAATATTCGAATCAGTGAACCAATCAGAGGATAATCTTTTAAATAGAAGAAGGAAAACATAATGAGTTTTATCATTTGATCAAGGAGAACGAGATAGAGGATTGATATGCGTAAAGTTTTGTATTGATGGAAAGGGAGAAATGAAAACTTCAGATGCATGAAGAACTCCTTATATAATAATGATTTGTAATTTAATGTATCACCAGTCTTTTGCAATAATAACATCTCAGAAGTATATTAAAAAACAATCGATTAACAAGAATTTCTTTAAAGCGACAAAAAGACAGTGAACCACATATTACCACTGTAATTTCACCATTTCTCGTGTTATTATTTTATCTATACGTAGGATTCAGAGGTCAAAATTCTTAAGAGAGAAGTCTACTGAATCTATGTCGAGAAGAAAGGGTTAGTAGTAACATGTTTAATTATGTAGAGCAAGAAGGCATCGAACGTTACTGTCCAGTATGTGATGCAAATGATATTTTTGTATTGTTAGAACGTAAAGATAATAAAGATAAAAGTATTGATGTAGAGTGTCCGAAGTGTGGATATAAGAGAACTTTTTCTCCGAGCGAACTAAGCGCATAACAAGCGAAAGGATGACTACTATAACGTACTTTTTTTGTTTATAATTATTTATTATTTTCATATTTTTATTTTATATCTCTTTTGTATTATGATAGTAACATAGTGCAAAGGAGATTTTTTATGTGGTGGAAAAACATTCGAATTCGTAAATTACAAACCGTTGTTATGTTTCTAATCGTGTTATTTTGTTCTACTTTACTTGTGGCATCGTTTGGAATTATTACAAGTCTGAGTAAACCATTTGATGAATTTGCTAAGGAATGCCAGATGCCAGAACTTCATTTTTATCCGTATGTAGAAGATGAAAATCATCTTATGACGGTAATACAACGTTTTGAGTCACTTGACGAGGTAGAAAAAGTTGAAGTTATCAATCGTTACTATCTGGAGGAAGAGATCTATTGCGATAACAATAAGATTGATGCGCTTCTTGATCTAGTCAAGTTCAAAGATGGAGTTTTTGATTATGTACATTTCTTTCAAGGAAATATTGAGCAAGTCAAGACTATGAAAGATAATGAATGTGCTCTTCCTTCTTGTGTGGCAAATGAATATGAAATTAATGTCGGGGATGAAATAACGATTAAATTTGCTAAAAGCTCCCAAACGTATATCGTAAAGGCAATTTACTCTAGCCCGTATGATATTTTATCTGCTTATAATAGCTCTATGATTGTAAATGATTTACCAAAGGATATAGATAGTGGTACAAAGTTATATATTTATACGAAAGATGGTGTAAGTGCAAGTGAGCTAGAGACTGCTTATCGGAACATAAATAATGGGGTATTAGAAGGGGCGAAAAATACAATTGATAATATGAAGGATGCCAATCAGTTGTTAGGAGCTATCACTGGGTCCATTTTCTTAGCGATTGGTGTCATTATGTTATTAGTTAGCTGTTTAATTATAAACTTTATGATACGAAGTATGATGGTAGCTGATGCAAAAACAATTGCAGTTTATAAGACGCTTGGTTATGAATCAAAGGATATTTTGCTAATGTATCTTAAGTTTTATTTTGTAATTGTATCCATTGCTTGTATTGTAGGAATTGTTATAGGAGATATGTTAAAAAATGTGGTTTTATCTAAAATTTTTGCCAATATTGGAACTACTGGCGGACAGAGTATTCTTGTGATTGGAGTTCCATGTTTTGTTAGTATTGTTTCCTTTGTACTTTTAGTTATTTACTTAATTATTAAAAAAACAAAGGATATCAAGCCGGTTATTGCGCTCAATGATATGAACCATACAAATACAAAAAAGAAAAAGTATAAAGGAAATTCTTCTATGCAATTTTCTTCTCTTGGGATTGCACTCCGAACGATTCGTAGTGATAAAAAAGGCATGATCGGAGTTATTATTATTGCTATTATGACGGTATTCATCATTAATTTTGGCGTGATTTCTCTTGACATTGCAAATACACTAAGAGAGAACAATGATTACTGGATTGGTATTGATCAATGTGATGTTATGGTTTCAATCGCTGATTCTAAAAATCTCGAGAAAGTTACCGCTATTTTAGATCGAGATACTAGCGTTAGTCATTACTTGCTTTCAATTACGGATTATCCATTAACCCTTGACTGGAAAGAGGGGATTACGAATACATATATGTATTCTTTCATTTACGACGATTTTGAAGAAGCAAATCTTCCGATTGTGATAGGTAAAAACCCAACCTTAGCAAGCGAGATAGCTTTATCTTCATATATGGCAGAAGAACATAACAAGTCTGTGGGAGATTATATTACCGTTTATCTTAATGGTCAGGAACGCGTCGAATTATTGATTACAGGCATTTTTCAAACGTACTATAATATGGGGCAATCGGGTCGAGTTATAAGCGATATTTTAAAAAGTCATGATGTACCATTTGAATATACGACCATATCTGTTTACTTAAATGGCAGTGTGAATCCAAGTGATTATGTAGAAGCATTACAATCAACAATTGGTGCAAATGGGAAAACATATTTAAGAACAGAGGCATTCTCTAGTATTATGGATATGATTGAACAACCACAAAAATTAGCCATTCCTTATGTGCTTGTTTTAGTATTCCTAATTGGTGGGATTAACATCTTTAGTGTTGTATTGTTGCGTAATGCAAAGAATAAGAAGATGAATGGGATTTATAAGAGTATTGGCTATACATCCAATCACTTAATTAAAGCTAGTATTCTTTATATTGTAATTCTTGTGGCGATATCGATGGTTATTGCCATACCACTAATCATTACTACGTATCCGACGATCATGAAGTTAGCTTTATCGATGTTTAATTTTATTGAATATCCAGTACAATACAATATACTGCATATTGTAATAATGAATGTCGTTATATTACTTGTGTTTATTATATTTACCTATTGTTCCTCATTATCAATTAAGAAAGTTGCTGTACGTGATCTTGTAAATGAATAGGAGGGTTCTTATGAAGAAGGAAATTATTAAAACAGAGATTTTATGTAAGAGTTTTGTGACAGATGGTGAAATCAGTAATATTATTAAAAATATGGACCTAGATATCTATGAGGGAGACTTTACAGTGATTATGGGTAGTTCAGGTTCGGGAAAATCTACCCTATTGTACGCTCTAAGTGGAATGGATACGATTACGACAGGAAAAGTGTATTTGGACGGAGTTGAACTGAGTAAAATGAAGGAAAAAGAAATCGCAAAGTTAAGAAGGGATAAATTAGGCTTTGTATTTCAGGGAATTAATTTGATTTCCAATTTGACTGTCTATGAGAACATCCTAAGTCCAACCTACAAGACAAAAGCAAATCGGGCTGAGATCGAAAAGCGAATTGATGAATTACTAGATAAGATGGAATTAGCAACTCATAAAAAGAAGTTCCCTAATCAACTTTCTGGTGGTCAGAAACAGCGCGTAGCAATCTGTCGTGCTCTAATGAATCATCCCAAAGTGCTATTTGCAGATGAGCCAACAGGAGCATTAAATTCCTCTCAAGGTGAGAATGTTCTTGATATCTTTACAAAAGTACATAAGGAAGGTCAATCTGTTGTAATGGTGACTCATGATTTAAAAGCAGCGTTACGTGGGAATCGAATTATTTACCTAAAGGATGGAAGAATTGATGGAGATTTGTCTTTAGGAGAATATCAGGATTCGGATATCTCCAAACGTGAAGAGTATGTTTATCAATTCTTAAAGGAAAAAGGGTGGTAGACTTTGACAGTTTATGTACCAATAGGTATAATAAAGTAAAGTCAGAAGATATTTTCAGTATGAAAATTTACTATATCAGTGATTAAAATGATTGTAAGGAGTCATTCATGGGCAATAAAATTCTAATTATTGAGGATGAAAAAGATTTAGCAAAGATATTAGGGGCCTATCTTGAAGTGGAAGGGTTTGAGGTGGTGCTTGCAAAAGATGGGAAAGAGGGCTTACAAACATTTACACAACAAACCCCAAGTCTAGTTTTGCTTGATATTATGCTTCCTATCATCGATGGAATCCAAGTGTGTAAGCAAATCCGTGAGTCTTGTGATGTCCCTGTAATTATGATTTCAGCAAAGAGTGGTGAGATGGACAAGGTAATTGCACTTGGCATTGGTGCAGATGACTATGTTACGAAGCCATTTAGCCCGTTAGAATTAGTAGCTCGCGTAAAAGCGCAATTGCGAAGGTATGAAAAGATGGCAAAACAAGATAACACGAATGCACAAGTCCTTTCGTTTGGAAGAATACAGCTAAATAAAACCTCTTATACTGTCATGATTGATCAACAAAATGTATCATTAACAACTAAAGAGTTTGATATGCTCTTTTACCTAGCATCACATGAAAACCAAGTGTTTACAAAAGAACAGATTTATGAGGGCGTTTGGGGATATAGTGAGTGTGGAGAAGATAATAGTGTTACTGTGTACATAAATCGACTTCGCGATAAATTAGGTAAGTATGAGATTGATTACATTAAGACTGTCTGGGGAGTTGGATATAAGATGACAACTGCTTGATAGGGTTATCAGTTGACTAGACGAAAGTTGAAAAAAGTTTGTAAGCCAAGGTTATATTGTCCTTTAGGAGGAATTAGGTTGAAAAATACTTCAAAATCACTTGGTAAATTACATAAAAGAAATATAGAAACGTTAGTAGGTATGGTAGCGTTTCTATTTTTGTGCTTATGGATTAGTGTTGATAGAGTTCAAAACATTCAATTTATGGATACGGAAAATGAAAATAGGATTTTACTAAAGAAATACGTCGAAAAAATAGAGAATGGGAACTATGTGAGCTGTGATTATCCATATCTTGTGATTTCAACTCATGGAGATGTGCTTTTTCAAAATCAAGATGTATTTCAATTTTCTCAAAATAAAGTAAATGTTGAGGAGATGTTGACGGTAGATGAATACTCTCTACATCAGTATAAGGACTATAAAAAGGTTTTCTTTACAATAAAACAGAATCAAACAGTAACAGGCTTTGTTGTTTTTCTAGTACCAATTGATGAGACTAGGCAACAAATAAATGGCGAGATTACGATGGCATTTCTCCCTTTGATGATTGGATTAGTAATTGCTATTGGAGTATTTACGTATCAGATGATTTATTCCAAACGAAGAGTATATAAACCGATGGAAGAAATTACGGAATCGGCAAGAGCAATTATCAATGGAAATTACGAGAAGGAAGTATTACGAGTCTATAGTACAAAGATTCGAGCAAATGAGGTCGGTCAACTTACTTATAGTTTCGAATTAATGAGAGATGAATTAAAAGAAAAGCAAATCAAAGAAGAACAGCTAAAAAAATCACAACAGGAATTGATCTCATGTATTTCTCATGACTTAAAGACTCCGATTTCAACAATAAAGGCGTATACCGAGGGGTTACGTGATGGAATTGCACGTACAGATATCGAGCGTATGGAGTATGTACAGACGATTTTGGAAAAGACGAACTTACTAAATACTATGATAACTGAGTTACTTGAGTTTTCAAATACACAACTAAAGCAACTTGATATAAAAAAAGAGGAGATTTATCTGCAAGATTACCTGACACCGGTAATGAAAGAACTTGAAGGATATGTTACATATCATTCGATGAAATTTTTCGTAACTAATACAGAGGAAAATCCAATTGTAATCATGGATTCAAAGAGAATCACAGAGGTATTATACAATCTAGTCGAAAATAGCATAAAGTATAAGCAGGCAAACGACCCAATGATACATATTCATATTACTCGTAAGGAGAAAGGTATCTTAATTCGTGTAATTGACAATGGAACTGGTATCAATGCAAACGATATTCCATATGTTTTTGACAAGTTCTATCGTGCAGAGAAATCACGAAGTTCGAATATCCCAGGTTCAGGATTAGGTCTATCCATTTGTAAATATATTATTGAACAGCATAATGGTGAGATTTATTGTAAGAACCTAACATCAAGTGGGTGCGAGTTCGGATTTACAATCAATTAAAAGAGAATTTATTATAATATGAATGAGCTTAATCCTATATTTTCTTCATCGCTAGATAGGTATAAGTCGACAAAAATGCATGTGGACTTGTTTAATACTACGAATAATAGGATAAAGCTCATTCTTAGATATAGTTTTATGAAATCATAAACAGTAGCATGTAGTAACTATATGTTTTAAATTAGCTAATATTTAGTCTTCACTTGCCATTTTCTTTACTTGCATAAAACCATGAGCTACAACAGGGAGTAGTAGAATAATGACAGTAATAACACCTTCTGTAAATATATAGGCTCCATTATAGGCTAGTGTGTAAGGAAGTGGATTCCACCCTGGCCAAGCGTATTCCCCAAAGAAAATGTAACCGGATACACTAGTAAAAATCCAACGTCCAATGATACCAGCTATGTATCCTTTTACTAAGCCATTTTTACTCTTATAAAATAATCCAGAAATACCAAGTGCACCAAATCCTAAAGGATAATCAAATAATACCTGAACTGGATGATAAATATATGGCTTGATGATAAATTGTAGTAGTCCATAGGCAATTGCAATAGGAATACTCACCTTAGCACCATAGAGATAGCCAATTAAGCAGATAAATAACATGCTAAATAAAGTTACGGAGCCACCAAATGGAAATGAATAGACTTGGATATACGAGGTGACTAAGCCCAGTGCCATTGCTACTGCGCAAAATACTAATTGTTTTGTGCCATAGTTACGATTACTCTTTTTCTTCATGCATAGCGTAGAGACTACTAAAATTAGACCTAGGAGAATGCATAAAGTTATAGTTCCAGCAGTTGTTAGTTGGTATTCGCCATCAATAGCCTTTACAAAAAAATCCAACATAAAAAAATCCCCCTTTCAATCTAATATAGAATTGCTAAAGAGGATGTTACGCTTCCTTACGCCAGTATAATCTGGATCAAGTAATAAGGGTCAGTAATAATTTACTTCTCAGCCATATGGCACCCCTAGCAATACGATATTTGATTATGGTATCGAATTTTTCAAACAAGAAAATGGTAAAATTTGCTTATTTGAGATACCACCGATACTATATCAGTATTTTTTAGGGATGTCAATATAAATTTTTGGAATATTTATATGGGTAGGTTTGTTAAGCTAGAGTTATCTATATTTTGATGCTAACATGATATCCACATAAATTTATGGCTGTTACAAGGAGTACTTTCAATATTCTTACTCGTTGATTAATTGGTTGATTTTATTTCGTAATGTGCTTGCGGACATGGCGCCTTTGCTGTAGGTAGAAACATTACCATTGGCATCAATAAAGTAAGTCGTTGGGTAAGAAGTGATACCATAAGCATAAGCTGCACTCTGATTTACATCGTAATAAACTGGGAAGGAGAAACCTTGACTCGTTACATAATTGTAACCATCTGCTTTTGTTTCTCGCATTCCGTCAACCATATCGACCATCATAAATACAACTTTATCTTTGTATTCTTTGTAAATAGCATTGAAGTCTGGCATTTCTGACTTACATGGACCACACCAACTTGCCCAGAAATTTACGACGATTGGTTTTCCAAAATTACTACTTAAGGAAACTTTATTTCCAGAGTAAGTCTGAACCGTAAAATCAGGAGCTGTATTTACCTTTGTTGGAGTTTTTGTTGGTGTAGGAGTTGCAGTTGGAGCAGGAGTACTAGTAGGAGCCTTGGTAGGAACGTTGGTAGGAGTAGTTACTCCGATTGTTGGTTTCGTAGGTGTTTCTTCTTGCTCTGGTGCACTCGTTATCCCTTGATTAGGAGCAGAACTGCCTTGGCTAGGAGCAGTAGTACCTTGGCTTGGAGCAGTTGCGTTTTGGTTTGGAGTAGTTGTATCTTGGTTTGATGCAGTTGTATCTGCATTAGGAGTAGATGCACCTTGAGTAGGTGAAACTACCTCTTCTTTAGATGAAGTTGATGTAGAATCGCTTGGAGATTCTGTATCAGAAGAAACTTCAGAATCCATTGATGTTAAGTCATCTTCTTTCGAGTCATCTATAATTACTTCTCCATCGGAAGTTTTGGTTTCAAGCTCTTTACTTGTTACGTCTTTTGCAGCTATTTCTTCTGACTCAAGCTGATTTTGCTCAATGATATTATCTTGATTTTCTTCATAGTTCTTAGCTAAAACATTGTATAGTAAGGTGGAACCTAGGATTAGTCCAACAAGTCCAACTGCTAGTATAAGTGACTTCTTTTTATTCATTTTACTCTCCTTTTTATTCCATGATTATGAGAATGCAATCATGGAAACAAATCTCTGGTAAATACCCACAATCATTAGAACTCCAATCAGGATTAAAAGTGCTCCAGCAATTGCGTTTATAATTTTATAGTTACGTTTAATAAAGTCAAATGCATCTTTAAGCTGGTTAATGAGTACAGAGCTTAAGATGAATGGAATTCCTAGTCCAAGGGCATAAAATGCCAGCATGAAAACCCCTTTCGTTGCACTTCCAGTTTGTGCTGCCATAACAAGAGCAGAGCCTAAAAATGTACCGACACATGGTGTCCAACCAACCGAAAAAATGATTCCAAACAGAATGGATGAGAAAAAGCCCTTTTTCTTCTCAACTGCTGATAAACGGTTCGCACCATGAAAGAGTTTAATTTTAAAAACTCCAAGGTAACTTAATCCGAATGCAATAATGATGCATCCAGATATAACATTAATGGTACTCTGATAACGAATCAGAAATCGTCCAATGGTACCAGAAAGTGCTCCCATTAGGATAAATGTAATGGAAAAACCGGTCACAAATCCGAGGGAAGAGATTAACGTAGAATTTTTTGACCTTTCCGAAGGACGGCCTGCAATGTAAGTAATGTAGAGAGGTAACATTGGAAGGAGGCAAGGTGATACAAATGTAATAATGCCCTCTAAAAATGAAATTAGATATTCCATGTTAGACTCCTTTCTTTGGTGAACTTCAGGTGAAGCCAGATTTACGAGTTACTTAGAATTACTTAGGCTATCAGGAGTGAATTACTGGAATTTAGATATCTTTCGAGAATTAACCCCTCATTTGGGGTATCTTTTGTTCGTTCCAATGTTAATGAAAATAAGCAAAGAATTCAATGGTAAAACATTGTAAATCGAACAAAGATGGAAGTATATGGATAGAGAAAGAGAAGAATGAGAGAACAGAAGAATTCAAAAACATGTGATATCGTCTCGATTTGCGCAAGATGAATGCCTCTAGAATTGGTTGGGCCTTAATGGAAAAATTGGATGTTGATTTCATCAACCAATTTTGCTAATATTAGGCAATAGCTATGAAAGGAAGATCAACCATATGGAAATTCTTCTAGATAAAAAAATAAAAATGCCAGTTTATGTACAAATTGCAGAGCAGATTAAAACAAAAATTATATCAAAAGAATTATTACCTGGAATGTTACTTTTACCAGAAAGAAAATTGGCACTGCAGCTAGGAGTTAACCGCAGTACGATCTTAAATGCTTACGATATGCTTAAAAAAGAAGGTTACATAGAAGCACAAATTGGCAGAGGTACTATCGTTTCAAACATAGAAAAAGAAGATAACGATGAAGAAGTGAAGACAGTAGTGACAAGAGAACCATGCTGGAGTCAGTTGTTTAATGTGCAAGTACGAGAATTTGATAATCTTTTATTACGAGAATCATTACCATTAATTGATCCTAAGAATGTCATCTCTTTTGGATTAGGTATTGCCAATGTGGAGGACAGACCGCACCTTCCATTTGACGAACTTGCCAAGGAAGTAGCAACTGATCCAAGTTGCAAAGCATTAACAATAGGACCAATTGGTGGGTACCAATCACTTCGTAATATGATCGCCAATATGACACGAAAAAGGGGATTGCCTTGTCTTTTGGAGCAAGTTATGGTCATAAGTGGTTCACAGCAAGGAATTGACCTAGCTACAAGAGTATTAATTGAACCGGGAGATATCGTCGTGGTAGAGGCACCTTCTTACTTCTTGGGATTACAGAGCTTTCGAGCTGCTGGAGCTCGTATTATGGAGGTTGCAACTGACCAGGATGGAATGCAACTGGAGCAATTAGAACAATTATTGAAGCGTTATCATCCAAAAATGATTTATACGATGCCAAATTATCAAAATCCTTCTTCCGTCTGTATGAGTTTCATACGAAGAAAAAAATTGGTAGAGCTGGCTCAAAAGCATGATATTATCATTCTAGAGGATGATGCCTATGGAGAATTTCATTATGATAATGAGGAATTACCAACTTTAGCATCGATTGATAAGAGTGGTCATGTGATTTATTTAAAAACTTTTTCAAAATGTATAAGTCCAGGTTTACGTTTGGGATATATGGTAGCACATAAAAGGATAATTGAGTCGTGTTCGTTAGTACGTCAGGGAGAAGATTTACATCCTAATAGTATTTCACAATGGTTAGTAGAAAAATACTTATCAACGAATAATCATGATACCTATTTGTCTGATGTATGTGCGCGGAACAAGCAAAAAAGAGACATAATGTATGAGGAACTATTAAAATACGCACCAGAGGGAATGACATTTTCTAAGCCAAGAGGAGGTATATATATTTGGTGTCATTTACCTGAGAATGTCAGTGCAACAAAGCTGTTAGAACATACACTAAAACGAAAAGTCTCCTTTATGCCTGGATTATCTTTTTTCTTATCCGAGGAAGGGGATCATTACATACGACTTAATTTTTCATATCCAAAGAATGAGCAGATTCAAGAAGGAATTAAGGTAATCTGTGAAGAAACAGCTTTGCTTAGCAAAGAAAAAGAAAAAGAACAAATACGCAGTAGTGAGTTTGTTCCCCTATATTAGCAGGCGAAAGGAAAAAATTATGGATATCTATACGAATCGAATTCTAAACACAAAAAAATCATTTATCAGAGAAATTTTAAAAGTAGTTCAAGACAAAGAAATAATTTCCTTTGCCGGAGGATTGCCGAATCCTATCTCATTTCCAAAAGAAGAGTTAAGAGCTTCTATGAATCGTGTCATTACCGAGCAGGGAGATAGTGCATTTCAATATGCTACAACAGAGGGACATCAAGGTTTACGTGAATTGATAGCAAATCGCTATGTAACATCATACGGGTTGGATGTAACCGCAGATGATATTCTCATTACAACAGGCTCTCAACAAGCTCTAGATCTAGTTGGAAAGGTGCTAATTAACGAGAACGATGTGGTTGGTGTTGAGATACCAGGTTATTTAGGTGCAATTCAAGCATTCTCTATGTTTCAACCAAAATTCGTAGGAGTGGAATTGACGAACGAAGGTCTTAATATCGAAGACCTTAAGAAGACTTTAGATGAGAATGATGTTAAATTTTTATATACAGTTCCTAATTTTCAAAATCCAACAGGCCTTACCTATACAAAGAACAATCGTAAGTTGGTTGCTCAAGTTATGAGGGGGCGCAATACATTTTTAATTGAGGACGATCCTTATGGGGAATTACGTTTTTCTGGAGAAGATGCACCATACATCGCTACGTATGATTTGGAGAAAAGTATCATCTTTGGAACAATCTCTAAGATTATCACACCTGGAATGAGAATTGGTTGGATTTGTACGAAAAATAAAGAGATGATAGGACATTTAGTTACCGCAAAGCAGGCTTCGGATTTACATACGAATTACTTTGGACAATGTACAATTTATGATTATTTAACTCATTATGATCTACAAAGTCATATTGAAAAAATAAAAAAATTATATTTACAACAAAGTACTGCTATGATAAACGCCATTACGCAGTATTTTCCAAGTGAAGTAGCTTATACAAAACCAGAGGGCGGAATGTTTATGTGGGCTACCTTACCAGAGGGAATGTATTCTGACGCATTGTTTGAACGAGCAATTGAGAAAAAGGTTGCATTTGTTCCTGGAAATCCATTCTATACGGACAATCAGTCGGTAAGGACAATGCGTTTAAACTATACGAATGCTGATGAAGAGATGATTTATGAGGGAATTCGACGATTAGCTTCTGTTATGTGAGGGACTTGTAAGGCACTCCGAAAAATACCATCGCCCTTCATTCGTTTATACAATATTCGCTAGTACGAAGCCCCTATTTTTATTACCTTTGAATTAAAAAATTCTTTGTTTTTTTGTGACTTAGTCACAGAAAAACTACTTTAAATAGACTATACTAACGATAACAACTAATACCAAATATAAGAAAGAATAGATAATTTAGGAATATAATTCGATGAAGGAGGACGAAATTATGAGTATTTTACATGTAACGAAAGACAGTTTTGAAAAAGAAGTTTTAAAGGAGGAAAAGGTCGTTTTATTAGATTTCTGGGCTCCGTGGTGTGGACCATGTAAGATGTTATCCCCAATACTTGACCAGATTGCAAAAGAGGATCCGGAAGTTAAGATATGTAAAATTAATGTTGATGAAGAACCAGAACTCGTTGAGCAACATAGTATTATGAGTATCCCAACTCTTCAGGTAGTACAGCAAGGGAATATTGTGAAAAAGATTGTTGGATTAAGATCTAAAAATGAAATCTTATCCATGTTAGAACTTAAATAGCTATAAAAGAAATGACAGTTTTGTGATGGGCTGTATAAGATAAAATAGCTCCATACAAAATTGTCATTTATAATGAGATAATTTCTAACTACGAGATGTCATTGTAATATTTTTTAAACGTTTCTTATCTACTAATACGATGTTATTACGAGATAGAGTAAGGATACCGTCCGCTTCAAATGTTTTAAGCATTCGAGATACTACCTCACGGGCAGATCCCATGTATTTTGCAATCTGTGCATGCGTTAGATTCAGTGTATCGCTTTTTAACTTTATAGATTCATCAAGCAAAAATACTGCGAGTCGTTGGTCAATGCTCATAAATAGTATCTGTTCCATGGTCCACATAACAGCAGAAAACTTATCGATTGTTATCTTATATGAGAAATTTTCAACATAAACGTTAGATTGCATTAGTTTTTGAAACATACTAGCGTTTAGAAGCAATGCGGTAGAATCTTCTTCTGCTTCAACTGTTACATCAAATGTGATATTTCTTAGTAAACAGGAAGCAGATAAAATACAGGTGTCATTAGGATAGAGGCGATACAGGGTAATATCTTTCCCTTGTTCTGATAGCATATAGGTGCGCAGACAACCCTTTAATACTAGAATAACACCTAAACATTCCATGGAATTACTGTAAAGGATAGAATTCTTAGGATAATTTATTATAGAAGTCTGCTGATGTAAAAGTTCACGCTCTTGTTTTGAGAGGTGGTCATAAAATGGAAGTTTCTTTAAGTTTTCTAGATAATTATCTGAATTCATACTTCCCCCTTATTGAATGGTCAAATCAAATAATATAATATTCACCATGTATTATTAATTTATTAGGGTGATTTGTTTCTTATACTACACAATATACTATAAATTGTGATAGAATGAAAGAAATATGAGAAAAATTATTAGGAGTAAGGTGGACCCATGCAGATTAAAGAGATAGAAATTAAAAACTTCAAATCAATTTGTAACCTTTCAATATCCAATATCGAAAAAGCATTCATTATCGTTGGTAAGAATAGTACAGGTAAGACGGTCATTCTAGATGCAATACTTACTGTGACACAACAGCATCAGATAAAGCCATCCGATTTTTATGCGAAAGAAGGCAATATTAAGATAAGAATGACACTCGAAATTACGCAAGAGGACTTACAACTTTTTCACCAGCATGGAATTGTTAGTAAATACAAACGCTATGAAACATGGTTCGCTGATTTTAAGAGAAAGTTACCATCCTTTCATGATGGGTTATTAACCTTTACCTGTTCTGTTAATCGAGATGGAGTAATCCGTTATTCCGATGAGTATAGTAAAAATAACTCCTACATAAGTAAGATACTTCCTAAAATACATTATATCGATCACTCCAGAAACATTGAGGAAATCCAAAATGATATCTTTTTTTCACAAGGAGAAGAGGCTTTATCTAATTTGCGACAGAATATATGTCTTTTTGATCAGATGAAAACATGCAATCATTGTTTTCAATGCATTGGAGTTATCGAAAAAAAGACACCAAGTGAGTTGACTATACCTGAGACGACAAAGTTACTTGAACACAAATTGTATCATTTGAATGTAGATTCCTTTTTAGAAAAGTTAAATCAGAACTTTTCTCGAAATAGTGAGCGTGAACAGGAGATACGCTATGAACTAAATTTTGATGTAGACTCCTTATTTCAGATGGATACTGTAGTAGTCAATAACGAACGTGGTACCGAGGGATCTTTATCGACCATGAGCGCAGGCACAAAAAGTATCTATATTTTATCCTTATTAGAAGCATATACAAGTCAAGAAGAGAGAATTCCAAGTATTATCATGATGGAAGACCCAGAAATATATCTTCATCCTCAACTAGTAAAAACGGCAAGTGAAATTCTTTATCGGTTGAGCAAGAAAAATCAGGTGATATTTTCTACGCATTCACCAAACTTATTATTCAATTTTAATTCAAAGCAGATAAAGCAAGTAGTACTGGATGAAAACTACAACACTACAGTAAGAACAAATACTAATATTGACGAGATACTTAATGATTTAGGTTATTCAGCGAATGATTTTATGAATGTTAGCTTTGTTTTCATTGTGGAAGGAAAGCAAGACAGCAGTCGTTTACCACTCTTACTAAATCACTATTATTCTGAGATGTATAATGAAAATGGAGATTTGTCACGTGTCGCAATTATTCCAACGAATAGTTGCACGAACATCAAGACATATGCGAATTTAAAATATATTAATAAGCTATATTTAAAGGATAATTTTTTGATGATTCGTGATGGGGATGGAAAAGATGCGAAGGAGCTAAAAAGACAGCTTTGCCAATATTACAGAGATCGCGAGAAATTTGATCCTAATAATCTACCTAGAGTTTTGGACCGGAATGTACTTATTCTGAAATACTATTCTTTTGAAAATTATTTTTTACAGCCAGATATTATGACTAAAATTGGTGTTATACCATCGGAAGATAGTTTTTTTAATATCCTCTATGCGAAATATCAAGAGTATCTGTATCGACTTTCAAGTGTAAAGAAAATGTTAGAAACGACAGGGGTACAGATTAACTCTAAGGAAGATTTAAAGGATAATTTTGAAAATATAAAGATTTATGTACGTGGTCACAATTTATTTGATATTTTCTATGGTAGATATAAGGGCGAGCAATTAACGAGATTGTTAAATGATTATGTGACGATAGCACCAAGAGAGACTTTTGATGATATTTTGTCAACAATTGATCAATTTGTATTTTTTGATAATAAATTGAAAGTTAATTCTAAAAATTAGCTACTTTTATGTTGAATTATATAAAAAATAGTGCTATCGTACCTTGTTGTACATCAGAATATATGTTACATTGATTATGAAAAAAATAGTTTTTTGAGTATTCCTGACAATAGTTACGCTTGGGGAGAGAAAATTGAATACATTATAAATATTCGAACAATTTATGTAGGATGAATGAGAGGAGAATTTATCTTGAACAATATGAATCGGCAACATGTAGGAAGAAAAATTCTTCGTATATCAACTGAGCAAGTAGTACCTGGTTTAATTACTGCGTGCGATATATATTCAAAAAATGATCAGTTAGTGCTAGCTAAGAATGTGAAGTTAGAGCCAAATATGATTGCAAAGATTATGTTTTACGCAGTGGAGAGTATTTACGTATATGAACCAGAAGAGGAACCGGATAAGAAAAAAAGTTATTATGAAAAAATTCAAGAAAGCGATGAATTTACTAGTTTCCTTTCCACATATAAGGAGGTACTTACTGGGATAAACGAGTGCTTTCAACGAACAATGCAGTTGAAAGAGGGTTTAGATGAAACAGCCTTAGTACAAGAGATAAAGAAGATTTTGCAAAAAGGAAAGGATCGTTATCATTTATTTGAGCTACTTTACTGTGTGAATGAACATGATAATATGACTTTGGTCCACTCCATTAATGTTGCATCCATTTGCAGTATGTTTGGTCAATGGTTACATATGCCCGAGAGGGAGATAGATACATTAATATTGTGTGGATTATTGCATGATGTTGGGAAAATATTGATACCAAAAGAGATACTCCATAAACCAGATAAATTAACACCTGAGGAATATATAATTGTGAAAGAACATCCTCTTTATGGATATCGCTTGTTATCGGAACAAAAGATTGATTCAAGGATATGTTTGGCTGCCTTAGAGCATCATGAGCGATATGATGGAACGGGTTACCCAAATAAAAAATTCGGGAATGATATTCATCCATACTCTATGATTACTGCGATAGCTGATGTATTTGATGCAATGACAAGTAAACGCGTTTATCGTGACGCAATTTGTCCATTTACTGTTCTCGAAATGTTTGAGAGTGAGGGAAAGATACAATATGATTTTAATGTATCAATGCCATTAATGGAAAGAATAGCAGAAATCTATATCAATCAAATGGTTCGATTAAGCAATCATATGAAAGGTGAGGTTATTATGCTGAATCGTCAATCTTTATCAAAACCTGTGATTCTTGTTGGTCAAGATTTTGTTGACTTGTCCAAGCATAGGGAAATGAAAATTGAAGCAGTTATATAAAGTTATAGGAGTTAGTATAAAAAAGTAGAAAAGTGTGATAGAGTCTAATTGGAGGTTAAACAAGATGAGTGTAGTACTAGAAAGAGTTAGCAGTGAGAAGGACATTACGAATCTTGCAACTCTTGCAGATGAGATTTGGCATCAGCACTTTATCACTATATTATCAGAAGATCAAATTGACTATATGGTAGATAAGTTTCAATCCTATGAAGCTATGACAAATCAGATGTTAAATCAAGGATACGAGTATTACTTTATTGTAGTTGATGGAGAAACAATTGGCTATACAGGTATTAAAAATGATGTGGATAAACTATTTTTAAGTAAGCTATATATAAAGAAGGACTTTCGGGGAAAGCATTATGCCTCAGAAATTTTTGAGCAACTAAAAGCAGTATGCCGACAAAGACATCTAAAATCAATTTGGCTTACCGTAAATCGTTTTAATGAATCAACGATAGCAGTCTATGAAAAGAAAGGATTCCAAACAATAAGAACTCAGGTTACTGATATTGGTGAGGGTTATGTTATGGATGATTATGTGATGGAACTGGCTGTTGAGTAAAATTACTTTGGGACTATTATTGCAATATATTACTGTTTATAAAGACATATTCTGCAATTAAAGATAATGGTGTCTTTACAATTACGACAGGGAAACTTACAAAAGGTAATAAGATTGTCTTACAAGCAAAAGACGCTGTTGGGAATAAGAGTGATAAAAAAACAGTAAAAGTTAAATAATCATACGAATTAGAAAGCTGTTGTGACGTTATACAAGTCGCAACAGCTTTTAGCACACCTACTGTAAACTAACGGGAGCTTTGAATCGAATCAGGCTTGACAACCGTTTAAGAAGTGTTATAATCATTAGCATAAAAAGCAATCTCTGAAATACCTGAGATGATGAATATAAAACGTTGAAGAGAAGAGTAAATTATGAAAGTTTTACAGAGAAGAATGTGTATGCTGAGAGCATTCAAAAATGGAAGTAATTGAAAACTACCTCTGAGTGACCCTAATCCGGTCCGGTGATTCCGTTATCGTCGAATGAAGCAGGGATTTATTCCAAAAAGGGTGGAACCGCGAGTACAGCTCGTCCCTTTCGATACCGCCAGGTAATCGAAAGAGATGAGCTTTTTTGTATATTTAGAAAGGAAGGAAAATAAATGAAGATTACATTAAAAGATGGCTCATGTAAAGAGTACGCTAGTGCAATGAGCGCTTATGAAATCGCAAAAGATATTAGTGAAGGCTTGGCTCGTATGGCTTGTGCAGCGGAAGTTGATGGTAAGGTGGTAGATCTTCGTACGATAATTGATCATGATGTTGAGTTAAGCATCTTGACATTCAACGATGAGGGAGGTAGAGCTGCATATCGTCATACAACTTCTCATGTATTAGCAGAAGCAGTGAAACGATTGTATCCAAATGCAAAGCTTGCGATTGGACCATCCATTGATACGGGATTTTACTACGATTTTGACATTGACTCTCTTGATCGTGCTGCATTAGACGAAATTGAAAAAGAGATGAAGAAAATCATCAAAGAAGGTAAGGAACTTGAAAAATTTACTTTACCAAGAGAAGAAGCTATTAAGTTTATGGAGGAAAGAGAAGAACCATATAAAGTGGAATTAATTCGTGATCTTCCAGAAGATGCAATTATTTCTTTCTACCGTCAAGGTGATTTCGTAGATTTATGCGCTGGTCCTCACTTAATGAGCACAAAGAATATTAAAGCAATTAAGTTAATTAATTCTTCAGGTGCTTATTGGAGAGGTAGCGAGAAAAACAAGATGTTAGCTCGTGTTTATGGTACTGCATTTACAAAGAACAGTGATTTAGATGAATTTCTTGCGCATCTTGAGGATATTAAAAAGCGTGATCATAATAAATTAGGTCGTGAGATGGAGTTATTTGCGACTGTTGATGTAATTGGTCAAGGCTTGCCATTATTAATGCCAAAGGGTGCTAAGATGATTCAAACTCTTCAAAGATGGATTGAAGATGAAGAAGAACGTCGTGGGTATATGAGAACGAAAACACCTTTGATGGCGAAGAAAGATTTATATGTCATTTCGGATCATTGGGGTCATTACAAAGAAGGTATGTTTGTTCTTGGGGATGAAGAAGATGAGAAAGCAGAAGTATTTGCCCTTCGTCCAATGACTTGTCCATTCCAGTATTATGTTTATAAACAAAGCCAAAAGAGTTACAGAGATTTACCTTGTCGTTATGGCGAAACTTCTACTTTGTTTCGAAATGAAGATTCTGGTGAAATGCATGGATTAACAAGAGTTCGTCAGTTTACTATTAGTGAAGGCCATCTAGTAGTAACTCCAGAACAAATTGAAGAGGAATTCAAAGGTTGTGTAGATTTAGCAAAATACTGCTTAACAACATTAGGATTACAGGATGACGTAACATATCGTTTATCCAAATGGGATCCAAACAATCAAGAAAAATATCTTGGTAATGAAGAAACTTGGAATAAAGTACAGGATATGATGCGTACCATCTTAAATCATATTGGTATTCAGTTTACAGAGGCAGAAGGTGAAGCAGCGTTCTATGGTCCTAAGCTTGATATTCAAGCTAAGAATGTTTATGGCAAAGAAGATACAATGATTACCATCCAGTTGGATATGTTCTTAGCAGAACGTTTTGATATGACATATATCGATGCGAATGGTGAGAAGAAACGTCCTTATATTATTCATAGAACAAGTATGGGATGTTATGAGCGTACCCTTGCATGGTTAATCGAGAAATATGCTGGCTTATTCCCAACTTGGTTATGCCCAGAACAGGTTCGTGTACTTCCAATCTCCGAGAAGTATAATGACTATGCAGTGAAGGTTATGAATGAATTAAAAGACAATGGAGTATTAGCAACGATTGATAATCGTGCTGAAAAGATTGGTTACAAGATTCGTGAAACAAGATTAAACCGTGTTCCTTATATGTTAGTCGTAGGTCAAAAGGAAGCAGAAGAAGGTTTAGTTTCTGTTCGTAGCCGTTATCTTGGTGACGAAGGTCAGAAACCACTTGATACTTTTGTAAATGAGATATGTAAAGAGATTAGAACAAAAGAGATACGAAAAATTGAAGTTCAAGATGAACAAAAATAGTCAATTTTAGTTGTTGCTTTGTTATTGTTAAATGATAACGGGAAAAAGGTACTACATGCGTGTTACTTTTGTAGTACCTTTTTTGACGTTAGAAAGTAGTTATGTAGGATGGGCACTGTGCTCTACAAAGTGGATGAAAGAAGTTAAAGGATGGTATAAAGATATGAAAAAAAGAGCCTATCTTGCTGTTGGTTTATTAGGAATTGTACTTGCATTATCGGGATGTAAGAAAGAAGAGAAAGTGATTTCATTTAATGACTATAGTCAATTTAAGGATATTGATACTTCAGCTTATGTAACAGTTGCTGATTATAAAGGACTTAATATAACAGCTGATACGATTCCAGTATCAGAGATTGATATAAACTCTAAGATTGAATCGGTATTATACGAGCATGGATTTTATATTGATACAAAGGAAGAGCCAATTACTCCAGGCTGTCAAATTAAGATCAGTGTGAAAGGCTCTGTTGATGGAAAAATAAATGATGGATTTACTTCTGACGGTTATGAGTTCGTATATGGTTATGATGAACATATTATGGATGGCTTTATTGATAATTTAAAAGGGTTATATCAGGGGGACAAGGTACAGTTTGACTTAGTTGTGCCTAGCTCCTTCGGTGAAATAGCATTAACTGGAAAGACAGTTACTTTTGACGTTACGATTGATCGTGTTCAATCTTTTTACATCCCATCACTTACTGATGATTTTGTAAAAGATGTATTTGATATGGAATCGGCAGAAGAATATAAAGCATCATTAATTCCAGAGATTAGAGAAGAGAAAATGAAAGAAATCGAAAAAGATAAAAAAAACGGGATTTGGAAGATTGTATCGGATAATTCTACTGTAGATTCTTATCCAGAAGGTGCGATTGAAGCAAAAGAAGCTCAACTTCGTGATAGATTAGAGATGTATGCCCAGATTAAGGGGATGGAGTTAGAAGATTATGTGTATAATTCCTTTGGTGTAAATTATGATGAATATGTAAAGCTATCAGTAAAGCAAGATTTAATTCTTGATGTCATTGGTCGTACAGAAAATATCACAATTACGGAAAAGGAATATGAAGAAACTCTATCAGAGTATGTACAATTATATGGATATCAAGATGAACAGACAATGCTAAACACCATTGGGGAAGAAAAAGTAAAAGAAGCTATTTTGTGGGATGAAGTTATGGAATATGTAGCAAATCAGGTTACAGTTGTTGTATAAGGTTTAGAAAATATGGGATTGTTGCAGATGATCTTCTGCCTCAATCCTATATTTTTTATATCTATGATAGAAAAAAGAATCTCAAAGGAAGTACGCTACAAGGTACTTTTATGTATATAAATGGGAAAAGTCGAAATACTAACCACGTTATTATAGATATGTAGTAAATTAGACTATATGCAAGGAGTGGTGAGGATGGCTTTTTTAATTAGCAGTAAATTAAAAGAGAATGTGGAATTCTTGAATCAAGTCCTTCACGTGGATGAGTGTTTTGATCTTCTCTATCAGACGTTTGAAATAGGTGGTAAGCAGGCATGCATTTATTACATCAATGGATTTATGAAAGATGATGTTTTGCAAAAGCTTTTGCAAACTTTTGAAGGGTATAAGGAGGAGGATATTCCTCAAGATCTACACTCATTTATGAAGAAGAAACTTCCTTATGTTGAACTAAATGTATTATCAGACGAGGATAGTGTTCTTAAAAATATATTATCGGGTATTACAATTTTACTTATGGATGGATATCCTTCTGCAATTGCAATAGATTGTCGAAACTACCCTGCACGTGGAGTAGAGGAGCCAGAAAAGGATTTAATTCCTTTTAATGGGAGAAAGTTATTTCGAAAGTTCTTTCGAGCTGGTTTACCAAATTCAAAAAACCAATAGGCAGATAACATCAAAGTTTTGCAATCTATTCAACAATGTGATAAAATATAGGTACAAATTTTTTAGAATTGTAAATATTAATTTGATTTTTAAATATTATTTGATAAAAGGAGATATTACTATGAGTTGTACACCAACACCACACAATGGAGCGAAGGTAGGGGATATTGCCAAGACAGTTCTTATGCCTGGTGATCCATTAAGAGCTAAATTTATTGCGGATACGTATCTTGAAGATGTTACATGTTTTAACACTGTTCGTAATATGTTTGGGTATACAGGAACTTATAAAGGAAAGAAAATTTCCGTTATGGGTGGCGGTATGGGTATGCCGTCAATTGGTATCTATTCATATGAATTATTTAATTTCTATGATGTAGATAATATTATTCGTATTGGCTCTGCTGGTGGGTATTCCGACAATATTCATATAAGAGACATTGTGATTGGAATGGGTGCAAGTACGAATTCTAACTTTGCACATCAATATGAATTACCAGGGACATTTGCACCAATTGCAAGCTTTGATTTATTAGAGAAAGCAGTGAATAAGGCACGTGAACTAAATATTAAGACTGTAGTTGGTAATATTCTTTCTTCTGATACATTCTATGATGATAGCAAAACTGCCAATGATAAGTGGAAAAAGATGGGAATCCTATGTGTTGAGATGGAAGCGGCTGCTCTTTACATGAATGCAGCGAGGGCAGGAAAGAATGCACTCTGTATCTTAACAATTTCGGATCACATCTATACAGGGGAATCATTATCTGCAGAGGAACGTCAAGTATCTTTCCGTGAAATGATGGAAATTGCACTTAACTTAGCTTAAATCACATTTAGATTAAAATAGAAAGATGAGGTTCATAAGATGGATCATAGTAAGATTTTTTCAGCTGTAGATCATACTTTATTAAGTCAAACTGCTACATGGAATGACATTAAACAAATATGTGATGATGCAATCACATATCAGACGGCATCGGTATGTATTCCACCTTCCTATGTAAAGCGTGTGAAAGAATACGTTCAAGACAAGATGGCAGTGTGTACTGTTATTGGATTCCCAAATGGCTATAATACAACTGCTGTAAAAGAGTTTGAGACAAAAGATGCAATTCAAAATGGTGCGGATGAAATCGATATGGTAATTAACTTAGGCGATTTAAAGCAAGGAAATTATGACCTCGTGGAGAAAGAGATTCGTACCTTAAAAAAAGTTTGTGGGGATAAAATTCTAAAAGTTATTATTGAAACTTGCTTGTTAACTGAGGAAGAAAAGGTAAAGATGTGTGAAATCGTAACGAATGCTGGTGCTGATTATATTAAAACGTCAACAGGATTTTCCACTTCAGGAGCAACCTTTGCTGACATTGAACTATTTTCAAAACATATTGGACCTAAGGTTAAGATGAAAGCCGCTGGTGGCATTAGTTCATTTGATGATGCTAATAAATTTCTTGAGCTTGGAGCTTCTCGTCTTGGAACAAGCCGAATTGTAAAGCTTGCAAAAAATGAGAAGGCACAAGGATACTAGAAGCCTGACGTCATTTTGCGCAAAGAAATGTTATGAGAATGAGATGACAAACATAAATCATCCGCAACACACACGGAAGATAGGGAAGAAGCCCATCATTTGTTAACATATCATATTAGGAGGTTGAAGCCATGAGTCAAGAGGATAAGAACATTCAACAATTTCCAGCCATCTTGAAAAGAGGCGAATTAGTAACCAAAGGAAAAAGAGAATTACCATCCGATGAAGTTATGAATGATTTTATTATCAAAGAGATGATTAACGAAGCGATTGCAATGCTAAAAAGATCCTATGCACCATATTCAAAGTTTCATGTTGGGGCTGCGCTGTTGTCAAAAAATAAAAAAATCTATACTGGTTGCAATATTGAAAATGCATGCTATACTCCGACAAATTGTGCCGAGCGTACCGCCTTTTTTAAAGCAGTAAGTGAAGGAGAAAATGAGTTTATTGGGATTGCAATTGTGGGTGGAAAGAATGGAAAGATAACTGATTATTGTCCACCATGTGGTGTATGTCGTCAAGTGATGCAAGAATTCTGTGATCCAAAGAAGTTTATTGTCATACTTGCACGTTCTGAAAATGATTATTGGGCTTATACGTTAGAGGATTTGCTACCGTTGGGATTCTCAGTGAAAAATCTAGATAATTAGTGAATAAGATATTTTTCGTTAAGAATTAAGATTTCAATATAATATAAGTAAGCTTGGAGGTTGTTGCGAAATATCGCAAGAACCTCCTTTTTTATTGAATAGGATAGTTCTTGGAACTTTCCTAAAATTTCTCTGAATTTCTCTTCCCATATTATCACGGTGAGATTAATGGAACGTACCTCCATAATTTCCAGTAAAAATTACCTAGTATTGTTGCTGATTTAATGATAACCTTTTCTAGGTAAAAAATCAGTCCTGGCCTCGACTTATCAGAATAAATTGAGGAAAATTAGTCACACTAATGATAGATATTTTCTGTAAGGAATTTCTATAAAATACAAAAAGATTTTTGGAGGAGTCAGTATGAGAAAAGTCATGTCATTTATGCTTGGCCTTACATTAACAGCTACGGTATTAACAGGCTGCGGTAAGAAAAGTGCCGAGACACCAAATAACGATTCAAACACAACAACTGCTGGTTATGAGTTAGCACTTGTAACAGACATTGGAACAATTGATGATAAGTCATTTAACCAAGGTTCTTGGGAAGGGTTAATTGCGTATGCTAATGAGAATGGTAAGACTAGTAAGTATTATCAACCACCAGAGGCAACAACAGCTTCCATTTTAGATACGATTGGTCTTGCTGTTCGTGGTGGTGCAAAATTGATTGTTTGTCCAGGATATAAGTTTGCAGAAGCTGTATACGAAGCGCAGACTACATATCCAGATGTTAAATTTATCATCTTGGATAGTCAGCCAGAAAAAGACAACGATAAAACAATCAAAGATAACGTATACGCGATTTATTATGCAGAACAACAAGCCGGTTTCTTAGCTGGTTATGCAGCAGTAAAAGACGGCTATACAAAACTCGGTTTCATGGGTGGTATGGCAGCTCCTGCGGTTACACGCTTCGGATATGGTTTTGCGCTTGGTGCAGAAACAGCGGCAAAAGAAATGGGCATTGAATCAATTGACATGAAATATCATTATACAGGTAGTTTTTCTGCTACGCCAGAGGCTCAAACGGTTGCTGCATCTTGGTTTCAGAGTGGAACAGAGGTTATATTTTCCTGTGGTGGTGCCGTAGGCAACTCTGTAATGGCAGCTGCTCAGGATAACAATGGTAAAGTAATCGGCGTTGACGTTGATCAGAGTACCGAATCAAAGACAGTTATTACTTCAGCTATGAAATTGCTTTCTAAATCAGTATATGAAGGAATTCAAGCTTATTATGAAGGAAAGTTCCCAGGCGGACAAATCGTTGCACTTGATGCAAAAACTGAAAGTATTGGTCTTCCAATGGAAACTTCTAAGTTTGTAAACTTTACACAGGCTGATTATGATGATGTTTATGCTAGATTAGTTGCAGGCGAATTTGATCTTTCTGTAAATGGTACGGAAGAACTGACAGACTTACCATTATCTATCGTAAAGATTGATGAAGTAAAATAACAAATGAAAGTGCTGTTACACAAAGGCATAACTATGCTTTGGAGTAACAGCCCTTTTTAGGATTGAGAAAGGGAAAATAGTTATTGGATTGGTCTAATAGCTACAGGAGAATAGTTTTGGAATATATTATTGAGATGCTTAATATCACCAAAGAGTTCCCGGGAATCATTGCGAATGACAACATTACCCTTCGCCTAAAAAAAGGTGAAGTCCATGCACTACTTGGAGAGAATGGTGCGGGAAAGTCAACATTAATGAGTGTTTTATTCGGTCTTTATCAACCGGAAAAAGGTACGATTAAAGTTAAGGGTAAGGAAGTCAAAATCAATGGTCCTATGATGGCGAATTCTTTGGGAATCGGGATGGTACATCAACACTTTAAACTTGTACACAACTTTACAGTATTACAGAATATTATCTTGGGTGTGGAGACGGTAACGGGGGGCTTTCTTAAAATGGAGGAAGCAAGAAAAAGAGTCATTGAACTCTCGGATCGGTATCATCTTCAAGTAGATCCGGATGCATACATTCAAGATATTAGTGTTGGTATGCAACAGCGAGTTGAAATTCTTAAGATGCTTTATAAAAACAATGAAATTCTCATATTTGACGAACCAACAGCGGTTCTTACTCCTCAAGAAATTGATGAATTGATGAATATTATGAAAGGGCTTGTAAAAGAAGGTAAATCCATTCTCTTTATAACTCATAAGTTAAATGAAATTAAAGCAGTAGCTAATCGATGCTCGGTATTAAGGCGTGGACAATATATTGGAACGGTTGATGTTGCAACAACACAAAAGGAAGCAATGTCAGAAATGATGGTTGGTCGTAAGGTCAATTTTAATGTTGAGAAAACGGAAGCTAATCCAAAAGAAACTGTTTTAAGAGTTAGCAATCTGACTGTCAATTCCAAACAAAAAGGAAATAAAAAGCCATTAGTTCATGATGTAACCTTTGAAGTGAAAAAAGGTGAAATTGTTAGTATTGCAGGTATTGACGGCAATGGTCAATCAGAATTAATTCAAGCAATTACGGGATTAGTTAAAAATGATCACGGTAAAGTGGAATTAAATGGTCAAGATGTCACAAAAGAGAAGATTCGTTATCGTAACACACATGGTCTTTCTCATATTCCAGAAGATCGTCATAAACATGGACTTGTTCTTGAATACTCAATCGAAGATAATCTTGTGTTACAAGAATATTTTACAAAGAAATATCAAAAGGGTGGGTTTATTCGTAGAAAGGCAATTCATGATAATGCAGAACAACTCATTGAACAATACGATATTCGTAGTGGACAAGGTGCGGTTACAACGACACGAAGTATGTCTGGTGGAAATCAGCAAAAGGTTATTATTGCACGAGAAATCAATCGAAATCCAGACCTTTTGATCGCTGTACAGCCTACGAGAGGACTTGATGTCGGTGCGATTGAATTCGTTCATAAACAATTAGTGAAAGAACGTGATCGTGGTAGTGGAGTCTTATTAGTTTCATTTGAATTAGATGAAGTTATGAACTTAAGTGATCGAATTTTGGTAATTTATGAAGGTGAAATTGTTGCAAACTTAAATCCTAAGGATGTATCAATTCAAGACTTAGGTCTTTATATGGCAGGATCGAAAAGGGGGAAAGTATAATGGGGACAAATCGTAATGTGAAACGAAAAAAAACCGTTAATTTGGGATTGCTTTCCTCGATATTTGCAATCGTTATTGGGTTACTTGTTGGGTTCATCATTCTTTTAATCAGTAATCCTTCACAAGCAATCGGTGGATTTACGACAATCATAACGGGCGCACTATCAGAAGGTATGAAAGGTATTGGCCAGGTATTATATTATGCAACACCAATTATATGTACAGGTTTAGCAGTTGGATTTGCATTTAAGACAGGGCTATTTAATATTGGTGCATCTGGACAGTTTACAATGGGCGCATTTGCAGCTGTAGCAGTTGGTATTACTTGTACTGGCTTAGGAAGCATTCATTGGATTGTTGCATTATTGGCAGCAGTTATTGCAGGAGCACTTTGGGCTTTAATCCCAGGTATATTAAAAGCTATGGTTAATATCAATGAAGTAATTGCTTGTATTATGACGAACTACATTGGTATGTATCTTGTAAATTGGATGATCAAAGATACCCCAGCACTTTTTAACAAGATGGAGAACCGTTCCAATGCAGTCGCTTCCACAGCTAATGTTCCAAAAGCTGGTTTAGATAAATTATTCAGTGGTTCTTATGTGAATTTGGGTATTGTGATTGCAGTTGGTGCAGCAATTCTAATCTATTTTATTTTAAATAAGACAACCTTTGGTTATGAACTAAAGGCTGTTGGTTTTAATCGGGATGCAAGTAAATATGCTGGAATTAATGAGAAGAAAAGTATTATGCTTTCTATGGCAATCTCTGGTGCACTTGCTGGACTTGGTGGTGGTTTATTCTATCTTGCTGGCTCAGGGAAATACATTGAAGTTGTCGATGAATTAGCAACTGCAGGTTTTGATGGCATCTCAGTTGCATTATTAGGTTTATCTCATCCACTTGGAATTTTATTAGCTGCAATTTTCATCGCTTATATTACACAAGGTGGTTTTTATCTTCAATTATATGAATACTCCAATGAAATTATTGAGATCATTATTGCTGTAATCATTTATTTTAGCGCATTTTCTATGATTGTACGTATGTTTATTACGAAGAGAACTCATAGAAAGAGAGAAAATGATACAACACACATGCCTGACTCTGCAAGCCCGCAGATACCAACACCACTTCATCAAGCAATTAAAGGAGTGAAACCTGGAGCAGATGCAGTTGGCGATTTGAGCGAAACGAATGAGGATGGAGGAGAACAAAAATAATGAATGCCTTTTATTTTTTAGTACAGCAAACAATGTTATTTAGTATTCCTCTATTAATTGTTGCTCTTGGAGGAATGTTTTCAGAACGAAGCGGTGTTATTAATATTGCACTTGAAGGCATTATGACGATTGGTGCCTTTACAAGTATATTGTTTATTAATTTATTTCAGGATACTTTGTCTGGACAGCCATTACTTATCCTTGCAATTATTATTGCTGGATTAACAGGTGTTGTATTTTCCCTGCTTCACGCTTATGCTTCGATTCATATGAAAGCAGATCAGACAATTTCAGGTACTGCACTTAACTTAGTAGCACCTGCATTTGCAATCTTTACTGCAAGACAGATTCAAGGAGTTCAGCAGATTAACTTTAATAATACATTTCGTATTGAAAAAGTACCGGTTCTAGGTGATATTCCTATTATCGGTGAGATGTTTTTCCAAAATGCATATCTTACAACATACATTGGTTTTGCTATTCTTATAATATCAACCATTGTACTGTATAAAACGAGATTTGGGTTACGTCTTCGCGCGTGTGGGGAACATCCTCAGGCAGCTGATTCCGTCGGTATTAATGTTTTTAAAGTACGTTATGCAGGTGTCATGATAAGTGGTATGTTAGGCGGTATTGGTGGTTTAGTATTCATAATTCCTACTTCAACTAACTTTAATGCGACAGTTGCTGGTTACGGTTTCTTGGCACTCGCAGTATTGATTTTTGGACAGTGGAAACCAACTAGAATTCTTGGAGCTGCTCTTTTCTTTGGTTTGATGAAGACGATAGCGGCAGCATATTCTGGTATTCCTTTCTTAGCATCGCTTGCAATTCCAAGCTACTTGTACAAGATGATTCCTTACATTGCTACCTTAATTGTGTTAGCTTTTACTTCAAAGAATTCACAAGCTCCTAAGGCAGCTGGTGTACCATACGATAAAGGTAAGAGATAGGAGATCACATAAAGTAACAAGCTTATCCATATATTGAATGCTTGTAATTTTAGAAAGAGTATGAAAGGGGCTGTCACACTAAGGGCAGTATGAATAAAGAAGGAAGGGTGATGGTATATTTTCGCTGTAGCGCTACTCTCACAAGCCCCACAAAGTGCGTGTGGGGACTTGTAAGGCACTCCGAAAAATACCATCGCCCTTCCTTTTATGCAATATTCAGCTAGTGAGACAGCCCCTTTAATTAAGTTTACAGATCATAAATTATTAGAATATGAAGTGAGTATTAACGTAACAAAGTGCAATATTATAATAAGATATATCGTATGTATTATTGAAAAAATATAAAATTTATGTTTATAATAATATGATTAGAAAAGTTACATTTATACTAGGGAGAAAAGAATATGAATATTAGAATTTATGGAAAGGCTCCATATCGAGTCGTTGTTGTACATGCAGGTCCTGGATATGCTGGAGCAGCCGCAGGGTTAGCAAGACAATTATCCGAACGTTATGGTGTTATCGAACCATTACAAACAAAAGATACAATTTTAGGTCAGGTAGAAGAACTAAAAGAACAAATTGAATCCGTTGCGAAAGAACCTGTTATCTTGGTTGGACATTCATGGGGAGCATTACTTTCTTCGATGGTAGCTGCAATCTATCCAGATTTAGTTCGCAAACTTATTCTAATCAGCTCGCTACCTCTGAAAGAAAGCTACCTAGAAGAGATAGACATAAAACGAGAATCTCATTATTCCACTCATGATTTAGAAATCTATCATAAAGTAAAGAAGAGCTTACAAAATCCAGAATCAAAAGGCAAAACAGAGAATTTTAAAGAGTTAAGCCGTCTTTGCAAAATATCTGACGAATATCAACCTTTTAAAGACAATCAGGATGATAAAGATTTAGTTTCCATAGATGGCGAAATTTATTATAAAATTACAAGGGAACTAAAACAACTTAGAAAAACAGGAGGATTGCTACGATATTTTACATATATAAAGTGTTCATTGTGTGTAATTCATGGGCAATATGATTCCTTTCCGGTTGTTGGAGTCATTGAACCTTTATTAGAATTAAATATTCCACACAGATTTTATATTATTGAAAATAGTGGTCATACACCTTGGAGAGAGGAAAATGGTATTGTAGAATTTCATAGAGCTCTTTTCTATGAAATCGAAAGTGACTAATGAGTTTTAAATCGTTTTATACTGTTTTATATTGCGCCTTATGGTTGGTAATTTGCAGATTGTTCTAAATAAGAAAGCCATGAACATGAGTCATAAAACGCAAAGTAGGATTGAGAAATAGTTTGACATATTATATCCATGGTGCTATAATCGAAAAAAATTAAACATCATTCAAAGCAATGAGAAGAAAGAGTAGAAATCTAATGTGAACTTACAGAAAGCAGCCGGTTGATGAGAGGCGCAAGGAATCTGATTTTGAATACATCTTTGAGCATCACACCGAACAAAGTTATTTAAGTAGGCTGTTGACGGTTCCTGCACCCGTTATCGTGCTAGAGTATAACCATACATTGTTATGAGTACTTGAAGAGGTTGGCTGTGAAAACAGTTAATAAATTGAGGTGGTACCGCGAAGATTATGTCGCCCTCTAGATTAATTCTAGAGGGCTTTTTTATATACTAGGAAATTCTTCTGAATTTCCTAGTATATAAAAAATGCTCCGCAGGATGCGCACTACGCTGCGCTACGGCGCAGAACAAAAGTTGTGCTTGTAAAGTGTTGCTCGTGAGAGTGTTCGAAGCACACTTTTGTTCTACTTTTTATATCGGGAAATTCCTCTTAGCTTTGAAGATAGAAAGGAAAGAATGATGATTACAGCAAAAGAACAGTTAAAAATCATTAAAAAAGGTGTACTTGATATGCTTAGGGAGGAGGAATTATTAGAGAAGTTAGAGGACTCCGTAAAAAAGAATTGCCCGCTAACGATTAAACTTGGATTGGACCCAACAGCTCCAGATATTCATCTTGGTCACACAGTTGTGTTACGAAAGATCAAGCAGTTGCAAGACCTAGGTCATAAGGCGGTCATTATTATTGGTGATTTTACAGGGAAGATCGGGGATCCAACAGGAAAATCCAAAACAAGAAAATCTTTGTCTGACGAACAAGTTAAGGAAAATGCAGCTACTTATATGGCTCAAATTTTTAAGATACTAGATAAGGAAAAGACGGAGGTTCGGTTTAATAGTGAGTGGTTGAGTAAATTATGCTTTGAACAGATTATAACATTAGCTGCCAATACGACAGTCGCTCGTCTCCTAGAACGTGATGATTTTCAAAACCGCTACCGCAACCAAGAGGCCATTGGCTTGCACGAATTCTTTTATCCTCTTATGCAAGGTTATGATTCAGTTATAATCCAAGCTGATATAGAGCTTGGTGGTACCGATCAGACATTTAATATATTAATGGGCAGAACATTGCAAAAAGCATATAATCAGCCACAGCAGGTTGCAATATTTATGCCTATTCTTGAGGGCTTAGACGGTATTGAGAAGATGAGCAAAAGCCTAGGAAACTATATTGGAATTAATGAGAGTCCTGAAATTATGTTTAAGAAGATTATGGAGATACCAGACCACTTAATTATCCGTTACTTCGAATTAGTTACTGATGAACATCCTGATACAATTAATCATTGGAAAGAGGAACTAGATAAAGGTAGAAATCCAAGAGACATTAAGTTGATTCTAGCAAAAATTATAACTCAATTGTACCATGGAGTAGATGGGGCAAAATGTGGAGAAGACTACTTTATGACAGTATTTCGTCACAAAGAGATACCAGATGATATCTTAACAGAACGATTAGATAAGGATATGGAGTGTTTGCTTGATATAGCACCACTTTTAGTTAATCATAAGCTAGTTCCTTCAACCAGTGAGTTTCGACGTTTAGTAAAACAAGGAGGAGTAAAACTTAATCGTGAAAAAGTTTTAGATATTGATTGTATTCTTTTAGAACAAGAAAATATTCTTCAAATCGGCAAGAAGAAGTTTATTAAATTTGTACGGTAAGGTATCATGGAGTTCGCAAATTGCAATCAATGTTATGAATAACTCTCTAATGGCTATTGCTGATAAGGATAACAAAAGATGTGGAAAAGAGTAAGCGTACTTTTTATGGTGGGGTTAATATTGATGCAAAAATGATTCCAGAATATACCGTATAGAAAAGTAATTTAAATCTTGACAAAATGTCTTGTCCTAAATATAATATTAATGTACTCGAGAGATATTGAGTGCATGGGATCTTAGCTCAGCTGGGAGAGCATCTGCCTTACAAGCAGAGGGTCATAGGTTCGAGCCCTATAGGTCCCATTTTAATATGGCGAAATAGCTCAGTTGGCTAGAGCACACGGTTCATACCCGTGGTGTCGTGGGTTCAAATCCCTCTTTCGCTACTTGTCTAAGAAGTTGAAACCTTGATGTTACAAGGTCTCCACTTCTTTTTTGTTGTTAGTAAATTAATCTATTTTCGTAATGAATTTTGCTTATGGATAAGATGTTCTAGCTTCGCTTTCTTCATTAATAATTTCCATGCGTGTGGAGAATTTAATTAAATCATTATGAAAATACTAATTCTATAATCGAATTTGGAGAAACTTCATATTATACTAGTAAAGACTTTAAATGGTGGATTTTTTTAATGAAAGCTTGCGAATTTACAGCCTCCATAACAGCAATCGCATGTCTGATTGCTAAGGATAAAGAATGTGACGAAGTTGCATTATTAGCAGCTTTTTTTTCGCAATTAGGTGATACACTTGCAACGATGGTAGCATTTGATGAAGCTTGTTGCCCATCCGAAGAAAGTACAGAAACGACACTTGGAGCTGTTGTATAATTAGATATGTGCTCCTAAACTATATTTGACATCCATTTTTAGCAAGTCTATTAAAGTGCAAAATGCCGAATGAAAATATAGAAAGTACTTGTGAAATCCTAATCACAATTATGGGTATAAGAGTTATTAGTAAAATTCATGTTTTATATAACTAATTATAATGACTAAGTTTATTGCATTACGGAATTTTTTCGTCTATAATTCTCGTATCAAACAATTTTATTGATTTTACGAGGAGGAAAATGACGATGAAGAAGAAGTTATTAAGTTTAGTGCTTACAGTAGCTCTTGCAGCTAGTGTGCTAACAGGATGTGGTTCCAAAGAAGACAAAAAATCTGAGTCTACGCTAGTACCGATAGCTAAGGAAGATATTAAAGTAGGTGTTATTCACATTACAGATCCTGCGGAGGGCTCAGGTTATACATATACTCATGACCTTGGTATTCAAGGAATGCAAAAAAACATTGGATTACAAGATAGTCAGATTATCCGTAAGAACAATACAGACGATAGTGATCCAGTTGCTATCCAAACTGCAATTGAGGAGTGTATCGAAGCTGGATGTAATGTAATCTTTGCTACAAGCTGGGGTTACATGGATACAGTTGAAACAATGGCAAAAGAATATCCAGACGTAATTTTCTCACACGGCACAGGTTACAAGGACAATGGAACGAACTTTAATAATTACTTTGGAAGAATTTATCAAGCAAGATATTTAACTGGCATTGCAGCTGGTTTAAAGACAGAATCTAACAAGATTGGTTATGTGGCAGCTTGGGGTAAAGAAAACGCCGAAGTAACAGGTGGACTTGATGCATTCGCAATGGGTATTTACTCTGTAAATCCTGATGCTAAAGTTTATGTTAAAACAACTAATAGTTGGTATAATCCAGAAGGTGAAGCAGCAGCAGCTGAAGCATTACTTGCTTTAGGATGTGATGTAATTAGTCAGCATTGTGATTCTCCTAACCCAATGACAGCAGCTGAAGCAGCAGGCGCATATGGTGTTGGATATAACTCCGATATGTCGAAAGATGCTCCTAATGCAGTACTTACTTCCGCTATGTGGGATTGGTCAGCATATTATACATCAGCAGTGGAATCTATCATTGATGGGACTTGGGATGCTAGTAACTATTATGGTGGTATGGGAGAAGGCTTAATCACAATGGCTCCATTATCTGATCTTTGTGCAGAAGGAACGAAAGAAAAGGTTGAAGAAGCAAAAGCTAAAATCACTTCTGGTGAATGGGATGTATTTACTGGTGTAATTGAGACTAATGATGGCCAAAAAATTGGTGAAGAAGGTAAATCATTAGATGATGATACGATTACTGGTAAGATTAACTGGTACTTCAAGAATGTAGTAGAGCAGTAATCAATAAGTATTATAGAAGTGTCTATCAGGCATTGCAACGTGATTTATTAAACTTGCAATGCCTTTTTGCTTGTAAATGACTGTTCTACATGAATTGACACGTTTTTCTTACTGTAGTATAGTAAATGGTATATTTGGATAATTTTATGTTGGAGGAATTCATATGGATACGGCCAAAACACCAGTGAATGCAATTGAGTGTAAAGGATTAACAAAACGCTTTGGTTCAGTAGTAGCGAATGATCATATCGATTTAAGTGTCAAACATGGTGAGATCTTAGCACTATTGGGCGAAAATGGTTCAGGTAAAACAACATTAATGAATATGTTGTCAGGAATTTACCACCCAGACGAGGGTGTCATCTTTATTGATGGTAACAGAGTAGATATCGAGTCACCAAACGATGCACAAAAGTTTGGAATTGGTATGATACATCAGCACTTTAAGTTGGTAGAGGTTTTTACTGCTGCACAAAATATTGTGCTTGGCACAAAGGAAAAACTAGAAAAGCCAAAGGTAATGCAAGAGAAAATTGCTTCTATATGTGATAAATTTGGTCTTGAAGTTGATTCTAATAAAAAAGTATATGATATGTCTGTTAGTGAAAAACAGACAGTGGAAATATTAAAGGTTCTTTATCGTGGTGCGAAAATATTAATCCTAGATGAGCCAACTGCGGTTCTTACTCCTCAAGAAACACAAAGGTTATTTTCGATTTTACGTAGAATGAAGGAGCAAGGAAACTCTATCATTATAATTACTCATAAATTAAATGAAGTACTTGAGATAAGTGATCGTGTTACTATATTACGTAAGGGAAAGAGTATTGATACTGTGAATACAGGAGATTGTGATGTCACTTCCCTTACCGAACTAATGGTAGGCCGTGCCGTTAGCCTAGAGATTGACCGTCCTGAGAATGACAAAAAGCAAGCAATCTTAAAATGTGTAGATTTAACCATTGATTCTTCGGATGGAACTAGGGGAATTGAGGATATAAACTTTGAGATTCGTACAGGTGAAATTCTTGGAATTGCGGGTGTTGCAGGTAGCGGACAGAGAGAGTTATGTGAGGGAATTGCTGGACTATTACCTGTAAAAAAAGGTGCTATTCTTTATAAAAAAGAAAATATTGTTGGAAAAAAACCATTAGAAATCATTAACCTTGGCATTAGTATGAGTTTTGTCCCAGAAGACCGCCTCGGAATGGGATTAGTTGCTTCGATGGGAATGACGGACAATGTATTACTTAAAAGTTACAACAAAGGGAGAGGACCATTTGTTAACCGAAAACCAGCAAGAAAGTTGGCACAAGAGCTTGTAAAAAGACTTGATATTATTACACCTTCCGTCGAGACACCAGTTCGACTGATGTCAGGTGGTAATGTACAAAAAGTTTTATTAGGACGTGAAATTGAATCAAGTCCAAATGTCTTAATAACAGCTTATCCAGTGCGTGGTCTTGATATTAATTCCTCCTATACAATCTATAATTTATTAAATGAACAGAAGATGAAAAATGTCGCAGTCATTTATGTTGGTGAGGATTTGGATGTGTTACTTGAACTTTGTGATAACATTATGGTAATGTGTCATGGAAAAGTAACAGGTATCGTAAATGCTAAAAAGGCTACAAAGGAGCAACTAGGTATGCTTATGACTGGACAAGAAGTTAAGGAGGTGGCAAAAGATGAGTAGTACGAATGCAAACTTAACGAGCAAAAGTGGATTTACGATACGTACTGTAAAGCGTGCTCAGTTGCCTAAGAATAAGGTGATATTATTACGTTTTGCTGCTTTATTCATGGCTTTAATTGCTGGCGCTATCTTTATCTTACTCATTGGAAATAACCCAATCGACGTCTACATAACAATGGTAAAAGGAGCATTACGGTCGAAACTAGCCATTACTGGTACAATTAAGATTATGATTCCTTTATTGATTACCTCGCTTGGTATTACTTTAGCTTTTAAAATGAAGTTTTGGAATATCGGTGGTGAAGGACAGATTATTATGGGAGCTGCATTTGCCTCCTATTTTGCACTATTCCATGGGGATTGGCCACGCATTATATTAATTCCAGTGATGTTTCTTGCTGGTATGCTTGGTGGTGGACTTATGGGGTTACTACCAGCTTATTTTAAAGCAAAATATAAAACGAATGAAACTTTATTTACCTTAATGCTTAATTATATTGCATTAAACTTTGTTATCTTCTTACGAGAAGGTCCATGGGCAGATCCAACATCGCTAGGTTATAAGAAATTTGCTCTTTTTAGTGCTAATGGAAAGTTAGATAAAGTACTTGGTGTTCATTCAGGTTGGATTATTGCAATAGTTCTCTTATTACTTGTCTTTGTTTACTTAAAGTATACAAAGCATGGTTATGAGATTGATGTAGTTGGCGAAAGCCCAGCAACGGCTAGTTATGCAGGTATGAATGTAAAGAAGATTATTCTTCGTACGATGTTTTTGAGTGGTGGAATCTGTGGAATTGCCGGTATGATAGAGGTAAGTGGTAATGCTGGTACAATGTCAGAGGGTATTACAAGAGGTGTTGGCTTTACAGCGATTATTGTTGCTTGGCTTGCTAGTTTAAAACCATGGTCCATTTTAATTGTTGCAGCATTGTTTAGCATTATGGAAAAGGGAAGTTCTGTAGTTGAATCTACCTTTGGTTTATCAGAAGCTTGTGCTGATGTATTGCAAGGAATTATCTTATTCTTTGTAATTGGATGTGAATTTTTTATTCGATATAAGTTTACAACGACTAAGAAGGGAGGAACAAACTAATGGATATGTTTCTAACATTTCTTGCAGCTTCGATAACTGCAGGTACCCCTATTTTGTTTGGTACTCTCGGTGAAATCATTACAGAAAAAGTTGGCCATTTAAATCTTGGTGTAGAGGGTATGATGGCCATTGGTGCTTGCGCTGGATTTATGGTAGGATATTCAACCGATAGTTTTATAATAGCATTACTTGCAGCTTTCGCGGCAGGAGCATTAGCTGCATTACTATATGGCATACTAACAATAACGTTTATGGCGAATCAAAATGTAACTGGTCTTACATTAACAATCTTTGGTGTCGGTTCTGCTAATTTCTTTGGATATTATGCAAGAACGGCATATGATGTGGAATCTTTAAAACTTCCAGCGAATATAACAAGCCAGATGAGAAATATCAATATCCCTGGACTTAGTGATATCCCTGTTATTGGGCAGCTATTCTTTTCTTATAATCCGTTTGTTTATTTGGGAATTGTGGTAGCTATTGTATTGGCATTCTATTTAAATAAGACCAAAACTGGACTAAATGTTCGAGCTATCGGTGAAAACCCAGCTTCTGCAGATGCGGCAGGTATTAAAGTAACCAAATGGAAGTATCTCAATGTCTGCCTAGGTGGTGGAATCTGCGGTATTGGTGGAGCATTTACGATTATGATTATTAATAAAGGTGTATGGATTAGTGATTGTGTTGGAGGTATTGGATGGATCTCTGTTGCATTAGTTATCTTTGCTTCTTGGAGTCCAACAAAGGCAATCTTTGGTTCCTTCATCTTTGGCGCATTGCGTCAATTAAAGTTTTATGTACCAAGTTCTCTTGGTATCCCAGGGGCATTTTATGACATGTTACCTTACATTATTACTACAGTAGTATTGGTAGTTGCTTCTGTTAGAAGCTCAAAGAATAACGCACAGCCAGCAAGCTGTGGAGTGAACTATTTCCGAGAGGAAAGATAAATTTAGACCAGAACAAGGGATAGCTTAACTCTCGTTCTGGTCTTTGTTTGTTTAGCTTCGTTTTACTCTTTTTTCTGCATAACTAAGAATCCCGTACAATCCAGTAGCTACGATACATAAGATAACGATGCTCATGATAACCCAGTCAAGTTTAAATACTTGACTACCATAAACAATTAAATATCCAAGTCCTGCTTTAGCTGCAAGAAACTCACCTATGATTACGCCAACAAGTGATAACCCAATGTTAACTTTCATAACGCTAAGAATTGTTGGCAGGTTACTTGGAAGGATGACCTTGAACAAGATATCCTTCTTTGTTCCACCAAACGTATAAATTAATTTCAGCTTATCTTCCTCAACCATTTGAAAGTTTGAGTACAGTGTGATAATGGAACTAAATACGGCAACTGAAACAGCTGCTACGATAATTGTTTTCATATTGTTCCCAAGCCAGACAATAAAAATTGGGGCAAGTGCTGTCTTTGGTAAACTATTTAAGATTACAAGGTAAGGTTCAAACACTTTTGCTATATTATCATTCCACCATAGGAGGATGGCGATTATTAATCCAATTAGGATAACAAGTGCAAAACTTACGAAGGTTTCAAGCAAAGTAATTCCAGTATGATAAAAGAGGGTACCATCACGACTCATTTCAACAACAGTTTTAATGACGCGTGTTGGACTACTGAAAATAAATGAATTAAGCCATTCCATACGAGTGCTGAATTCCCACAGAATAATAAAAGTAACAAAAATAGCCCACTGGGCGATGCGAATCTTCGTACGATTTTTCTTGTAATCTTCTAAGAATTTCTTATGTGTAGCTGAAACTTGTGATTGACCTATTATTTGCTTTTTTTGTCGTAGGATCATGTCGAAGTCATCTCCTTCCATATCAGATTAAAATAATAGCTGAATTCAGGAGCACTACGTTTGTGAAGTGGTGAGTCATCCTCTGATGATAAATGAATATCAACAATACATTTAATTGCTGCTGGGCGGTTCGATAAAACAATAACTCTATCTGCTGTGCTAATTGCTTCCGAAATATCATGAGTAATTAAGACTGCTGTTTTCTTCTCATGACGGATAATTTTGCAGATATCATCCGATACTTCTAATCGTGTTTGATAATCTAAGGCTGAAAATGGTTCATCAAGTAACAAGATATCAGGTCGGAGTAACAAAGTCCGAATTAATGCAGCACGTTGACGCATGCCACCTGACAATGCGCTTGGCTTTGCATCTTTAAATGAAATTAAACCATAAGTTTCAAGCATATGATTTATCATGAAAATACTTTGCTCATTGAATTTGTGCTGAATTTCAAGCCCCAAAGCAACATTTTTATATGTTGACCTCCAATCAAGAAGGTGGTCCTTTTGAAGCATATAGCCAATATTTACTCCAGAATCTGCTACTGACTTCCCATTTATATAAATCTCACCAGAGTCTGGTGAAATAAGCCCAGCAATCAAGGATAGAAGTGTTGATTTGCCACAACCGCTAGGTCCGACAATCGCAATAAATTCACCTTCTGCTATATCAAAGCTGACATCCTTGATTGCATGGGTCTCCGCTTCTAAGGTGTGATAAGCGTAACTGAGTGAATTTACATGCAGGAACCCATTTGTGGTACCTTGAGCTTCCATGGGTAGCCTCCATTTTTATGTTATACAGTATTATATGAGAGTTGTGGTCATTGGTGATAAAAAGTCATATATTGACGACAAGACACAATTTAGTCAAATCTCATTGGTCTAAGGAATCTGATTTTCAATCAAGGCTGTATTTTAATCAATATAAATTGAAAAATTGAAAATATTAAAAAACTAATGAGATTATACAATAATCCTGTAGAAAATCATGTTTTTTTGTGATAAAATAGATAGGGGAGAATGCAAATAAAAATATCAAGGAGGAGATTTTATGGGGAAATCAAATCAAATAAAAGTATCAAAAATACATAGTATACGTTCTAAATTAATTATTAGCGTTTTGTTACCTGTATGCTTTATTGTAGTGTTAGGTATAGTTTCTTATAAAAAAGCAGCGAATGGTTTTATTAACAACTATGAAGCATCATTTCGTCAATCAATCGATATGACAGGAGACTACTTTACATTTATATTGAATACGACAAAACGTGATTTTAATACAACGGTATCAGATCCGAATATGTTATATTATGTAACAGGTGTTTATGATGGTGCGGAAACTCAAAAACGAACTATCAAGAGTGAAAAGCTACAAGAATTTAAAAGTACCGTACGTTTATCTTCCTTTGTTGGAAATATTCATATGTTAGCTGATAATGGAAACTCTATCTCTACAGTGGGTACGAAAGAGGGAGAGCTTTATACAAAATTTTCACAAACAAAACAAGGGGACATAGCGAGCAAAATAAAGGGTAGTTATCTTTGGTTTGGTGCAATGCCAGAGATTGATAGCATGCTTGGTGTTGATTCTTCCTCGTATGCAATTCGTATGGTACGAAAATTTCCATCAGCAAACGCATATATTTGTGCTGACTTAAAGAAAGATACAATTCTTGATATTTTATATAAGCTTGATATGGGAGAAAATAGTTTGTTGACTTTAGTTCTTGAAGATGGTTATGAACTAACACTTGACCATAATCAGCAGATTGTTGACTCATTTATATTTGCAGATAAATCGTTTTATCAGGATGCATTGGCAAATGAAGAGGAGATAACGATCGATACGATTACATATGAAGGACAGAGTTACTTATTTGGCCTAGTAAAGATTGGTGATAGCAATATATGTTTAAGTTCCTTAGTTCCAATGAATAACGTTATGAAACAGGCAAATGATATACGTATGTTAACAGTTATCATAGTTATTGTTGCAAGTGTAATAGCAAGTCTCGTTGGTTTATGGATAGCAAATCGTATGGGCAGAACAATACGCAATTTATTAAATCAAATTCAACGCGTTACAGAAGGCGATATGACTGTTTCTTTCTCAGTGAATAAAAAGGATGAGTTAGGACTTCTATCGAGTCAATTGAATCAGATGGTTGAACATATGAAGAATCTGATTGGAAAAATAAAAGATACAGCAAATTCATTATCGAGTGCAGCGGAGAAAGTCTCAGAAGCATCAGCAACATTTGTTACTTCAGCTGAAAGTATTAAAACAGCGACTTCAGAAATTGAGTCTGGTATTATGGCACAGGCAGAAGACTCTATAAAGAGTACAGAACAAATGGAATCACTTTCTCAGAAAATAAAACTTGTACATAACAACGCAGAGGTAATTCATGAAATTGCGGATAAGACACAGGATTCTGTAAAAGCAGGTAATCATAATTTAAGACAAATTCACGATAAAACGAAGGCTACCACACAAGCTACTGAAAAATTCATTCGAAGCATTATGAACCTTGAGACAAAATCAAAGTCAATTGGAAGTATTGTTACTGTTATTAACGAGATATCAGAGCAGACAAATTTACTGTCGTTAAATGCTTCTATTGAAGTTGCAAGAGCTGGTGAAGCAGGCCGAGGTTTTGGTGTGGTTGCTCAGGAAATTCGTAAATTAGCAGAACAGACAATGGTATCTGCAAAAAAAATTGATGATATTATTTTGGATATTGTAAGAGAAACAGATACTACAGCCACAGTTGCAAAACAAACAGAGATTTATGTAAAAGAGCAGCAAGAGATAGTATTACAAACAGAAGAATCTTTTGACGTTATGAACCAACAAGTAGACGTATTAAGTGAGCAGTTAAATGCAATCTTAGCGAATTTAGTAGATATGGAAGAAATGCGTACAACGACACTTGATTCTATCTGTGATATTTCCTCGATTTCGCAACAGACTGCCGCTTCTTCTGGTGTTCTTAGTGAAAGTGCAAGCCAACAATTTGATGTTGTTACAAACTTAACCTCAATGGCAGAAACATTAAATTCTTATGCTAAAGAGCTGGAAATTTGTGTTGAAGAGTTTCATATTTAAGAAGGTAAGTTATCTTACTTGTTTAAAGAGACTATCGCATTTAGCGACAGTCTCTTTTTAGGTTCTATATAATGAAATTAATAATAAGCATGTATTAATTAGGTATGATGGAGAGGTTTTATGCGGCATCGAGGAATTATTATATTCTTATGTTCATGTTGTTGTGTTTGTTTAACAGCGTGCAATACTAGAATAATTCAGTTTTTTAGTCCTCTTTATGATGATTACTCAACTGTATTTTCGATTTCTATTCCTGACGTGAATCCTTATCAAAGTCTAATCCATAAAGAAGTCGTTAGTGATAATAAGAATACAGAGTTTATTATGATTGCTAAGGAGAAGGTGGATACAGCAATTGCTGGTACAGGGGATAAGTTAGTTACAACAAGGATTTGGGAAATGATACGAGAATGCTTAATAACGGATTGTGAGGTATTAGTGTCCTATGGATATATACCAGAAGACTTTGGGTTAGTCGGACCAGAAGATTTTCTTGCAACTAATGATAAAGTATCAATTATCTTATTTTATGTTGCAGCTTGCTTAGGAAATCAAGCTATTAGTTACACGGATGGCAAGTACAGTTTTGATCCAATAACAGAATTGTCTGCACAAAAGATGTTTGAGTATACAAAAGAGGATTATATTGATGCCTCGTTAAGAGTATTACAAGCATCAATAACACCAGTAGAATTCGATGCTATCTTTGGATATGAAGTAGTAAATGAAGCGTATTCATATTATGCCTTACAAGAAAAGTTACTGTTTTTATTGAAAGCGTCATTTTGATCATGCTATAGAGTTTCTTGAAAACTGAAACACTCACAAGTTGCTAGCGAAGATTGCAAAAAAGATGTAGCTTATGCGAATGAATTCTCCAAGTTTTATGTAAGAACATTGAATGTATTATTTATCCAGTAATTGGTTAAGCTAGTTCTAGTAAAATATATGTTTTAGGAGGAATAAACAATGGTAAATAATGAGGACAATGTAAAGGGGATGCCAATTGAACGAAATTATGAGCCTCATATACAGGGCGGGGATATGTTTCTTAATAAGCAATATGACGATTATGCTAATGATAACTCATACAATATAGATGACGCGATAGAAGGAAGTAAAGATAATAAGGAAAACAGTAGAGATACTGAAGTAGAATTCCAATTTGGTTCTACGGGTGCTGATGATGAGTATACAGCGGCAATTGATATGTCAGTTTCAAAAAGAAAGAACTACGCATACTCTTTATTAGCAGCGCTTATCGTTACTGGAATATTGGTTCTAGCCTATTTCTATTATTGCTGATTCGAACGAAAGTGTGCTTCTAGTTAATTTAACTTGTTACAGAGTAGTTATTGTTAATCTTTGAGATTACAAGTGCTACTCTGTAATTTTTATATCATAGACTAACTACTTGACGTTAATATGATATAAAATGCTTCGCTTTAGGTTACTTCGAAACGCAACTGATAAACAAAAGTTATTATTATACATTAATAAAAATGTTTGCAATTTGAATGAACGAATGCTATAATGAAAACGAACATAAGTTCGAATTTTTTAAGAAGGATGGTAGGGTTTTATGGTTATTTCAGATACGATGACAATAGAGCAAAAACTATCCATCCTTGCAGACGCAGCGAAGTATGATGTTGCTTGTACTTCTAGTGGTGTTGATCGAAAAGGCAAGGAAGGGATGATTGGTAATGCTGTGGCAGGTGGATTATGTCATGCATTTGCTGCAGATGGTAGATGTATTTCATTGTTAAAGATATTATTTACGAATGAATGCATCTATGATTGTAAATATTGTATTAATCGTGTATCGAATGACGTACCACGTACTACCTTTACACCGGAGGAAGTGTGTAGTCTTACAATGGAATTCTATCGAAGAAACTACATTGAAGGCCTATTCTTAAGCTCCGGAATTATTCAGACACCGAACTATACGATGGAACTCATCGGACGAACGTTACAGATGTTAAGAACCCAGTACCATTTTAATGGCTATATTCACTGTAAAGCTATTCCAGGAGCTGATCCTGAATTAGTCGAGATGGTTGGATGGTATGCAGATCGTATGAGCATCAATCTTGAGTTACCTACAGCAGAAGGATTAAAACAGCTAGCCCCTCATAAGAATCGAAAACATATTTTAAATCCGATTCGTCAGATTCAATCAGGTATTGAAGAAAGCCAGCAATCCTTTGGAATGATGGGCGGTAATAAAGGTCAATATTGGCACACAAGAAGACAAATGGAAGGCAAATCGATTGAACAAAAGCGAGCAGAAGATGCAGCTTATAATATAAGTCAAAAGCAATCGCTTCTTCAAGAGAAACAATTTCAAAGAAGTGATGGAATCAGAAAGAGAATTTTGACAGGTTGGGAAGAAGAGGATTCTAGCAAAGTGATTACAAGCACAACACATGCATTGACAAAAATCCATCAATTTGGTGGCAATCGTGGCTTTGTTCCAGCAGGTCAGAGTACTCAGATGATTATTGGAGCAACACCAGAGAGCGATTATGAGATTATGGCAGTTACTGAGGCATTATATCAGAAGTTTGACTTAAAGAGAGTGTTCTATTCTGCTTTTATTCGCGTGAATGACGATAGTGCATTACCTGCATTACCAGGTGGCCCGCCTTTATTACGAGAACATCGACTTTATCAAGCAGACTGGTTATTACGATATTATGGGTTTGAAGCAAAGGAATTATTAACAAAGGAACGTCCTAATTTTAATGTATTTTTAGATCCTAAGTGCAACTGGGCGATTGGGCATCTAGATCAATTTCCAATCGAAGTCAACAAAGCGGATTACTTTACATTACTTCGGGTACCTGGTCTTGGCCCCAAATCAGCTAGTCGAATTGTAAAAGCAAGACAGACGGCTAAACTTCGATTTGAAGACTTAAAGAAGATGGGAGTTGTCTTAAAGAGAGCAGTATATTTTATTACTTGTAATGGGCAGATGATGTATCCTACGAAGCTAGAAGAAAACTATATTACCAATCAGATGATAGGAGTAAAAGAACGATTACCAAGAAACCTTGCTGCAGATGGATTGTCTTACGAGCAGTTGTCCTTATTTGACCACCAGAGCATACAATTACCATCATCTCAGCAGATTCAGTTGATATCGAGTTCTTAAAAAGGAATTGGGAGAATAAAAGTGAAAACAATACGAATCTATCAATGTGAGGATAGTGTAGAAGGTATATTCACTGCTGTTTATGTTGCTTGGGCTGCCAAGTATGGGCATGAATATATCAAACTTGAAGTTATGAATGACGATAGTGTATCGAATTTAGAATTATTTAGTGAATATATTAAGGTAGAAAAAGATAGTGTTCTAGCCGATAGGGTAGCAGAATCGATTCGAAAGAAGATATCTCCACAAGCCTACCAGATGGTGGTACGTACGGCACTATCTAATGATTCTAGAAAGGCGAATAGTATTTACCATTTTCTTGTTCGAGGGTTTGCAATGGGGCCTAAGATAGTTGACCATCTTTCAGATCAATATGTACAAGAAATTTTTGACTTGAATCGTAAAGTAGGTAAAGATGCCTACTATTATCAAGAATTTCTCAGATTTCAAGAACTTGATAATAAAGTCCTTTTAGCAAAGATTGAGCCTAAGAACAATGTGGTAGAATTAATTACACCTCATTTTGCAGATCGCCTAGAATCAGAAAACTTTATGATACTTGATGTAAAACGAAGATTAGCTACCATTCATCAAGCTCATAGTTCTTGGTTTTTGGTTTATCTAAGCGAAGAAGAGGTGAATCATCTTTTGACAATGACGCAGAGTCAGCAAGATTATGAAGTGTTATGGAGAGCCTTTTTTGACTCAATCGCAATAAAAGAGAGAGAGAATTATGCTCTACAGCGCAATCATGTTGCACTTCATTATAGAAAATATATGACTGAATTTCAAAGAAAGAGTATATAAGGAATGATATCTTAACTAGTAGTGAGGAACTATCATGTATGATTATGAACGACTAATGAATCAACTTAATGCATTACAGGAAGAGTCCTATGCATCATTTTCAAGTTCTCTTTTACCAGGAATTTCTTCCGTTCGTGGAATTCGTTTGCCTAACCTTCGCAAGATAGCAAGGCAGATTAGTAAAGGTGATGTTCGAGAATATTTGGTCCAAGTGCGGCATGAGTTTTTTGAAGAAACTATGCTAATGGGATTCGTAATTGGTCTTATGGAGGAATCACAATATCCAATGGAAGAAATCTTGCATTGGGTACAGAAATTTCTTTTATATATTGATAATTGGTCAATCTGTGATTCTTTTTGTACCTCTTTAAAAATAGCTACTAGAGAGCCAGAACAGATTTTTAAGATGTTACTTGACTTGTTAGAAACGAATACGAAATCCACGACTCCTTCTATAGAATATCAAGAAGCATCGTTTCTTATTGTTGACGAAGGAAAAGAATTTACGATACGATATGTAATCGTAATGTGGTTAATATATTACATTAACGAGAAATATGTTAATACGATTAATGAGAAGCTCTTAAGGATAAAAAGCAATCATTATTATGTAAATATGGCAATTGCATGGTGTTATTCTATGATTTATGTGCATTTTCCTGAGATAGTTGAACATAATCTGAAATTGAATTATGAATTTCAGAATAGATTAAGTACATCTGAGCTATTTGTTCATAATAAGACAATTAGTAAGATTTGTGAATCCTTACAAGTAAAAGAAAATAAGAAAGAATTTGTAAAATCTTTTAAAATCAAAGGAAAGTAATGAATAAATGGATATAGAAGTGGGATACTAACCTAGTAAAGTTGAATGAGTCTTAAAAGAAGACCATATAACAATTTAATAGGAGGAGTGTTCTATGAGAAAAAGATTAATTACTTTTATTGCTGTATGCTCGTTAATATTTGCAATGACAGCATGTACAAGAGATAATACTGATAATGGTACCAATAATGGTACAGGAAGTCCTAACTCAACTACAGGTCAGGATGTAAATAACGGTACTGGTACTGGTACTGGTAATGGAACAGGTACACAAGGACAGGGAACAGGAACACAAGGAACTAATGGAACTAATGGTACAAATGGAACAAATGGAACAAATGGTACAAATGGTAATGGTGGTACAAATAATGGCGTTGGTGGAGCTGTTGGTAATGTGATCGAAGATACTAATGGTGATAACATGAATAACAACAATAACAACGTTACACCTAATCCTAAAAAATAATTATTTTAGCTAGCCATAGGATGATTTATTCATCTTTTGTTAGATAAACTTGCTAAAGAAAGTCATAACATAGGAAGCGCACATCCTCTGTTATGACCTTCTTTTATAATATCATTCTTTAACTCACCGCCATAATGTCGTATATCTATATTTCAACGCACTTAATTCTTTGTTATTACATAAACTTCACATTTAACTTGTTTATGCAATATGATTTTTTCTAGTTTCATGCCAAGCTTAAGGGCTAGATTTCTTGATTTTATATTCGAGGTTTCAATAACGGAAATAATTCGTGAAATATCTAGTCGATAGAAGGCATATTTTAATACCTCTTGGACACTTTCATAGGCAAGGCCTTTACCTTTTGAATCTTCTGAGAGTAAGTAACCCAGTTCAATTTCCATTTGCCCATCGACTTCATTTGCTTGAATACCACAACGCCCAATTAATTGATTTGTCTTTGCATCAAAGACGCCCCAATAACCAAAATTGTAGAAATGATAAACATTTTTTATATAGGCTTCTAGTTTACTCAATTCGGTTTGGTAATCACCAATCTCATATAAGAATTTTCTATTTTCAGATTGTTGATAAATCTCATAGAGAGCCTTCATATCAGAAAGTGCTAATTCTCTTAGTATGATTCTTTCGGTGGTTGCTATTGTAAATGGGTCCATATGAGAATGACAGTATATTTGTGTTAAAAATTGTGTATCTACTTCTGCAAAACCTTCTACAATTATATCTGCTTTACTTAAATCTTGATTACCTGAATGAGGATTATAAAACCCAACGCATGTCATATCTGCGGATTTTGCAGCGCAAACACCATGACAAGAATCTTCAATAACTAAACACTCTGAGGGATCTACCATAAGCATTTGAGCAGCTTTTAAAAATATGTCAGGAGCTGGTTTGGAATGCTTTAAATCAGTTCCAGATACAAATTGATCAAAATATTCAGTTAATCCGAGTTTATCAGCAGTATTCATTATTGCTTCCATAGGAGATGAGGAGGCAATCGCTAATTTAATGTTATGTGAATGTAGATCGATTACTAGATCCTTTACATAGTCGATAACAGGGTAGCCTATTTCACTTTCAAGCTTAGCAAGCGTTTTATTTTTTGAGTTCAGTAAATCATCATCAGTATAGCTTAATTTATATTCATTGACTAAAGTTTTAGCAAAATCACGGTCAGTACGTCCAATAAATTGGTAACAGTATTCTTCCCTAAGATCAAGCCCATATTCCTTCATTGCAAGTTGAAAAGCTTTTGCATGTAACGGTTCACTGTCAATAATTACTCCATCCATATCAAAAAGTACAGCCCTTAGCATAAATACAGTCTTCCTTCCAAGTAATTTGTCATAAAACATCATAACATGAATTGCTTTGGGTTTCAATAAAAGATGGATAATATAGGATTCATTTGGTATAATAGTGAAAGAAAAGAAACGTAGAATCAATTGATTGTAATTAAAAATTTAGTAATATATTTGGAGGTAGACAATTATGCCATTTATTAATTCTAAAGTAACTGTTAAGATTACAAAAGAGCAGGAAGAATCGATAAAAGTGAAACTTGGAAAAGCAATAGAATCAATTCCTGGAAAGAGCGAAGCTTGGCTAATGGTAGGATTTGACGATGAGTATTCCTTATATTTTAAAGGAAAAGCTTTTGAAAAGATTGCATTTGTGGAAGTAAAAATTTTCGGGAAGGCAGATAGTTTGGCATATGATAAGTTAACCAAAGCTATCTGCACTATCTATGAAGAAGAGCTACAGATACCAAGTGATCATACGTATGTTACATACGAGGAGATTTCGAATTGGGGATATAATGGCTTTAATTTTTAGGATTTGCGATTTACTAATTTCTCAAAGTACAAGCCAGCTAACACCCAGGCAGGGAAGTAATCAAAGCGAATGACGCCCTTGTAGTTAAGTTTAGCTTTGCTATAATCCCAAGGACAACATTTATATTTCTTTAACAATGTTCCTGTACAGTACTCTGTCAATAGGATGCCACTACCATAGATAATACCACGTGTCATCGTACAACGCTTTTTCATGTGTTTGCTTATCGGAGCAATGATAGCAGCCATGCCATAGATTGGAAACATCCAAATGGAAGTTGTGCATGGTAATTCTCTATTGTCGTGTTTACGAATAGAATCCACACCAGTCCAAAAGCATTCCATACACCATCCAGAGAGACCACATAAGAAGAAATTAGTAACAAAATTCTTTTTCACGTTGATGCTCCTATCTGTCGGTTGAACCGACGAATAAAAAAAGTGTCACTAAGCTTTGGTATTGTTAGTATTATCGATTAAAAAAAACGTATACGAATTAATTACTGTCAATTAAAGTTAGCAAGGAGAGCAAATGGAAATAGAAAGAAAGTTTCGTGTTACTAAGTTGCCTGATAATTTAGAAAAATTTAAAAAGAAGATAATTCGACAGGGTTATTTGTGCAGTCAACCTGTGGTAAGAATTCGTCAAAGCAATGATCGCTATGTCTTAACTTATAAAAATCGAAGAGGACTCGCTCAAGATTATGCGTTACAGTGCCAGGAAATTGAAGTTGATTTAACTGAGGAAGCTTTTAATCATTTGTTAACTAAGGTGGATGATAACATAATTGAGAAAACTCGCTATCTAATACCGATTGAGAACGACCTGATTATTGAATTGGATGTATTTCAAGGAAAATTAAGTGGTCTTTATTTTGCAGAAGTTGAATTTAAATCTGAAGAAGATGCCAAAAACTTCAGAAAGCCTGATTGGTTTGGTGATGATGTATCATTTGACAAAAGATTTCGTAACACATATCTATCTAAGGTAGAAGATGTAAAAGAGCTTGAATTATAGAAGTAAAGATAGAAGCTATAAAGCAAGGGGGTAAGACCCTCGGCTTTATAGCTTCCATATGTTTGGATTAATCCTTTGCTAATAGAATTGTATCTGGTTTGGTTTCTCGATAGATTGGTAGGTTGACAATGGCTTTAAATAAGTCACCATCAACTTTCAATTCAAAAGTTCCCTTTTGTAGTGTAGTTAGGCTATTGGCAATCGATAAGCCAAGTCCACTTCCTTCTGTATTACGTGAAATATCACCTCGTACAAAACGTTCAATTAATTCGTCACTTTTCATACCTAATTTATTAGCCGAAACATTTTTAACTTCTAGTTGTATTGTGGCTGGATGTCTTTCTAGGCCAATATAAACGCGGGTCTTACTTAAGGCATATTTACATAAGTTTGATAACAAATTCTCAATGATACGGTATGTACTACGTCCATCTGCATAAATGAATAAACTTTCATCCTCAAAATCTGAAATTATCTCAAGGTCATGCTCTAGTAATCGATCTTCATATTCACCAAGAGCTTGTTTAATTAGTTCATTAAAGTTGAGCTTTTCAGGATGCATCTGTATTGCACCAGCTGATGCTTTGGATGCTTCAACTAAGTCTTCAATCAAGTTTTTTAGCCTCCATGATTTCTCGGTTAAGATTTTCAGATATTTTTGAGTTGTTTCATCTGGTAGATTTTGCTTATTTAGTAAGTCAACATAATTAATTATGGATGTCAGCGGGGTTTTTATATCATGAGATACATTAGTAATTAACTCTGTTTTCAATCGTTCACTTTTTATCTGATCTTCAACTGCATTCGATAAACCAGTACGTATATTATTAATATCCTTTGCTAATTGGTTAATTGGTTTAGTTAAATTCTCATAAGGAATCTGAGTGTTCAAATCACCATTTACAATATCATGTGTATTTTGTATTACCTTAGTAACATCCACATAAAATTTCAGTAGATTAAGAACTAGTAAGGTAATTAAAAAAATACAAGTCAAGAGATACAGATAAGGCAAATTACGAAGTATAAGAAAGCTAAAAAGTTGTGCAACTACATATATAATGATAACGAGTAATAGTTTTGTTGTAGCTTTCATATCTATCATGAGCGCGTTTTGCCAACTACGTATAATATAGTAAAATCCCTTCCAAATACGTACGATTAGCATGTTAGAGAAAAAGGTGTGACTTTTTACTCTCTTAGTAATCGTAGTAATTAAAAATGCTAAAAATAGATAGATAAATGAATATAAAAGTAAGTATAGATATGGGAATTGAGTTGTATTTGCATATACAAGTATACTTAGTATTACATAGCAAGGTGCCAAGAGAATACATATCAGTCCAAGCGCAATTTCTGTGGGAATTCGATCAAATCGATTCAAGTAAATACCTTCTACACCTTTTTTATGTCCAATGCAACATAAAAACATTAGCGCAAAGAATAGACAGAGTAAAAGACTAATTGGACATGCAATTTTTGCATATGTATAGGTAGAAAAGTACTCGTCGAATTTTTTTTCAAGCTTTGAAAATTCATCATTATCCATACTTAAATCGGAATCGTAAAATGTATAAATAATATAATGATTAGTTTTGGAAGATGATTCCAAGATTACTTCATTATTTAAATTTGAATTTTTATTAGGAAAATATCGATTTAAGAAATCGATACACCAAGAAATACTGGAATTCTCAAAAGAATATAATGTTGAAGTAGCTATATTAGTTGAAAATAATGAATTATTGGTTGATAACATCAGGTAGGAAGGTTTTTTGGTAATATCTTTTAAGTAAGCTTCAATATCACTCGTTGTAATATTAGTCGCAGTTGAAAACAGTTGTTCAAAATGTGGACTGTAGTAGGACACATTAGTATCTAAATTTTTTACATAATAGAAGAAGCTTTTACATTCGATATTTAAAAGGCTATTGTAATATTGGAAACTTTCTTGGGTGAAATCGTAAACATTAGTAGAGGGACGAAGGTTTCCTTTCGCATCACCAGATAAAACTGAGACCAAATCAGAAGAGGAATATATACTTGTTGGATCATTGACAAATCCTGCCTCACGATGTTTAACATATACACAAACTCTTTGTAAGTATTGAAGATACAGCTCTCCAAATTCATATGTTTGCTCTAAGGTATCCTCCATGGAATACTGAGAATAATAACCCATTAAAGTATAGGATTCGTAAGCAGAAAAAAGGCCACAAGAAAAAGAAAGGATAATCAAAATAACTTTAATCAATAATGAATTTTTTATATGTTTCATAAAATCACCTTTCTAGTCATAGTTCTCAATTTTATATCCAATTCCCCAAGCTACTTTTAGATATTTCGGTTCTTTCGAATTAATTTCAATTTTCTCACGGATATGACGAATATGTACAGCAACGATATTATCAACACCAAAGGAAGGTTCGTTCCAAATTAGTTCATAAATTTCTGATATTGAGAAAACTTTGCCTTTGTTCTTAACTAGAAGTCTCAAAAGACTAAATTCAATGGGGGTAAGTTTAACTATTTCGCCATCAACAAAAACTTCTTTTGTATCATCATTTACAACTAAGCCACCAGAAGAAAATATATTTGTTTGCGTCACCTCGATACTTCCTAACTGTGTATAACGTCTTAAGCAAGATTTGACTCTAGCTAGAAGCTCTAGTGGGTTAAAAGGCTTTGTAACATAATCATCGGCACCAATGTTTAGGCCAAGAACTTTATCACAGTCCTCCGATTTGGCTGAGAGAAATATAATTGGTAATGTATGATTCATTTCACGTAATTTCATAGTAGTACGAATACCATTCATTTCAGGCATCATGATATCTAGTAATAGAAGATGAATTGTTTCGCTCTTAATTTGCTCAAGTGCCTGAAAACCATCATAAGCTTTTATAACTCGATAACCTTCAGCAGTTAAATATATTTCAATTGCATCAACAATATCTTTATCATCATCACAAACAAGTATTGTATACATAAACAAACCTCCTAATAATCAGATAGAACTACTTATTATTTCGATTGACATTTATATAATAGCACATAATTCTTATTTTTCCACTAAGGAAATAGTTAAGATATTATGAACTTAGAAGATTTTGATAGCACGCTAGAAAAAATAAAAACTTGAAAAAAATGATTGACAATGGATAAAATATACATTTATAATATAAATTAAGCAAATACAAAGAGGTAATTGCATTTTTTATTGTACCTTTTTGTCTTGCTTTTTTTTTGTTTAAAAGCAAAATAATATATATAGATGTAAAGGAGAATAAGTCATGGGATATGTTGATGAAGTAATCGAAAGAACAATTACGAAAAATCCAGGTGAATCAGAATTTCATCAGGCAGTGAAAGAAGTACTGGAATCATTAAGACCAGTTGTTGAGGCAAATGAGGCTCTTTACAGAAAAGAAGCTCTATTAGAGAGATTAGTTGAACCAGATCGACAACTTAAGTTCAGAGTACCTTGGGTTGATGATAAAGGCCAAGTTCAAGTTAATACTGGCTATCGTGTACAGTTTAATAATAGCATTGGACCTTACAAGGGCGGTTTACGTCTACATCCATCTGTTAACATTGGTATTATAAAGTTTCTAGGATTTGAGCAAATATTTAAAAATTCGTTAACCGGCCTTCCAATTGGTGGTGGAAAAGGTGGCTCTGATTTTGATCCTAAGGGAAAGTCAGACCGTGAAGTTATGGCATTTTGCCAGAGCTTTATGACAGAACTTTGTAAACACATTGGTGCTGATGTCGATGTACCAGCTGGTGATATCGGAACAGGAGCAAGAGAGATTGGATATATGTTCGGTCAATATAAGCGAATTCGTGGTATGTATGAAGGTGTACTAACAGGTAAAGGTTTATCCTATGGTGGTTCCTTAGCTAGAAAAGAAGCAACAGGATATGGTTTATTGTATTTAACATCTGAGATGTTAAAATGTAATGGTCTAGATATTGCTGGAAAGATAGTGTGTGTTTCTGGTTCAGGTAATGTTTCAATCTATGCCGCTGAGAAAGCACAGCAATTAGGAGCGAAGGTTGTAACTGTTTCCGACTCTAATGGCTGGGTATATGATCCAGATGGAATTGATCTTGATGCATTAAAAGAAATCAAGGAAATAAAACGTGCTCGTTTAACAGAGTACAAAAACTATCGACCAAATAGTGAATATCATGAGGGTAAAGGTGTTTGGACGGTTAAGTGTGATGTTGCTCTTCCATGCGCTACACAGAACGAATTATTAATTGAAGATGCGAAGGTTTTAGTTGCTAATGGATGCAAGGCAGTTGCTGAAGGTGCTAACATGCCTACATCATTAGAGGCTACTCAGTACTTACAGGCTAATGGGGTGTTATTTGCACCTGGAAAGGCAGCTAATGCTGGTGGTGTTGCTACATCTGCACTTGAAATGAGCCAGAACTCTGAGAGAGTAAGCTGGAGCTTCGAGGAAGTTGATTCTAAATTACAGGATATTATGATTAATATCTTCCACAACATGGATGATGCAGCGAAACGCTATGGGCATTCAGGCGACTATGTAGTAGGTGCCAATATCGCTGGCTTTGAAAAAGTAGCAAATGCAATGCTGGCTCAAGGAATTTGCTAATATTAAAGGATTGATTTTTTCGATTTTTTGTGCTAAAATATACTAAATAATTGCTGTAAAGGCAGACATTTTCAGTAAGAAGGTGTCTGCTTTTTAACAATGAGAAGTCATTAAGCAATCATTAGTTTCGTGAGAAGTACAGAAGGAGGAGAACTATGGTAACAGATTTGTCGGTTTTATTACAAGATTTGGTGATTTCGTATCAAAATATGCTAAAGATTGCGGAAGAAATAGAAAAGTTATCGAAAAATACTAAAATGCTATCATTTAATTCATCGATTGAAGCAGCAAGAGCAGGAGAAGCTGGTAAAGGCTTTGCTGTTATTGCAGATGAAATCAAAAAATTCTCGGATAAAAGTCAGGAATCAAATCAAAAGAATATCAAGATACTAGAGGATTTCCACCATAAGATTTTTGAAGTTATCGGTGTTCGCACAGCAGATATGGCTTTCGATCTAAGTGATAAAATTAATCGAAATTCAAATGAACGTTATATAGATGTTCTTTCATGGTCCATGATGGATGAGGTTGTACAAGCTTTGAAAGATCCATCAACGGAAAATGTAAATAATGCATCAAAACTTTTACATAATCTAGTTTCAGTAACAAAAGTTTATCGGGATATTTATCTTGTAGATATGAATGGTAGAATCATAGCATTAGGTAAGGATGATTCTATTATAGGTAAGGATGTAACTTTAAAGAGATGGTATCGTAGTACTGTGGAGAGTAAAGTATTAACGGTATCGGATATGTATTATAGTGAAGAGAGTCGAGAGTGTACGGTAACTTATAGTTGTCCTATTTTTGATGAACAGAACAGAATGATTGGTTTAATTTCATCACGATACAATTGGGATTGTATTTATGAAATAATAAATAAATCGAAGATTGGAAAGAATGGAAAGGTTTATGTAATAAATAAAGATGCAACCGTAATTGCATCTTTAGATCAAACAGAAGTATTGCAAAGATCACTTGCTGAGTTGCAACCTGTTAAAATGGTACAGAGTCACAAAGAAAGTTATGGATACACGATTGAAGAAAGTATTAATAAAACGGTTATTAGTGGCTATGCAAGAGGTAAAGGTATACAAGAGGACGACTCTAAGGTTTGGTCTGTTATTGTTATCGAAGATTTCCAGCAACACAATCTTTCGTAAGAGCAAAGAATTCTCGTACATAATATGAAATTGTAGTAATTAAAAATTCATTAGCGGAACACACGGAGAGATTATGATATCCAATGTGTTCTGCTATTTTTTTCGCTCGGTAAATGTGAAAGTCACTTGTTACGACAACAACTTTCGCATATGGATCTTGAATTATCTCCATACAAAACTTTAGATTTTCAACCGTATTTGTTGATTTCTCTTCTAACTGAATGCGATTTTCTTCGATTCCGAGATTAAGTAACCCTTGCTTTATTGCAAGTGCTTCTGTAATCTGTTCCCCTTCTCCTTGTCCGCCAGAACAGATTACGATACTCTTGCTATTCTCTAATAAATAGTTTGCGGCAGCTTCGATTCGCATATTAAGTGTTAGAGAAGGTTTCGTACCACGAACTTGTGCACCAAGAACGATGACATAATCTGCATTTTTTTCTGCAGTTTTTAAACTTTCGCGGATAATAAAACCTTCCACGATGCAAAAGATTAAAGTAGAAAGCCAAACAAGGCCAACCAATATGGTAGCAAAGGTTTGTCCCTTTGGTGTTTTATTGTGTAAATGGGATAATAAAAAAGATAACCCCATACTAGATATGCTTAATGCGACCCAAAAGCCTAAGAAGGATGTCTTTAATCCAGAAATTATTATAATTAGTATAGTATACAGTAATGATAAGATCGAAACAACTCTTAAGAAATATATAGTGAATTTCAAACGTACAACCTCCTAAAATTAGAAATTAACAGTGTTTCCAGTATAGCATTAGAAGGTTACATAAGCAAGTGAATATATTTAAGCTTGATGGATGTTTTCAGAGTAACTTACAAGCCCAGCATTTTGCGGCATGTAAGGCACAAAAGAATTAGTACCATCAAGCTCATTTACTAATTATGGTGTTCCTTGTGAGAGTGTAGGAAGAACACTTTTCTTCTCTTTACCAACGGCCACCTCGGCAACCAGGACCTCTGCAAGGGCCACGACCAGGACCCCAACCAGGACCCCAACCACGGCATCCAGGACCAACACATGGACCCCAACCAGGACCCCATCCAGAACAACCAGGACCACTACAAGGTCCAGGTGGGAAAATAACTAATGGATCTACAGAATTCTGACCTGGTCTTTGATTTACTTGATTTCTATTGTCTATCATAATGAATTCTCCTTTCTATGTTGTTAATTCATTATATTCTACATTCAACAAAAATTTACAAATATAAGCGAAAAAAGATTAATAATATCGAATTTTGATTAGGAGATAATTCATTGATATAGCTTTGAACTTGAGCCTAAAATAAGAGAATTTTTAAAATCAATAAAGAGTTCGTGTACAAAATAACCAAAATTTTACATATATCTTTTATCGCCATGGAAGGAATACACACTTTACAAATATTGTCAAAAATGTGTATAATAGCTTTGTTGCTGTAAGTCATAGTTCTAGAAAGGAGAATGATGTGAAAATCATCTTTTTTAGCAAGGATGGTGATTGTGGAGTTACAAGTAATATGTCTGCAATATGCATTGCTGGAATTCTTGAGTTTCAGATGCGTATTCTGACATTAGAAAATCATTGGTGTCATGATGGAATTGCACAATATCTAATGTACGAAAATCAATCGAATATTGTAAGGGATTCAGATGTACATTACCTCGAACGTGGTTTTGACGAAAGTCTTGTAATGCACTTTGCACGTTGCACAAAAAAGAGAAAAACTGATATTTTGACAATTGAAGTTATTCAGGATTCACTATACTATATGCCACAGAATGCTTATTCGAAAGATGTTTTTGACTACGAATTCTACTATAATGTGATACCAAAATTAAATTATCTAGAAACAGCATATGAGTATGTATTTATTGATACGAAAAATTATACGATGAATTCTAGAGTGCTTCTTGAGGATGCAGACCTTGTAGTAGTAAATCTAAAACAAGATTATGATGAGATTAGATCCTTCTTTAAAAACTATTCTTCTATAAGCTATAAATCTCTCTTTTTAATCAGTGATTATCGATTGAATCAATCTTGGACAATTACCAAAATCAGAAATTCATTTCATATTCCAAAAGAGAACATCATCGGAATTTCTCACAATCAACAATTTGAGAATGCACTAATTCACGGTAAAGTTATCAACTTTATGTATGATAACTATAGGTGTAATAAATCTAATCCGAACTATTCTTTTATACGTGATATAAAAAGAGCAACACAGGCTCTGCTTCACGGTGTGAAAGAGTCAAGAAATTCAATGGAGGAATGTTTGGATGTCAATGAAAAGCAAGTATAAATCTAGTTACAAAAGACGTTTCAATCGTAACTCAAACCGAGTCATGTTATTAGTTTTTTGTATATTGGCGCTCGTTGGGGTTATTGGAACTTTTGCGTTTTTATTGTTAAGTATGAAAGCAAAAGATACTAAGCAAGTAGATCAAAGTCAAATAAGTGTATATATTGCAAAAGAGAATATAATTAGTGGTCAAGAAATTACCGAATCCATGCTTGAGGAGATTCAAGTTAAACCCGAGATGCCAGCCAATTATTATTGTAATCTTGATTGTTTAGAGCAAATCGCCATTGTTGATATACCGCAAGGGATGACAATATTACATAATATGCTTTGTATAAAAGAAATGAAGGACGAGCAAAGAGAAGTAGAATGCGAAATTATTACTTTAAGTGATAATTTAACGGAGAATGACTATGTTGATGTCAGGATCATGATGCCAAACGGAGAAGATTATATTGTTTTAGCAAAAAAGAGTGTTCACGATTTGATGAGATCCGAGGATAATGAGGAGGAACGATGCTATCTTTGGATGTCAGAAGATGAAATTTTATATTATTCAGCGGCAATTGTAGATGCTTATCTTTATCCTGGTGCAAGTTTATATACTACAAAATACATAGAACCTATGATACAGAAAGAGTCAATTGTTACCTATGTGCCAAGCATTGGAACAATCACTATGATGAAGGAAAACCCAAACATTATACAAGAAGCTATTAAATACTTGAAGGAGGATCATAGAAAGCAGCTTGAAAATCGGTTAACAGATTATCTAAACAAGGATATTCGTGAAGTCTTGTGGCAAGATGAGGATAACTCAACTATAAACTCAGCGAGTAGTCTCGACGGTGTGGTAATGGAAAAGATTGAGGCTAATTCACCTACACCCCCAGCGAGTAATCTTGATGATGCCGCAACGAAAATAGAGGAGCAAACGAAAGATGATTTAGGCGAAAACCCAACCGAGGAAGATACAATGTCTGTATTTGTAGATGATTCTGATGTAAAGGAGGCATCAATGGAATGAAAGAGTATTGTATACAAGAGTCAGGGTTAGAAGCAAAAACAATCAGCTTTTTAGGTGTTGAACCTTATGATTTAATTCTATTTCTCGCAAGAATTCTAAGCAACTTGGGTAAAAAGGTTTTAATAATTGATGTCTCTGACCGTGCAGCACTTACAGAAAGCTTGTATGATACTAGTGAGGCACAAGTCGCAATTACAGAACCTTGCATACTTAATTTAAAAGGAGTTGATTTCATTCCAAGATTAGAGGAATGGATTTTTCGTGGAGATTTCTACAATCAGTTCTTATATCATACCAATTGTGACTATGATTATATTTTAGTAGATTACGGTTTTAACATAGCACATACCGCAATATCTAAAAGCACTCTCGTAATCTTATTATCTGATATGCAAAAGCATAATATCAATAGTATACGCCCTGTTATGGAACAATTAGATCTACCAAAAGCACTTATAATCAAGGATATTATTCCGAGTAAGATTAAAGCAAAGGATTTGATTTCAGACAATATCAAAGGAATCAAAAATATGATTTACTACCTTGATCTCGATATTAATGATTTGTCCAATAAGATACAGATGCAACATACTCGCTCAATAAATTTGAGAAAATGTTCTAAAAAAATGAAGAATTTACTATGTGGGGTAGTAAATTTGATTGAGCAAGACCGAACGGAAAAAGATATAGTTGAGGCATTATCTGTAACTTGGAGGGGGAAGTAGAGTGAAGATAGTATTTTGGAGTAATGTTCATGGACAGGCAGGAACAAGCTCGAATATGTTGGCAGCAGCAATGATGAACGACTTAATGTATGGAAGTCGTAGTATCTTGTTGCAAACACAATTTGAGATGAATCAGCTAGAGATTCCGCTGCTATCGAAAAATCGTCGAGAACAAATCAGAAATTATAATATTGGCGTAGATCGTCTGATTCAAGGCATTCGTTCAGGAATGAATGCAAAGCAATTATTAACCTCTAGTTGCATTACTTTGTCGAAACAATGTATTGATTTTTTACCTGGAACTAACACGAAATACCGTGAAATTTATGAAAAAGAAATAAAAGAAACCTTTCAAGAGATTATTATTCTTGCAGAAGCATGCTACGAGATGGTCTATATTGATGCGAGTGCAGGAATGAATGATTTTGTTGACATGATTTTTGAACAGGCAGATATCATTATCGTTAACCTGTGTCAAAATAGAAGAGTCTTAGAAGATTTTTTTCAGCGATATGAAATTAATTATGATAAGATGTTATTTATTATCGGAAATTATGATGTTGCATCGGAGTATAACATTAGGAATTTATGTAAAAAGATTAAACCTTTGAAAAAAGAATTAACATTTGCAGTTCCTTATAATACTGAATTTCGAGATGCGATGTCAAGGGCACAACTTACAGAATTTTTCCTGCAAAATATCGGATGCGAAAAGGACGATGATAACTACATATTCATGCAGGAATTGACCAGTTTGACACATTTGTTACAAAAAAGAAGCGAAGAGTGTATTCAACGACCTAAAGGTTCAGCACAGAGAAGGCCCATGATAGGAGGAATGTCCTGTGATTTTTAATTTAGTTGTGCTGATTATATTATTAATTTTCTTATTCATTCTTAGCTTAATCTTTTTGCGACAATCACGTTTGGAAAAAAATAAATCTTCTCGTGATAATCCTTATAAGATAGGTACCATGCTAGAAGAAATGAATGAATATTTTACAATGTATACTGGCACATGGATCAATGAGAAAAAAATGAGCAATGCTCAAGCTAAAAAATTAGAAGTAGTTCAAAATATTACAAGAAAAGCATTGCATGAGTGTAATCTAGGTAGTATCACAGCAAAGCGTTATATAAAAGAACAGATTAAAGAATGGCTGTTAAATAAATATGGTATTACAAAAGAAAATATTGATAAAATCATACCTTTTGAGGATGATACAAGATTAAGCTATCAAGATATGTTTGATATTGTCCTTTATTACTATAAGCAAATCGCAGCAGCAGATGCTTTTGATTTGTTTCTTCGTGAAAATCAACTAACTCCAAAAGATATGATGAATCAATCTGAGAATGAACCATATAAGATTACAACAGAACAATTAGAAGAAGTATTCTATCAATTACGAATTCGCCTAACTTTTGTTGATAAGCTCGAAATTCTGACTCAACGTCTCTATCAAAATTACAAGGGACATGGACCAATCGATGAACTTCGAGACATGAACATAGATGGAATTTCAGGAGGCGTATCTGGTTCTATTCAATTGGCAATGAGTGACGCAATGGCGGACATGCCAATCAACGGAATCTGGGTCTTTTACCATGGACTTATGATTCATCTTGAATTCTTAGCATTTTCCTCTTATGAAGAACTACAAAAAATATGTCGTAATATTTACCGTTATGGAAAACCAGGACAGTTGTCTGCAGTTCGTGGTTATATTGTAAACGAGATGATGGATGGATCACGAGTTGTTGTTGTTCGTCCGCCATTTTCAGAAAGCTGGTCTTTCTTTGTACGAAAGTTTGATTATCGAGGAATTCAAAAGTTAAGTGAGTTAATAACTGATTGTAATAGTAATATTGTAATTCAGTTATTGGAACTTATGATACAAGGTGAGCAAATTATTGGTATTACGGGTGAACAGGGTTCAGGAAAAACAACATTACTGAAATCTTTGATTCGTTTTATTCATCCAAGTTATACATTACGTGTACAGGAACTTGTTTTTGAACTTCACCTGCGAGAAATATATCCTGAGAGAAATATTATAAGCTTTCGTGAAACTGCTGAAATTTCAGGTCGTGAAGGGTTAGATTTACAAAAGAAAACGGATGGTACGGTTAACATTATTGGTGAGGTTGCTAGTGCACCAGTTGCAAGTTGGTTAGTTATGATTTCACAGGTTGCAAGTAAATTTACTTTATTTACCCATCATGCGAAAACAACAGAAAATCTCGTTCTTTCCTTACGTAATGATTTGATGATTACGGGTGCTTTTCATAACGAAGAAGCTGCAATAGAGCAAGTAAAGTCATCCATACGATTTGATGTGCATATGACGAAAGATATGAAAGGTCACCGATTTATCGAAAGAATTAGTGAAATAGTACCAAGCTTTGGTTCGCATGAGATTGTAGTCAATGAAATTATGCGTTATGAGAATGGTGGATATCACCTGATTAATCCAATTAGTCAGAAAACAAGACAAGAGTTATACTCCAATCTAAGTGACGCTTCAAAGAATACTTTTGATGAATTGTTTTCAAAGCTAGAGAAGGGAAGTGCGTAATGAGAATAACGTATCGCATTAAGCAATACCTAGTAATCGGTATTATAGCATATACACTAGTAATCTTTCTATTAACACTCCTTAACACTTCATTCTCTCTTTACTACTTTACCGTAACGGGAGTGGCTTTATTTATTATATTTACAGAACTCAAACTTAGTAATTATATGAAGTGCAAAGAGGAAGAACTAGAGTCGTTGGACTGGTTACTTTCAGAGATACGTCATCGCTATTATGTGCATGGTATGGTAGATGAAGCAATAAAAGAAGCTCTTGATCATTGTAAGCATAAAAAGTTAAGACATAATATTGAACGCATACTTCATGTTTTATCTAGTTCAGACTCAAAATGTGCTGCAGATATCTTCAATAAGGAAGTAAAAAATAGATATTACGGCATGTTATTGACCTTAAGTATGATGGTGATGGAATTTGGAGATAAGAGTTTAGAGGGGCAATCCTTATACCTTACGAACCTTAAGAGTTTACGAACAGAATTACATATTGAACTTAAGAATATGAAAACAACGAAACATCACTTTGTAGGATTAACATTTATTATTCTATTCCCTATGATGTCACTTAAATTAATTGAAAACTGGGGAATAAGTAACCTAGAAGAGTTATCGGAGTATTATCATGGGCCTTATCAGATTTTATTCTATATTTCGATTTTTGTAATAACAATAGGTTTATACTATATCTTTTACTTATTCAAAGCACCAATGCAAGTAATTATGAAGGAACACAACTTCCTAAATGATATTGCTCGTATGGGATTGTTTTCAAGAGTGAGAGTCAATTATGAGGAGATATGTGGAAGATATGCTAGACTACAACAAAAATTACTCTTAGAGGTTGGTGAGACATTAGATTTTACGGCCTTCCTAACAAAGCGTATTCTTATGTTTTCACTTGTGTTTTCTATTAGTATGGGAATTGGAATTTGGCTTTTTGGTTGGAATATGATAGGAAAGTGTATTCTTATTTGCTTTATGTTGGCTCTGATTAGTATGAAAATTCCAGTATGGTTGCTACGGTATCGACGTCATATGATGCAGATGTATATGGAGGAGGAAGTGTTGCAATACAACTCGATTCTAATGATGTTGATGTATATGGACCGAATCTCTACTTATGAGTTGTTAGAAGCAATGGAAGAATTTGCTGTGATTTTTAAAGTACCACTCAAAGCATGCTTAACAGAATATGAGAGCGGACAAATAAAGGCATTGAATCATCTAAAAGCTCGAGTTTCCAACCAAGCGATGGAGAAATTAGTTGATAATATTATTATGTGTGATGAAATTGGAGTAGAAAAAGCATTAGATGAGTTAACGTTAGAGCAAACCTTTTATAATGATAAAAGAAAACAACAGAGCGAATACAACTTAGAGAGAAAAGGCGTCTTATGTAAATTTCTTGCTTTTGTACCACTTGTTATTACGATAGGTTTCTATCTAATTCTACCATTTATTACAGTAAGTATCCATAAATTACTTGAGATATCACAAGAGATTGCTACAGGAAAATAGGAGGAATCAATGGATAGTGCATTAAAGGGATTAATGTTGGCAGCTGGAGTGATTTTAACGTGTATTGTGATTGGAGTTGGATTTTTTGTTGCTAGAGAAGCAAAATCGACTGCCATAGCTTCTAGTAATCAGCTTTCGGATTATCAGAAAGAGATATCTGAAAGTGCCTTAACGAAATATGATGGCATGGAGATTACTGGCAGTGATGTCATTAACTTTACAAAGAAAAATTTGACTCCATATGATAGTTCAGAAACTGCACCAGTATATATTAAAATTAAGACTTCAACGTCTGAGAATGTTTATGAGACGAATGAATACATAAAAAGTTTACGGGATTTTTCGAGTAAACGATATGTAAATCCAGTGAATTTATTTTTGAGTACCGTAATCCGTGATGACAATGATGTCATAATCGGAGTGCAATTTGAACAGGTAGATTAGTTATGGAGGTTTATTTATGGATAATTCATTAAAAGGTTTAATGCTGGCAGCTGGAGTTGTTATCACTTGTATCGTTGTTGGTCTTGGATTTTACATTAGTCGAGAGGCGAAAAATACGAGTAGTGGAGGAATTAGCCAGATTACGAAAATGAATAGCGAATATCAAGATATTAACAAGACAATGTATGACGGAATTAAAGTAAGTGGTCGCGAGGTCGTAGAGGCGATTGAAAAATATGAAGGTGAAATTGGTGAAGGTGACTTTTCAATCGTGGTATATACAGGTAAAAAAACAAGTGATACTGGTGGGATTTTATTTAACTCAAAAAATTATCCGTATGAAGAAGCAAAACAAAAGAAGAGTACCAGTTATATTAATCCTGATGGTAATTTCCTAGGAGAAACGACAGTAGATTCTAATGGGGTTGTAACAACCATGACGTTTGTACAGCAATAGGAGTCCTAATATATGGAGGAAGTTATTTCATTTTTAAGTCATGTGTGTGGTGCGATTATTTTCTGCATTGCGTTATCTTTACTTTTTTTATTCACTACATTAGAGCAAAATGCAATAGAGTCATTAAATGAACAGGTAATTTATTCAACAGTCTATGAAAGATAAGGAGGAGAGCTTATGGAATCATTAGGACGAATGGCGGCTATTATACTTGCTGTAGTTCTATTGATGTTGTTTCCGATTCGCTATGAGGCACAAAAGACTGATTTATCTATAAATTCTTATATAGATACACAGATTGATTATTTTTTTAATCTGATGTGCAGTCGACATGAGATATCCAAAGAAATGTATGCTGATTTTTGCAATCAGCTTTCCGTTACTGGAATTAGCTATAAGGTTGAAATTGAGAGATATTCCGAGGTTATCTATTCTGAGGAGGGCAAAGAGACCTATCTAGAATATGATGATGTAATTGAAGATTTAAAAAGTGAAGATAGCGTTCCATTAAATCAGAGCAATTACTTGCTGATTCGTGTTCAAAAACAGAAAAATACCGCAATAGATCAAATAAAAAATATTTTTTTGCCTACATGGAATCGCCCTTATGTATATGTGGTAGGAGGATGTGTTAATTGAATATATATGAGAAATTGATTGATATTTTGATCGGCGTATGCATTATGTTACTATTTCCTGTAATCTACTTTAATAAAAAGAGTGAATTAATAATCTATGAGGCATTGCAGCAACGTCTTAATGAGTTTGTCCAGGTAATTATCACCCAAGGTAAATTAACAAAAGATAGCTATGAACAGTTTCATCAGATAGTGAATAGCTTTGATCATGCACTAAAGATTGAGTTACAATATGAGGAATATCGATATGAACCTGAATATGTCATAAAAGAAAATAACGATATCCCTATCTTTACAAATAATGTTTTAGAATATCTTAATGTTGTAACGATGGAGGAAATGCTGAATTATATATATCAGGAAGGGGACTATGTGATGTCTCCTGGTGGGTATTTTCGTGCATCAATTACAGTTATAGGGGATAATATAACTATTTATACTGGAGGTGCTATACGTGCGAACTTATCACTATGCGATTTTCTTTGCAATTATAGCAATTGTGTTTGTTACAATTCGTGATATATCCTTTGCACAAGTGTCCTCTGCAAGTGAAAAAAAGAGAGACTATGATCAGAGTTTTTCTCTTGCCGTGGATTCTGCTGTTAACCAATTAGTAATCGATGAAACAGGCTGTATTTTTTCTAGTCATGATAATGCATATACGACACTATTGAATTCGCTATATACTTCTTTTGACCTTAACTTGCATACTGAGGGAAAACAACGTCTAGAGCTTTTTTTACCAATCATAGCGATTGCAGATAATGATGGACTTTATGTTTTCTATTATGAAGAAGAACACACGAAAGGAAAACATTTAGAAAGGGTTTGGTCAGAGCGAATACCTTATGAAGTAGAATATAAGGAAAAACACTATGAATTTACTCTTTCAGGAAATGTGATTTGGTATGATGAGGAAGAAAACATAATAATCGAGAGTAATCTGTCAGCCGAACTAGAAAATGTTCGAAAGGATACGATTAGTAAAGTTATTGAACAGTCGATAATTAATTATATCAATCAACATAATACAATAGCGAAGCAATATGGAATACAATATAACTTTCAAGTACCTGCAATGGATAATTCACTAAACAGTCGAGCAATTACAAGTCCATCCTTGCTTGTACTGTTTCAGGGATATCCTTTGACAGGTACAGATGAGGTATATCAGTGTTTTGCATTTGCTGGTGCATCCCTTAGAAAACATAATTGGTATGTTCTAACGAAAAAGGATTGGTACTATCTTTATCATAGAAATGATTGTAAGGTGGTACAAGAAATAGAAGAAAATACGCTTGTTTCAGAGGAGATTATATGTGAAACGAGGAAAGAATGTTCAAGTTATGGTGCATTCCCTTGTCCTGACTGTATTGATCTATTAGAAGACTATTCGTATCTAGTGAAATAAAACTATCAACTGGTGTGCGAAATATGTTTTTTCTGGGTATATGCCTATGACGGTTAGATGGAAAGGTGTGTAATTTAAATCCATCCAACAAATCTGAATCGATGATGGAGTGAGACAATGGGCATAAAAATCACTGGAATAGGACAGTATGTACCCGAACTTGTTATAACAAATGATGACTTGGCTAAGGTTGTTGATACAAGTGATGATTGGATTGTAAAACGAACAGGAATCAGTAGTCGTAGAATTGCAAATGGAGAATTGGCATATCAAATGGGTGTTAAGGCTGCCAATGAAGCATTAGAAGATGCAAAAATCACAGTTGATGAAGTTGATATGATTATTGCTACTACGATGAGCCCTGACTGCTTTACACCTTCTGTTGCTTGCCTAATTGGGAATGAGTTAAGAATGAAAAAGGCTGTTGCCTTTGACATTAATGTTGCTTGTACAGGTTATGTTTATGCATTTGATCTAGCAAGAAATTTTCTTGAGATGGGAGCATATCGTAATATACTAATTGTCTCTACAGAGATTATGTCTCGAATGGTTGATTTTGAAGACCGCTCCACTTGTGTATTATTTGGTGATGGTGCAAGTGCTACGGTTGTTACGAAAAGTAAGGGACTCTATGCCTCTATTCTTGGTGGAAATCCAAGTGGTGCATATAAATTATTTGCTAAAGTAAGACACCACAACAATCCTTGGGATAAAATTCAAAGAAGTTATGGAAGTGAGAAAGTGGATGAATTTCCATATGGAAATATTTATATGGAAGGAGAAGAAATATTTAAGTTTGCTACAACAACATTACCTAAGTTAGTTTTAACTACACTAGATAAAGCTGGACTAACTATAGATAACCTAGATTTATTAGTACCACATCAAGCAAATGAACGTATTCTACAAGTTGCAAATAAAAAATTAAAGCTTCCAGAAGAAAGACTTTACTTTGGAATCAAGGAGTATGGAAATATTTCAAGTGCATGTATTCCACTTGGTTTGTATCATTTAAAGAAAAAGAACTTATTAAAAGCACAGAACAAAATATGTATTGCAGGTTTTGGTGCGGGCTTAACGTATGGGGCTGCAGTATTTGAGTGGGAATCGTAATTCTATCTTCGGTTTTGAGTAGTTAATGGGGCTTAAGTAGCCCCAAGAGTTAATTGTCATCAGCTTCTGCTTCTTTCACAATGTCTTCAAGTACATGAATTAAGTCTTGCATCGTATCAAGTTTTGTATTTCGCTCTAAGATCATATTTTGTAAACCAACGGATAGTGTATCGAATTTTGCTTGAATTGCTGGAGCAATATAAGTCATCGTATTCACCTCAATTTAGAATGTTTTATTACTAGTAGATGTAAAGCTATTGACAAACTGTTCCATCTCACGCTTTGACTGAATCGTTCTTGAAGTCTCAATTACTTGCTTACGTTGCTCTTTTGGCATGGCAGAAAATGCATTCATAGCATTCGTATCTCTTGCTAAGGCCATACTAAAGCCGATTGGAATATCGTTATTTCCTAACATCTCCATATATTCGTCCTCCTAAGTTTGTAATCAGGTGGTAAAGCCTCTGAACATTCTTAGGGTATGCTAAATATAGAATTTTTATGTAGAAAAGAGATTGCAATTACTATACATTCCTTTCGTTCATTTTGGAATGAATTTGTTTGCAATCTCTTATTTATATATAAAACAAGGATAGTTTATTTGAAGCGCCACATCTTACATGTCATAGTAGAGCGTCCCATTCTTTCATTCATATTGGCACGTGATCTTTCATCCATATCTGTGTACATTGTATCATCCATGCCTTGGCACATATCACCCATGCCTGGGCACATAGTATCATGCATACCTGGGCACATAGTATCATGCATACCTGGGTACATAGTATTATCCATACCTGGGTACATAGTATTATCCATACCTGGGCACATGGTATCATGCATACCTGGGTACATGGTATCATGCATACCTGGGCACATAGTATTATCCATACCTGGGCACATGGTATCATTCATGCCTGTGTACATTGAATCCTCCATGTTGTCACACATTCTGTCATTCATATCACCACACATTACTTCACCACTATAGCAAGGCATATTAGTATGACAAGGACTGGAATAAGGTCTTGGATATGGATACCAGCAACCTCGACAGGACATCTCACAACTGTCTTCTAAAGGAATATTATTACAAGATGAATTACGGTTCTTATGATACTCATCACAACTACTATATTGGTTACACATATCACACTCATTATGATCGTGGTATAAATTATTACATGGGTTACCGCAAATGTTATTATTCATGTTTCGCCAAGTACCGCATGAATTGTCGAAATCATTACCACAAGCGTTGGACTTATTCCTGCACATATTGCCACAAGTTTTAGGGAAATTACAAGTGTTGGACTTATTCCTGCACATATTACCGCAAGTGTTGGACTTATTCCTGCACGTATTGCCACAGGTATTAGAAGAATTACGGTTATTTATGCAGGTATTACCACAAGCATCACAGGTATTGTCGCAGGAGTTACAACCTCTATTACATCCACAATCAGAATTGAAAAAACTCATATCATATATCTCCTTTCTATATCACTATATGCTAGTTGATTCTATATGTGATATCAGATGTAGGAGAAATTTATATATTCATGGTGAATAAATTGATATGATAGGAGAAATTTTATGCAACTTGTCAGTTTTACCCTTTTTCACAAGATAGGATTCAGGTAAGATGGGATGACAAACATATCACTCATAGCATGCTTACGCTTGTATGTGACTGTATGTTTTGCTAAATATTGCATACATTATGTAGTATAGCTAAGAAAGGTAAATTTCATTCTATGGATAATAAATAAGTGAAGCTATGATTAAAACATTCAACAACGATGTCTTACTTTCGTAACCGAGACTTTAACAGAAATAAATATGTTGACGAGTCAATCATGCAGTGATAGAATTTCTCTTATCGAATTGTTAACATAAGGGAAAATATGTTAATTAACATGGTATTGTATCTTATGACAGGAGGCTTTAGCAGAATGAAGATAATTTTAAAGTATCTTAAGCCTTATATTGGAGTGTTAATTCTATCATTCCTCTTATTGTTTGGGCAGGCAGTTAGTGAATTAAGTCTACCAAATTTAATGAGTGATATTGTGACAACAGGTATTCAATATAGTGGTATTCATGAAAAAACACCAGATGCGATAAGTGAAGATGGAATGAATTTTATATCATCTTTTATGACGAAAGAAAATAAAGAGAAATTTCTAGCAGCGTATAATTTGGTAGAAACTGATACAGAAAACGCAAAGGATTACATAGATAATTATCCAGTGTTGAATGGGAAAAATATCTATGTTAGAAAAGAACTAGAGAAAGATGAATTAATGACAGTGGAAGGCATTTATGGAAGAGCAGTTTATTCCTTCATAGATCTTATGAAAGGAAAAGAAGGTAATACATCGATGAGTTCCATGGAGCAGAATTCAGACATAGATATAACAATGTTGTATCAGATAACACCAATGTTAAGCACGATGCTAAAAGAGCAATTACAAGTTTCCATCGATGTTGCAAATCAGGTGGATTCTTCAATCTACGAGATGATTGCGCCTACATTTACAAAGGTCTTCTATGAGGAGTTAGGCGTTGATATTAATAGCGTACAACAAAATTACATTCTTAAGACAGGTCTTAAGATGCTTTTGGTTGCTTTTGGTGGAGTTATAGCAGCAATCAGCGTAGGTTATTTTGCCTCTCAGACTGCAGCAAAGATAGCAAGAAAATTACGTAGAGATGTATTCGAAAAGGTTGAAAGTTTTTCAAGTGCGGAGTATGATAAGTTTTCAACTGCATCATTAATTACGAGAACAACGAATGATATACAACAGGTACAGATGTTTGTTGTATTGGGAATTCGTATGATGTGTTATGCTCCAATTATGGGAATTGGAGGTATTATCTTTGCAGTTGGTACCTCAGTTTCCTTAAGCTGGATTATTGCATTAGCTGTTGTAGTAATGATTGGGTTAATCTTAATTATCTTTGCAATAGCTTTACCAAAATTTAAGTCATTGCAGAAGTTAATCGATCGATTAAATCTTGTCAGCCGTGAAAATCTTAGTGGTCTGATGGTCATCCGTGCATTTGGTAATGAAGCATATGAAGAAGAAAGATTCGATGTGGCAAATGATAATCTTAGTAAGACAAATTTATTTGTTCAAAGAACAATGGCATTTATGATGCCAGTAATGATGTTTATCATGAACTGTGTTACACTTGCAATTGTTTGGTTCGGCAGTAAAGCTATCGCAGATTCTGACTTACAAATTGGCGATATGATGGCATTTATGCAGTATGCAATGCAAATTATCTTTGCTTTCTTAATGATTGCTATGATGTTTATTATGGTGCCACGTGCTTCGGTTTCAGCTACACGTATTCGAGAAGTATTAAATACGGAATTAGTAATTAATGATAAAGTAGATGCGAAAAAATTAGAGAACGTAGAGGGGCTGGTAGAATTTCATGATGTCTCTTTCCGCTATTATAATGCAGAGTCTGATGTATTAGAACATCTTAGTTTTGTGGCGAAACCAGGTGAAACGACAGCATTTATTGGTTCTACTGGTGCTGGAAAGTCAACATTAATTAATTTGATACCTCGTTTCTATGATGTTACAAGTGGTTCTATTACAATTGATGGTGTTGACATTCGCGATTTAAAACAAAAGGAACTGCGTGATCTTATAGGTTATATCCCACAAAAAGGTGTGCTATTCACAGGTGATATTGCTTCTAATATACGTTATGGAAAAGATAACGCTACTACAGATGAGATTAACATGGCAATTAAAGTTGCGCAGGCTAAAGATTTTGTAGATGAAACAGATGATGGAATTGAGACTTCAATTGCTCAGGGTGGTACCAATGTTTCTGGAGGTCAGAAACAACGTTTATCTATAGCACGAGCCTTAGTAAAGAATACTCCAATTTATATCTTTGATGATAGCTTTTCTGCTTTAGATTTTAAAACAGATATCGCACTTCGCCATGCGCTAAAGGAGTATACACAAAATGCAACCGTATTAATTGTAGCTCAACGTGTCAGTACAATTATGAAAGCAGAACAAATCATTGTATTAGATGAAGGTAAGATCGTTGGTAAAGGTACCCATAGAGAGCTGTTAGCTTCATGTAAGGAATACCGAGAAATCGCTGAAAGTCAGTTGTCAAAGGAGGAATTAGCATGAGTCATCTTCAAAAATCTCCAAGCAATGTGACGAAACCGAAAAAAGGTCCAATGGGTGGAATGGGTGGCCCGATGGGTGGAATGGGTGGAGGCGAAAAAGCCAAGAATTTTAAAGGAAGTTTTAAACGACTATTATCCTTTTTAAAGCCATTCCGTATTCAAATATTTTTTGTATTTATTTTTGCAGTTGCTTCCACGGTATTTACAATCTTAGGACCTAGTATCTTAGCAAAGGCAACAGATTCTTTGGCTGCGGGTATGATGAACAAAATTGCTGGTGGAAGTGGAAGCTTCGATTTTGATTATATTGCAGAGATTATTATTATATTAATTATCATTTACGTGGTGAGTACACTATTTTCTTATTTACAAGGTCACATTATGGCAAGAATCTCAACGGATGTATCATATAATCTAAGAAATAGCATTATGAAGAAAATTAATCACCTGCCGTTTTCTTACTATAATAGCACTAGCCACGGAGAAGTACTATCACGTATCACGAACGATGTTGATACCTTAAATATGTCATTAAACCAAAGTGTTACACAGATGATCACATCCATTACATCTGTAATTGGCGTTTTAATTATGATGTTAACAATTAGCGTTAAGCTGACATTAATCTCATTATTAGTTATTCCTTTTTCTTTAATTTTTGTTTTATTAATAGTAAAGAAATCACAGAAGTATTTCCAAGGTCAACAAAAATATCTGGGCCGAGTAAATGGCCATATTGAAGAAATGTATGGTGGACACATTGTTGTAAAGGCATTCAATGGAGAAGAGAAATCGCTTGAGAAGTTTGATACAGAGAATGATAAGCTATATGAATCAGCCTGGAAATCTCAGTTCTTATCTGGATTAATGATGCCGATTATGAATTTTGTTGGTAATATTGGATATGTAGTTATTTGTATCGTTGGTGCTTCCATGACAGCAGCTGGGACTATGACGATTGGTGGGATTCAGGCATTTATACAATATGTTCGTTCCTTTATGATGCCTATTACTCAACTAGCAAATATCTCCAACCAATTACAGCAGATGGTAGCGGCATCTGAAAGGATTTTTGAATTTCTAGATGAAGAAGAAGAGAAAGTAATTGAACCAAAACTGACTATGAAAGAAGTTAATATTAAGGGAAATGTTCGCTTTGAACACGTTCGTTTTGGATATGAGAATACGGACCATATTGTAATTAAAGATTTTTCAGTAGATGTAAAAGCTGGTCAAAAGGTTGCGATTGTTGGACCAACTGGCGCAGGTAAAACTACATTAGTAAAATTATTAATGCGATTCCATGACATAATGGATGGGGCAATTTATATCGATGGGCATAATATTAATGAATTCTCGCGTCATGATCTTCGGACTGAATTTGGTATGGTATTACAAGACACTTGGCTCTATAATGGTACTATTATGGAAAACATTCGATATGGTAAGCTTGATGCTACGGATGAAGAAGTTCTTAGGGCAGCGAAAGCAGCGCAGGTGGATCACTTTGTACGTACACTACCAGATAGCTATAAGATGGAGTTGAATGAGGAAGCGACAAATATTTCTCAAGGTCAGAAACAGTTACTTACGATAGCACGTGCAGTATTAGCAGATTCTAAGATTATGATATTAGATGAGGCTACAAGTTCGGTTGATACCCGAACTGAGATATTGATCCAAAAAGCAATGGATAATTTGATGAAGGGCAGAACAAGTTTCATTATTGCACATCGTTTGTCTACAATTCGTAATGCTGACATTATTCTTTGTATGAAGGATGGGGATATCGTTGAACAAGGTTCTCATGATGAGCTTATGAAACTCAATGGATTTTATGCGAATCTGTATAATAGTCAGTTTGAAGAAGTAACAGAATAAATTTATGCTGTTGTAGAATGGAAGCTTTCAGTTGAAGTTTCATTTTACAACAGTTTTTTCTATGACAGGGAAATACTATTGAGTTCTTTCGGTTCTTTTAAACGGAAATTATAATTTATGTCGTATTGTAAGATTCCTCATGGATTTTCCTTGTAATTTAACTAAAAAAAACATATAATTGGTAAAAGAATAAAATTGGGAGGGTACAGTATGCTTAGGATTTTTAAAACCTATGATGGTGTGTTAAAACAGTTAGATGATATTGAAGAAAATGTATGGATTAATTTAACAAACCCCTCTCCCGAAGAAATCGCGCTTGTAGCAAATAAAACAGGAATCGATACAAATGATATGAAAGCATCTCTGGATGATGAAGAAGCATCTCGTATTGAAGTTCAGAATAAATATACTCTTGTCTTAATTGATGTAGTTACAAAAGAGACAAGACATGGGCATGAAGCATTTACAACTATGCCACTTGCGATTATTGTGCATGAGCAATTGTTAGTGACTGTTTGTCTCGAAGATACTGCAGTGCTAAAACCATTTATATTAGATAAGGTGAAGGAATTTAGTACAGCAAAGAAAAGTCGCTTTTTATATCAGATACTCTATAGTAGCACAACGGTATATCAGACTTGTTTACGTTCGATTAATCGTAAACGTGAGGAAATTGAGGCTAGATTAAGTAAGAATACGAAGAATAGTGAATTAATTGAACTACATGAACTTGAGACAACACTTGTTTACTTTGCTACTTCCTTACGTGTCAACGGTGTCGTGCTAGATAAGTTAACTAGAACAGAAAAGATTAAGTCTTATCCAGAAGATCGTGATTTGCTCGACGATGTAATTATCGAGAATAAGCAGGCGATTGAAATGAGTGGAATTTATCGTGATATTATCAATGGAACACGTGAGCTGTTTGCTTCTGTCATTGATAATACACTAAACACTGTTATGAAGCTATTGGCATCAATTACAGTTGTTATGTCGATTCCTACAATTATCTCAGGTCTATATGGAATGAATGTCAATCCAGACAGTATGCCATTTGCTAATCATGCATATGGCTTTGGAATTATATGTCTTCTAACTCTTCTTATTTGTATTGTTACTTTCTTTGGATTAAAGAAGAAGAAGCTGTTATAAATTGACGTCATTTTGCACACACAGCTGCTATGATAATGGGATGACAAACATAATTTATCCGCAACACGCTTTCTTCTTCATTTCATAGGAAAGTTCTTTGAACTTCCCTATGAAATAAACAAAGCGTCCAAAAGGAAGGACGCTATGATGCACACAAGCACGATAGGAAGATGTCGCTTACTCGACCGCGCTTGGCGCGAGTGTTTTGCAAGCAAAACACTTCTTCATAGCAATAAATCACAAACGCCTAGCAAACAACAGGGGATGTTGCATTATGCAACATCCCCTGTGTTCTTTTATTTTTCCTTACCCATAAAGAATAGTGCGACGGTTCCAGGACCTGAATGAGTACCAATCGTAGGACTAACATAATTAATTAAGAACTTGGTTATTCCGAATTTCTCTTTTATTAAATCTGCTACAAACTGCGCATCTTCAAGACAATCACCATGGCTAATAAAAATGATATCATTATCATAACCTTCGATTTTTTCTTCCATAAACTCAACTAATTTGATTAAAGCTTTTTTACGGCCACGAACATTGACTAAAGGAATTAAACGTCCCTGTAAATCAACATGAAGGGCTGGCTTAACATTAATTAATGTTCCTATAATTGCTGTTGCTTTAGAAACACGACCACCACGATGTAGGTGGAAGAGATTATCAACAGTAAACTCATGACAGAGATGATCTTTATTGACTTCTACCCATGCAGCTACTTCATCCATTGATTTCCCTTGTTCTTTCATCATAACAGCTTTGTGAACAAGTAATCCCTGTCCAAGAGAGGCAGCACAAGAATCAATGACAGTTATTTTAGCCTCTGGGTGTTCTTCACATACCTCTCTGGCACTAACAGCGGCATTGTTAAGGCTACTGCTTAATGCACCAGAAAATCCAATGTGTAATACATCATATCCTTCTTCTACCTGCTTTAAGAATAAGTTACGTACATGTTCAGGATTGGTTGCCATAGTAGTTGGCATTATGCCAGAGCGCATTTTTGCATAAAATTCCGAAGGTGTTAATTCATTGTCTCCTCCGTATACTTGCCCCTCTATATTATAATAAAGAGGGTGAACAAAAATATTATGTTCTTTCAGATAATCTGCAGGTAAATCAGCAGTTGAATCAGTTGAAATAATGTACTCTCTCATAATTTACTCTCCTTTAATATTACTTTTTTATGTCTACGCAATATAAGTGCGTTATCGTTCACGACATTCTCATAAGAGAATACCCCAAAATGATACAAACCTTACATTATAATTTAAAAATATTAGATATTATGCTAAATATTGGCACAATTTCGTATCATGTAGTATTCTAAACTATATCACATATTATACCATTCTATTTGTAACGCTTCAATACAATTTGTAAAAAAAGTCAATAAGTTTTTATTGATATGAAAAAACTATTTGATATTTCATGAACATATGTTATAATATCTAAAGCTATTGATCTAAGGAGGTCTACATATGAAACATATTAAGACATTAAATACAAAAAACTTAAAAGACACAATGAAAAAAGGTGGATGTGGAGAGTGTCAAACTTCTTGTCAGTCTGCATGTAAAACATCTTGCACAGTAGGAAATCAGAGCTGCGAAAACAAGTAGTTTAGAGGTATATGGAAGATACAAGGTTGAAAAGTGCATTATTCAGTTCACTTGTAAAATACTTGTCATTTTGAGTTATTCAGGTCCACAATGTAAGATTAGTGCATTGATATCATTATAATGCCTAGTAACTGGATAGTTACAGAATAAGCAATAGGTAAGCAGCGTCGAAATGTCGCTGCTTATTGTATGTTAGAAATAGAAAGGAGCAACAAAGTGATCCATCAGTACAAAAACAATGGGTACAATATCGTACTTGATGTTAATAGCGGTATGGTCCATGTAGTAGATGATGTTGCCTATGACGTTATCGAACTTTTTGAAAAAAAAAGTAAAGAAGAAATCAAAGCAGAGCTGCTTAAAAAATACAGTGATGTAGAAACAATTGAAGAGGAAGTGGACTCTATCTATGAAGAAATTCTTCAGATGAAGAAGGATGGGCAACTCTTCACAGATGATATCTATGAAGCATATATTGGTAGCTTCAAGCAAAGGGAAACAGTAGTAAAAGCACTTTGTCTTCATATCGCTCATGACTGCAATCTAGCTTGTAAATACTGTTTTGCAGAAGAGGGGGAGTACCATGGACGCCGTGCTTTGATGAGCTATGAAGTTGGAAAGAAGGCATTGGATTTCTTAGTTGCTAATTCCGGAAACAGACGTAATCTAGAAGTCGATTTCTTTGGTGGAGAACCATTGATGAACTTTCAAGTAGTTAAGGATTTGGTCGCTTATGGAAGAAGCTTAGAAGAATCATACAATAAGAAGTTTCGGTTCACCTTAACAACGAATGGGGTTTTACTAAATGATGATGCAATGGAATTTGCAAATCAGGAAATGAGCAATGTGGTACTTAGTATTGATGGACGTAAGGAAGTTCATGATCATATGAGACCATTTCGTAAAGGTGCTGGAAGTTATGACTTAATTGTACCTAAATTCCAAAAGCTTGCTAAAAGTAGAAATCATAAGAATTATTATGTCAGAGGAACCTTTACGCATTATAATCTTGATTTCGCTGATGATGTGAAGCACTTGGTAGATTTAGGATTTGAGCAAATTTCGGTTGAACCAGTAGTTGCATTGCCAGAAGAGGAATATGCAATTCGCGAAGAAGATATTCCAAAGATAAAAGAAGAATACGACCGATTAGCAAAATACATCGTAGAGTCTAAGAAAAAAGGCAAGTTCTTTAATTTCTTCCATTTTATGATTGACTTAAGTGGAGGCCCATGTGTTGTAAAACGTTTGTCAGGTTGTGGCTCGGGTACAGAGTATTTAGCAGTAACACCATGGGGTGACTTATATCCATGTCATCAGTTCGTGGGGGAAGAAGAATTCCTTATGGGAAATGTAGAGGAAGGGATAAAGGCAACAAAGATTCGTCAAGAATTTAAAAGCTGTAATGTTTATGCAAAAGAAAAGTGCAAAAAATGTTTTGCAAAATTTTATTGCAGTGGTGGATGTTCGGCCAACGCATATAAATTCCATGGTAATATCAATGATGCATATGATATCGGATGTGAATTGCAGAGAAAACGTGTGGAATGTGCGTTAATGATAGAAGCTGCCAAGGCAGATATAAATTAAGGAGGATGTAGAGAATGAAAGACAAAGGCAAAGGCATAATTAGTTTACTATTGACTGTACTAGTTATTGCAGCAGTTTCATTAGTTGCCATTATTGGTATTGGTTCCGATAAAGTTGGTAGTGCTAGTGACGTTAAATTAGGTCTTGATTTAGCAGGTGGTGTAAGTATCACTTACGAGACTGTAAAAGAAAACCCAACAGAAGAAGAGATGGAGGATATCAAGTATAAGATGGAACTCCGTGCACAAGAAGAAAGCACAGAGTCGGTTGTTTACAAAGAAGGTAGCAATCGTATTAATGTTGATATTCCAGATGTAACGGATGCTAATGAAGTACTAGAACGTCTTGGTAAAGCAGGAACAATTTATTTTATCTATGGTGAAGGCGAAAGCGGTGTACCAAATATTAGATATAATTCAGAAACTAGAGAATATGAGTTAACTAGAACAATGGATGAAATCATAGCTGCTAAGGACGTTGTAATTGATGGTACCGATATCCAGAATTCTGAGGCGGTTCCTATAAAAGATGATATGGGAAAGATTGAGTATTTCGTAAAGCTTACGCTAAATGAAGCTGGTAAAGCCAAATTTGCTAAAGGCTCTACTTACGCTACTAAGTATCATGACCTAGTTTCATATTCCGATTTTCGTGGCTGTATTGCAATTGTGTATGATAACGAGGTTGTAAGTGCACCAGCTGTTGAGACAGCGATTACAGATGGTGTCGCAACGATCAGTGGTCAGAAGGATATTGAGGAAGCAAGAGATTTAGCTTCTGTCATTCGTATTGGTGCTCTTCCGTTGGAATTAAAGCAGATTCGTTCTACGGTTGTTGGTGCGAAACTCGGTATTGAGGCAATTAATACAAGTTTACTTGCAGGCTTGATTGGCTTTGTTATCATTCTTTTATTTATGATAGTTTACTATCGCATTCCAGGCTTAGCAGCTAGTTTAGCTCTTGCATTGTACGTAGGTCTAGAGGTTATTTGCTTAAATATTTTTGATGTAACCTTAACTTTACCAGGTGTGGCAGGTATTATTCTGTCGATTGGTATGGCGGTAGATGCTAATGTTATTATCTTCCAAAGAATTCGAGAAGAGCTTGCGACGGGAAAAACTGTTCGTTCCGCAATAAAGATTGGTTTTCATAAAGCATTATCAGCAATTGTTGATGGTAATGTAACGACATTAATTGCAGCGGCAATCCTTTATTTCTTAGGTTCTGGTCCAATTAAAGGCTTTGCACAAACATTAGCAATTGGTGTTATTTTATCTATGTTTACTGCACTATTTGTAACAAAGTATATTCTAACAGGTCTTTATTATATTGGATTTGATACAGAAAAATTCTATGGAGTGCAAAAAGAGAAGAGCAAGGTATTCGATTTCGTTGGTAATGGTAAAAAATATATCATTATTTCTGGAGCGTTAATTCTTTTAGGCTTTGGCGCTATGATTGCTTATAAAGTAAGTAGTGGTAATTCATTAGCTTATGGACTTGATTTTAAAGGTGGTACTTCGACACAGATTACATTACCGGATTCTGTAACAGGTAATATCTCAAAAGATTTAGAAGCACTTGTTTTAGATGAACTAGGTATTACCGGTGAAATTGTTAATGTTCGTGATGAGAATTCATATATCATTAAGACAGTCGAATTAAACGAAGAGCAAAAAGCGTCTCTTGATAAGCGTATTATTACGGAATATAATGCAGACCCTGAGTTAATTACATCGGAAAGTATTAGTGGTACCGTAAGTAACGAGATGAAGTCGGATGCGATTAAAGCTGTAGTCATTGCAACAATCTGTATGCTACTATATATTTGGATTCGTTTTAAGAATATTGCATTTGCATCGAGTGCTGTTCTTGCTTTAGTTCATGATGTTTTAGTAGTTTTAGCGATATATGCTGTTGCACGAATTTCGGTTAGTAGTACATTTATTGCGTGTATGCTAACAATTGTAGGTTATTCAATCAATGCGACAATTGTAATCTTTGACCGTATTCGAGAGAATGTAAAGACAAAATTAAAGAAAGACTCCTTAAAGGATCTTGTAAATGCAAGTATTAGTCAGACATTTTCTAGAAGTATCAATACCTCATTGACAACCTTTATCATGGTTGCAGTATTAGCTATCCTTGGTGTAGAGTCTGTGAAAGAGTTTGCTGTTCCATTGATGGGTGGTATTGTATGTGGTGCATACTCATCAATCTGTATTACAGGTAGTTTATGGTACTTCTATCAGAAGAAAATTGGGAAGGCAGAATAAGTAAATTCGGGAAAAGGAAAGGAGCTGTTATTACAGCCCTTTTCCTTTTTCAACGTAATAGAAAGTTATTGGCGAGAGTGTTTTGCAAGCAAAACACTTTTTAAAGAGGGATAGGTATATGAATGAAAAATGGATGCTCGAGGCAAAACGAGCTGATTTTAATAACTTAGGAAGGCAATTTGCAATTAGTCCTGTATTAGCAAGACTTATTGTAAATCGAGGACATCAGACTGAAGATCAAATTCAACACTTTTTACAGTGTGATTTGTCCTTACTTTACGATGGACGAATCATGAAAGATATGAATAAGGCAGTTGAATTCTTAGTAAAAGCAATTCAAACTGATGAAATCATTGCAATTGGTACAGATTTTGATAATGATGGCATTTTATCTGGATATACTTTACATCGAGCAATTGAGCGTGTTGGGGGGAAGGCATTATTGTATGCACCAGATCGTGTGTCAGAAGGTTATGGATTAAATCGACGTATTATTGACGATGCAAGAAATGCTGGAAGTAATATCATTATTACTTGTGATAATGGTATCGCTGCTTTTGATGCGATTGATTATGCAAAATCACTTGGCATGACAGTAATTGTTACCGATCATCATGAAGTTGCCTTTACAGAGAAGGAAGATGGAACAAGAGAATTTATATTACCAAATGCAGATGCTGTGGTTAATCCAAAACAACAAGATTGTAAATATTCTTTTAAAGGGCTTTGTGGTGCAGGTATCGTATTTAAACTAATCTGTGTGCTTTATGAACAGTTCCATATTTCATTAGAAGAAGCTTATGACCTTTTGGAATTTACAGCCATTGCTACCGTTGCGGATGTCATGGATTTGGTAGACGAAAACCGTATTATCGTAAAATATGGGTTATCGCTTTTAAGAAATACAAAAAATGTTGGTTTACGTGCTTTAATGGAAGAATGTGCAATCAATATGGACAAACTATCTTCTTATCACATTGGATTTATCATTGGTCCGTGTTTTAATGCAGCTGGGAGGTTGGATACAGTTGCTATGGCCTTTAAATTACTTCAGGCTTCCAATGAGTTAGATGCTAAGAGGTTTGCAAAGCAATTACGTGAGTTAAATGAAAGCAGAAAAGAGATGACGCACGAAGGTGTATTGCAAGCAATGGATATCGTTGAAAATACAGAGATTAAAGAGGATAAGGTACTTCTGATTAGTTTGAAAGATACTCATGAAAGTTTGGTTGGAATTATTGCAGGACGTGTCCGTGAAAAATATCATAAACCCGCTTTTGTTTTTGCTGAGGTAGAGAGTGGAATTAAAGGTTCTGGTCGTTCCATAGAAGCATATAACATGTTTGAAGAGCTTCTAAAATGTAAGGATCTTCTTACTAAATTCGGCGGTCATCCGATGGCGGCAGGTTTATCCTTACCAAAAGAGAACTTTGTAATGCTTCGAAAGAGACTTAATGAGAATACTAGTTTGGTAGAGGAAGACTTTATTCCGATTGTTAAGATTGATGTACCACTTCCAATCGGGTATCTAAATGCTAATTTCTTAGAGGAATTAGAGCAGTTAGAGCCTTTTGGTAAAGGAAATGTAAAGCCTGTGTTTGCAGAACAACATTTCAAGATAAGAAAAGCAACGATACTTGGGAAAAATCAAAATGTGCTAAAACTTTCAATTAGTAATATGGATGGGTTTGAGATTGATGCTCTTTACTTTGGTGATATTCCAGCTTTCAACGATTATGTGGAGAGTAAGTTTGGATGTGAAGAAGTGAGAAAAATGTATCAAGGACAATGGAATACTATCGATTTAGCATTTACGTATTATCCAACAGTAAATGAATATATGGGAAGACAAAGTATACAGATAATCATTCAGAACTATTGTCATATTACTGGAAAATAGAGAAGGAGTAAAAAAACGATGTCAGAAGAGCTACAAACATTAGATTTAGAACTAAAAGAGTTATTTGTTAAGCAAGAGTATGAGCAAATGTTGGAACTTTTGAACAATGTGACTGATCATGATGTTTTAGACATGACTACTCAAAACTGGGATGTGGTGAAAAAGTATAGTGATATGGGACGTACTGATTTATTACGTCAGCACCTTACATTTGTGGCCTATGCAAGCTTTATTACAGAATATGCTGGCAAACGTGGTGTACTTAAGGATGAAGTATATCAAGAAAAATTCTCATTATTTGAGGAAATCTTTGAAAAATTACAAGCAGAAAAGAATTAATCAAGACGTCATTTTTTCACAGGGGAATGTTAGGAATATGGGATGACAAACATAATTTATACGCAACACGCTTTCGCTTGAATGAAGTTCGTATCGGTACGTAAGGACCTACAATACAGGCCCTAAGTACCGACGACTTCATAACAGTATGCTCCTAAATTATGTTTGTCATCCCATTTTTAGCAAGCACACCTTTTCTTCTTGATATTTTGTTAAGTGAATGGTAAACTTGTGAAAGGGTAAAATAAGGATAACAATAAGAAAAGGAGAATGGCATGCGTAACATTCAATTAACGATTGAGTATGATGGTTCTCGCTATGACGGTTGGCAAAAGCAAGCTGGGCGTTCTACAGTTACAATTCAAGATAAAATTGAAGATGTACTGACTAAGATGGAGAATGAATCAGTGGAGGTAATTGGAGCAGCACGAACCGAAGCAGGTGTTCATGCATATCGTCAAATCGCGAACTTTAAAACAAATTCTGATTTAAAGGTTTATGAAATCAAACAGTATTTAAATCGTTTCTTACCACGCGATATTGCGGTGACAGAGGCATTAGAAGTACCTGAAAGATTTCATGCAAGCTTTAATGCTGTCTCTTTTGAATATGAATATAAAATCTCAATTGGAGAGGTACCTTCGGTGTTTGAACGTAAGTATAATTACTATTGTTTTAAACGTCCGAATGTGGAAGCTATGAAAGAAGCAGCAAAGTTAATGGTTGGAAAACATGACTTTAAGGCGTTTTCTGATAATAAACGAATGAAAAAATCGACAGAACGTACCATCTTTGCAATTGATATCTATGGAGATAATAAAGAGATAGTCATTACGGTAAAGGGAGACGATTTCTGGCCTCATATGGTACGTATTATGGTTGGTACTTTACTAGAAGTTGGTTTGGGTGAAAAAAAAGCATCCGATATCACACAAATTCTTGAAAGTAAGGATCGTGAGAAAGCTGGGCCTACTGCAGAGGCAAAAGGATTATTTTTAGTGGATGTTTATTACCAATAAAGATAGGAGAACTTAAGTTATGGCAGAGTTAGAAATCAAAGTAAAAGGAATCGTAAAGGACAATGATTCATATCTAGTAGTGAAGAAATGGTATGATGACTGTGTTGTTAATCCATACCGATGGCAGTTTATTGATGGAGATATTGAGGTTGGAGAAGATCCTGCAAAAGCGGTTGTTCGTGTGATTAAGGAACAAACGGGAATTGATGCTGTGATGGATACTCCACTATATACTTGGTCGTGCATCGTTGGAGAACGTCATATTGTTGGAATTTGTTATGAGTGTTTTGCATTAAACAAGGAAACAGTATTATCTGAAGATCTCATTGAATATGAATGGATATTAAAGGATGAATTCGAAAAGTATATTGATAATAAAGCTGTACTTCATGATTTAGCAAATTCGAATCTGATGTGAAAGGTGGTCTAAGGTGAGAATATTAATTAAACAAGGATATATATTAGATCCAGCTTCCAATGTCGAGGGTATTTATGATTTGTTAATTGAGGATGGTAAGATTAAAGAAGTAGCAGAGCAGATAACATGTAATGTAGATGAAACAATTGATGCAAAAGGTCTTTATGTAATGCCAGGTTTTATCGATTTACATGTACACTTACGTGAACCAGGTTTTGAATATAAGGAGACAATTGCAACTGGTTCACGAGCAGCTGCAGCGGGAGGTTATACAACAATCTGTCCAATGCCAAATACGAATCCTTCGATTGATAGTAAAGAGATGGTAGAATTCTTAAATGAAAAAAGCCGAACCGATTCGTTGATACATATTGTACCTATTGGTGCTGTGACAAAGGGACAAGCAGGCACAGAGCTCGCAGATATAATGGGGATGGCTGATGCAGGTGCATTAGCAATCAGTGAGGATGGCAAGTCAGTAATGGATGTACTTGTCTATGTACAGGGAATGAGGGAAGCAAAGAAAGCTGGAATCGCTGTATTTGCACATTGTGAAGATAAATCTCTAGTACGTGGTGGTGTCATGAATGAGAGTGACAAGTCAAGAGAACTAGGGTTACCTGGAATCACCAATTCGGTAGAGGATATTATTACTGCAAGAGACATTTTCTTAGCTCAAGAAACGCAAGTTCGGCTACATCTATGCCACTGTTCTACAAAAGCGAGTGTTTCTTTGATTAAGATGGCAAAAGAACTTGGAATTCAAGTAACTGGTGAAGTCTGCCCTCATCATTTTACAATGAGTGATGATGAAATAACAGAGGACAATTCAAGATTTAAGATGAATCCACCGCTTCGTAGTAGGGAGGATGTAATTGCCCTGAAAGAGGGATTACGGGATAATATCATGGATGTTATCTCAACCGATCATGCACCTCATTCTAATGAGGAGAAGAATGGGTCGATGTTAAATTCTCCGTTTGGTATTGTTGGATCAGAAACAGCGTTCGCGTTAACTATGACAGAACTTGTAAAGACTGGATATTTAACACCTATGCAGATGGTTGAAAAGATGAGCTATCATCCAGCGCAGATACTTGGAATCGATAAGGGGAGTCTAGCTGTTGGAAAGGTTGCGGATATTGCAATCGCGGATCCAAATATGACATACTGTATCGATAAGACTCAATTTCTATCAAAAGGCAAAAATACTCCTTTTGATGGGAAAAAGGTAGTAGGTAAAGTATTATTTACTCTAGTAGATGGAAAAATAGTATATAGAGCATAAGGGAGGAAATGAGATGATTAACAAGTTAGTAAAGAAGATTGAAGAAAACAAAGCACCAATTGTAGTAGGACTAGATCCAATGTTAGGTTATATACCAGATTCAGTAAAAGAGAAAGCTTATTCAGAGTTTGGTGAGACACTAGAAGGTGCGGCAGAAGCTATTTGGCAATTCAATAAAGCAATCGTTGATGCTACTTACGATATCATCCCAGCTGTAAAGCCACAAATTGCAATGTATGAACAATTTGGAATCCCTGGATTGATTGCATTTAAAAAGACAGTTGATTACTGTAAAGAAAAAGATCTTGTTGTAATAGGAGATATTAAGCGAGGAGATATCGGTTCCACTTCAAGTGCGTATGCAACAGGTCATTTAGGAAAAGTGACGGTTGGTTCTAAGAGCTATTATGGATTTGATGAAGATTTCGCTACTGTAAATCCATACCTAGGTTCTGATGGTGTTCTACCATTTATCGATGTTTGTAAAGAAGAGAAAAAGGGATTGTTTATTTTAGTCAAAACTTCAAATCCATCCTCTGGTGAATTCCAAGACCAACTAGTAGACGGGAAACCATTGTATGAATTAGTTGGAAGTAAAGTAGCCGAGTGGGGTGAACTTTGCATGGGAGACCAGTATAGCTATATTGGAGCAGTAGTAGGAGCTACTTATCCTAAGATGGGTGAAATTCTTCGTAAAATCATGCCAAAAACTTACATATTAGTTCCTGGCTATGGTGCACAAGGAGGTAAGGCAAGTGATTTGGCACCATATTTTAATAAGGATGGACTTGGTGCAATCGTCAATTCCTCTCGTGGAATTATTGCAGCTTATAAACAACCTAGCTATGAGAAGTTTGGTCCTGAGTGTTTTGCAGATGCATCTCGTAAAGCAGTTATTGATATGAGAGAAGATATTAATGGAGCATTAAAGTAAGAATACGCAGCATCTAATTTAAGTTAATATCGAAAGACAATACTTGTAGGGAGATAATGATGGTTGAGGAAAATGGAAAATGGATTATGAGTGGACATGAAACACTTGATGAGACTCCTTTAAAAAGTAGAGAACAAATACGTGCATACATTCATAAGGTTGGATTTGTTCCATTATTTAAAAATGACATTCCAGGGTTTTCAATTGAAGAACATAGTTATAAATACGGTTGGTGGGGAGAGAATCCAGAACTTGATCCTTGGGCATTCCGTGAATATATCGCTGGACAAAGTGATATAGCGTATGGAAAGTTTTTTAACCAAAAAGCAGGGTTTATTACAAAGGAATGGTTACCAATCTTTGCAAGAGTGAGACGGGATGGATATGATTTTGATTCTAGATATGAGGATGGGTTAGCTAGTCGAAGGTGTAAGTTAATTATTGATACTCTAGAACAGTATGATTACTTACCATCACATGAATTGAAAAAACTTGCCGGGTTTGGCAAAGGTTTAGAAAAGGGATTCGATTCTACAATCAATCAGCTTCAGATGCAGACTTATATTGTAGCAGCTGGATTTGAAAGAAAGAAAAATAAGCAAGGTGAAGAATATGGCTGGCCAGGGATGAAGATAGCATTAGCAGAAAAGATATTTGGTTATGAATATGTTCGGAGTTGTTATTCGATGGAACTTATGGTAGCAAAAGAAAAGATTCGAAATCATATGCTTGAAAACTATGAGATTCCAGCACAAAAGCTGCTAGAAAAGATCATATAGATTCTGATGTCATTTTGCACAAAGAAGTGTTATGAGTATGGGATGACAAACATAATTTATGCGCAACACGCTTTCGCTTGAATGAAGTTCGTAGCGGTACGTAAGGGCCTAAAATACAGGCCCAAAGTACCGACGACTTCATAACAGTTGCTCCTAAATTATGTTTGTTATCCCATTTTTAGCAAGTCTATAGATGTGCAAAATGACGAGTGAAATTCTAGAAAAGTACTTTAAGAAAAGCAGATAGACAATAGATCTAGAATTATTTGCGGTACTGATTATGATATTCTTGAATGTTAAGTTCATTTTTGATTCTCATTTTTCTAGCAATCCAGAATAGAAGAATGAGAAGAAGGATTGGAATGATGAGATTCTTATATCTTGTATAATAGGAAAGTGCATGTGTCCAATTTTCACGAAGAAAATAACCAATACCAATCAACAGACAATTCCAGATTGTAATTCCGATGGAGGAAAAGATAAAAAAAATTGGGTAAGGTTGCTCTACCGAACCGGCAATAAAAGCAATATAAGTTCGTACGATTGGAATAACACGGCCAATGCAGACAACATAGGAACCGAACTTCGTAAATTTCTCGTAAGAGGAAGTAATGCTTTTCTCTGTTTTCGGAAAACGTTTCATGATTTTATGTAGGAGCTTATCACCACCGAGACGCCCAATGATGTAGCAAATACTTGTTCCGATAATTCCTGCGAGAGAACTGAGAGCCAATATGAGCATGAAGGGAGTTCCTTTTGCAGCGGCAAAGGCACCCGCAAAGGGAAGTACAAGTTCACTTGAAACTGGGAAACACGCATATTCCAATAGTATAATAATGAATATGGCTGGTATACCATTATCGTAGATAAATCTTAATATCGTATCCATAAAAACCTCAGAATATCTTAATTATGTAAATATATGATATAAACCTAAAAAAAAGAATGCGAGGATGAATTGTTCAAGGGAATAGATGTGATAGGGCGATGGTATTTTTCGGAGTGCCTTACAAGTCACCATACGTACTTTGTGGGGCTTGTGAGCGTAGCGCTACAGCGAAAACATACTATCGCCCTTCATTCTTTATTTATACTGCCCTTAGTGCAACATCTCCTTTTTATACTCTCGTGACACGTTATTTCTTATTTGATTTTTTATTCATTATATTTTTCATCATCTCAGCTTGTGTACGTTGAGCAGGAGACATTCTTGACATTAGTATATCTGTAATTAAGTTCGTTTCCTCTTGCGTAAAGGTTAAGTTCATAGCCTTTAATTTTGCATTCGCTGTAGCAACACTTTTCATTGCTTTGTCCATTGGCTTTCCTTCGGTTTCTTTAATAAACTCCAACATAATTGCCTTTTTTGTTGGGTCCATTTTCTGCAAGGAAGGATGATTTAACCATTGAGTGTCCATAGCTTTCCCTCATTTCTATTTTTTTATTTATTTAACATTCCAGATTCCATAATGATTTTCATAGCTTCTAATGTGTTCTTTTGTTCAGGTGGGATCAGGGCTGATAACATATCTAACATTTGCATGTTACTGTTTGCATTATTATTACTTGAATTAGGATTCCTCTCGTTATTGTCGAAAGTGCCGTTGTTTGAATTGCTATTTGAGTGATTCATGTTATTCGCATTGTAATTCGTATCTCGATCGCTACAATCATTGTTATCAAAAGTTCGTGAAGAGTATGGACTATTGTTATCTTCGTATTCTTGTGGAGTATTGCTATGTCGGTAATTCATATTCTGGCTATTCCAATAAGTATCTCCGTTGAAGTTCTCACTTGAATTTGCTTTTATATTCGAATTCTCTATCTCTTCTGATGATTGATCATAACATGAGCTATCACTTGAATTTGTAGTAGGATTGGAATTCGCTTGTGAATTCATCATTTGGCTCATCATCATAGCCATATTCATTGCTTGACTCATATCTCCAGACATATTCGAAAATGGATTCATATTATTTGTAAAATTTCCAGAGGAATCAGTACCATTCATTGAATTCATCATCGACATCATATTGGTCATTGACTGATACATGCTAAACATACGTTGCATATTAAAAATGTTCATTATCTGATCAATCATTGTTCCTTCTTTAGGAGTACAGAAAGGGCGAATACTACGTAAGAGTGCTTCTGAATCAATTGTTGAATGAGCTTGTGCGAGATTCGCTATGCTTACTGTATTCTTCCCTGATGTAAAACTACGAAAGAGATTAGAGAACCCTAGATGGCGAATGTTTTGTATAGTTTCAAAGAAATCCGTTATATGAACAACACTTTCCAGCATTTGTTTAGAGTCGATATCGAGATAGGGTGAGGCTGCTTGCAGAATTTGTGCGGAGCGGCTTAGCATGGGAGATGATGTTTCGTTCTCTTTTGTTTGATTCTTTGATTCGTCCATTGCTAATCCTCCCCCTTTACTTTGATCTTCTAGCGTAACAATTAACTTTTTTAATAATATATTCAAAAAAGGCAGATTATAGACCAATTTATGGACATGGAACAAAAGTGTGCTTCTTCCTCGTATATAAAAAACGCTGTTGCTAACTTTGCAACAGCGTCGAAATAAATCTGGCTTTTAAAAACTAATTAATTTAATCAGCGGGATATCTAAGATGATCAGGCGTAATATCTGTTAAAACTTCATTTAGAAAACGGTTAGCTAAATACTTTGCCATTGGTAGATTCATATCTAAATAATTCCCACAGTGTATTGCAGCTGCTCCAGGTACTTCTCCTTCGAAGTCTCGGATGAATTCAAACATACCAGTAAGCAATGGAAGTATATCTTCGGAGGTATAATCACCAGCGAGTAATAGATAAAATCCTGTGCGACATCCCATAGGTCCAAAATATACGATATGAGAACCGAATTTTTCGTGGTTTCTTAAGTACGTAGCAGCTAAATGCTCGATTGTATGAATTTCTGCAGTGTTCATGACAGGTTCGAAATTCGGACGAGTCATTCGGATATCAAACGTTGTAATGACTTCTTCACCAACTGGATCCTTTCTTGAAACATAAACACCTGGCAATAACCTCAAATGGTCAATTGTAAAACTTGCAATTGGTTTCATATGATAAACGGGAGAGAAAACTCCCTACCTCCTTATATTAAATTCACTAACTTATGATCAGCCATTCTTTTGCACGAGTTAAGTAAAACACTTTTGTTCCATTGTATAGTAATTTGTAATTGACTGATATTTGTATTATATCATATTTATACTTGTTTAAACAAGATTCATCCCTTGAAAGCTTTGTCTTACTACAATTATTAAATAAGAGAAACGTAGGATAAGGTAGATTTTTGCGATATAATGGTTTATAATCAACAATATTAACTTACTAATAATTAAAAGAGATGAGGTAAGCTATGATTAAAAACGTTATTTTTGATATTGGTCAGGTATTAGCACATTTTCGTTGGCGTGAGTATATCAAAGAATTAGGTTATAGTAATGAAATTAACGAAAGACTAGCGAATGCAACGGTTTTATCTCCTCATTGGAATGAAGTTGATCGTGGTGTAAAAACACCAAAGGAGTTTATTGAACTTTGCATTAGTGTAGATCCAGAGATTGAACAACAGATACGTAAATTTTTTGACGATACAAGCAATATCGTTGTGGAATATGATTACTCGAAGAATTGGATATTAGAATTAAAGGAACAGGGATATCATATCTACATACTATCGAATTATGGAGAGATTAATTATTCTCATGTGAAAGATAAATTTACCTTTTTACAGTATGTTGATGGTGCAGTTATATCCTATCAAGAAAAATGTATTAAGCCAGAAAAGAGAATATATGAAATCTTACTGAACCGTTATCAGTTAAATGCAGACGAGTGTGTATTTATCGATGATTTAGAGGCGAATGTATTAGGAGCCCAAGAGTTTGGAATTCATACGATTCAGTTTCACAATATGGAACAAGCAAAGAAAGAGTTAGGAGTAATTATTTATGGAGAGCATAATATTTGATTTAGATGGTACACTATGGGATTCTACCGAAGGAGCAGCTATTGTATGGAAAGAGATTGCAAGTAAAAATCCTGCCATCAAAGATGAAGTAACTGGTCCTAAGTTAAAGAAATTATATGGTCTTCCATTGGAGGAAATCGCAACAGGACTATTTAAGAGCGTTTCTAAAGCAGTAGCAATTCAAACGATGGAAGAGTGTGTGGTAGCACAATGCCCATATCTTGCAAGTCATGGAGGCGTACTACTTGGAAAGATAGAAGAGACCTTAAAGGTACTTTCGAAGAAATATAAGTTGATCATTGTGAGCAATTGTAAGAGTGGTTACATCGAAGCATTTTTAGAAGCTCATCAGTTAGGGCAATATTTTATTGATCATGAATGCCCAGGTGGAACAGGATTGCTAAAAGCTGATAATATTCGTATTGTGATGGAACGTAATCAGATTCAGGACGCAATTTATGTAGGCGATACCGAGGGGGATGAGGTTGCTGCACATCAAGCAGGACTACAATTCATTTATGCACGATATGGATTTGGTGAGGCTAAGAATTATGAGTATGTAATCGATTCGTTTGAAGAATTAATTTCCTTAATGGAAAATATAAATTAGACAAGAAAGCTAAGATACGGAGGACACTATGAAAATTGTGATTATGGAAGCAAATACGCTAGGTGATGATGTTGATTTAAGTGTATTTAACCAATTAGGTCAAGTAGTAGTATATGGGGAATCCAATCAGGCTGAGAATGCAAAACGTATTGAAGATGCAGATGTCGTGATTGTAAATAAGATACCGATGAACGCAAGTATTTTAGATACAGCAAAGAATCTAAAATTAATTTGCTTAACAGCAACAGGAACGAATAACGTCGATTTTGAGTATACAAATGCAAGAAATATTACAGTTACTAACGTAAAAGGGTATTCCACACAATCTGTTGTTCAACACACATTTGCATTGTTATTCTATGTTTATGAAAAACTAAGTTACTATGATACTTATGTTAAGTCAGGGGAATATACAAGAAGCGATATCTTTAGTAATTTTGATATGAAGTTTCATGAACTTGCAGGAAAGACTTGGGGAATTGTAGGACTTGGAGAAATCGGACGTGGTGTCGCTGCGATTGCTAAGCTTTTTGGGTGTAAAGTTATCTATTATTCAACCTCTGGTAAAAATAATAATTCAGATTATAAGCAAGTGGATTTTGATACTCTGTTAGCGACTTCAGATATTGTTTCTATACATGCTCCATTAAATCAAGCTACAAAAGATTTATTTAACGAGGTTACAATTAATAAAATGAAAAAAGATGCAATCTTACTTAACCTAGGACGTGGACCAATCGTAAATCAGGACGCATTGGCAGACGCACTATTATCAAATAAGATTGCAGGTGCAGGACTTGATGTTCTTACGGTAGAACCAATGGCAGCAGATAATCCACTGCTCAAGGTTCAAGACCGTACAAAACTGATTATTACTCCTCATATTGCATGGGCAACGGTGGAAGCTCGTCAAAGATGTGCAGATGAAGTTTATCTGAATCTAAAAGCGTTCTTGAATCATGAAGAACGTAATGTAGTGCGTGCATAGCACACTTATTTACACCCATTCTTATAATATTTCATTCTAGCACTAACCCTGCAAGCAAAATCATTCGAAGCCTGAGCAAAGTAACTAAGAACACGGTTGATAATGTCATCTGGACATTTATGAAGTTCTACGGCGATATTATCGACTAGATGTTCTTTTTCTGTCTCATTATAGGAATTATATTTTTCTCCAGCCTGGCTAAAATCGTTTGTTGGACATATTGTAATACGCCCGATTTTACCTTCGATACAAACTGGTTCTGTCTCTGGTAGCTTTGCAGGACGAGGTAAATTGTTATTCAAGCTATTTGGTGAATAATTTATTGGTTCTGGATTGATATCATATGTCATGAAACCATCACGTTGATTATTAAATACTGGTGAAATAGAACGATTAATTGGTAGCTGCATAAAATTTGGACCGACACGATAGCGTTGTGTATCTAGGTATGAGAACGTACGTCCTTGAAGCATCTTATCATTCGAGAATTCGATACCAGGAACGACATTACCAGGACAAAAAGCAGCTTGCTCTGTTTCTGCAAAGAAATTATCAACGTTGCGATTTAATGTCATCATACCAACACCAATGAGTGGAAAGCGATCTTCTGGCCACGTTTTTGTATCATCTAAAGGGTCAAACTCTAACTCGCAAACAACATCTGGATCAATAATTTGAACAGCGAGTTCCCATCTTGGATAGTTCCCACAGGCAATTGATTCTGTTAAGGTCCGTACAGCTATATCAGGATCAGAACCAGCCAGTTTTTCAGCTTCATGACGATCAATTGTTTGAAGACCTTGCTGGGTGAGCCAATGGTACTTAATAAAGAAACGTTTACCTTTTTTATTGACCCAAATATAGGTGTTAACACCAAATCCATTCACATGTCGGTAATCCTTGATGGTTCCTTGATCAGAGTATAACCAGGTAATCATATGAGTAGCTTCTGGTGATAAAGAAACAAAGTCCCAAAATCTACAAGGGTTTCTTAAATTATTCGTTGGATCTGGTTTGAGAGAATGGATGACATCAGGAAACTTTAATCCATCTCGAACAAAAAAGATTGGAAGATCGTTACCTACAAGGTCATAAATTCCTTGATTTGTATAAAATTTCACTGCAAAGCCTCTAGGATCTCGTACGGTATCAGCAGAACCCCTTCCACCAATAACCGTAGAGAAACGAACGAATACCTTCGTCTTAATTGATGGATTTTGTAAGAAATCGGCATGTGTGTATTCACCCATGCATTGATACGGTTGGAAGTAACCATGTACTCCGACACCCTTTGCATGAACAACGCGTTCTGGGATACGTTCACGGTCAAAATGTGCAATCTTATCAATTAAGTGAATATCCTCTAATAAGACTGGTCCATCTGGACCTACGGTTTTTGAATTTGTATCATTTGGAATTGGACGACCAAGACTATCAGTCAAGTAATCGACGCAGTTGTACGTATTCTTTTCCATATTAACCTCCATAAATTTAGGCATAGCCTTATAACTATTTTATTCATGGAAAGAATATATAGTTCATCCTTTTATATAAATTATTGCAAAAAAGGTGATAGATATAACAAAAAGGACCATGTACATCCGATTATATCAATCAGCTGTACATAGCCCATAATTTTGCAAGCAGAACACTTTTGCTTAATATTTAACCTCTAACCATTTATTCATATAGAGCGTATCTACTTCATCACCAAGATAGCGGAAAGATTTACAGCGGTCTAAAATCTCTTGTCCTGGGAAAGCAATTACACTGTTGCGAACCTCTTCATCTTCAATTAATTCACGAGCAGCTAAGTTAGGAGTAGAGTAAGTGATATAATCGAAGTTTTTTAATGCAATGTCCTCACGACACATAAAGTTAATCCAAGCTTCTGCATTTTCTTTGTTTTGACAGTTCTTTGGAATTACCCAACCATCAATCCATACGTTAGAGCCTTCTTTTGGCACAACATATTCTAAATCTTCATTTTCACGCTGAGTATAAATTGCTTCACCAGAGTAAATAACTCCCATGGCAGCTTCTTCATTGATCATCTTGTCACGAACTTGGTCCACTACATAAGCTTGAACTAAAGGATATTGTTCCTTTAATTTCTGTGTTGCCTCATCAATTTGGGCTTCATCGGTTGTATTTTGGTCATAACCTAAGGTAATCAAGGAAATCATATAAGCATCGCGAATACTATCCATCATTAAGATGTTATCTTTGTATTTCTCATCAAATAACGCATTCCAGCTATCGATTGGCTCGTCTACCATAGTTTTATTATAAAGAATACCAACAGTACCCCAGCAATATGGAACACTATATTTATTACCTGGATCAAATTCATTGGCTTTTTCTAAGTAAGCAGTATCAATATTTTTCATATTAGGAACGTTGTCGAAATTAATCTCAGTAAGTAAATCATGCTGAATCATTTTTGCGATCATGTAGTCCGATGGACAAATAACATCATATTGAACGGCACCTTTTTCAACAATTGGGTACATATCTTCATTTGTTTCAAACTCATTATAGACAACTTCAATGCCTGTTTCTTCTTCAAACATATCGATGACCTCAGGATCGATGTATTCACCCCAGTTGTATACATAGACAGAACCACTACCTTTTTGAGTGGATTCATTATTGCCTACATTTGTTCCAGGATTATTACCTACATTTGTTCCAGGATTGTTGCCTTTATCCTCTTTCGTACCACATGCTGTAAATAAAAGAGAACCAACAAGAACAAGACAGACCATTAATTTTGATTTTTTCATGATATTTACCTCTTTTCTTTTATTCTTACGCTCTTTGTTTTTGAATCTTATCATTTCTGCGATTGATGATAACTAATAATATCAGGACAGATAAAAACAATAGGGTAGATAATGCATACCATTCTGGACTGATTGACTTTCTAACTTGTGCATATATTTTTGTGGACAAAGTATTCACCACAGAGCCTCTTGTAAAATGAGTGATAATAAAATCATCCAAGGACATCGTAAATGCCAATAAGAATCCAGAAAGAATACCAGGACGAATATCAGGCATTACTACTTTAAAAAATGCTTTGATTGGAGAAGCTCCAAGATCAAGAGCGGCTTCATACGTATTGCGATTGGTTTGACGCAAACGTGGCATAACACTTAATATGACATAAGGAATATTAAAGGTGATATGTGAAATTAAAACGGTTTGAAAACCTAGGGAAAATCTTAATGCTACAAAAAGAATCATAAGAGAAAGTCCGGTTACAATATCTGCATTCAACATTGGTATATTCGTAATACCAAGCATAATGGTACGAGGAACTTTTTTCATGCTATTGATTCCAATCGAAGCAGCAGTACCAATAATAGTTGCGATGAGAGCAGATAAAAATGCAATAATTAATGTAGTAGTTAACGCTTGCATGATTTCTTCATTCTGGAATAATTTCTTATACCAGTCGAAGGTGAAGCCACCCCATTTACTTCTTGATTTGGAAGCATTGAAGGAGAGCACAATCAACACTAAAATTGGTGCATATAAAAACAGTGCAACAAGACCAATGTAAATATATTGGCTAACTTTCTTTACCATACGTTTGTACTATCTCCTTCCTTATCATATTTTGCAATAAAAGTCATACTGATTAGGATAAATATCATTAAGACAAGAGAAAGCCCAGAACCAGCATTCCAGTTGTTTTCCTTTTGAAATTTTTGCTCAATCAGATTACCAATTAAGTTGATTTTACTACCACCAAGCACATTTGAGATAACAAAGGTGGTTAAGGATGGTACAAATACCATAGTGATACCAGAGATTACACCTGGTAAACTAAGTGGGAAAATGATTTTACTAAAAGTAATAAAACTATTCGCACCTAAATCACGTGCAGCATTGATTACATTATCATCGATTTTAGCAAGTGAATTGTAAATTGGTAAAATCATAAATGGTAGGAAGTTGTATACCATACCAATAACAATTGCAGTTGGTGTATTGATAACATTAAGAGTTGGCAAATTGAGAGCTTTTAAAAATGAATTGATAATACCATTTCGTTCTAGAATATTTAACCATGCAATCGTTCGAAGAAGGAAATTCATCCACATTGGGAGAATCATAATCAGTACGATAAAACTATTCGACTTTAACTTCATATTCTTTAAAATTAAAGCAAGTGGATAAGCAATCAAAAGGCATATAATAGTACTAACAAAGGAAAGCTCAAGGCTGAGTCCAAGTGCTTTTTGATAAATTGGTTCTGAGATTAGTTTAATATTATCAAAAGTAAAGCCACTCCCTGAGTTGGAGGAAAAACCATAATACACAATCATAAGTAAAGGGATTATGATAAAAGCTCCCATCCATAAGGAGTAAGGAAAGGAAAGAAGTGATTTACCGGAGATACGTTTGCGAGGAGGTTTAATCACGGTAACCACTGCTTCCTCATGAGGAGTTTTCGTTGCCACTGAATCCTTAAGAGGAGAACTCATCTTGGAAACTACTTCTTCCTTACGAGGAGGTTGTTTGGTTAGATTATTACTCATTGCTTACGACTGCCTCCTCATCCTCAGATTCTGGTTTATTCATAATCTGAATATCAAATGGATCAACCTTAATACCAACCTCTGCACCTACAGGAGCTAGATCAGTTGAGTGAACGAGCCATTCATAACCATTTGCCATAACATCCATCTCATAGTGAACACCTTTAAAAATCAAAGAGGTAACACGACCTTTTATAATTCCCTCTTCTGGAGCTACTAAATCAATATCTTCTGGACGAATCACAACATCTACTGGTTTATTATTACCAAAACCTTCATCCACACATGGGAATTTGGCTCCTAGTATATTAACTAATCGGTCTTGAATCATTGTTGCATGTATAATATTACTTTCTCCAATAAAGTCAGCAACAAAGGCATTCTTCGGTTCATTGTAGATATCCTCTGGTGTTCCAATTTGCTGAATGTAGCCTTGATTCATAACCATGATTGTATCTGACATAGTTAATGCTTCTTCTTGATCATGTGTGACATAAACAAAGGTAATACCAAGTTCATTCTTTAAGCGAATTAGTTCATATTGCATGTCTTGACGAAGCTTTAAATCCAAAGCTCCAAGTGGTTCATCTAGTAATAGAACTTTTGGTTCATTCACAATAGCACGTGCAATGGCAATACGTTGCTGCTGACCACCACTTAGTGATTCTGGCATACGATTTCCGTAGCCATCTAAGTTTACGAGTTTAAGAGCATAATCGATTTTATCTTTGATGTATTGTTTACTCTTTTTCTTTATTTTTAATCCAAATGCAATATTCTCTGCAATCGTCATATGGGTAAAAAGTGCATACTTTTGAAATACTGTATTTAACTGGCGCTCATTCGGAGGTAAATTCGTAATATCTTTACCATCGAATATAACTTGTCCAATATCTGGCTTCTCAAAACCACCGATAATACGTAGAGTAGTTGTTTTACCGCAACCTGAAGGACCTAATAGTGTTAAGAATTCATTCTCACGGATGTAGAGATTTAGGTCATCAATGATTGTATTGTTTCCATATTTTTTAGTGATATTTATTAAGTCAATTAATTTATTCCCGTTCATTATTATCCTCCTAAAAACTTGGCGGTGTGGATACCCAAAGAAGCGTCGCGCCAGTCTTTCCGGTTGCTGTTATATAGTGTCCCTTATTTGGTGTAAAATAAAAGGATTCTCCTTTTTTTGCTTTATGAGTTTTATTTCCAATATGTATGGAAATAGAACCGCTAAGTACATATCCAAATTCTTCACCTTCGTGTGGATTATCGGGATAAGTTGAACCTCCTGGTTCTAGCGTTAAAAGAATTGGTTCCATCATATTCTTTTGCGCATTCGGTATAATCCACTCGATTTTATTATTAAGTTCATTATCAACCTTTTCAAAATAATCATTCTTTTTAAAAACTACTTGTTCTGATGCTGTATTAGTAAAAAATTCTTCAAGATTCGTGCCCAGACATTGCAAGATATCAACAAGTGTTGCAATGGAAGGTGATGTAATATCACGTTCGAGTTGCGAGATAAACCCTTTGGAGAGTTCGGCACGATCGGCTAATTCTTCTTGGGTGAGACTCTTTTGAACACGTAGTTCTTTGATTTTCGCCCCGATCTTCATTGGTTCACCAATCCTTTCCGATAATAATTCATTCAATATGTTTCCTATTTATGGAATTTTGGCCTAACATTAAACTTAAAGTTTAGCATTCCTAAACTAGACGACGAATATAATTATACACAATACAATTCCAATGTCAATATAATTTCTCGCTAATACTAAACTTATGATTCATTTTTACTAAACTTTTATCTTTAACATATTCTATAATTTTTGCACATTGTTGGAGTGTCTGTTGATTGTTAAAAAAGTATACTGATACCTTACGTAGAAAAAAGAAATTGCATGCAAATTTGCAACTTTATCATTACAAATCTACATGCAATTCTCAATACATATGGAAAACAAAAAACGATTATTCACTTAACTGTTCCCAGAGTTCAAGTAGTTCTTCCATACGTTCGTTGTTTGTATTTTGCTCAGTTGTTAATTCTACTAATTTTTTTGAATTCGTAAAGATGGATTCATCTGCAAGTAATGCATTGAGCTCAACGTCACGAAGCTCTAGTTTATGAATTTCTTCTTCCACACGTTTTAATTCATTTTGCTTCTTACGAAGCTTTGCTTGCTCTTCTTTTTGCTGCTTCCAATCCAGTTTTGTTTCAGAACTTGCTTCTTCATCGAGATTCGTTTGATTTAAGTTCGAAGAATTGATATTTAATCCATGAAAAATATTAGCTTTCGAATCAGTAATTCTTGAATCGCCACTAGGTATTTGACTTCCAAAATAACGCTGTTCAAATTCTGGCTTCTTCTCGACGTAGTAATCATAATTCCCAATATAATTTACTAGGGTATTATGTGTTAAGTCAAGAATACGAGTAGCAGTACGATTGATAAAGTAACGGTCATGAGACACATAGAGTACAGTTCCGGAATAGTTAGCAATCGCGTTCTCAAGAATTTCTTTTGATACAATGTCTAAGTGGTTTGTCGGTTCATCTAGGATTAAAAAATTAGCATCCGAAAGCATTAGCTTACATAAGGATACTCGTCCTCGCTCACCACCGCTGATATCACGAATTAACTTAAATACATCGTCATTCGTAAATAAAAAGGCAGCAAGAGCATTCCGTACTTTTGTATTATCCATATTAGGATAGGTGTCTTGAATTTCATCAAAAATTGTTTTATTCATATTAAGCACGTGATGTTCCTGGTCATAATAACCAATATGCACTTTGGCACCGAGACGTATTTCTCCTCCATCAGCATCAATAATCTGATTGATAATCTTTAAAATTGTTGTCTTCCCAGTACCATTGTTACCTATGATCGCAATCTTTTCACCACGTTTAATTTCAAAGTTAAGATCAGTAAATAATTGATTACTACCAAACGATTTGGATAGTCCGGAAACGGTTAATACATCATTGCCACTCGTTATATTTGGCTCTAATCGAATGGACATCTCTGCATTTACCGTAATTGGTTTATCTACACGCTCCATCTTATCTAACAACTTTTCACGACTTTCCGCTCTCTTAATTGATTTTTCGCGGTTGAAGGAGCGCAATTTTGTGATGACTTCCTCTTGATGTTTGATTTCACGCTGTTGATTGAGATATTGCTTAATTAATGTTTCACGCAATTGTTCTTTTTTGATTGCATAATCAGAGTAATTACCTTCAAACACAGTTGCCTTTGTATTATCAAGTTCGACTACCTTTGTAACTACCTTATTAATAAAGTAACGATCATGTGCAATTACAACAACTGCACCATTATAATTAGAAAGAAAGGTTTCCAACCAAGCGATGGATTCCATATCTAAATGGTTGGTAGGTTCATCTAAGAAAATGATATCAGGGTTGCTTAATAATAACTTACCCAATGCTACACGTGTTTTTTGACCACCTGAAAGGGTGGATACTTTGCGGGTAAAGTCCTCCTCAGTAAAACCGAGCCCTTTTAATACACCAATTACTTCACTTTTATATGCATATCCATTCTTTAACTCAAACTCATGCGTTAATCTTGTATACGTATTGAGCATTCGGTCTAACTCTACACCTTGAACAGATTTCATGTCAATTTCTAGCTGACGGATGGTTTCTTCAAGGCGAATGACATCAGCTTTGATTAAGAGCACTTCGTCATAAATGCTATTTTCAGTTAAAAGGTCTTGATGCTGAGCTAGATAGCCAATTGTAGCGCCTTTGGAAAAAATCACTTCTCCTTCATCATGTGATATCTCACCCATAATAATTTTTATCAGAGTAGATTTTCCTGCACCATTAATTCCAACAATTGCAACTTTTTCACGATCATTTACATGAAACGATACTTGGTTCAATATTGGTTCCGTACCAAAACTTTTACTTATATTTTTACATGCTAAGATCATGTTAGTTCCCTCACATATCATGTAGTTAATCAGATTCTCTAGTATTTTAGCATACACAGAAAGCTTCGTCAAATCATTGACATACAATTAACAAACCATTATAATAACTATTATATGAGATGATGAGAGCGGTTAACAAGTTAGGAGGTTGTATTATGTACGACAAGACGATTTCTTCGGCAGTCATTAAGCGATTGCCACGTTACTACCGATATCTGGGAGAACTTATAGAAAATGATGTTGTACGAATTTCTTCTAAGGAACTAAGTATGAAGATGAATGTAACAGCATCCCAGATACGACAAGATCTTAACAATTTCGGTGGGTTCGGACAGCAAGGATACGGCTATAATGTAGAGTATTTATACACGGAGATTGGTAAGATACTCGGTTTAGATAGAAAGTATAATGTGATTATTATTGGTGCTGGTAATTTAGGACAAGCACTTGCTAATTATACAGACTTTGAACGCAGAGGTTTTTATATTCGTGGTATTTTTGATGTAAATCCACGTTTAGTTGGAATGTCAATTCGTGGGGTTGAAATTCATTTGATTGATGAGCTAGAAGAATTTATAAAAAAGACGCCAGTTCACATAGCTGCTTTGACAATACCTAAGATGAAGGCTCCTCAGGTAGCACAAGAGCTCGTAAGATTAGGTGTTCGTGCACTTTGGAATTTTGCACCTACCGACTTGAATGTTCCAAAAGACGTTATGGTAGAAAATGTTCATCTTGCAGAAAGTTTGATGCGTTTATCTTATAATTTAAAAGCAGCGGAAGAGTTAAATGAGAATTCATAACGTGAATAGTGTAAATCGAGGGTGGTGCAAATTAGTATATTTTGCAACGCCCTCATTTCACAGGAAGGATTTGTAGATTGCATGGAAGAAGATAAAAAATTAGCAAAGAAACGTCAGAATAAGAATTCCATACTACAAAAGAGAAAAAAGAATCAATCCATCGATTTTCGAAGTGCATTTCGTGGTAAAAAAGTACCACTGGTTACTTTAGATGAACGTTGGTTAACATTATTTCCACCAGAAGAAATGACAGAGCAGATGAAAAATCTTCAGCATAAAATGAATGAACTTTTGAAACATCAAGGGAGAGCAGTTGAAAACATCAAAGGTTATAAACGATATAAAAATCAACTTATGCAAGAAATAATGCAAAACATGGAGGTTGATCAAAGCCCAGTTGGTAAATTGAAGTTAAGAAAATTAGAACAAAATCAGAGGATGATTCTTAACTTGAATGAACAATTGCAGCAATCAGAAGAGGAATTATCCAACCTTCCATATGAGATTAAGGATACGAATGAAGAACTATTAACTGAGACAACGAGGGTTTGCTTTGAACGCTTACAGACTACAGGAAAAGAAATAAATCTAATAAAGTCAGAGATACTAGATTTAGAGCATCAATTATCCGAATTGAAAGAACAACTGAGAAAACTAGAGAAAATGAATCGTGATACATATTTATATATGAATGAACTGCTTGGAACTGATATGATGAGAAAAATAGATGACGCAATAGATCATTAGATATTTCTTTTGTCGATAGTAGCTGAGGGGAGGGTTAAAATGAAGTATGCATTAAGTGCATCCCAGATGCAGTCGTTGGACACAATGACAATTCACCAAATCGGAATTGATGCTCTTGTTTTAATGGAAAGAGCTGCGCTTAGTGTAGTGGAAGAGATTCAAAAGAATTTAACAATTAATGATCGAATACTAGTGATTTGTGGAAGTGGAAATAATGGTGGTGATGGATTTGCAATTGCACGTATTCTTCTAACACAAGGTTGTTTAGTAGAGGCTATGTTTTTAGGCGAAGAGGATAAGATGACGAAAGAAGCGAGGAAGCAAATGCAAATCGCCTTAAATTTGGGGTTATCCATTCGGCGCGAAACGAACTTTTGTGAATATAATATTATAGTCGATGCTATCTTTGGAATTGGTCTTAATCGGCCGATTGATGGAGAATGTGCAAGTATGATTACAAAGATAAATGAGCAGAAACAACGGGCGCTTATACTTGCAGTTGATATACCATCTGGTATTAGTGCTGATTCTGGGCAAATACTTGGCTGCGCCGTATGTGCAGATGTTACGGTAACCTTTCAAGAGATGAAACGAGGATTACTACTTTATCCAGGAGCTGATTATGCAGGAAAGGTACTCGTTAAGGATGTTGGAATTGTTCCATTTTGTCCATCGGATGATCAGGATGAAGTTTATCAGTATTATGAGCCAGAGGATATCCGTCGTCTTTTACCAAGACGTTATCCTTATTCTAATAAGGGAACATATGGGAAGGTTTTAGTGATTGCTGGTTCAGAATCCATAACAGGAGCAGCTTATCTTAGTGCTTATGCAGCCTATCGGATGGGTGTTGGTTTAGTTAAGATACTTACTGCAAGTGCAGCTATACCGATTCTTCGAACACAACTACCAGAGGCTTTGTTTGGTAATTATGATGATGAGAATGCAAGTGATGAGATAGAAAGAGCAGTTTTATGGGCGGACTCAATTGTGATTGGGCCTGGTCTTTCTATGTCAGAAAAGGCGAAAAGTGTAGTTCATCAAGTTTGTACCTTATTAAAGGAGTCAAAAACTCCGCTTGTGGTCGATGCAGATGCGATTAATATTCTATCTGAGAGCTTGAACCAAAGATGTGTAAGAAAGGAAGATAGAATAAGTAATCTTGAGGAAATGCTACCAAAGAATACTATATTGACACCACATCTTTTAGAACTCTCACGCCTAACTTTAGATTATGTTAATAAAATTCCTAGTATTTTAATTGACATTGCAAGACGGTGTACTTATAATGATTCAATGATTTATGTGTTAAAAGATACAAGAACAATTGTTGCATCAAATAATCTTAGATATATTAATGTATCCGGTAACAATGGTATGGCAACTGGTGGAAGTGGAGATGTTTTGACTGGTTTCATTGCTGCTTTGTTGGCTGGAGGATTAAGAAGAGAGGAAGCAGCGACGTTAGGAGTGTATTTACATGGACTTGCAGGTGATAACGCCAAGTTAAAGCTTGGTTCCTATTCCATGTTAGCTCGCGATATTATAGAAGCGTTGCCAGAGGTTTTGATGAATTATGAAAGAAGAAGTGTATGATGGGAAATATTTACGCGTTAGCGCAAATATTAATTTAGACGCAATATGTCATAATATAAAAGAAACGAGAAAGATTATCAAAGCAGGTACTAAAATAATGGTAGCCATTAAGGCAGATGGTTATGGCCACGGTGCGGTACCAATCGCACGTGTTCTTGATCCGCTAGTTGATTGGTTTGCAGTTGCTGTGGTTGAAGAAGGAATTGAACTTCGAGCTGCCGGATTTACAAAACCAATCTTGTTGCTTGGATATTCTGCAAAAGCTCAATTCGCAGAAGTAGTACGATATGACTTAACGCAGACAGTGTTTTCCTATGAGATGGCAGAAGCTTTGAATGAAGAAGCAAAACATCAGGAGAAAATTATTCCAATTCATATAAAACTCGATACTGGAATGGGTCGAATTGGTTATCAACCAACGCTTGAAAGTATCAATGATATTGTACGTTTGAAGTCACTTCATAATATACGAATTGATGGATTGTTTAGTCACTTTGCGTGTGCTGATATGATCGATAAATCATCCGCAAAAGAACAGCTTCGAGTTTTTCTAGATTTTATTAAGAAGTTAGAGCAACAAGGCATTCATATTCCGATAAAGCATATATCCAATAGTGCAGGAATTATTGATTTACCAGAAGCCAACTTAGATATGGTACGTTCTGGTATTAGTACGTATGGATTATATCCTTCGAATGAAGTTCATAAGGAACAATTGTTATTGAAACCAGCAATGGAACTAAAGACGCATATTTCATTTATAAAGGAATTAGAAGCCGGATATACAATTGGTTACGGAAGTACGTATGTTACAAAAAAACATACGATAATCGCAACGATACCAGTTGGATATGGTGATGGATTCCCAAGACAGTTGTCCAATAAGGGCAGGGTCTTAGTTCATGGACAGTTTGCACCTATCATAGGTCGTGTGTGCATGGATCAATTTATGATAGATATTACAGATATACCAGATGCGAAACAGGACGATGTGGTAACATTAATCGGTCATGATGGTAACCAAAGAATTACAGTTGAAGAAGTAGCTGATATGGTTGGTTCATTTAATTATGAGTATGTCTGCAATGTTGGAAAGAGAGTTCCAAGAGTTTATTTCCAGAATGGAAAGCCCATATCAATACGATATGTACAATAGCTAGGCATAATGTGTTCTATTGACAAATAAAGAGTAACGATATTTTGTTAGGTAATGTGAAAGACATAACTGCAATCTACATAGAATGTTACGTTTTATGGAATACGATGGTCAAAAGTGGTAATAATAAAGCTAAAGCCATAAGATGGAGTGTGAGTTATGTGATTATAAGAAGAGGCGATATTTATTATGCAGATTTAAGACCGGTGATTGGTTCGGAACAGGGTGGTGTCCGACCAGTATTAATTATACAGAATGACACTGGTAACAAGCACAGCCCTACGGTGATATGTGCTGCAATAACTTCAAAGATGAATAAGGCGAAGTTGCCTACGCACGTGGAAATTGATGCTGACAAATATGGAATTGTTAAGGATTCGGTAATTTTATTAGAACAAGTTCGAACCATTGACAAGTCTAGATTAAAAGAAAAAGTGTGTCACTTAGACCAAGATATCCTAAAGCGCATAGACAAAGCTTTACTTATTAGTTTCGCCCTGGATACATAGGTCGTAACACCAGACAATTGCGGCAGGTCTAGCCGATAGTAAAACTAAAAAAGGAGAAAAGATTTTTATGGATGGACATCCCATACGTGGTCTTGTCTTTATAATCAGTTTAGTTATTTTAAATGCAATAGTATCGGCTGCTGAGGCAGCCATACTCAATGCGAATGAATCAAGTGCTCGAAAAAGAGCAGCAGAGGGAGATAAAAAAGCATTAAATCTTATTAAGCTTTTGGATACTCCACATCGATACATAAATGTTATCGAGATACTTCTAACGTTAGCAAGCTTATTAATTGGTATGACGTACTCCTTTCAGCTCTATCATTACATTGAGCGATTAGTAAAGATTAGTACGTTAGAGGAAACAATGGCAGTAACTACAGGTATTATCATGGTTATTGTAACAATTGTAATTACGTTTTTAATTGTAATGTTTGGTTTATTGCTTCCAAGAAAGCTTGCCATGAAGTACACAGAAAAATTTGCTTATTCTTTAGCCGGAGTTATTTTGTTATTTTCTCATCTATTTTTCCCATTTATCTGGTCTTTAGAGAAGAGTACGAATGGGATTTTACGTATTTTTGGAGTTAAGCCTTCGGATCTAGAGGAGAATGTTACAGAAGAAGAAATTATCTCGATTGTAAATGAAGGTCAAGAACAAGGAGTTCTCGAGGCAGAAGAAGCTGAGATGATCTCAAATATTATTGGATTCAATGAAAAAGCTGCAAAAGATATTATGACTCACCGTAAGAAAGTCATAGCAATTAGTTCAGAGCTTACAATTGAGGAAGCATTACGTTTTATGTTGGATGAAAATTATTCAAGATATCCACTTTATGATGGAGACATTGATAATATTACAGGTTTGCTGCACCTTAAGGATGTTATGTTATATTATGTTAGTCCGCGTTTAAGAAAAGAGCCATTAATAAAAGTTGCTCGTGAACCATATTTTATACCAGATACACAAAGTATTGATGTGTTATTTCGTGATATGCAATCCAAGAAAATACATATGGCAATTGCAATCGATGAATACGGACAGATGGCCGGTATCGTTGCAATGGAGGATATTCTAGAGGAAATCGTTGGGGATATCCAAGATGAATATGATGAAGAAGAAGAGAGCTTTACTCGTATGGAGGATAATTCTTATCTCATTCGAGGAGATGCTAGTTTAGAAGAGCTTGAGGATGAATTAGAGCTCACATTCCATGAAGAAGATATGAATAACTATGATACCATTAATGGGTTATTAGTTTCTCTACTCGATCATATTCCGGAAGAAGATGAAAAGGCAGTCATTCGTTATTGTGGCCATGAGTATAGTTTAGAAGAAGTGCATAACCGTATGATTGATTTAGTACGAGTTCGAAAATTGACTCAAGAAGAGTTACTAGAAGAGGAAGACAATCGAGAAGGCTTAGAAAATGCAATGAAAGATGCAATAGATACGACAGATGAGAAAATACAAAGAGAAATTGAATCAAAGATTTGACAAGATACTAACTGATTGGAAGCCATAAAAAACGAGCTGGGGAAGCTCGTTTTTTTATTGAATAGGGAAGTTCTTTGAACTTCCCTATTCAATAAAAATGCTCCGCAGCATGTGCACTACGCTCCGCTACGGCGCGGAACAAAAGCTGTGCTTGCAAAGTGTTGCTCGTGAGAGTGTGCGAAGCACACTTTTGTTCTTACGTATATAGGGTGGGAGTAGAAAGTGTTGGATCACTTTCTACTTATAAATATAGTCTAGATTTATGTTCTTTCTGTGATAAAATGATAAAAATACTCTGAATTAAATATGTAATTATTAATTAGCATCATCGAAATATGAAAAGAGGCTATAGAAGCATACATCTTTGAGACACTTTATCTACAAATCTGTATTCAACGATAGCCTCTTCTCCTTTATAATTGGGGGAGGAGGAGAGTGAAACAAAAAAATCACTTTCTTATCAATTATTATAAAAGAGAAATATGAGTAAACTATAAATAAAATAAAAACAATTTGTGAACAAATCACCCATAAAATAAGTCTTGTATTTATATAGACAAATAATAAAGTCTATTGTACTATTAATTAATGATTAGAATAGATGATTTTCTCAATTCAGGTTACTTTATAGTTAAGCAAGACAATTTTGAAAGGTAGGTGCTAGCTAAGTTGGATTATAATTTATTAGTTGATACAGCTATCTTAGCTGGCGAGATTATGTTAAGAGGTGGGGCTGAAACATATCGTGTGGAAGATACGATTACTCGTATCTTAAGAATATCAGGGTTTGAAAATTGTGATGTGTTTGTTATCTCGACCTCTATTATGGTTACGATATCAGATATAAGTATTAATACAATTACTCGTGTTCGAAAAGTAGGAGAACGTACTACAAATCTAGGAAATATCTATTATGCAAACGACATCTCACGAAAACTTTGTTCAGGGAACTTGGAGCTAGAAGAAGCGCATACAAAGCTTGTAGAGTTATTAACGGTAAAAAGATACCCAGATTGGCTTCTATATTTGTGTACAATTATATCTGCAACTTCATTTACCTTGTTATTTGGGGCAACCATTATGGAATGTATCATGGCAGCGCTGAATGGTTTATATATCGTAATTAGTAAATTGCTGTATAAAGGAGTAAAGATCAATCGGTTTGTAAGTAATATGGCGGTTAGCTGTATGATTGCAATCACTACAAGCCTTACAACGCAGCTTCCTGGAATTCATGTAGACATTGAGCCAATTATAGCAGGTTCGATCATGCCAATGTTACCTGGTGTAGCATTGACCAACGCCTTTCGTGATACACTTCAAGGAGATTATGTTTCTGGTACTGCAAGATTAGTGGAGGCAATTGTTATAGCAGCGTCTTTGGCAGTTGGTATCGGTGCAGGACTAGCCATTGGAAAAGCTATCTTAGGAGGTGTTCTATGATAATTCAGATCATTGCTGCCTTTATTGCGGTATTTACGATTGCAACCGTTCAAGGTGTTCCTAAGAGGTTTTTGGTATGGTCAGGTCTAAATTCTGCTGTGAGTTGGTTTGTTTACCTTGTTTGTCAAGATGCAACGTTTAGTGTTGCGATTAGTACACTTGTATCAACCTTAGCAGTAGCTTTGATTTCACATATTCTAGCCAGAGTATTTAAGTCACCAGTTACAGTATTCCTAATTCCAGGAATTCTACCATTAGTTCCTGGTGTTAATACGTATCGTATCGTCTATTATTTGATTCAAGAAGATAGTAGTAATGCAACATTTTACTTTTATTTAACGTTACAAATCGCAGGAATGATTGCGATCGGTATCTTCATTATTGATACAATTTTTCGTATTATGTTTAATGTGTCGAAAAATAAACAGCTACGGTTGTTACGTCAAGTGATTCGACCAATTGAGATGAGGAATGAATCGACAATGGATACGGTAGAGGAACCTGGGAATTTGAAAAAGAAAGAGAAGAAGAAGGAAAAGATAAAAGTATTTAAGTAGTTTAGGCAATAAAATTACAAAATCTATTAAGAGTTTATTATTCTAGTTATGAAATCTGGATGAGGTATAACATGAAAATTACAGTAGTATGTGTTGGAAAAATAAAGGAAAAGTACTTAACCATGGCAATTGACGAATATTCAAAAAGATTAAGTCGTTATTGTAAATTAGAAATTGTCGAACTTGCAGATGAAAAAACTCCAGACAATGCTTCAACAGCTGAAGAACTCCAGATTAAGAAGCGAGAGGGGGAACGAATTCTTAAGAATATTAAGGATTCTGCCTATGTAATTGCGCTAGCAATTGAAGGCAAGATGCTATCTTCAGAAGAACTAGCAGAGAAGATGGAAGAGTTGGGTGTTAAAGGAGAAAGCCATCTCGTGTTCGTGATTGGTGGTTCTCTTGGGCTTGATGAGGATGTACTTAAGCGTGCAGATTATAAGTTGAGTTTTTCAAAGATGACTTTTCCTCATCAGGTGATGAGAATGATTTTGCTGGAGCAAGTTTATCGGGGGTATCGGATTAATTGCGGGGAACCGTACCATAAGTAGGGGGGAGAGGTTTACTGAAATTGGAGATGAAGAATAGACTACTCGAACTCCACTGTCTCCGTTTGTAAAGATTAGTCCTAACCTGCAGAGATTGGGACTTTTTTTGCTTCTTGTTTGAAGAAACCTAAGGAGAGAGTTGGGAAGTGGTACTTCTTGTATGGAATGATTTAGAATGATAAAGTGGTGGCAAGTGGGGTACTTGAGTGGAATGAATGGTGATGGAGCTTTAAGCTTTAAGATGTGATGGTTAATTGTAAAATGAAACGCAACCTTTCCATTACAATTAACAGTTTTTGAGGAGCTTGTTATATATCTGCTAAGAGGTTGCATCTTAGCTTACAAAAGTCTAGTGTATGTCAAAGCACTAGGCTTTTAGTTTGCACTTTTTTACATAATCCTCTATTCTAAGACTGTTGGTGGCAGATTGGAGGATATTATGTCAAAGTTTTTTAGTTATGAAGAAAGACTTCATTTACAATGTAATCTGAAGGAAGGTCTTTCCTTTAAAGAAATCAGCCGCAGATTAGAGAAAGATCCAAGTACCATATCCAGAGAAGTTCGTAACTAGTTCTGAGATTGCAACTGGCTATCCAGGCCAGACTCATAATACTTGTAAAAATCGTAGGACTTGTAACCGACGGAGAATTTGCGATGGAAACTGCTCTCGAAGCGTCATTTACTGTAAAAACTGTAGTCTTTGTAATCAAAGCTGTCCTGACTATGTAGAAGAAGTCTGCTGGGCTAGGTTCCGCGCTCCCTACATATGCAATGGTTGCACAGAGATAGGTAAATGTTCTTTAGTGAAGACCTTTTATGATGCAGAGAAAGCCCACATTAGAGCAAATGAGACTATTTCAGAGTCAAGAAGCGGTCTGTGTGTAGCAGAACAGGAAGTAATTCGTTTGAATCAAATCCTATCTCCATTGGTGAAGCAAGGACAATCTCTTCATCAGATTTATATCAATCATAAGGATGAACTTATGTGCAGTGAAAAGACGATGTATAACTACATTGATGCTTGTCTATTTGATGTCCGGAATATCGATCTACCAAGAAAGGTCAGATTTCGAGAGAGATATAA